>CAWFFV010000056.1:0-217232 GCA_963814985.1 uncultured Chloroflexia bacterium | reverse complement strand
AATTCTGATTTAGGCTGCTGTTTAAGGGCATAAGCCCCCTCCTTTTCCCTTCCATTTTCTGGTGTTATAGTGCCATCGGTGCCATAAGTTGCTACCAGGTGAATAGTATGTGTATTATCTGTGCACATAATAGAAACCGGAATAGGAAAAGGATCGCTGATATTGGCGGTCTTGTGTCCACGGAATATAAACTGGATACCGAAACTATCGAAATGCACCCGGCGTAGAAGATCATTCAGCTCTTCTTGCGTTGGCGTTGTATTGATACCACTCAGTGTACTGGTAAAAGCTTTCATCGCATTGTAGGTACGGACGCCATCAGGCGGAAGCAACGTATAGGATGGAATGGTATATGCAAAAACTGGTAAAGAAAAATTCTTTGTGTATTCTTCAATGAATTTCTTAGCATCAGGAGCATCGTTCTTGAGTGGATATGTGTAGGCGGTCATATAGATGGGAGCAAATGTATTATGATCGGGATTTGTGATGTCTAATCCATCTCCACCGAGAATAGTAACATTGGATGATGATCCACTTGAATTGCGGAGTGAGTTCTCTTGTATCCTGTTTTCTAATGTGTCTTGGTCTGAGATGTATCCTGCAAAGAAAATAAAAGTGTAGTGCTTTTGCATAGCATTATCTACCGCACTTTGTATGGATTGGGCATTGTTGATTGTATATCTCTCTCTATCGTAAGGCATACCACATTTGCCTAGTTCTCCCTCAAAATCTGCACTTAAACTATTGCTATAGGAGTTGTTGGGATCATAGAAGACATCAATGGAAATAGAGTTCTGACTCTTTGCCAGACGAGTACGGTAAGCGCAAAAGAACCGGGCCTGAGCTATACCCTGAACCTGGTCCGGAGAGCTAACACGATAGAAATTCTTTATATTAGAGAGGTTGTCGCTGGTCGCAGACGGGGAGACGATAGGAATATTTGTCTGCTGCCAGGGTGGGATTTTATCAAATATGTGTTGAATTTGTGCACTATATGGCATACCTACTACACCCCGGAAGGAGGTGTCATATCGGGAGAACTGTTTAATCTGCTGGATCACCTGTGGCACGGCATCATTTGCAGTATTAGATGTACCAATATTAGCAATAGCAATACAGAGACGAACAGGAGGATTACCATCGTTATAGTCTTTCTGGGCAATATAAGCACCCTGTAAACTCCCTAGTCCAACAACGGCAGAGCCACTTGGGTCTTCGATGGTACGACTGAGCATAGTAGCTACTGCAAGGGTAATATGAGAACCGATACAGGAAGTATGATTTTCTTGAAAGATGAGTGACTCGACTTTTTTTTCCTGGGCGTTCAAGCGAGATTGGTCGAAAGGCCCACCATCGTGATCATTTACAATAAGACCAATGCGTACATCATCGAATGTGGTAACGCCAATGCCAGAACTGCACCAGGGAAGCGAAATGCTCAAGCAAACAGTATCATTGGCAGGACCGATTACATTGCCAATAGCTGTATGAAAGATCATGGCCAGAATTGTTAGAATAAACACAGGATAAGTTATGAAGTGGATTTTGTGCACCAATAGCTAAGATCTTGCGACCAATAGCTGAGATCTTGCGACCAATAGTGAACTTAGACAACAGTAAACAGAAGTTCCTTAGGCGGGACTCAATCCAGGAATCCCATGCGTCGATCGAGGTGAGAAGACGTTCAACGAAGCTAATACTAAGCAGGGAGAGAAGCAGCCCTAAAAGAACTACTAGATCTATCTTTTTACTAAAAAAAAGTAGCAATATGAAAGAGGTGAGTACTATAGTGAGTATTAAACGGATATACGGGAAAGGCTGAGGGTTTGGTGTTTGCTGCTGTGCCATTTCTTTCTCCTCTGAATCCTAAAATATACTGGTTCTGACTCACTTTGTGCGATTCATAAAAGTTCTGTGTATAGTAATCTTTATTAGATTAGACGTGAATATGTATATAAATTAAAATAAAGTAGGAAAAAGAGGTACATGTTTCTACTAAAAAGTTGGACTTGCCTACTACTTTGATTAATTGAACCATGAGGAAACGTCAACCAGCGAAGCATAGTTGATTAGTTCTGCAAATTGATATGATCAGAACACTTATGCTATCGTTGCATATATCAGCAAGTGGGAAATGGGTATTCGTATGGAGCAATATCAGGAGATTTGGGAAGAAGAAGTCAAGGAACGCTACAAATGAGCGAGTCGAGATGGTAAAAACTACCATTTTGTAGAGGCACATGGCTTGTGATGCGCCTCTATCACACTTTACTGTCCAATGGTTAAAAGTAAGCTAACGACGTACAGAGAGCTTGAGAGCGTTGTTGTTTCCTATAACCACTATCTCACAGCGCGAAGAATCGTCTCTCTGGTCACTACATCTACTCCTGCGTCCACCTGTACATCGTTAGCTCCCAGATAATGCAGGAATTTGATAACGGCGTCACGCAATGCTTCCAAAAGTTCTACACCTGGGATCACATCTGGTTCCCACCACCAGCGTGAAATTGTCCATCTTCCGGCTTCTAAGCGTGAGTCCAGGCGTGCTACAAAGCGATCACCGTAGAAGACGGGGAGTACATAGTAGCCCCAGCGACGTTGTTCAGCCGGTTTGTAAACCTCCCACAAATAATCAAAATCGAAGAGTTGTCGCACGGCTTTGCGATCCCATAAGATACTATCGAGAGGTCCCACAAAGACGGCACGTGGTACAAGAGGGGCTGCATCGAGTAATGCCAGTGCGCTGGTGAGCATATAATAGGTCCATGCTTTCTCGCCTACATGTACAGGTGTCAAGGTTCCCTCTTCTACCAGTTGCGCTATTGCTTGCTTGCGTGTTGCTCCATCACCACAGGCACTCCAGATACATGCTTCGGCATTTGGACGCAACAATCCTACAGCTTGATATCTGCGTGCAATGATCCAGCGGTGATAAGCTGGCTCATCCAGTAACGGCTGTACGTTGTATGTTGTGGTGGGATGACACGCTGGGGACGATCATAGTAGTGGCGGCCACCTTTGCGATGGTGTGTGAGTAGCTCACCGCAGGCCCACATGGCCCGTAGAGCACGTTTTGTGTGCGTCAGCCCATGCCAACTGTTGTTATCAGAGACACGAGCTTTGTCTTCAAACTCTAGCGATGACAGAGGACCTTGTTTATCAATAGTGGCAAGTATCCTGGTTGGTGTCGTGGTGTCGACCTGCAAAATCTCTCTATCATGATAGGGACGATACATCTTGCGAATGATGGCACGTTGCGGCCAATCGCTGGTAGGCACCAGACAAGCTTGCTTATCCCAGGCATCATAGATCAGGCGATCAGTATAGGCCAATGATTGCCAATCATCGACACGGTAGCCAGGGATACGCGCCTGCAAGACGAGGTCAGGATTGCGCCTACGGGGTTGAGAGGGTCATATTGTACTGTACCCAGGCGCTCGAAAACGCCTGGGAGGTCGGTCGGAGTAAAGTGGTAGGTGGCAAGGAAATGGCATGCCTGTTCACGCGAGATGTGCAATGTCATCGCATATTTCCCCATTTTATAAAGTTTTGCTGGTCTGTTTAGAAATAGATCTCGCCTGTTGGTTTGACGCTAATCGCACACTGGTCATTGCCAAAACCATCCAGCGTAGCATTATGGTGAGCGATAATTTGTGCTGCAGTCAGAACTTCTGTATCGCAGGTTGTGTGTGCATCTCTTACTAACGTTACATTGTAGCCGCTGCTGATCGCCCGACGAACTGTCGTATCGACGCAGTACTCAGTCTGGCATCCTACAACGACAAGGTGTTTGATGCCACGCTCGTCTAACTCGCGTTGCAGTGAAGTGTTGTAGAACGAGTCCGATGCCCGCTTATGTACGATCGTTTCGTTTTCTTGTGGGGCAATAGCCGGATGAATTTGCCATGCAGCGGTACCAACAGCTAAACCATATCCTTCAGGCTCATCATGCTGAACGTAAATGACTGGCGTACCGGAGTTACGTGCTTTTGCAAGCAGGGTGTTGATATGGGCGAGTACTTCTGTGTTTTGATATGCTGATTCGATCAAATCTATCTGGACATCAATAATGACCAATGCGGTATCTGTACTCATGATGATGATCCTCTCTTGTGTGAAAGCAGCTATATTTATAACGTGCTTAACCAGGTACGAATAGAAGATATATGATCACGATAGTGCTCATATGAATTACCTGCAATGTACTCCCAGAGTGGTTGCCCTTTCATGAAGGAAGGCAAATTCCCTGCAAAGCTATCTGTATGAGTCAAATCTTCATCTGAAAGGACCTGTACCACTGTTAGAAGACGTTGGTATGCTAATTGATCATGCTGGCGTACATCATCGAGTTGGCGATCACGATTGGCCTCAAAAATGCGGCTATTGCGTTGCTCCAGATCCTCCACTTCACCACGTTCTTCAGAAATATATGCCTGTCCATCGCGTGCTCGTTGGATGGTCGAAGCCATCCAATCTTCATAGATCGCAACATGGGCAATGATATCTTTGATCGACCAGTGACCTTCAACATTTGCCTGGAGCATACGAGCCTCGCCAACATCCGCCAGTAATGTCTCCCAATTAGCGCGCTCTGTTTGCATCATGGTAAGCAATGTATTTTTATCCATGATATTCTCCATTGCGCTTTCTCCCTGTGATCATCTGATTTTCCGGGTATCTCTTGCTTGCTCTTTAGAGTTTAACATGGAATGCGGTTAGAAACCGTCCTGATTATTATGGTTCTGCCAAAAACCCTGGGTTGTTTTCTTGAGGGGGAGCAACCCAGGGTTTTGGTCAGAACCGAAAACAACCCAGGGTTTTCGGCAGAACCCAGACAAAACAGGAGTGAGCCACCACTGGTGGCGAGCAGACCTGAGTAGTTACGCATTATGACTAATAGCGCGGTATTCCACTACTGGCTACAAAACGGCCTGCAAAGCGCTGTAATCGCTTTGAAATCAGCAAAAAGGAAGCTGAAGAGTTACTCTCAAGTTTGCGTATTACCCATTCTCCAAGGCGTATGCCAGGCAGCTCGATCCAACGATAGAGTGTGGCTGAGATAGGAAAGATGACGACGAGTGCCCAAAACCATAAGGCAATAAATTGCGTCCAATGATTCCAACCATTTTGCCGGAGATTTCTGAACGATGGCATTTAAAAAGAGGAATACGAATGGGAGATGCCACATATACAGGCTGAAAGAAATCAACCCGACCCAACGTACCACGGGCCACTCAAACGGACGCTTGAGCCAGGGCGAAGCATACAATAACGCCCACCGGCAAAAACCATAGCAGATAGCATATCCCATAGCCTGCCACTTTATCCAGTAGGACACTACTGTAGATATGTAAGGATCAAGAAGGTGAAGACTGGAAAGCTTTTGACACCAGTAATTTGATTTATGCAAATGTAATAGAGATGCGAAAGGGACAGGAAGAATAAGATTGCCAGACCCACCATTAACATCAGTGGGCTAAGGCGACGTCTCCGGTTGCTCCATTTCTCGGCCGAAGGAGTATTTTGTGCGTAGACGTACAGCATACAAATAAGCATACCAACTGCAAAAACCTCAAAATATTTCCCTGTATCACCATAGATATATGATTTAAGTACAGTAGAGACAGAATGAGGGATCAAGAAGTCCAGTTTGGAGTATCGGCAATAACAGGCCCCAATACCTTGTCAGCAATCCCCAGGCAGTCATAGCAAGCAAACACAAGGTGAGTTTGAGGATGCGCCAATGTACTGCACCACGGCGTACAATCAGACTGAAGAGCCAGACAATAATTCGTAGAAGAAGGTAGAACTGGAATTCAATGGCAAGGGTCCAGAAAGGTCCATTAAGTTGTTGGGAGAGAGTATTATCCATGCGAAAGGTCAGAAAGAGCCACAAATCGTGCCAGTGGTCATGAGCATAAACTGAACCAAGTAGAGGAGACATAAAAATTACGTATTGCTCATGACCACTGGCACGATTTGTGGCTCTTTCTGACCTTTCGCATGGATAATACTCTCTCCCAACAACTTGATGAACCTTTCTGGACCCTTGCCATTGAATTCCAGTTCTACCTCTTCTACCAATTATTGTCTGGCTCTTCAGTCTGATTGTACGCCGTGGTGCAGTACATTGGCGCATCCTCAAACTCACCTTGTGTTTGCTTGCTATGACTGCCTGGGGATTGCTGACAAGGTATTGGGGCCTGTTTATTGCCGATACTCCAAAACTGGACTTCTTGATCCCTCATTCTGTCTCTACTGTACTTAAATCATATATCTATGGTGATACAGGGAAATATTTTGAGGTTTTTGCAGTTGGTATGCTTATTTGTATGCTGTACGTCTACGCACAAAATACTCCTTCGGCCGAGAAATGGAGCAACCGGAGACGTCGCCTTAGCCCACTGATGTTAATGGTGGGTCTGGCAATCTTATTCTTCCTGTCCCTTTGGCATCTCTATTACATTTGCATAAATCAAATTACTCGTGTCAAAAGCTTTCAGTCTTCACCTTTCTTGATCCTTACATATCTACAGTAGTGTCCTACTGGATACAGTGGCAGGCTATGGGATATGCTATCTGCTATGGTTTTTGCCTGTGGGCGTTATTGTATGCTTCGCCCTGGCTCAAGCGTCCCCTTGAGTGACCCGTGATACTTTGGGTCGGGTTGATTTCTTTTAGCCTGTATATGTGGCATCTCCCATTCGTATTCCTCTTTTTAAATGCCATCGTTCAGAACCCCGGCAAAATGGTTGGAATGACTGGACGCAATTTATTGCCTTATGGTTTTGGGCACTCGTCGTCATCTTTCCTATTTAGCCACACTCTATCGTTGGATCGAGCTGCCTGGCATACGCCTTGGAGAATGGGTAATAGCAAACTTGAATAACTCTTCAGCTTCCTTTTTGCTGAATCCAAAGCGATTACAGCGCTTTGCAGGCCGTTTTGTAGCCAGTAGTGGAATACCGCGCTATTAGTCATAATGCGTAACTACTCAGGTCTGCTCGCCACCAGTGGTGGCTCACTCCTGTTTTGTCTGGGTCTGCCGAAAACCCTGGTTTGTTTTCATTATGACCAAAACCCTGGGTTGCTCCCCCTTGAGAACAACCCAGGGTTTTTGGGAGAACCATAATAATTAGGACGGTTTCTAACCCCATTCCATGTTAAACTCTAAAGAGCAAGCAAGAGATACCCGGAAAATCAGATGATCACAGGGAGAAAGCGCAATGGAGAATATCATGGATTAAATTACACTGCTTACCATGATGCAAACAGAGCGCGCTAATTGGGAGACATTACTGGCGGATGTTGGCGAGGCTCGTATGCTCCAGGCAAATGTTGAAGGTCACTGGTCGATCAAAGATATCATTGCCCATGTTGCGATCTATGAAGATTGGATGGCTTCACCATCCAACGAGCACGCGATGGACAGGCATATATTTCTGAAGAACGTGGTGAAGTGGAGGATCTGGAGCAACGCAATAGCCGCATTTTTGAGGCCAATCGTGATCGCCAACTTGATGATGTACGCCAGCATGATCAATTAGCATACCAACGTCTTCTAACAGTGGTACAGGTCCTTTCAGATGAAGATTTGACTCATACAGATAGCTTTGCAGGGAATTTGCCTTCCTTCATGAAAGGGCAACCACTCTGGGAGTACATTGCAGGTAATTCATTGAGCACTATCGTGATCATATATCTTCTATTCGTACCTGGTTAAGCACGTTATAAATATAGCTGCTTTCACACAAGAGAGGATCATCATCATGAGTACAGATACCGCATTGGTCATTATTGATGTCCAGATAGATTTGATCGAATCAGCATATCAAAACACAGAAGTACTCGCCCATATCAACACCCTGCTTGCAAAAGCACGTAACTCCGGTACGCCAGTCATTTACGTTCAGCATGATGAGCCTGAAGGATATGGTTTAGCTGTTGGTACCGCTGCATGGCAGATTTATCCGGCTATTGCCCCACAAGAAAACGAAACAATCGTACATAAGCGGGCATCGGACTCGTTCTACAACACTTCACTGCAACGCGAGTTAGACGAGCGTGGCATCAAACACCTTGTCGTTGTAGGATGCCAGACTGAGTACTGCGTCGATACGACAGTTCGTCGGGCGATCAGCAGCGGCTACAATGTAACGTTAGTAGGAGATGCACACACAACCTGCGATACAGAAGTTCTGACTGCAGCACAAATTATCGCTCACCATAATGCTACGCTGGATGGTTTTGGCAATGACCAGTGTGCGATTAGCGTCAAACCAACAGGCGAGATCTATTTCTAAACAGACCAGCAAAACTTTATAAAATGGGGAAATATGCGATGACATTGCACATCTCGCGTGAACAGGCATGCCATTTCCTTGCCACCTACCACTTTACTCCGACCGACCTCCCAGGCGTTTTCGAGCGCCTGGGTACAGTACAATATGACCCTCTCAACCCCGTAGGGCGCAATCCTGACCTCGTCTTGCAGGCGCGTATCCCTGGCTACCGTGTCGATGATTGGCAATCATTGGCCTATACTGATCGCCTGATCTATGATGCCTGGGATAAGCAAGCTTGTCTGGTGCCTACCAGCGATTGGCCGCAACGTGCCATCATTCGCAAGATGTATCGTCCCTATCATGATAGAGAGATTTTGCAGGTCGACACCACGACACCAACCAGGATACTTGCCACTATTGATAAACAAGGTCCTCTGTCATCGCTAGAGTTTGAAGACAAAGCTCGTGTCTCTGATAACAACAGTTGGCATGGGCTGACGCACACAAAACGTGCTCTACGGGCCATGTGGGCCTGCGGTGAGCTACTCACACACCATCGCAAAGGTGGCCGCCACTACTATGATCGTCCCCAGCGTGTCATCCCACCACAACACTACAACGTACAGCCGTTACTGGATGAGCAAGCTTATCACCGCTGGATCATTGCACGCAGATATCAAGCTGTAGGATTGTTGCGTCCAAATGCCGAAGCATGTATCTGGAGTGCCTGTGGTGATGGAGCAACACGCAAGCAAGCAATAGCGCAACTGGTAGAAGAGGGAACCTTGACACCTGTACATGTAGGCGAGAAGGCATGGACCTATTATATGCTCACCAGCGCACTTGCACTACTCGATACAGCCCCTCTTATACCACGTGCCATCTTTGTGGGACCTCTCGATAGTATCTTATGGGATCGCAAAGCCGTGCGACAACTCTTCGATTTTGATTATTTGTGGGAGGTTTACAAACCGGCTGAACAACGTCGCTGGGGCTACTATGTACTCCCCGTCTTCTACGGTGATCGCTTTGTAGCACGCCTGGACTCACGCTTAGAAGCTGGAAGATGGACAATTTCACGCTGGTGGTGGGAACCAGATGTGATCCCAGGTGTAGAGCTTTTGGAAGCATTGCATGACGCCGTTATCAAATTCCTGCATTATCTGGGAGCTAACGATGTACAGGTGGACGCAGGAGTAGATGTAGTGACCAGAGAGACGATTCTTGGTGCTGTGAGATAATTGTCATAGGAAACAACAACGCTCTCAACTCTCTGTACGTCGTTAGCTTACTTTTAACCATTGGACAGTAAAGTGTGATAGAGGCGCATCACAAGCCATGTGCCTCTACAAAATGGTAGTTTTTACCATCTCGACTTGCTCATTTGTAGCGTTCCTTGACTTCTTCTTCCCAAATCTCCTGATATTGCTCCATACGAATACCCATTTCCCACTTGCTGATATATGCAACGATAGCATAAGTGTTCTGATCATATCAATTTGCAGAACTAATCAACTATGCTTCGCTGGTTGACGTTTCCTCATGGTTCAATTAATCAAAGTAGTAGGCAAGTCCAACTTTTTAGTAGAAACATGTACCTCTTTTCCCTACTTTATTTTAATTTATATACATATTCATGTCTAATCTAATAAAGATTACTATACACAGAACTTTTATGAATTGCACAAAGTGAGTCAGAACCAGTATATTTTAGGATTCAGAGGAGAAAGAAATGGCACAGCAGCAAACACCAAACCCTCAGCCTCCTTTCCCGTATATCCGTTTAATACTCACTATAGTATTCACCTCTTTCATATTGCTACTTGTAGTTCTACTTCTTAGTAAAAAGATAGATCTAGTAGTTCTTTTAGGGCTGCTTCTCTCCCTGCTCAGTATTAGCTTCGTTGAACGTCTTCTCACCTCGATCGACGCATGGGATTCCTGGATTGAGTCCCGCCTAAGGAACTTCTGTTTACTGTTGTCTAAGTTCACTGTTGGTCGCAAGATCTCAGCTATTGGTCGCAAGATCTTAGCTATTGGTGACAAAATCCACTTCATAACTTATCCTGTGTTTATTCTAACGATTTGGCCATGATCTTTCATACAGCTATTGGCAATGTAATCGGTCCTGCCAATGATACTGTTTGCTTGAGCATTTCGCTTCCCTGGTGCAGTTCTGGCATTGGCGTTACCACATTCGATGATGTACGCATTGGTCTTATTGTAAATGATCACGATGGTGGGCCTTTCGACCAATCTCGCTTGAACGCCCAGGAAAAAAAAGTCGAAGTCACTCATCTTTCAAGAAAATCATACTTCCTGTATCGGTTCTCATATTACCCTTGCAGTAGCTACTATGCTCAGTCGTACCATCGAAGACCCAAGTGGCTCTGCCGTTGTTGGACTAGGGAGTTTACAGGGTGCTTATATTGCCCAGAAAGACTATAACGATGGTAATCCTCCTGTTCGTCTCTGTATTGCTATTGCTAATATTGGTACATCTAATACTGCAAATGATGCCGTGCCACAGGTGATCCAGCAGATTAAACAGTTCTCCCGATATGACACCTCCTTCCGGGGTGTAGTAGGTATGCCATATAGTGCACAAATTCAACACATATTTGATAAACTCCCACCCTGGCAGCAGACAAATATTCCTATCGTCTCCCCGTCTGCTACTAGCGACAACCTCTCTAATATAAAGAATTTCTATCGTGTTAGCTCTCCGGACCAGGTTCAGGGTATAGCTCAGGCCCGGTTCTTTTGCGCTTACCGTACTTGTCTGGCAAAGAGTCAGAACTCTATTTCCATTGATGTCTTCTATGATCCCAACAACTCCTATAGCAATAGTTTAAGTGCAGATTTTGAGGGAGAACTAGGCAAATGTGGTATGCCTTACGATAGAGAGAGATATACAATCAACAATGCCCAATCCATACAAAGTGCGGTAGATAATGCTATGCAAAAGCACTACACTTTTATTTTCTTTGCAGGATACATCTCAGACCAAGACACATTAGAAAACAGGATACAAGAGAACTCACTCCGCAATTCGAGTGGATCATCATCCAATGTTACTATTCTCGGTGGAGATGGATTAGACATCACAAATCCCGATCATAATACATTTGCTCCCATCTATATGACCGCCTACACATATCCACTCAAGAACGATGCTCCTGATGCTAAGAAATTCATTGAAGAATACACAAAGAATTTTTCTTTACCAGTTTTTGCATATACCATTCCATCCTATACGTTGCTTCCGCCTGATGGCGTCCGTACCTACAATGCGATGAAAGCTTTTACCAGTACACTGAGTGGTATCAATACAACGCCAACGCAAGAAGAGCTGAATGATCTTCTCGCCGGGGTTCAGTTCGATAGTTTCGGTATCCAGTTTATATTCCGTGGACACAAGACCGCCAATATCAGCGATCCTTTTCCTATTCCGGTTTCTATTATGTGCACAGATAATACACATACTATTCACCTGGTAGCAACTTATGGCACCGATGGCACTATAACACCAGAAAATGGAAAAGGAGGGGGCTTATGCCCTTAAACAGCAGCCTAAATCAGAATTGCGTATATCCATTATCAATTACTCCCTATTACGGGGATTTGTCCCTGGAGAGTGATATAATGAACGTGTATATCTCTATTACCACTCACTGAAACATGCATGATAGCACCAATGCCAACCAGCAGGAGAACACACTACAATGCAACTTCTAGGAAAACTTCTGGGTGACCCGAACAAAAGAGATTTGAAGGTCATCCAGCCCACTATAGAGAAAATTAATGCGCTCGAACCAGCTATGAAAAAGCTGAGCGATGAGGAACTGGCAGCCAAAACAACAGAATTCCGTTCACAACTTTTTCTCCATCTCAAGGGCGGCATGGTACTGGAAGACGAACTTGTCAAGCTTGTGCATGAGGCACTCTTTGAAGTCGAGACTCTGGTAACCAGACTCACAGATGCCCAGCTCCATGCAGCAGTAACCGAATATCGTCAGAAGCTTGAACGGCGACGTGACCCGGAGCGTTTCCTTAGAGATCAGCTTCAGGATACTCTCGCTGAATGCTTTGAACAGACCTACGAAAAGCTGTCACCGACCTTTAATGAGATGCGAGTGACCGCCATCATGGACCTTGCCGAGGAACGGCAGGAATGGCCTGATGAGTCCTCTGACCCTAAAGTGTCCACACTTAAACTACTCAAAGAAGCTGAACCTTCCCTCGAAGGGGTAGACAGCGATCAACTGGATGAAGCTTTTGAAGGTGCCTGGGAGCATTTTGTCAAGGCACGCCAGGGCACTCATGAGAAGGAAAAAGGCACAGACGAACGGCTAGAGAGGTTCCTCGGCAACATTTTGAAGACACTCCAACCGGAAATCGTAGCCCTCAAAGCGGAAACAATGGACCAGCTTATTCCGGGAATGGTGAAACGCTATAAAACGGGGAAGACCCTGGATGATCTCCTGCCTGAAGCCTTTGCCGTCGTTCGTGAAGCTGGCTGGCGTATCATCAAAATGCGCCACTATGACGTACAACTCATTGGCGGCATCGTCCTCCACCAGGGCAAAATTGCCGAAATGCGTACAGGTGAAGGTAAAACTCTGGTCGCGACCCTGCCCACCTACCTCAATGCATTGTCGGGTAAAGGCGTGCATGTGGTTACCGTCAACGACTATCTGGCACGTCGTGACTCCGAGTGGATGGGGCAAGTCTATAAGTTCCTGGGACTCAGCGTTGCTGTGGTTGTCAATGCCGTTGAGCCACAAACACCGGAGCGCCGTGCTGCCTATCAGGCCGATATCACCTACGGTACCAACAACGAATTCGGCTTCGACTACCTGCGTGACAATATGGTTACCTCGCTGGAACAGGCGGTGCAGCGCGATTTGAACTATGCCATCGTTGACGAGGTGGATAACATCCTGATTGATGAGGCCCGTACTCCACTGATCATCTCCGGTCAAGGTCAAGAATTTACCGACCAGTATATGCAATTTGCTCGCTGGGCACCACGCCTGAAACCAGAGCTAGATTACACCGTTGAAGAGAAGACGCGCACTGTCATCCTCACAGAAGCCGGGATCGAGAAGATTGAGCAACTGGCAGGCATCAAGAACATCTATGATGAAGCCAACATTGATCTGACACGCTACATGGAGAATGCGATTAAGGCCCAGATTACCTTCAAGCGCGACAAGGATTACATCGTCAAGGATGGTGAGGTGATCATCGTTGATGAATTCACAGGTCGCCAGATGCCGGGACGCCGCTATAGCGAGGGATTGCATCAGGCTATTGAAGCCAAGGAAGGCGTCAAAGTACAGCGTGAAAACCATACTCTTGCCACAATCACTTTCCAGAATTATTTCCGCCTGTACGAAAAGCTGGCAGGTATGACAGGTACAGCCCTGACCGAAGCTGAAGAGTTCCATAAGATCTATAAATTAGATGTGATGGTCATACCAACGCACAAATTGATGATTCGCCAGAATCTGCCTGATCTGATCTATCGCTCTGTTGATGGCAAGTTTAATGCCGTCGTCGAGGAGATCAAGGAACTCCATAGCAAGGGACAACCCATCCTGGTAGGTACCACCTCAGTCGAGACCTCTGAGTATCTCGCAGATCTCCTTGATAAGCAAGGTATCCCACACAATGTCCTCAATGCCAAGCACCACGAACGTGAGGCACAGATCGTTGCCCAGGCGGGACGCAGTGGAGCCGTGACGATTGCCACAAACATGGCAGGTCGCGGTACTGATATCCTCCTGGGTGGCAATGCCGCAGGCTACTTCGAGAGCATCTTGCGTAAGCATGCCGAGCATGTTAGCTACATTCGCGAAATGCCTGATCGTAGTCGCGGATGAGCGTACTGAGAAAGAAGACGCAATTCAGCAATACATTGAGAACATGACCGAGGAAGAGAAGAATGAACTCCTCCAACAAAAAGTACGTGAATGCGAAGAGGATCATCAGCGGGTTATAGAACTGGGCGGACTCCATATTATCGGTACCGAACGTCACGAGTCGCGCCGTATCGACAATCAGCTACGCGGTCGCGCCGGACGTCAAGGTGACCCTGGCTCCGCACGTTTCTTCCTGGCGCTCGACGATGAGTTGATGCGTCGTTTTGCGGCTGACCGTGTGGCGAAAGTTATGGAACGTGTTGGCATGGAAGAAGATATGCCCCTGGAGAGTGGTCTGGTCTCGCGTTTTATCGAAGGAGCACAGACCAGGGTTGAGGGCTATAACTTCGACATCCGTAAAAATGTCGTCGATTATGACGACGTAATTGCCAAACAACGCGAAGTCATCTATGCAGACCGTCGAGCCGTTCTTGAACATGGGGATATGCATGAGCGTATCGTCAGTATGATCCGTGCTGAGGTAGCCAGACTTGTTGACACATGCATCCCTGCTAACATGGTCACCGAAGAGGAGCAGGTGACGGCTCTCTTCAAAGCGGTAGAGACATGGGTGCAAGTGCCTGAAGACATCCACCCAACAAATATCCATGCTATTCGTCGGGAAGAACTCAAAAAAGATTTGATCGAGCTTGTGGCCAACCACTATGAAGAATGTGGAGAGCGCCTGAGACAGCAAGCCAAAGAGCAGGGACTGGAGAAATTTGACGCACAGCGCGAATTTGAGCGTACATACTTGCTCCAGGTGGTAGACCGTCTGTGGATGGATCATATCGACGCTCTGGACGTGATGCGCGCCGGGATTAGCTTCCGCTCCATTGGCCAGCGTGATCCCCTGGTCGAGTTTAAGAACGAAGCCTTCCGCATGTTTGACGAGTTAAAGCAAGCCATCCAACATTACACCGTAGACTCCCTGCTCAAGCTTATGCGCAACGATCTCACTATCACACTCCAGCAACCAGAGCCACAGCGTAAAGCAGCACCGCGCAATGTACGCACAAATGCGGACGACATCGCCAAAGCCAGCGGCCAGGTCAAAAACGATGGAACGCCGGAGCGAACAAAAAAATCACCTGCACGTAGAAATGCTATAGGAGGCCAGCGCAGCAACAGTACACAGCTCCCGGCTCTAGCCAAACTTGGACGCAATGATCCATGTCCTTGCGGGAGTGGGAAGAAGTATAAGAAGTGCCACGGAGCATAAATGCCACGGAAACATAATCGTTTGCTTATGTAATCCCTCACAATCTGCAAAGCCAAATCGTAGACCTTTGAGGTGTAAACGTGCTACTCTTTAAACAAAGAGTGTAGACGTTAATGTTTAGAGCACGTTAAACCCCATGGGGTAGTCTTGAAAGGGAGATGCAGACAATGATGAGCAGTCAACATGTTGCCGAACTCGCTGCAAGCTGGGAAAATGATCCTCGCTGGGCAGGAATCAAACGACCATATAAAGCAGAAGATGTACTTCGATTGTGTGGATCTGTCCAGATTGAATATACATTGGCACGGCTTGGCGCTGAGCGTTTGTGGGATTTGCTACACAGTGAACCATATATTGCTGCCCTGGGTGCGTTGACCGGAAATCAGGCTGTCCAGCAAGTCAAAGCAGGCCTGAAGGCTATCTATCTCAGTGGTTGGCAGGTTGCGGCTGATGCTAATCTGGCAGGACAGATGTACCCCGATCAGAGTCTTTACCCGGCCAACAGTGTACCAGAAGTTGTGCGCAGAATTAACCAGGCTTTGCAACGTGCCGACCAGATTCACCATGCCGAAGGCCATGACGATATCCAATGGTTTGCTCCCATTGTAGCTGATGCCGAGGCAGGTTTTGGTGGTCCTCTGAACGTCTTCGAACTCATGAAGGCGATGATTGCAGCAGGTGCCGCAGGCGTTCACTTCGAAGATCAGCTAGCTTCCGAGAAGAAGTGCGGACATATGGGCGGGAAAGTCCTGATTCCCACACAGACAGCCGTCAAGAATCTGGTCTCTGCACGCCTGGCGGCTGACGTTCTGGGTGTCCCAACACTTGTGGTCGCCCGAACTGATGCCAACGCCGCACAACTCATTACCTCCGATATTGACCCTGTAGATCAGCCTTTCCTCACAGGCGAACGAACCCCCGAAGGTTTCTTCAGAATTCACTCTGGTATCAAATCAGCGATTAGCCGGGGACTTTCCTATGCTCCTTATAGTGATCTCATCTGGTGTGAGACATCTGAGCCAAACTTACAGGAGGCACAACGCTTCGCCGAAGCTATCCACGAACAATTCCCAGGCAAGATGCTGGCCTATAACTGTTCACCCTCCTTCAACTGGCGGAAAAAACTCGATGAGGATACCATTGCGGTCTTCCAAAAGAGCCTGGGGAAGATGGGCTATAAATTCCAGTTCATCACACTGGCTGGCTTCCATGCACTCAACTATAGTATGTTCTCGCTGGCAGCAGATTATAAAGAGCATGGTATGACAGCGTATTCCCGCCTGCAACAGCAAGAGTTTGCCATGGAGCCATATGGCTACAGCGCAACCCGGCATCAACGCGAGGTTGGTACTGGCTACTTTGACGAGGTTGCCCAGGTTATCTCTAGTGGAACATCTTCAACAACAGCCCTCTCCAAGCTCTACGGAAGCAGAACAGTTCCATTGATCGCAAAGGGCCTGTAAGATCAGGAGACCCGCCAACTATTTAGTAGCGTCAGGGCAGCCATACAGGTTGCCCTCTCTTGTCCATACATATATCCTGACTATATGCGATAATGAAAGAAATGGGCATTGTGTTTCTCGTTATATCGAAAGGAACGTACCCCATGACACAACAAGCTATCACTCACTATACCGAAGGAATTGAGATCAAAGCCCCTATTACACCTGAGTTCGCTGAGATATTGACACCAGAAGCCATGAGCTTTGTTGCCACGCTTGCCCGTACATTTGAGGCACGACGTGTACAACTGCTACAAATGACGAGAACAGCGCCAGACCGAAATCGATGCTGGCAAACTTCCCGATTTCCTCCCTGAAACCGTACATATTCGTACAGGTTCGTGGAAAATCGCTCCACTTCCAGCAGACCTCCAGGATCGTCGCGTTGAGATCACAGGCCCGGTAGACCGCAAGATGGTCATTAATGCACTCAATTCTGGGGCCAAAGTCTTCATGGCTGACTTTGAAGATTCGCATTCTCCCACCTGGGAAGCCACTATTCAGGGCCAGATCAATGTACGCGATGCGATCAAGGGAACTATCACCTACAACAGTCCAGAAGGCAAAGAGTATCGACTGAACGAAAAGACGGCAGTGTTACTGGCTCGTCCTCGCGGCTGGCACCTGAATGAAAAACATGTCTTGATTGATGGTAAGCCAATCTCTGGCGGTATCTTTGATTTTGGCCTGTACTTCTTCCACAATGTCAGAACGCTTCTTGCCAGAGGAACCGGTCCCTACTTCTATTTGCCAAAGTTAGAGAGCCACCTGGAAGCTCGTCTCTGGAATGATATTTTTGTCAAAGCACAGCAAGAACTGGGCATTCCCCAGGGCACCATCAAAGCCACTGTGCTCATTGAGACCATTCTGGCAACCTTTGAGATGGATGAGATCCTCTATGAGTTGCGTGAACACTCTGCTGGCTTAAACTGTGGGCGGTGGGACTACATTTTCAGCGCCATCAAGAAGTTCCGCGACATTCCCGATTTTGTGTTGCCTGATCGCGCACAGGTCACTATGACAACACACTTTATGCGCTCATATTCTCTGCTCACCATCAAGACTTGCCATCATCGTAATGCTCCTGCCATGGGTGGGATGGCCGCACAAATTCCTATCAAGAGCGATCCTGTTGCCAACGAAGAGGCACTTGCTCGCGTGCGTGCTGATAAGAGGCGTGAGGCCACCGATGGTCATGATGGAACATGGGTAGCTCATCCGGGACTGGTACCAATCGCCATGGAAGAATTCGATGCTGTCATGAAAGGTCCCAACCAGATTGACCGCAAACGTGAAGATGTCAATGTAACGGCCGCAGACTTGTTGAGAGTGCCAGATGGGACGATTACTGAGGCAGGGTTACGCAACAACATCAGTGTCAGTCTGCAATACCTGGATTCGTGGTTGCGTGGCTCAGGTTGTGTTCCGATCAATAACTTGATGGAAGATGCTGCCACAGTTGAGATTTCCAGGGCGCAAATCTGGCAGTGGATTCACCATCCCAGGGGCATTCTCGATGATGGACGAAAAGTGACTGTTGAACTGTTCCACCAGTTGATGGCAGAGGAGTTAGAGAAGATCAAAACTAGCATCGGTGAAGAGCAGTTTGCTACGCGTAAATTCCAGATAGCCGCAGAGATTCTCGATAAGATTATCACCAGTAATCAGTTCGTGGAGTTTCTGACCCTGCCAGCCTACCAGTACTTGAGTTAATATTATGTTTTGTTGCTGATAGTGCGATTTGCGTCGCAAATCGCACTATCAGCAACAAAACATAATATTACAACTCCTGACTCTTCGCCTGAATAATCCCGCCAATGCGCTCGATGACTTGCGTCAGAGGCATTGACTTAAGATCAACGTTCGTACGCAGGCGAACGGAGGCAGCATCAGCCGCCGCCTCTTTATCACCAACGACGAGCATATACGGAATTTTTTGCAATTGCGCATCGCAAATCTTAGCATTCATCCGCTCACCACGGATGTCAACTTCCGCACGAATACCCGCAACCTTGAGTGTTTCCAGTACCTTGTGAGCATATTCCTGATGGCGGTCAGCAATAGGAATAATCATCGCCTGTACGGGTGAGAGCCAGACCGGGAAAGCTCCGGCAAAATGTTCAATCAACATTGCCATAAATCGTTCCGTTGAGCCCGTAACTGCACGGTAAATCATGACCGGACGATGTGCTTGCCCATCTTCACCAATATATTCAAGTTCAAAGTTCTCTGGCTGATTGAAGTCAAGCTGGATCGTTGAGCATTGCCACTCACGATGGAGGGCGTCGCGAACCATAAAATCCACCTTTGGGCCATAGAAGGCTGCTTCACCAATACCTTCTTCATATGTGATATTCTTGCCTTCAACGGCCCCTCGGAGCGCTGCCTCTGCCGTATCCCATACCTCATCACTACCGATGTACTCTTCCTTTTTCTGTGGATCACGTAGCGACAGGCGAATCCAGTAGTCCGTCAGGCCATACGTCTCAAAGACCTCCAACGTCAGATTGACAGCATTATTAAACTCTTCCTGTATCTGGTCGGGACGCATGAAAACGTGAGCATCATCCTGAGTGACACTACGTACACGAGCCAGGCCCGTGAGTGTACCAGCCTTTTCGTAGCGATAGAGCGTAGCAAATTCGGCGTAGCGTACTGGTAGTTCACGATAGCTATGCATCTGCGATTTGTAGAGCACGATATGATGAGGACAGTTCATCGGCTTGAGTATATAAGCATCATCTTCCGCTAACTCCTGCTCGCCCTTCATGATCGGGAACATGTTATCGCGATACGTATACCAGTGCTTCGACGTTTTGTACAGGCGCACTTTTCCCAGATGTGAAGTCCAAACATGCTGGTAGCCGTACTTCTCCTGCGTCTCGCGCACATAGCTCTCCATCTGGTGGCGTAGCATCTCACCGCGTGGCAGGAACATCGGTACACCAGCGGGAACATCCTCACTCATAATAAAGAGCTTGAGTTCACGTCCGAGCTTACGATGATCACGCTTCATTGCCTCTTCCAGACGCCAGAGGTACTGATCAAGCTCTTCTTGCGTAAACCAGGCCGTACCATAGATGCGCTGCAACATCGGGCGACGCTCGTCACCACGCCAGTAAGCTCCTGCAACACGCATCAGTTTGATCGTGCCAATCTGGCCTGTATTCTCCACATGTGGTCCACGGCACAGGTCCAGAAACTGGTTCTGTTGATAGATGCCCACTTCCTCATCGGGGAGATTTTCGATAATCTCGACCTTATAGATCTGCCCTTTATTGCGGAAGTACTCCAGGGCTTTCTCACGCGGCCAACGATCACGCAGAAATGGGTATTTTCCCTCAATGATACCTACCATACGCTTCTCAATTTCGGGGAGATCGTCAGGAGTAAGGGCGCGTGGTAGATCAAAATCGTAATAAAAACCGTCCTCGATAGCAGGACCAATTGCAAAGCGTGCATCAGGAAACATCTCCTGAACTGCTTCAGCCATAACGTGCGCAGCGGAATGGCGCATGCGCTGAATCGGCGTATAGTTGACCGATTCCTGTAGTTCTACTTCTACTGACATAGAGTATTTCTCCTTTCACACGCCTGTAGGATTATAGCGTTGGCGTGTGTCTACCAGGGATTCCTGACAATAAAAAAGCCCTCTCATCCCCAATGGGACGAAAAGGCATTACATCACACTCTTCGTGGTTCCACCCAGCTTCCGCTTCTCTTGCCGCACAGGCATGCATCCGCACTACATGTCGTCTTCTGCAAGAAGAACGCGCTTTTGTAACCGATAACGTGGTTAAGGCGTGTACTTTACTGGCTCAGTACAGGACTGGCGAGGGGTATCGTCTACTTACTGGTAGGAGCACTTTCAGCCGCTGATGCTTCCTCTCTGTTTACCATCGGGTAGGGACATGTCTCGCGTAAGCGTCATAACTCTTTTTTGACTTATTGCTAACAATGATAACATGGGTAGCATTGGATGTAAAGAGGTGAAACCCCCTCTTTCTTATGTGGGCCTGTAATAAGCCTTGAGTTTATCATAGGTTTGTAGTAGCCCTCTAATTTCGCTCATCGGACCTTTTAATAGCATTTCATCATTTGGGTCATGATACTTTGCTCTCTCTTCAAGTTCTTTTTCGCTGTAAAGGGAAGGGAACTCTTCCCAGGCCGATTCACGCCTTGGTTGGCGGATACGTGGTGGAAATTTTTCCTGTCCTTCAAATTGCAGTAACTGCACACAAAGTTCGTGATATCCAGGATAGAGCATTTCGATGTGATCGATAATCTCTTGAGCATCGTTATAATGTTTTTCTGCTACTTTGTCTCGCTTTTCTTTTTGAAATTTATCATCCACTTCTATTAACTTTTGGATATATGCCCTTATTGTTTTTTCGTATTTTGGTTTTTTCTGTATAAACCTTGTCATACAGTGGATACCCCTTTTTCCTATCAAGTTCTGTTGTATAAGGTGGTTGACTGAAATAAATATGGGAGGCACCTGTATAGGGACTTTTCCTGAGCCAGGCAGGTATATCGCCTTGTGCCTCAATCATATTGATTAATTCTTCTTGTATCCCCCCACCTTCTTCAACCGCTTTTTTGTTCATTTCCTTTTCATTCTCCCCGGTTTCAACAGACCAGGAGGCGAGGTTGTATGTTCCGGGTAAGCTGCCAACTGCTAAGTGCTCGGACTGAGGGAGGTGCCGCACTTTGATTGTCAAGTTACCTGTTGCATGTCCTGAAGGAATGTTTGTCCATAGAGGGTGTGCTTGCTGATAACTGATGGGGACCGCTAACCCATGTACAATGCCGCCAAGATCGCCCGTTGCTGTTTTATCCTTTTTGCCTTCATGCTGAGCGTATCCATGTGAAATATGCGCTCGTTCGGCCATGGACAGAAAGGGATTGGCGTCTTTCTGAATGGAAGGGAAATCTCCCAGCAACCTGGGCATAATGGACGTAAATGCGTTATAGTCGTTCACATATAAATTCTCAAGCACTTCAAACAAACTTTGTCCTTCATGGTAGTATTTCCGAGCGTACGTGGGGAATTGACGGTCATCTCTTGTGATTTCTCTCAGTTCGTCCCATCCCTGGACAATTTGTATACTCTGTGCATCATCTGATTTGCTGCTGGACTGTAAAGTGTGCTTCCTGGTTCTTCAGCTTCTTTATTATAAGATGATCGCATTTTCTTACTTTTATAATGGACACCGCGAAATAGTGGCGTGACAAATTGGGGGGAATGGTTAGCGAACTCTCCCTTATAAATCGCCTCCTCAATTTCAGCTTTTACAGAAGGATATTCTGCGGCCAGCTCCTTGAGTTCCTGTATTGTATAATCTTTTGTTTCGATTTCTTCGCCTGTTGGAAGTTCAATTTCCATTCTCTGAATGGGCAGAGTGTTAGTGCCGGATGGTATATGGCCAGCAGGCTGAAATGCGACTCTATGCTGGATGGGCGATCCGACTGAAATCCGCGCAGCATTTGCCTTTGCAGCTTGCTCGAAACGGTCATCTGGATCACTCATGGAGATGCTACCAGCATTGGTGCCCCCTGTGACTGACTCTGTTGCCTGTTGCACTACATGCGTCGCCTCGTGAGCAAGCAGGCGTATCCCTTGTGAAGTGGTAGGCTGGTAGCGGCCCCTCTGGAAGAAAATATCGGTTCCTGTTGTAAAAGCTTGTGCCTGAATTTGCATGTGCCAGATCTGTTGCTTCAGCATCGGTATGTACACGCACCCTCGAAAGATCGGTATGCAGATGCCCTTCAAGCTTGTGCTGGGTATTCTCCTCCAATGGATGCCCCCTGCCACAAGCTGCTTGAATGCGTTGTCGGATCTGCTGTCCAACCTTATCCGGTAGCTTATCTCGTGAAAGAGAGATTTCCTGTCGCTGAACTACGAGAGGCCATGCAGATCCTATGCGAGTAGGCTCCACTTCTGGAACAGCAGAGGGAAAGATGGCAACGGTACGCAGGTTAAAGCGCGGCCCTCTTGTACCTGTCAGGGTGCCAATTGATGATGCTGGTGACTGGCGTGGGAGAACCCGCTGTGCCTCGGCAGTAGCAGGAGATAAATGGGGTGCTCCGATGATGGCGGCTGTTTGGGTTTTCTGGGGTTGCATCCGGCGCTCCATTGCAGAATCCTTTCTTGACATGCTTCATTCTACCTACATGAGTGCTCTCTTCAAATGCTCTAAAGACGTATTGCCTCCAGAACAAACAATCCCGACTTTCTTATTAGCCAGTTCGTCACGTAAATGATAGGCAGCGGCAAGTGATGCTGCTCCAGCTGCCTCTGCCAGTGTATGGGCACGCTCGATCATCCAGACCATTGCCCTCATAATATCCTCCTCACTAACAAGTACAAAATCGTGTAATCCTTCCCACATGATGCTTTGCGGAAGTTCAAAGGCTACTCCAGTCGCCAACCCTTGGCAAATGTTCGATTGGGCGCAGTCACTAAAGACCGTTCCTGCCAGGAGTCATAGGCGGCTGGCGATGCCTCGGACTGCACTCCGATCACACGAATGGATGGATTAACAGCATTTGCAACAATGCAAGCGCCTGCTACACCTGTTCCACCACCCACAGGAACAATTATCACAGCTAGCTCTGGCTCATCCTCCAACATTTCTAGCGTGTATGTGGCGACACCAGCGATCAGTAGAGGTTCATCGCCGGAATGAATGTAGCGATAACCATACTGGTGTGCCAGAGACTCACAAAACAGTTTGGCCTCATCGTAGTTCGCTCCATGCAAAATCACCTCGGCTCCCATCCCCTGCATAGCAGCAACCTTCCCAGGATTGGCTCCCTCCGGTACCACAATCCGTGCCTGGATGCCAAACAAACGAGCAGCATAGGCCACAGACTGCCCATGATTGCCCGTCGAAGCTGCTACTACACCCCGTTCCCACTCAGCAGGAGTAAGTTGAGAGACCAGGTTGATTTCCCCGCGTACCTTAAACGCTCCCACTGGCTGATAGTTTTCATGTTTGATATATACCTCGCTGCCAATCAATGCATCAATAGCAGGATAGCGGTGCAAGGGTGTACGTGTCAGGTAGGGACGGATGCGTCGTTGGGCCAGTAAAACATCTGTAATCGGAGGGATCTGCATCTTACTTATTGCTCTCTTTCTTACATACACGAATGGGAAGCTCTAGCATAGGATACCATGTTACTAAAGACATGATGCTCATCCAAATATAGATATGTCTCGCTTGTATGCAGGTAATAGACAGAGTATGATATAGAGAGGTAATGTAGAGAGGGATGAGTGGGGAAGAATGTATTTAACAACCTTACGATAGTTCTATGAAAGCTATTTTTAAAGAAGATGCAGCTAATATCTTGCCGCGTCTGTTACCGGGAGCCACTTTGATCGATGTGCTCGATATCGAAGATCTTCGGTCAACCATACGTGTAGATCGCGTTTATCGTATCCAGTACCGGGGGAAACCTCATATCTTCCATCTGGAGTTTCAAGCCAGTTCTGACGAAGAGATGGCATACCGTTTGCTGGCCTATCACGCAGGACTGTGGCGAGACTACAGGCAACCAGTAATTTCGATGATTGTTTACCTCTTTCGGTCAAGCATGGTAGATTTACCATTACGGGAGATCGGTGAGCATGGAGAAATCCTGACATTTCATTTTCTTGTATTGGCATTGTGGAAATTAGATGCGCGACAGTATGTACAAGAGCATGCCATTAGCATGTATACGTTGTTGCCAGCAATGAAAAATGCGCACGCAGAAGTCCTACTGCAAGCGATAATGAGTTGGTTGAGCATTATCAGGATAGCGAAGCGAAGTTAGCACGGCGACTCCGTGGCTCAGTACCTTCCTGCGACGAGCAGAGACGGTGACGCCACAGGATAAGCAGAAAGTGGAGGATCGTTTGAATACATTTGAGCACCTGTTAGAACAGGATGAGTATGTCCAGAAGCAGAGAGCATTGGGCCACGAAGAAGGGAGAGAGAAGGAAGGAAGAAGGGAGAGAGAAGGAAACAGAAGGAGAAATACTAGCATTACAAAAAATGCTTGTAAATATTGTGAGTAAGCGTTTCCCTACTTTGAAAGAATTAGCGCAAAAGCGAGTAGAACGCACAAAGCAGGTAGATGCATTATATGAGATTACCTCACTTCTGGCCGTTGCTCCTGATGAAGCCACTGTACGCTTGATACTGACTTCTCAACCCATGGCGCACTAGCTGCAAGAACAACCCTGCTGATTGTAGAGTAATGCTTATTCTCATCCTACAATCAGTAGGGCTATTCCTCATATGCCATTCTAAAAGCTGACTATTCAGGTTCCCTGCCACCACAGGACTCTTGTTTTATGTGGGTTGCGGTGTTTGCGCCGCAAACACCGCAACCCACATAAAACAACCTGCGAAGCGCCGTAGGCGCTGAGGAATCAGGGAAAGGGAATCTGAATAGTTACCCTAAAAGAGGCGTTGGAATTGCTGACGCATAAGACCATAGCGTTCAGCAAAGCGCTTGAGATTGAGGCTGAGATAGGGGGGATGACCTATGCGCGGCAATATCTCTCGACAGGCAGTATCCAATCCATCCAGTGTAATCACTTTCTGCTGAAGCAAGAGCTTGATATCCATCAGGTCACGATCCGCCCCTCGTGCTACTTTGCTGAGAGCGAGACTATAAAAGTCAAAATAGAAGATATCGACTGACCCGGAGCGTCCAACGTACCTGGATTGTGTTGTCCATTGTGTGGGGAGAGGAATCAGATCAGCAGGTGAAGCCAGCTCAACGCCGATCTGCATTTGATCCAAAACACGTTGAATTGCGCTCAACATTTCGTCCTGGTCTGTCGTGTCCAGCACAACCTCTATATTTATAGTTCCATTCATCGTCCCATTCATAGCTCCACCAGGACGAGTTCCCATGTGGATCAAAGCTGTCTCCCCTGAAAGATACAGGCGTGCGGGTTTGCGCATGGCCTGACCAACAGACGTGAGGAACTTGTCAATCTCAGCTTTTCCTATGCCTTGTGGCATGGATATCCCACGTCCTTGCTCTCCCGTACTGTCTCCTTTCCAGAGATCCAGGGCAGCAATAGGAGTTTCTGCCTGACGATGCTTTGGCTCTTCCTGAAGCAAAAGATGATCGACATGCTTTTGCCAATCAGCGATAAGGTCCAGGGGCCAGCCATGCCGTCGTTGTTCTATTTCCTGCAATGCCTGCAAACCCACTTCCCCATACTGGGTGGCAGGTGGAGGTAACAGGCGACCTTCCCATAGATGAGCAAATTGCTGCTCAGGAAAGGCCGGTACACGCCCAAGGGCCATCGTCAAGCGAAATGACCACTGTCGTTGCAGATAGATAGTTGCCAGTGTCAAAACCGCGATTTGCTCGGCAAAAGCGGGATCACATGTATTGTAAGCTTCGAGTACTGCATCAGCTAACTCAGGATGCAACAAAAAGAGAGCGATGCTTGCATTATGCACCGGTGCATACTCGCATTGAGCCAGGCGTATTACCAACTCAGTAGCAGGCAACGGACTTGTCGGGTGTGGCTCACCCATCAGATAGTCGATCCCCCAGGCACGTAGTGAGTTGATTAAGCGTTTAAGTTCTTGATCATAAGATTGATTTTGAGATAAAGCAGGTTGCCTACTTGGATTGGCACTCACCATATTTACTCCGATCTATCAAAACATCCTTGTCTCCAGTAGAAGCTATTCTACCTGAGAAAACTTCATTTCATCATTTTAAGCTACCCAAACGTCCCCCATTACCCTTCTCATCTTACAATATTGACATCTCATCTATTTCCTTGTAAATTTCAAATGTATTTGCGTCTATATACTACAGGCCAAAGATTACGTGAGAAAGCGGTGTGAAAAATGGTAGAACCTATCTCTCTTGCAGTTACAACAGGTATCGTCGTTACATACCTCACTAAAAATGCCCTCTCCTGGTTAGAGAGCATTCGAGGTGCTCTCTTTGATAAAGGGAAAGAATTCATTGTCGAAAAAGGTACCGGCTATGGGCGTAACCGTCTGCACCTGGACGAAAAAGAACAGCAGCGCCACCTGGAACTGGTCCTGAAAAATGCAGTTGAAAGAGGGTTGAAGACATTTCAAGACGCTTGAAGAACGTGATCAATATCACAACATTCTTACTGTACTTTCCGAACCAGGCCCCCAGAGTGACAGACTTCGCCGTGAAGCACTGCGCCTTATCACTATCTCTGATACCCCCAACTTGACGGAACTAAACGAAGCATACAACCGCTCACTACGTACACGTAGCCTCTCACAGTCGACACCGCCTGCTGAGGTAGATGCTGCACCTTATCTGAGTAGCTTTTTTGACGCGCTCATAGCAGAATTGTATGTTGACCCCTTCTTCAAACAACAGATGAGTGATGCACTCAAGTTACGTGCCGATATGGGTATACAACGCTCTCTGGAAGAAGTCGTTGCTACGCTTCTTCAGATTAACGAGAATCTAGCAGATCACTATACACCAGAGCAGTTTGCACGAGATGTGGAAGTATACACCGCCCACATTGAGCGAACATTGCACTATCTCAAGCTTGTTGGCGTCGTACCTAAAGATCGCGGCGAGAAGAATACAGATCCCGAACTCAACGGTATCTTTGTGCCATTACGCATAGCTCTACAGGACCGAACACTCTCACTAGCAGAGAAGCAGGACTCGATTCCGGCCTTACTTGGGCAGTATCCCTACATTGTTCTGCTTGGTGGTCCAGGTTCCGGCAAATCAACAGTGACACGCCACCTGGCCTGGAGTCATGCAGTAGCCAATCAGTCAAACTTTTCAATGCCAGACCTCCCTCTTCTTTCAGGGAATCCTCTACCACTACGCATCGAACTGCGTCGCCTTACCGAAGATCGCAGACAGCACCCGGACTATAATTTTTTATCCTACACTACTGAGGTTCTGTTAGGACGAGAAGGCGTTGAAATTAATCCTCAGATGTTCCAGGAGTTGCTTGAACGCAGAACCATGCTTTTGCTCTTTGATGGTCTCGACGAGGTGGCGACTCTGGATGAGCGCCGCAGGCTCATTGAGGAGATCGAACATTTTGCGTTATGCTATCCTGGCAATCGTATTATTGTCACCTCGCGTCCGGTTGGTTATGAACTGGCACGCTTCTCTAACAATGGTTTGCGCATGCCCAGGTACAAGAATTTAACGACTCACAAATTCAGCAGTTCTTAGAGCGATGGTACACCCATGTGCTGAGATTATCTCCTATCCCATACGATGACCAGCAAGAACTAGAGACGCTACTCACGACATTGAAAGGAAATGGCAGATTACATAAGCTAGCTGAAATCCCTTACTTCTTACCGTAATCACTGCCTCATCGCTACGAACGCCTTCCCGATAGAAGAGTGCTCGTCTATGACCGCTGTGCGGACCTTTTGCTAGAAACCTGGGCCAAACTCAAAGGAACGGATGTTCGCTGGAAAGATATGAAGATGGTCAAAGAGGATCAGTATGCATGCGTTGCACATCTTGGTTTCGTTTGCATGAGCGTTCACAAGAAGAAAGACAGTGACACGGAAGAATATCAGGAAGACAGAATACATGGTGAGGATATTGCTAGCGATGTATCTGCCAGATTTATGCTACGAGAAATTGAATCCTTTCTTCGTGGTCAAAAATTGATTACAGGAGTGGCAGAACAACGTGCAGAGGCAAAACGCTTTCTTGAACTTATGCAAGTAGAAGCAGGATTGATTGTTGAGCGTGGGACGGAAATGAATGGAGAATTGTTGTATGGTTTTATACATCGCACTTTCCAGGAATATTTTGCTGCTACGCATATTTATGGGTGCTACCGGCAAGAGGAAGATCCAGCTATCATTAGCAATTTTCTACAGAAGTATTTGCATGATCCTCATTGGCAAGAAGTAATTTTATTGCTGCTTAGTAAGCTCGTGCGTAAACCTGCAACAACCCAACTGCGTCACATTCTTGTTGGTAAGATTAAAAGTCACCGTAGTCACTACAATGATATTGTGCAGCAAGATCTTTTCTTCGTTTGTGATTGTCTAATCGAAGAGATCATAGTGGATCAGGAATTGGCGGAAGTTGTTATTTCGCGCTTGAGTGATTTAATGAAAAACTCACCCTTTCCATCACAGCGTGACAAAGCATTACAACATTTGGGAGCACCTCATCAAAACGCGACAGTATGGTAAACTTGCACAGAGAGCGCTGGCGGCTATTGTGAGCAGCAATATTATTCCTAACACGGAGGCAATAGGAGTACTATACGCAAACGCTTCCATAGGCTCAGCAGAGCGTCAACAGGCTATTCACATCTTGATAAAAGCAGCCCAACAAGAAACTGGCATATGCTTTACCGCAGCTATTCTCCTCTATAAACATAGCTCTGATGGGACAACGAACAGCATCAAGCCTTTGAGCTTCTTCTAAGCTTCGCACAACGTCCGCATCATACCGTCAAGGATATTACCAAATTCGTTGATGAGTTCTATTTGTTAGTACCCTTGGCAGTTCCTTTCAGTCAAAACAGCAGCAACAGCATGCTTTTGAGATATTCTTACACCTGCTAGAGACGCCCTGATCTCGTTTTTGAACAACGGGTACAGATTATAGAGCATCTTTGTCGGCAAAGAGGGCCCTGGGAATTCGAAGTAGGCAAGATTATACTTGAGATCTTCTTCGAGTATGGAAAAACATTCAAAATTAGAAAAATATCCATATTGGACTGATTGCGACCGTTGAACAATTGGTACGCATCGCTTATGCTCTTCTACGAGTAGTACAAGAGTGTATCCTTCTAGTCAGAGGAAGACTAGAAGAGCATCAAAGTGCCAAACAGATACTCTTGCGCTTAATACAACATCCCGAGTCTCCCTCCCTTCCATTGAGTGGATATCATATATCATCGAGCACCTTGAGGGAGACATTTCCGAAGACGTAGAGGTACGACAACTTCCGCTGATCAAGACATACTACTGCACTAGATCGCGCAACCTGATGATCTCTCCTTAGAAAATGCCTTGGGGTTGCAAAGGCTCTCTACAAGTATAGTCTCCATGGATCTAGTGGAGCAACAGTAAGCTATGCAAGAGATGACAGAGCTGGCTAAAAACCCTAATCTCACTACAGAGGATATAGAGGGGATAATAAGTTTTGCAACACAAATCTATCATCGGAGTACCTACAATCCTTGCTACATCAGAGCAACAGCAACATGCTATCCCAATCCTTCTGAGCCTGGCTCCGAAATGTGCTGGCACCCTCCAATCCAACAGATACTCCAAGTTTGTACAGTATTCTATTACACGCGAACGCGAAATACCACTGCACTATTTTCCAACTGCTCGATTGCCTGGGACAATACCCAGACCTTCTCTACTGAAGCACTAATCCAAATCGCCCAGTATTTCTACTGTTATAGTCCTGAAAATTCAGATGGTTGGCAATGCTTTGTCCGGCTCCTTTCACAAATTGTCAAATGTCCAGACTTTTCTATTGAACAGTTAAGACAGCTTGTTAACTCTTCTATTTTACATCTCAATGGATCAGAGAAAGAGCGTCTACTAACAGAGCAACTCTTGCATCTGGCACAAGATCAAAGTCTCACAAATACGTCGCGACTCTCATTGTAACTCAATTTGTCGCAGAACTATCATCTTGCTACTCACAGAAAGGCTCAAGCACTACATATTGTTTGACTTGCTTTAAGGAGAAGCTAGTCAATATCTCGGAAAATATTGGGAACCAATCATGCAAAGCCAGAACTATCCGAAATTCCTCAATTGTTGAACTTGCCAAATCAAGAACTACTACCACCGAGGACCGTGATTCGATGTACAGGCACTACGCCATATGGTCCCCCAATTCGACAAAATCACCCCCTGATCTTTGCCTGATATATGTCTGCAATACATGTTTTGTAGGGGCGCGGTTTACAAGCCCGTGATGTATCAACGACATAACAGTTACGCGCTTGTAAACCACACCCTCTACGCAACCACAAATGTAAAGCCGCGTTGCCTCAGTCCGATGATGATCTGGGGTAGCGCCTGGACTGTTTGTGAGCGGTCACCGCCTCCGTCGTGCATCAAGACAATGCTCCCATTCCTGGCGTTAGCGAGGACAGTACTGACGATAGCCCCAACTCCGGGGTGTTGCCAGTCACGTGTGTCTATCGTCCACAAGATCTCATACAGTCCAAGCTGAGACGCGATACTTTCCACCGTTCCGTTGGTTGCCCCATAGGGCGGTCGGAAGAGTGTCGGCGATATTCCTGTAGCCTGTTGAATAACGGTAGATGTTGAACGCAATTGCCCGCGTATCGCATCTGGAGATAGCCCTGTCAGGGTAGAGTGATTCCAGCTATGATTACCTATCGTTTCCCCCGCCTGGGACATTTGTTGCACGAGACCTGGATAGCTTTGTACTTGTTGGCCAACGCAGAAAAACGTTGCACTTACTCCATACTGCTCTAGCACGTGAAGTATCTGTGGGGTAAATGTTGGGTTGGGTCCATCATCGAATGTTAATGCAATCATAGGAGAAGAACTATGGGAAAAGTGACGACCCGCAAACATTTGGGAATGAGCGGTAGAGACAGTATCCCTTAGAGGGGCTACGCTATGAGCCGGGTGACCACATGGACATTTGAGATATTCGTTGTAATAACTCTTCCCATTCCCCAACATATCGAGCCTGCTACAAGAAGGAGACACAAAAGCGTTTTCCTCATCGCCCTCTCCAACCTTTCCAATGTGTTGGCTCTCCACTTTGCGGGAGCACCATCCTTTGCATTATTACAATTGTTTGAGTAATCAAAAGTTTTATTGCCGCTGTTAAACGATCTTTGCCCCACCATCCGAATTTTATTCATAATACTCTACTAATTGATCGTTTTATCTTCGCTTCAGCATACCCTCTCTGTCAAGGAAAATCTATAGCACATACAGAGAGCCTTACATGGGAGGTATACTTTGTAAACACATGAAAAAGCTGGTATGCTTTAATTGAGTGAAGTGTTTTATCGAAAGGAGAGAGAATGTCTCATCTGGCTCAGGTCAACATTGCCCGTATGCTAGCCCCTCTGAGTGATCCTCTTATGGCTGGATTTGTAGCGAAACTGGATGAAGTCAACGCGCTTGCCGATAGTAGTCCAGGTTTTATTTGGCGACTGCAAACCAGCAGATGGAGATGCAACAGCACTTCGTCCTTACGAAGATGATCGCATACTTTTAAATATGTCTGTATGGGCATCATTAGAGGATCTTTCTAACTATGTTTATGTTATAGAGAACGCACATCGGCATGTGATGAAGCAGCGCCGTCACTGGTTTGAGCGCTTCGATGGCCCATATATGGCTCTGTGGTGGATTCCTCAAGGTCATATTCCCACCGTAGAAGAGGCAAAGACACGCCTGGAGCATCTGCGCATGCACGGTGAAACGGCATTTGTTTTTTCCTTCAAAAAACCATTTCCAGCTTCTGAAGCTGGAGGGGAAGCGCTTCCCCCATTTCTTGAAGAGTGCCCGGCATCGTGAGAGGCAAGAGCAGGGGAGATTTCTTGTCACAATAGCAAGCCATAGTTTGCAAGAAGTTGTACCTTTTCTCTCTCTCCTACGTATTGTAAACAGAGAGTCAGAAGAAGGAGAAACAAATTATGCAGAATAAGCCATCAACCCTCAAAACTATTGCCTGGGTCTACGGTGTGGTTGTAGCGTTCACCGTTGCCTATCTCGTGGGACCCATCCTCATCGAGCGTCAAGAACGCAAAAATAGGCAATAGGAGTATTGCCCAAAAACGCTTGCATCTTCCACGTGTCTCCGCTATACTACTGGCGGAGAGAAAAACATATATCCTCCAATGATGATGAAGAGGAGTAACCTGCCAGGGAGAGCAGCGAGCCGATGATAGTGTAAGATCGGCATCCGTAACAGGTGAACGGCGCTTCGGAGTTGGATTAGAATGAGTGGCTTCACTATTTGTAGGTGAAGAAGCAGGGTGGAACCGCGCATGTTGCCGTCAGATGTAGTTGCCCCAGGCCTACAGTGGCACATTCGTCCCTGGGCGGATTGAACGCCTGGGGGATTTTTTTGTGGAGGAAACCACTCATGACTCAAATAGAAGATAAACCAGCAACCAATGATACCCCTCTTGTGCCCATTGAGAAGATTGTTTCCCTATGCAAACGACGCGGCTTCGTCTATCCCAACTCTGAAATCTATGGCGGCGTAGCAGGCATCTATGACTTTGGGCCGCTCGGTGTCGAGTTCCGTAACAACATTCGACGCTACTGGTGGTGGTCGATGGTGCAGAACCATGATAACGTCGTGGGCATTGAGGGCGCAACTATTACCCATCCTCGCGTCTGGGAGGCCAGCGGTCACGTCGAGAACTTTGTTGATCGTCTGGTTGACTGCAAAAAATGTAAGCGCCGTTTCCGCATTGATCATCTGCCAGCCGAAAACGTTGCGCAAAACAAGTGTCCCAATTGCGGTGGCGAATTGACAGAACCACGCACCTTCAATCTGCTGATGGAGACATACCTCGGCGTTGTTGAAGGTGATCGTATGAAGACCTACCTGCGCGGCGAGGCCTGTCAGAACATCTACCTGGACTATGACAATGTCTTAAAGTCCTCTCGTATGCAGATTCCATTTGGTATCTGCCAGATCGGTAAGGCCTACCGTAACGAAGTCACGCCGGGTAACTTCCTGTTCCGCCAGCGCGAGTTTGAGCAGTGGGACTTGCAGTTCTTTGTCCATCCTGATGAGATGCAGAAATGGTTTGAGTACTGGAAAAACTATCGCTTCGAGTGGTATAAGAGCATCCTCAACCATAAAGATCGCCTGCGCTTCCGTGATCATGGTAGTGATGAACTTGCTCACTATGCCAAACAGGCCTTCGATGTCGAATACAGGACAGTGCTGGGCTGGCAAGAGTGGGAAGGCATCCACTGGAGACAGGATTGGGACCTCTCACGACATAGCCAGTATAGCGGCCAGGATTTAAGCTATACGGACCCACTTACCAAAGAGAAGTTTATGCCCTGGATTGTCGAGACCTCGGGTGGTGTGGATCGTACCTTCCTTAATCTGTTGCTCGATGCCTATGAGGAAGAGCCAGATCCAGCAGGGAAGGAGCCACGTACAGTCCTGCGCCTGAATCCGATACTGGCACCGGTCAAGGTTGCGGTATTGCCCTTGCAGAAAAATAAAGAGGAACTGGTCACAACTGCCAAAGGCATTCATAAACGCCTGCAACGTCTGATGGTCTCACAATATGACGATATCTCCAATATTGGTCGCCGCTATCGCCGCCAGGACGAGATCGGCACACCATACTGTGTCACCATCGACTTCCAGACCCTGGATGATCAGACCGTCACAGTACGTGAACGTGATGGCATGACTCAGGTGCGTATTGCTATCGAAGAGCTACCCATGTACCTGCTGGAACGTGTAACCTGGAAGTAGATAGACACTTGATCTGGTCAATGGGGTGGACACAAGATTTTCTGATTGTGTCCACCTCTTTTTCTAATTCCTCAGCGCCGACGGCGCTTCGCAAACCGTTGTATGTTAGTGGCGTGGTTTGCGACGCAAACCACGCCACGCGAGAGTGAGCCACCGCAGGTGGCGAGGAGACCTGAGGCGTTACACTGATTTTGCCGTAGTTCAGTATGGTGGTGGGTTTCCATGTAACTCTTACAGATAAGCATTCGTCTGATATAGTGGGATTTGAAAACACAACCACGTTTTGATGATGGCATACTGCAAGGGACGCATCTAAAAAGGATATTCACGACAAATGACTCGCATCGTTTCATATAATATTCTAGCTGGCGGCTATAGTGCACAGGAATATGGTATACAGCGTCTTGACCAGTTAACAAAGGTTATTCGCTCAGCACAACCTGATATTGTAGGGTTACCCGAAGGGATCAACCTGCGAGTAACGAAAAGACCACTGGTGATCGAGGAAATTGCAGAAACATTGGGTATGCAACTGATCACTACTGGCGATACTGGCGAGAGCGGATATCGTAATGGGTATCTGCCAGCCCTCCTTACCAGCTTACCCGTTATTCACACACAGATACACAATCGTCCAGGCTTACTCACCAGACCTCTGCTGGAGGTATGCGTCAAGGAAGCTCACGGAGACCATCTAACCGTCTTTGTAATGCATTTGTCAGCGGCCTTCCATCGAGGAAGGGGAGGGGATCATATTCGGCAACGTGAGGTGCGGGAGATACTAAGCATTACGGCACCATTGCGTGAACAGGGAGTACCACACCTGCTCATGGGAGATTTTAACTCGCTTGCCCCTGGTGATCCCTTTCAAGCCAGTAATCTTTTACGCTATATGATCAACCTGGACCGCAGAAAACACAACCCTGGTTTTATTGATGGGCAACCATATCTTAGTTCCCTGGTCCCTCGCCAGTTGCGTTTTCTCAATCCTCTCTTGAGAAGCATTGCCGAAAATAATCTACTCTGTGCGCTCTTTGATACAGCCGCATCTTTCTATGTGCCACGTGGTACTATTCGCCTTGTATATCAGGCTCATTATGTGGATTGCTACCGACGAAGCCACCCCAACGAGAGGGGATTTACCTGTCCGGCAGCATCTCCGGCAGGTCGTATCGATTTCATTTTTGCCAGCCCAACACTACTTGAGCGACTAGAGACTTGCGATCCGGTGACGGAAGCAGAAGGACTACCGGGGAGTCAGGCGAGTGACCATTTAGCGGTTACCGCAGAATTTGGGATCAGGATACAACCAGAGGTACTTTCAACGGGTGTCAGGAACGCAATCACGAAATGAGCAATAAAAGACACCATGCATAAAATTGAGTCGGTTGGCATTCGTCAACCGACTCAATTTTATGCATCTTCTATTGGAACACATCCTTGGTCTTTTCAAAGAGATTGCGGAAGATATTCTTATCGTTTTGATCGGACTTTGTTCACGCTCGATACCGGGCAAATTCCTCAAGCAAGTGTTTCTGCTCAGACTGTTAAATTTGTTGGTGTTACCACCTTAACAATAACATGCTGATCACCGCGTGTACTCCTATGTACTTCGGGAACCCCCATCCCTTTGAGCCGGAACGAGCGACCACTTTGTGTGCCAGCCGGAATTTTGAGGAGAGTTGATTTACTATCAACGGTTGGCACCTCAACTTCATCACCGAGCGCTGCCTGTGAAAAACTAATAGGTAGCTCGTAGATAATATCGTTCCCCTGGCGTTTGAAGAAAGGATGTGGTTTTACTGTCAGAATGACATAGAAATTACCCGGTGTACCACCACGTGACTGACCTCCCCTTCGCCCGTAACACGAACATTAATGCCATCATCAACACCAGCAGGAATATTAACTACGACATGGCGATTATTGCGGATGCGGCCCTGACCACGGCACTTCTCACAGGGCGTAGTGATAACCCGGCCCTCGCCTCGACAACGCTCACACATTGTCACATTCACAAACTGACCAAAGATAGATTGTTGGACGCGCCGAATTTCACCAGTACCCTGGCAGGCACTACAACGTGACGTAGAGGTACCCGGCTGTGCGCCATTCCCTTACAAGCTGAACAGGTTTCCCAGCGGGGTAGCTCAATTTCTTTCTGACAACCGAAAACCGCTTCTTCAAAAGTGATAGTCAGATCATAACGCAGATCTGCTCCACGCTGTGTACTTGTATCGACGTTGTCCCCCTGATCACCAGCGAAGAAAGTCTCAAAGAGGTCATTAATACTGGTAAATCCACCAAAATCACTGAAGCCAGCGCCACCGACGCCATTACCTAAACCGGCATGGCCATAGCGATCATAGGTAGCTCGTTTCTCTGAGTCACTGAGTACCTCATATGCTTCATTAATTTCAATAAAGCGGGCTTCCGCTCCCTGCTCTTTGTTTGTATCCGGGTGATATTGCTTGGCAAGGCGACGGAAGGCTTTTTTAATCTCTTCCTCGGTTGCCGTGCGAGCTACCCCAAGCACCTCATAGTAATCTCGTTTGTTTGTGGCCATCTACTGGTCCTTTACCATCAGAAACAGGGCGCGATCTGATCCGCGCGACTGGATTTAACAAACATCTATCACTAAGACATAATTTTGCTTGATTTGACAAGCGCAAATTCCTCTACATCCTATACGCAATAGTTATAGCCTGAGTTGGAACATTGTCTGCCCCGGTACGTTGGAACTAGCCTCCTTATGCGTATACTACAACGATCTGGGAAATATACCCCGCAAGGGTATTTCTTGCTTGCACTCTTGTCATCCCAGGCCAGAGAGTCAGAATATCTGCAAGAGATGCCCTTACTCTGCCAGTGAAAATACAGGCAGGTTTAACACCGTCTACATTTCCTTATACTCACCCTCGATGGTGTCATCACCGTGTGAACCACTCTGATCCCTGATCCGACTCATGGGAAGCAGCACCACTAAAGTCTGCATCAGCGCCGCCTGGCAGCACCCTGGCTATAAATCGTTTCGCTGATCTTGTGGAAAGACTGCTCCAGAGCTTCACGAGCTGACTTGATGCGGGCAACATTATCAGTCGAGAGCGCAGCGCGGATATCAGCAATCTTGGACTCCAGTTCGCTCTTCTGTTCGGCGTGAAATTTTGTCACCCAGCTCAGTAATGCTCTTCTCAGCACGATAGGCCGCGCTATCTGCCTGATTGCGCTCCTCCACCTCCTCCTTACGGCGCTTGTCCTCAGAAGCATGAGACTCTGCATCGTGCACCATGCTGTCGATCTGGTCCTTAGAAAGGCCACTTGAGGCCACGATGGTAATCTTTTGCTCGCGTCCAGTTCCCTTGTCTCGTGCTGACACATTGACGATACCATTCGCATCGATATCGAAAGTAACTTCGATCTGTGGAATGCCACGTGGAGCGGGTGGAATACCATCCAGAATGAAGCTACCGAGAGAACGGTTGTCCTTGGCAAACTCACGCTCACCCTGCAGCACATTGATCTCTACACTTGGCTGGCTATCGCTTGCCGTAGAGAAAACCTGGCTCTTCTGGGTTGGGATAGTCGTATTGCGCTCGATCAAGCGTGTAAAGACACCACCTAATGTCTCAATACCCAGGGAGAGGGGAGTTACGTCAAGCAAGAGCACATCCTTGACATCGCCTGTCAAGACACCTGCCTGGATCGCAGCTCCAATCGCCACCACTTCATCAGGATTTACACCACGATTTGGCTCGCGATCGAAGATGCGGCGGACCAGCGTCTGGACGGCAGGCATGCGTGTCTGACCACCAACGAGTACCACCTCGTTCATATTACCGGGACGAATACTCGGCATCAGAAAGGGCCTTCACGACAGGGCCACGTGATTTCTCAATCAGGTCCTCAACCAGTTGCTCCAGTTTCGAGCGAGAGAGCGGCATCGTTCAAGTGCTTGGGGCCACTGGCATCTGCCGTGATAAAGGGCAGGTTGATCTCCGTCTGCATTGAGCTGGAAAGCTCTTTTTTCGCCTTCTCAGCCGCCTTCTTTCAAACGCTGCAACGCCATACGATCCTGCCGCAGATCAATGCCGCTTCTCCTGACGGAACTCGTCTGCCAGCCAGTTGATAATGCGATGGTCGAAGTCGTCGCCACCCAGATGTGTATCACCATTGGTACTCTTGACCTCAAAGACGCCATCACCCAGTTCAAGAATAGAGATGTCAAATGTGCCACCACCCAGGTCATAGACGCCGATACGCTCATCTTTTTTCTTATCAATCCGTAGGCCAGAGATGCTGCCGTCGGTTCATTGATAATACGCAGCACTTCCAGACCTGCGATCCTACCAGCATCCTTTAGTCGCCTGGCGTTGTGCATCGTTAAAGTAAGCAGGAACAGTAATAACGGCCTGTGTCACACGCTCGCCAAGATATGCTTCGGCATCGGTCTTAAGCTTTTGCAGGATCATTGCAGAGATTTCAGGCGGGCTATACTGTTTTTCCCTGAACCTCTACCCAGGCATCACCATTGCTGGCGCGTACAACCCGGTACGGCACCAGACGCTTGTCACGGTCCACCTCAGGATCATCAAATTTACGGCCCATAAAGCGTTTGATCGAATAAGACCGTATTTTCAGGATTGGTAATGGCCTGACGCTTGGCAACTTCACCGACGAGTCGCTCGCCACTTTTGTTCATTGCCACAATTGAGGGTGTGGTACGCGCCCCTTCAGCATTAGGAATGACGACAGGCTCTCCGCCTTCCATAACGGCAATACATGAGTTTGTAGTTCCTAGATCAATTCCGATAACCTTTGGCACAATTGCCTCCTATAATGATTATTTTATGTTGCAGTTTCTGCTGCTTACTTTGCCATAAGTACTTTACTCTTATCCGTATACTTCGGCAATAGTTCGTTCATGACCTTTGCCATATAGCGCACAACAGCAATGGCCCGCCCATATTGCATACGCGTAGGGCCAATCACACCCAACAAACCACCTATTTTACCCTCTTGACCGTAACGCGCTACCACCAGGCTAACATCTTTCATTTCGTCCCACTGGTTTTCACCACCGATGATCACCTGTATCCCGTCCGAGGAGCGCAACTGCGATGCCAGTGCAGGCAAGAAACGGTTCTGTTCCAATACCTCCATCACCTTACGCACACGCTCACTACGTTCCTCTTCTGGTCCCATGCGCTATATTCTGGCTGATCAAGAATATTCAACACGCCTTCACGATAGAAATCATCGCTCAGATACATCACCATGTTGCTCCAGAATACGGACTATTGCAGTGCTGATGAGTCGCTCTATGGCGAGAAATCATGTTGCTGATGAGCTTCCTTGATCTCTGTGCATGCTTATGGTGGAAGAGCTTATTGAGCCGCGCTGCTACGAGCACTTAAGTTCTTCCTGCTGAATGGGAGTTTCCAGGAATAATCACTGCTGTTTCACTGTGCCATCCTCAGCACCAGTACCATGTGTGCTGAAGTTCGGTTACCGATAGTACCTCGAAATGCTTTAGCCGTCCCTCGCTGAACGCGGTGAGGTCATAACCGCAGCACTATGCAGTAGATCGCGCCATGACAGAAGCCGTCAAACGTACCCATTGATCCAACTGATCCTGTACCTGATAGAACTGGTGACGGATGAAACGTTGCTCATCAAGTGATAAAGCCGACTCTTACATGAGATGTTCTACAAAAAAACGATACCCCAGGTCTGTTGGCACACGCCCAGCAGAAGTATGTGGCTGATGGATCAGTGCTTCCTCCAACCCAGCCAATTCGTGACGAACTGTCGCGGAACTGAAATTCAAATGCATATTTACGTACAAGTGTTTCGGATGCAACAGGCGTGCACTATGAATATATTCTTCAACGAACGCACGCAATATTTGCTGTTTACGCAGACTCAATGGCGTCATATCTTGCTGTCCTCAATTGTCCTGACTTACCTCTCCTGACATAGTGAGACTACCATGCTAGGATGATACAATATTTGTCAAATCTGATTGCTAGCACTCTTGCTATGAGACTGCAAGTACAGAATAGCACTCAAGAGGGGAGATTGTCAAGAGTAGAAGATAGATGGGGTGGGTGTCTTTTGGGTGTCAGAGATGAATGGATCGCATCCTTGAAAGTTGCTCTCTGAAGGCGTGACACATGTGTAGGGGCGCGGTTTACAAGCCCGTGTTTGCATTAACAGCATAACGGGCTTGTAAACCGCGCCCCTACACATTACGATATCTGTTTTCAGTTACCGTTGCCATTACCGTTGCCGTTCATTGGGTTCATGGTCATTGGCACAACACCGGTCTGGAGAGGATATGAGCCTTGAAGCATCCAATCGCAGTCACCAGTTCCGCCAAGGCCGTCTACAGGAGAGACGCACTGGATTTGCAAGCCATCCGGCTGAGTAAACGTATTAGGTTGAGTGAAATCGAGCGCATTGCGATTCAGGTTAGGGCAGGGAATATTATCAGTGTCAGTATTACACTTTCCACTCACAAACTCCATGACGCTGTGCCAGATGGGGGCTGCGCCTGTAATACCCACAACATTAGACATTGGTGTCCCATCTGCATTCCCGGCCCACACACCTACAACGACGTTAGGAGTGTAGCCAATGGTCAAATTATCCTGGAAATTATCTGTTGTCCCTGTTTTGGCTGCTACTTGATGATACTGGCAGTCTGGATATGGAGCGCGTGCAATCTGACAGGTCGGGTCCCAATCCCAGAATGACAGGTCATGATCACCCAGGAATTCACGTTGACGTGCATGCTCATCAGAGAGGACCGCAGTCATCATATATGCAACCTGCTTACTGAATACCTGAGTTTCCTGTACCTGCTGAGGATCAAAATGATACAGGTTATGCCCATAGTTGTCCCAGATATCCAGAATACCTTGTGGTGGAACATGCATTCCCTGATCAGCAAAGGTCTGGTAGGCCCCCGCCAGTTGGAGCAAAGGTACATTGTGCGTACCCAGCACTGTAGCTATACCTAAACAGTCTAGAGATGATTTTCCTTGACAATCGCTTGAAGTGAGCAGGCTATTGAGACTGGTAATACCCATGCGTCGAGCATTGGTAAGGACATTATCCATACCGGCAAATGATAATGCTTTCACTGCTGGAACGTTCAGCGACATTGCGGTTGCTTGTCTGATCGTAGAGTTTATGTTCCAGTGGAAATTAGCGCCGCCGTAGTCTGGTGGGTGGTAGAGACCGGTTGCAAGACTTCCGGCTGCCGCTCCGTTAGGAAAGTACGTGGTGAAGTCGGGAAGTACCATTCCTGGATACCACCCCATCTGGAACGTTGTGGCATAGACGATTGGTTTGAAGGTTGAACCAGGAGCACGACCGGTGATTGCCGCATCAACCTGGCCTCCCACAAGGGGATTGGTAGAGTTGTAGTCGGTGCTACCGTCCATCGCCAGGACTTCGCCGGTTGTAGAGTTCATTACTACTACAGCAGCGTCGTTGACATTATTATCAACATTGAGTGTTGCGTAATGGCCATATGGAAACATCTGGTAGTCTGGTTGTGTCAGGTGACGTTTTACCGCATTTTCGACATAGTCTTCCAGATTAGCATCAACCGTGGTACGGATATTGAAGCCACCGGTAAGGAATGTCTGTACGCCCTGATTGGGGTCGCCATTTCCCAGGGCTGTTTCCATCTGGCCTATGATCCAGTCAACAAAGTGTGGAGCACGCTTTATATGGCGATACCGCGTGAAGGTCATTTTCGCGGTCAGGTCCTCTGCTTGTTTCGCAATCTCTGGCGTAATTGGGCCCAGCCCTTTTACCGATATCCCCAGCCCTATCATCTCATTCAGCACATCTGCTTGACGCGCCAGGGCACCTTGTTTACTTGTAGGGCCAAGCGTCGGGTCATTTGTCACAGGTTTTTGTGGCATTCCAGCCAGTAGAGATGCCCGTGCCAGTCCCAGCAGAGGATCATGTTTTTTAGTGACAAGATCATAATCAAGCTGTGCGATACCAGGCACACAGTTAAAATTCTTACATTGTGGCATGAGGTGAAAGTACTCCTCGACCGCTGCTTCAATACCAAGGTCCTGTGAACCAAAAGGAGCAACGTTGAGGTACATCTCCAGGATCTTCGATTTAGGATATTGCTGTGTCAGGCCAACAGCCAGCGTCGCTTCAGGAATCTTACGCGAGAGAGAAGCCTGATCATCACCTGTCAGGTTCTTGATCAACTGCTGGGTGATTGTACTGCCGCCACCGCAACCACCACAGGTCGCTGCACGGAGAATACCTTGTGGGTCTATCCCGATATTAGTCCAGAAGGTGTGATCCTCTGCCGAGATCATGGCATCCTGCATAACCTGCGGTATATCCTGGTAGGAAACGGGCGTGCGTCGTCCCCCTCCAACACCCTGGTCATAGACATCATAAAGTGCTACACCATTGCGGTCCTCAATATGCGTGGTCTGTGAAATGTGCTGGTTGGCTAATCCCTGTACTTTAGCCGACTCACTCTGATAGTAGCCATAAGCATAGGCACTTCCCGATGATGTAATGATTACCAGCAAGAGCAAGAGGGCTATGAGCAGCCATTGTCCAATTTTCTGGCTGTTGGGTCCGCTATTATACCAGCGTTTGCGGCGTTGGCGCATTTGTTTGGTAAGACGCAGGGCACGTGAGCGTTTCCACGGTTTGTTCTTTGGGGGAAGTGGCCCTGTGCCAGGAGTTAGAACTGGGATGGTAGATCACCAGTGGGTCCGGTGGTGCTTGAGGAGGCTTCTGGCAACCGCAGCCATTTTGCCAGACCAATGGCGTACCGTATTAGCAACCCGGCTTTGTGAAGCCATTGTCAGTAGTCCACTCCGTGTAGGCCGATGATTTGGTAACGGAGGTGTTGAAGGCGGAGGCGAGTAGGGTGAAGATTTTTGTATGCCGGGCAAGGATATAGGAGAAAATTGTTTGAACTGTTGATTTCGTTGGCCCTGACCGTTTACATGATCCCCCTCACCAAAGCTAGTAGCCTCAGAGTGTTGGTTATTAGTGAATTGTTGATTTCCAAGCATCACTCATAAAAATACATCCTTATGTTCATGCAGTGGATTACCCCTATTATGTTCGCGGCTTTCCTGTTTCATTACTTTACTCTCTGTATTATAGAGAATAAACGAAGTGTAAAGGTAGTTTTCAAGAAGGTTGACGTACAGAATCATGCCGCTCGCCTCACCTTGTAGCCAGACAGCCAGACTTCCTTCACATAGTGCTCGAAGCTCATGTAATAACCTTGACGAATAAGATGAAACACATTAACGCAGTCACCCTTTCAGGCTAATGGATGCTTTTAAACGATTTCAGTAACTACTCAGGTCTGCTCACCACCGCGGTGGTAAGCTCTTGTTTTGTGTGGGTTTTGTCGCCTGCGGTGGAGGTTGCGCCGCAACCTCCACCGCAGGCGACAAAACCCACACAAAACGGTTTGCGAAGCGCCGAAGGCGCTGAGGAATCAGGACGAGAGGCCTGAGTAGTTCCGATTTCATATGACCTGTGTACTAAAGATAAGCAGAAGCCTGCCGAATCATGTACAATAGGAACGTTGTGTAGTAATTGCTGAGAGGAGCCTCTTTTATGTCTTTGCGGCGTGTTCACCTCCTGCGGATTTTCCTGGTCTGCCTCGGATTTCTGGATTCTTTCGCCATTTTTCTTTTCTTCCCATACACATGCCTTTGTTGATCCGATCACCATTACTTCTCAGACAGATACCGTCTCCTTTCCTAAGGGTATCGATTTTCAAATGAGCGCGAGTGATGCCAATAGTCCGATCAGTCAGGCTACTATTGTGATCATGTTCACTGTGCAAGGGAATCAGGAGCAACATAACGCTACTATTACTCAACCTGCACAACAGATGACCGTACATTGGCATGAAGACACTACAGGGGATAACTTTACTCCACCAGGGACAGAGGTTACCTATTATTGGAAGATTCAGGATCGTGCAGGCAATACTCACATAGATCAAACTCAGAAATTTTTGGTGACAGATACCCGTTTTAAGTGGCAAAACTTATCAGAGGGCTTGTTACAGGTGCACTGGTACAATCATCCTGCCGATTTTGGGCAGATTGTTCTGAATCAGGCCAGCACAAACCTCGCACGCATTGGTAATAACCTTGGTGGAAGGCTAAGTCAACCTATCAATCTCTGGGTCTACCAAACAGATGAAGATTTTCATGGCTCACTCTCGCCTCAAACTCATGAATGGGTGGGAGGTGTTGCCTTTCCTTTACTCAACCAGGCCTCCATCGTTGTCGATACCCCGGATGATGATACGCTGATACGCGATATGCCACATGAGCTAACACATCTGGTTTTTCATCAGCTAATTCGTGGAGGTATCCTTGCGCCAACATGGTTTGATGAGGGGTTGGCCGTCTATAACCAGATTTACCACGAGCCACCAATGATGCAGCGCTTCAAACAAGCACTCGCCAACCATACCCTCCTACGTTTGAGTGATCTTGCCTTTGGATTTCCAGCAGATGCAGACAAAGCTTATCTTGCCTATGCCCAGAGTTGGAACCTCGTTGACTATATGTACAGAACTTTTGGGCAAGCTAAAATGACCACTCTGATCAAGGACATGAATAATTCACGGACAAACTTTGGGCAAGATTTGACAGAGGCGCTAGGAGTTGATCAGGCACATCTAGAGAATCAGTGGAATCTAAGTCTTAACCAACCTGCAACTCTGACCCCTGATCAGCTTAGATCGGGAATCCGTCCAATACAGAATCCCCTATCGGTACGGGTTGCCACTGATAGTAATGCACCATTGTTACTTCTGGTGGGTATTCTCCTTGTTCTGCTACCTCCTATTGGCCTCGGCGGTATACTTGTATACCAGCGACGTAATCGTGAGAAGGCGCGGCTGGGACAGCAGGCACAATATATTATCAATAGAATACTTCCTTCATATACTACGCCCGTAAATTCTATGATGCCATATACCGATCCTGCAAGATATTCACCACCGCCTTCCTATCAACAAGCGTCACGGCCATATCAACCATATCCACAGGCAGGGAATATGAGGCCCCCACAAAATCCATATGGGCCACCCGACACTCCTACTCATCAGTGGGGATTCTGCCTATCCTGCATCACCGGCGAGAGAAGCAGGTAACCAGACCAATGGGGATCAAGCATTCCCGCCATATACGTCAGGGCAAGAGTTTTTGAATCAGCATCCCAGGAAGCAAGCACCACAGGAGTAAAAATACAAGTCGTACAGGAGTCAAATTTCGATGGGCAAGAAGATGATGAGGATGGTAGTGTCTGAGAATGTAGCCCGCTACTATCCATTTAACGTACTCTCATTAGACGAGTTGTCTTACTGGATTGCATTTAGTCGCGTCCTTGGTATTGGACCGATACGCTTTAAAATGCTGCTCGACTTCTTTCATGAGGATGTTGCAGCAGCATGGCAGGCCAATAGCACTGCGCTTGCTGCTGCTGGACTCGACCAGAAGACTATTGATAAGTTCCTCAAGCAGCGGGCAACTATTACACCGCAACAAGAACTGGAGAAGCTAGATCGTCTGCGCATTCGTGTCATTACATGGAAAGACACAGCCTATCCTCCTCTGCTCAGGAAGATTGAGTATGCGCCTCCAGTTCTTTACGTCTGTGGCACGTTGACAGATGATGACCGACATTATGCATTTGGTATCGTTGGGACCCGCAAGATGAGCGCTTATGGTCGCCAGGTTACCGAACGTTTTGCCAGCGAGTTGGCTAAAGGCCAGGTCACTATTGTGAGCGGTCTGGCTCTGGGAGTTGATACAGTTGCACATACGAGTGCGCTGGATGCAGGTGGGCGTACCATTGCGGTCATGGCCAGTGGTCTGGATACCATTTACCCGCCAGCAAACTATAATCTGGCTAAACGCATCGTCGAATCTGGTCAAGGTGCATTGCTTACAGCCTTCCCACTGGGCGTAAAACCGGAGTCAGGCAACTTTCCCGCACGCAACCACCTTATTTCAGGTCTTTCACTCGGCATACTCGTCACAGAAGCACCCCCAAAAAGTGGAGCACTCATCACTGCTGACTCAGCCCTCAACCAGGGCCGCGATGTTTTTGCCGTACCTGGAGGCATCTTTTCACCGGGCGGAGCTGGCGTAAACAAGCTCATCCAGGATGGAGCACACCCTGTCACAAGTGTCAACGACATACTGACAAATCTCAATCTTTACATGCTTCCAGAACAGGCTGAAGTACAGGCCATCCTCCCCGAAAACGCAGAAGAGCAGACCTTGTTGACACTGCTTAGCCATGAAGCCTGTCATATCGATGATCTTACCCGTTTATCTGAGTTGCCTGCAAATACAGTAGCAGCCGCATTGACAATCATGGAGTTGAAAGGGATGGTGAAACATGTGGGTGGAATGCAATATGTAGTGGCTCGCTAAGGCATTTAATATAAAAACAGGGTCAGGTTTGCGGCGCAAACCTGACCCTGTTTTTATATTAAATGCCTTAGCGAGCTGAGAGATTACTGGACAAAATGCACAAATATCTTTTTTGATTCTAAAGAAAATGTCAAAAATACCCAATTTATCCTCAAGAATCGATCAAGAAAAAGCTGAACAATCTAAAAATTTCTTTAGCTAAATCTTGCCAATTGTGCAATATGCAAGAATGGCCCATATGTGATTTCTGGTATGTTGTCTCTAGTAGGAGCTATTGGCAAGCTTTATACTATTTTAAGAGAATAAAAAGTGAAGTCCATCAACGGAGATCCTTCCCGTCAGTTTGCTCACAGTCGAGAACGGTATTGTCGTCCACCTGATGTGAGAGAAACTTTCCTACCCCTACAACTTAATTTGACTGAAAGGACTTATCTTATGCAGATAGCTCTTCTTAGCGCCGTATGGGACCGTTTCCGCACCAATCTGCGCAATCCCGTCATCCGGCGCAACGTTGCCTTCTACATGGGAGGAAAACTGCTGGGTCTGGCATTAGTGCTTGTTGCTATGTGGACATTCCTTCCCACTATAGTCCATGCGACGACGAAGGCATCTATTGACACCTCACAGATTAATGCCGTGAATACCGTCTGGACGTTGATTGCCGCCTTCCTCGTCTTTTGTATGCAGGTCGGCTTTGTGATGCTTGAAGCTGGTTTCGCTCGTTCCCGCGAATCTGTCAATATCCTGGTCGAAGGCATTGCTGATACCTGCATTTGCGGCGTCTTATTCTGGGCCTGGGGCTTCGCCTTCATGTTTGAGCCAGGCACACCCTGGATCGGCACGCATGGCTTTTTCTTACAAGGTCTGAGTCCCACCTATCTGGCAACCGGGATACCGGTGCTGGCCTTTTGGGTCTTCCAGTTCGCATTCGCTGATACCGCTTCAACCATTACATCGGGCGCTATGATCGGGCGCTGCGGCTTTTGGGGTGACATTCTCTATAGCATTGGTGTGACTGGCTTCATTTATCCCATCATTGGACACTGGTCATGGGGACCGGATGGCTGGCTGGTAGCACTGAATTTCCATGATTTTGCTGGCTCAACGGTGGTCCATAGTATTGGCGGAGCCATCTCGCTGGCTGGCGCGATCGCGCTTGGCCCACGCCTGGGACGCATCTTTAAGCGCGATGGTGGTGGCCCCCCTCCAGCCCATGATCTGGTCATTGGCGCAGTTGGCGGTTTGATCCTCTGGTTTGGCTGGTATGGCTTTAACCCAGGCAGTACGCTTTCAGCACTTGATACGATCGGCATCGGACGTGTGTCGTTCAATACCACTCTTGCGGCTTGTTCAGCAGGTCTGACGGCCTTGTTCTATTCCTACTACCGCTCGAAGAAATGGGATCTTGGTCTGGTTGTCAATGGCTTCTTAGGAGGACTTGTCGCCATCACCTGCCCTTGTTACTGGGTAGATCCGGTTGGTGCCTTCTTCATTGGCATTGTTGCTGCGCTGGTAGTGGTTTGGGGTCTGGATGCACTGGAATACCTGCGGATTGATGATCCGATCGGTGCTGTGCCCGTCCATCTCGTCGCTGGTATCTGGGGTACACTCTCGCTCGGTTTGTTTGCAACAGGAGCATACGGTGCGCCAACACCGACAGGGGCCAGCACAAGTAGTGTGGTAACAGGATTGTTCTATGGAGGTGGTCTGTCCCAGCTTGGTGCGCAGGCAATTGGCTCTGGAGCGACGGTCGTGGCGACACTCGTGATCTCGTTGGCGATGATGTTGCTCCTCAAAAAGGTAGGTGTGCTCCGTGTCTCGAAGGCGGGTGAGCTTGAAGGTCTGGATTTACACGAGCATGGTGCAGTTGCCTATCCCGAATATGCGCTGGCAGTTCTCTCTAATGGCCAGAATGGCCATGCACCCGTAAAGGAAGTAAAGGAAGAGGAGAGCACGGCTACGGCGGTTGGAGAGTAAACTCAAAGTCGTATCAGGATAGTTAAGACATTGTATAAGGAAGTCTACAGATCTTTCCACGCGACTTGATACTGCGAGTGGGAAGATCTGATGGATCTCCAGGGAAAAATTTCCCCTGACCCATTCGCCCCACTGCACCCTGGTATGAGAGTAAAGTCCACACATCTCATCTACCCAAAAATCCCCCCTTACATCTTTGAAGCAGCTCTGTATAACTATGCTGTATCCTCTCACTTATGTCCGTTGATGTGGTATGCTATAGGTAAGAAGAATAGGCCATCTTTTCACCTCCTCATCGAAGAGGAGTAACAACGGAGAAGAAGATGAACACCTTTGACATACTACAGATACTCTTCTTGCAGGATCTACGCGAGTTACACCAGATTCAAAAGCGCTGGTGGCTCGTCTGGCCGATGGCACGCGCGGTGAAGGAGGAACACCTTGGCCGATGCTGTTATCTGGCTGAAGAATTTCTCAGTCCTGATGACCTGTGTATCCTCAAGCACAGGGTCGGACTCGATGAACGGCAATGGTACACGTACAAAGCCAAAATTTCCGGGTCGTGATGTTTCTTTATTCCCTTGCTTCGATCACATCTATCGTTTCTTCAAGGGCCTTAAAGTACACCGCCGCCGAAATACGATTTGCCTCAATTTCCCCTACGATGGAGATAAGATCCTGTCGGCATTTTTCAAGATTCTCATGTTTACGACGAATAAACTCATGCAGAGCAACTTCGGCATAGCCCTCCAATGCTCTATGCATAGCCTGACACTCTAACTCAATTTGTTTCCTCAGTCTTGCCACTTCACTCACGACTTATCCTCCTTCGACTGACTTCAATCTTGCCACTTCACTACCCATGTGTTTTTGTCGATTGACCTTATAAGGATATCCTCTAAAGGTTAGCCTATTTTGGGTAGTACTGTCAAGTGATGGAGACTGCTATATTTAGCGCTATGAGGATAAGGTTAAAAGTTCGCGAGATTGCAGAACAGAAGGGTTTTAATCAATCATCTCTATCGCGTGCCGCAAATGTTGATTTTAAAACGGTTAAACGGCTATTTAATGATCCCTATCGCGATGTGGTGGTAAGCACTGCCGTGAAAATTGCCTGGGCACTTGATGTTCCTCTGACAGATTTGATAGAGGTAAGTGAGATGCCTCAACGTTGGACTGACATATCGAAAGAGTAACCCGAATCCCCTGAAAACTTCGGGATGGTAGCGCGGCAAGGAGTGCTAACAGCGGGTAATACGAACTCAGGGCTGACTATGCGATCCAGAGTCCCTGGACATGCTCGATCGAGCCATCAGGGGTAAACGTCGAAACGGCGGCTCCATCCCAAACGCTCACCCCATATGGTTTCCAGACAGAGGTCAGGGGAGTTCCGCGTAAAGAGCAAAAGCGGCCAAGCCAAGCGGATAACAGCGAGCGGAAAACCGAGGGTCAGCAGAAGCACAGAAGGCTTCATCCCAGGGCCGCTCAAAGTGCATCACCCAGAAACGCGTAAATGCCCAAATACTTCGCTCTTGAGGCATGTTCATACTCTCCTCTAGAAACCACGCATGGTGAATGGGGGCATCCTGCAGCGGATGATCCGCATCAGCTATAAGAGGAGCGCGAAGCGTTATCCAGACTCCCCATGGTTTGCACTCTTCTGGAAGAGCTTTCCACTCTTTCCTGATAAGAGACAACAGTTGTTGTATCCGGGATGGGTTCATCAGATCTCCTACCAGTAGTCTGTGATCTGAGGTTCTTTTGAATTGTCGAAGCCTCTTGCATTCAGATCTTGTGAGTCAACGACGAGTGCTCATTCTTCATAATATCATATGATGTAAAAAGAACAAAATGACACATATTGTGGTACGATAGAATGGACCGTTTATCGAAATATCAGAGGCGGCTTGTTCCACTTTCTGCTATTGAAAAGGGATGACAAACAGATGAATGAAAGAGATCGCTTCGATAAGTTCACAGAACGAGCACGGAAAGTTCTGAGCCTGGCTCAAGAAGAAGCCCGGCGCTTCCAACACAATTATATTGGGACAGAGCATTTACTGCTTGGTCTTGTACGCGAAGGTGAGGGTGTTGCAGCAAACGTACTGATAAATCTTGGTGTGGAACTCAACACAGCTCGCAGCGCAGTTGAATTTATTGTTGGTCGTGCAGACCGTATCGTTGTTGGTGAGATCGGTCTGACTCCACGTTCCAGGAAGGTGATTGAGCTTGCGGCTGACGAAGCTCGCCGCCTGAATCATCACTATATTGCTACTGAGCACCTTCTGCTTGGTCTCATACGCGAAGGCGAAGGAATTGTAGCTGGTGTGTTGGGGTGTCTGGGGGTGAGCCTGGAAAAGGTGCGCACGCAGACAGTTTACGTGCTCAGTAAGCCAGTCTCATCCCGGAAGGATGCTTTCCAGGAACTCAACTCATCCCAGGAGGACGCTTCACCATCGCCAAGCACCCGAGGCAAAGGCAAGAAGATCATGATTATCTGCAAAAATCCAACCATTATAGAACTCATCAAATATGCGTTGAAGCTAGAAGGGGCCTCTTATATGGTCGTTCCAGTTTATGATGAGAGCCAGGGACGAGAACGTATTGATGCTGAACAGCCTGATTGTGTGATGCTTGATAGCGAAAAATCGCAAAGTGGGTATCAGTTGCTTCATGCTTTGCGGTGCTGAAGTACGAACAGCACAGATCCCGTTCATCATTTTGGGCGCAACAGTACGTGATGAAAGTCCCCTGGTGAGTTTGCTTTTGGAGACCGATGGATACTTGCAAAAGCCTTTTAAGCCGAGTGCTTTAATAGCTGCGGTTGCCAGTGTCTTTGGCCGACTGTAACAGGAACATAGGTAGGGCCTTGCGGCCTTACCCTCCTGTAGGGAAAATCACGGATATGTAAGGGAACAGTATGGAGGATGGATGATTCATCTTTAGCACACCTGCTTGAGGCAACAAAGGGCAGCCTGCGTTACCAGGGAAAGCAGACTCGCTTTGATGCTTTTAGTCACGATACTCGCCAACTTCTGCCAGGAGAAATGTTTGTCGCGGTACGGGGTGAGCGTAGTGATGGACATGACTATCTGCTTGACGCGCTACGCCGGGGAGCCACAGGGTCTACTGGTAGAAGCACGAATCATCAATGCCCTTTCAGAGGAGATACAAACCGCACTGGCACAGGTGGCAACCGTCGTCGTCGATGATACGCGTCTTGCACTGCAACAATATGCTGAGGCCATCCTGCAACGGTGGCATCCCACCGTGATTGCTATAACGGGCAGTGTTGGCAAGACAAGCACCAAAGAAGCTATCGCTACAGTCCTCGCAAGCCATTTTGCAACCTTTAGAAGCTGGCAGAATTATAACGATCTGCTCGGATTACCGCTCTCTCCTTGGGCGACTTGAGGAACGACACGAATATGCAGTACTGGAGTTGGGGTGTGACCATTCGGGCGAGATTGCCCAGCTCTGTCGCATAGCGCGTCCTCAGATCGGCGTTCTCACCAATATCAGTCCCACACAACTACAATATTTTGGCTCACTTGGACAGCTTGCCACAGAACTGGGCATGATCTTTACATGCCTGAGAGACAATGGTATGGCCCTCTTCAATCAAGATGATCCTTTGACCAGTGCACTTGTAGCTCAGGAAAAAAGCACGGCATCCCTTATTCCCTTCTCTCCATCGCACGTACGTGATATCCACGTCACATGGGCGGGAGTACAATGCACCCTGCCAATTCCTGATACAGAACCAGATGGGGAAACGCTCCAACTTACATCTCGCCTGTTGGGAGCGCATCACGTCTCTACCATGCTCGCAACATATACCGTTGCACAGATGTGTGGACTGAAGCCTATAGAGATACAGCAAGCATTCAGGCAAATCACCCCATTAGCAGGACGACTCAACCCGCTCCCAGGAATACATGATTCAATGCTCCTCGATGATTCCCATAACGCTGCACCTGCTTCAGTCCTCGCAGGATTGATGACACTCAAAGCATTGCCAGCTCGTCGCCGGATTGCTATCCTTGGCGATATGCTCAGTCTTGGCGACTATGAGGAAGAAGGTCATCGTCTAGTAGGACGACAGGCCGTTCATTGTGTGGATTACCTGATTACACGCGGAGAACGTGCAGCACTCATTGCTAAATCTGCCCGGACAAGCGGGACTATCCACCAGCCAGATCATTGTTACTTCAACTCATGAAGATGCAGTCAGAGCAGCACAGATGATTCTCTGCAGAGGAAGATCAGAAACAAGGTATAGCCGATGCTATTCTGATCAAAGGTTCCGAAGAGACTCGTATGGAGCGAGTCACCGAACAGCTTATGGCCCAACCTGCCCAGGCCCGCGAACAACTGGTCCGCCAGTCCCCTGGTTGGAAGCAGATTGTGATCACGCGTGCAGGGCGTCCTACCTGGGTTGAGGTTGACCTGAGTGCCATCGGCAACAATACCCGTAGAATCAAATCGCTGATCGATCCACAGGTACGTATCCTGGTGAGCCTCAAAGCTGATGCCTATGGACATGGAGCGTTGAAAGTTGCACGTACTGTCCTGCATAATGGAGCCAGCATGCTAGGGGTTGCAACAGTGAGCGAAGCGATTCCTTTGCGGGAAGCTGGTATTACAGCGCCTATTCTTGTCTTTGGCTATGTTCCTCTCTGGCAGATGCGTGAAGCGGTACGCCTCAATGTAACCGTTACACTCTATTCCAGCGAATCCGCCCAGGCCCTTGCACGAGCAGCCCTCGCTCTTGGCAAGACCGTCAAAGTTCACATTAAGGTTGACACAGGGATGGGACGTTTAGGCATCTGTGCCCAACAGCATGATGAAATAGTGGCGCTGATTCGTGAAATCACAGCATTACCAGAACTTCGAACTGGAAGGTTTGTACACACATTTTGCAGCGGCAGACTCCAGCGATCAAACCCATGCATACAAACAACTTGCACGATTTCAAGCGATCTTACAAGTCTTAGAGGAACTGGAGCTACGTCCGCTGATTATGCATGCTGCCAACAGTGCCGCCACAATTAGCCTTCCCCAAGCTCACTTCGACATGGTACGTCCAGGCATTGCCATCTATGGACTGGACCCATCAGCAGAAGTACGCTTACCGGAGGGATTTCGCGCTGCTCTCTCCTTCAAAACGCAAGTATCACAGGTGAAGATGATACCAGAGGGCGAGTGTATCAGCTACGGTTGTACCTATGTGACGCAACGTCCTACGCGAGTTGCGGTCTTGCCTGTCGGCTATGCCGATGGCTTTAGACGTGCTCCAAAAACTGGGGAGTGGTGCTTATTCATGAACAGCATGTCCCCATTCTTGGTCGTGTCTGTATGGATCAGTGTATGGTTGATGTCACACACCTTCCACAAACACGTGTGGGTGATGAGGTGGTCTTGATTGGACACCAGGGAGATGTAACCCTGACGGCTGAACAGGTCGCAGAGCGCCTTGGTACTATTAACTATGAGGTGGTGTCAGAGATTCTTGCACGAGTGCCACGTGTAGATTAAGCAAAGAATTTGATCGATACTCCCCACGCCTCTTTTCGTGATTCCTCAGCGCCAGAGGCGCTTCGCAAGCCGTTTTGTGTGGGTTTTGTCATCCGTGGCAGAGGTTGCGCCGCAACCTCTGCCACGGATGACAAAACCCACACAAAACGAGAGCGAGCCACCGCAGGTAGTGAGGAGACCTGAGTAGATACGAATTTGATGTTATATTATATTATATAGGTGACAGGACCTACTCACAAGATCAGAGAAGATAGCCATGCAAGAAAGTCTACTTACAAATAGAGAGGCCGTAGCAAAACCTGAAGTCTCGGCCATTCTTATAGCCAACCCGACTTCTGGTAGCTATATCTCCCAAACCAACCAGATACAGGAAACCATCACTATTTTACGCAACCATGGTTGGCAAGTTGACCTGAAACTGACCCAGGCTGCTGGAGATGCACGCAGGTTGGCTCGTGAAGCGGTTGCAGAAAACATCAACGTTGTTGTTGCTGTAGGGGGAGATGGCACCATTAATGAGATCATCCAGGAACTTGCTGGGAGTGAGATCGCATTAGGCGTTTTGCCCTGCGGGACAGTAAATGTCTGGGCAAGGGAAGTTGGTATCCCACTGGATACCGTCGGTGCACGGGGAGTACTGCTCAACAGCCAAACACGCTACGTCGATCTTGGGAAGGCCGATGATCGCTATTTTCTTCTCATGGCTGGTATTGGTTTTGATGGAGAAGTCACCCATGCAGTTGAAAAGAAACCGGTCAAACGTCTTGGTGTTATTGGTTATCTCCTCGTTGGTACCTGGTTAGGCCTGAGCTATCCCGGCTTTCGTACATTTTTGCAAATAGACGGGCGTGTAGTCAGAACAAATGCACTTCAGATTATTATCGGCAATACACAACTCTATGGGGGAGCAATCAAGTACACCTGGCAGGCAAAATGTGATGATGGACTGCTCGATATCTGCATTGTTCGCAAACAAACGATGCTTGAGCGTGTTTTACTTTTCATCGAATTTTTACTCCAGAAAAGAGCGGCGTCACCAAAGGGTACGTTACCTGAAGGGTAAGACTATCAAAATACGGACCCGCCGACCAATTGCTATTCAAATTGACGGGGACCCGGTAGGACATACCTCTCAAGGATATCCCGCTATAACATTTGCCATTGCCCCTGGAGCCTTAAAGGTTCTGGTACCGCAAAAGACACCAGAGGGACTATTCTCAAACAAGTAAAAATGATTAGCTTCGGTGACCATCATTAAACACAGCATTGATCAGGAAAATGGCTAAACAAGCTCCTACCGAAGGCGAACAGTCCTCCCACGTTTTGTCCAGCCAGCCACCAGGATACCCGCGAGTGGGATAAGCATAACGATCGAAACAATAGCCAGCGCCAGACGTTGACCAGAAGAAATCCTTTGCCTTGCACCTGATTGCAACTTACCTGCTGGTCCCTGGGCCATATGCTGTGAGAGTCGTTGGGCGAGCGAGTCAACAAAATCTTCGTCGTCCGGACCGCTTTGTGGCCCGTAGGGAGGACGTTGTTGAGTATATCCCTGTCCCTCATATCTTCCATAGGCAGAGCTTGCTCGTTCACGGATTGGTTCACTTGAGTCCATTTGTGGCATCATAATGCGTTGTCCCTCCAACTGATCTATATATAAGTTCTAATTGTTCTATCTACGCATGCAGAAAGTCCAGAGTTGTATTGCTTGCAATAACAGATGCTTTAGCATTACCAGCGAGCCCCTCATTTCTTGATTCGATTTACAATGATTACCGAGCAACCAATCGCTATTGCGCCAAGGCTGGTTTGCCAGTTCAGCCATTCACCAAGCAATGTCACCCCTAGCAATATAGCCACCACTGGCTCTAAGTAAATGTAGACTGCTACACGTGAGGCGTTGACACCTAGTCAGGGCCATGTTGTAGACAAAATAAGCGATCACTGAGCAAACCAGAGCCAGAAAAAATAGCGCCACCCACTGGATCAGGTCCAATTTGAGTACATCGCTCCAGTGGTTATTGGCCGGATTGGCGAGCGAGAGTAGTAATAGACTGAGTGCACCACTCATCATTGTACCCCCCGTCATCACCAGAGGAGAAATATTCTGCATCCAGCGTTTGCTCAGTGTTGAATAGACGGCGAAAGCCAGGGCATTGCCCACCAGACACAATGCTCCAAAGAGAAAACCAGATGTTAGTGATATCTGGATGGGTTTCTGAAAGACAATGATTGTTACACCGACCAGACCAAGCAGTAAAGCCGCAAACTTGAGAAAGCTCAACGGCTCTCTCCCGATAAATTGCGCTAGGAAGGCAGTAACTACGGGAATCAGACCAACTACAAGGATCGAAGCAATGCTGGCATTCGTCTGCTGTACACCTGTATATTGTAACCAGAAATACAGCGAAAAGGCGATTTGTCCCAGGAAAGCCATCGTAAGAAATGGCGACCGGAAACCAGATGTCGAATGATAGCTCTGATCAGCGGTATGAGAAAAGAAGAGGGAGGCAATGCTGAAACGTAAAGCGGCCAGTACAGTAGGGGACCGAGAGAAACCTGTTGAGCATTTTGAGCATGTAAAAGCAATCGCGCAGCAACAAATGAGGCTCCCCAGGCGGTAACAGCAAACCAGATACCGGGCGTAGAGCAGCAATCCTGTGCTGCTCTTGTGGGGTGAGTAGCTTACCGCATGGTTCATCGGGGGTCTATTTGTGGCATCGTAATGCGTTCCTCCAGCCTCCTGTTCCAGAATATCCTCAGCGCCGAAGGCGCTTCTCAGGCCGTTGTGTGTGGGTTTGTGTTGTCCGTAGGACGGTTGCGCCGCACCGTCCTCGACAACACAACCCACACACAACAAGAGCGAGCCACCACAGGTGGTGAGCAGACCTTTACCTGATTGTTTTATCTACGCATCAGAAAGTTCAGAGTTGTATTACCCGCAAGAACGGAAAAAGTAAACACGTTTGCTTTTTCTTGACCGTCGCAGTTAATTATGCTATATTCTATAAAAGTAAAACGCATTTACTTTTATGTTGCAAGATAGCAAAGTAGAAGAGGAGAAGTATAGCAAGCACATGTAGCTTCTACTGCAAAGCAGCAAAAAGAGGAAAATCGTATCTCCGATTGCAAAGAGAAAGGAGCAACCAATCATGCCATCTTTGCACTCTGAAATGTTGTCTGTTCCACCTCCCAAGATTTTCTGGTTACTGCTGGGTATTGGTATTATCCTGGCTTCAGAAATCGCAGTTATCCTCTCTCTCTCCTTTATGAGGATGATAGGACTATCAGACTTGATTTTTCCCTCTCTCCTACTACCTGGTGGGCGTCCCTCCGGCTGCCCTGCTGGCTGGTTTCCCCATCTGGCGGGGTGTTGTCGTAAAACCCAGGCGTGCAACGTTCGGTCGCGGTATCTATACTGGCGTAGTGACTGGTTTTGTTGCTCATTATCTCATGTGGTTGTTCATTGGTGGGCTAGGGCTACTGGTATTGTCCGGGCTATTTTCTCTGTACAGTCTGGTCTATGTGGAGATGGATATTACGCTTCCAATTGGTGGAGTTGCAGGCGCTCTGCTCATTTATCTCCAGCGCACCTTGACCTACTATTGGCAGCGGAGTAGATCTCCAGAGGAATCAGCTCATGAGTAAGGTAGCCGATAAACCTCTCTCTCTTCACCCCACCTTTTGCCATATCGCGGATGTTTATGATGCGATGAGCCTTTTGATAAGCTTTGGTCTGATCCGTTCCTGGCGAGAGCGTGCGGCGCGTTATCTTTCTCTGGGGCCGGGGAGAAACCGGGCTGGAGTTGGGCATCGGTATCAGCAGATTTTGCTATTGCTCTTCTGCAAGCCTCTGATCCTGATGCCCATCTGATCGGCATAGACTTCACACCAGAGATGCTTGCGCAGGGATGCCTGAAACTTCGACAACGAGAACTGGAGAGCCGGGGTCGAACTGCGAGTTGGGGATGCGGAGCATCTTGATTTACCTGACAATAGTGTGGATAGCTGCTGTTTCAGCCTTTCTCGTGCGCACCCTTGCGGACCCTGAGCAGGGGTTTCGGGAGATGCTGCGCGTCGTGCGTCCTGGCGGTCGTGTGATCTGCTTAGAGGTCAGCCATCCTCCAGGCAAAGCCTTGCGAACGCTGTTTCATTTCTACTTCTACAAATGTGCGCCCTTCTTCGGCACGTATTCTTCGGTCAGAAATCTCGATGCCATACCAGTATCTGCCCCAAACTCTCAAGAATTTCCCCAATGCCCCCAGGCTGAAGGAGATCATGGAGGCGTGCGGCTGGAGCAATGTGCACTTTCATCATCCTGCGGAGGCCTGGGTGGCTATTCATATTGGAACGAAACAGTGAGTCAGGTCTGACTCCTACATGGACAGGCCTATTAGCTGATCCTCTTCATCAAGTAGTGCTTGACTAACTGTACCAGGAGCAGATAAGTGATCGTCATCCCTGCGAGAAAGAGGTAGTAGAGGGCAGGCAATGGCATGAAACCAAGAGGACCAGCCAGCGGCGTAAATGGCAGGATGATGCCTACTGCTACTATTGTTAACGTTGTGATGGTTAATGGGATGCTAGGACGACTTCGTAATGGGTTGGATGCTGTGCGAATGACAAACAGCACGAGTGTTTGTGTTGCCAGTGATTCGACAAACCAGCCTGTATGGAAGAGCGTTGCAGAGGCGTGGAAGACAGCCAGCAAAATGAAAAAGGTCAGGAAGTCGTAGATAGAACTGATAGGACCGATAAAGATCATAAAGTCACGAATGAGTTTGATATTCCAGCGTTGTGGCTTCTGGATAAAGGTCGGGTCAACATTATCGGTTGGAATGGTGATCTGAGCCAGATCATATAGAAAGTTGTTGAGTAAGATCTGCGTTGGCAACATGGGAAGGAACGGTAAGAAGGCAAATGCCCCAGCCATACTAAACATATTGCCAAAGTTGGAACTAGTCCCCATCAGCAGGTATTTGATAACGTTGCCAAAGGCTTTGCGTCCCTCAATGATACCGTTGTGCAAAACCTTTAGACTATGCTCCAGCAGAATAATGGAAGCTGCATCCTTTGCCACATCAACTGCGCTGGAGACCGAGATACCCACATCTGCGGTATGCAAGGAAGGAGCGTCATTGATGCCATCGCCTATGTATCCTACGACGTGATGGCGACTCTTAAGAGCGAGAATAATACGGTTTTTCTGCGCAGGAGAGACGCGTGCAAAGATGTGAGTTTGCTCCACGATGTGGGCCAGCGCGGCATCGCTCATATGCTCCATCTCACTACCAAGAATGATCCGACCTCCATCCAACCCAACCTGCGAGCAAACATAGCGTGTGACCAGTTCATTATCGCCCGTCAAAATCTTCACCTGTACGCCATCACGTTTGAGCGCCTGGAGTACCTCAGCGACATCTGTCAGAGGAGGATCAGCAAAGGTCAGGAAGCCAAGGAGTATCAGATCTTGCTCATCGGTCCTGCGATAGCTTGCCTGCTGTGGTAACGAACGATAGGCAATCGCCAGAATGCGAAATCCCTGGGCACTGAGATGCTGGTAGCTTGTGGCATATCTGGCCCTGGACTCGGCATCCAGCACTTTGCGTTCACCATTAATCTCGTATGCAGAGCACACGGCTATTACACTCTCCGGAGCACCTTTGGTGATCAGTAACCGCTCCTCATTATGTTGTACGATCACGGAGAGTCGGCGGCGTTCAAAGTCAAACGGAATCTCGGCAAGCTTGCTGTAGGCGCTGATATCCAGTGGTTCGTGTTGTAAAATGGCGGCATCCAGTGGACTTTTGATCCCTGTTTCATAAAAACTATTGAGGTAAGAGAAGAGCAAAACACGTTCAGAAGAAGCATCCAATAGATCAAGATGCTGGTGGAGTTTTGTTTCACCGCTGGTTAACGTGCCCGTCTTGTCACTACAAAGCACATCAATACTACCAAAGTTCTGAATGGATTCCAGATGCTTAACGATTACTTTTTGCTTTGCCATACGCGAGGCACCCTGTGCCAGAGTCACCGTCGTAATCATAGGGAGGAACTCTGGGGTAAGTCCGACTGCCAGGGCGATGGCAAAGAGAATAGACTCAAAGAAATTGTGTTTAAAGGCAGCACTGACGATAAAAACGAAGAGGACCAGAAAGAAGACGGTCTCCATAATCAGCAAACCAAAACCGCGCAAGCCGCGTTCAAACTCTGTCTCTGGAGGGCGTTGTTGCAGACGTGCCGCAATATCGCCAAAGGTTGTCTTGTGTCCCGTCGCAGTAATCAATGCTATTCCTGTACCGCTCACGACTGAAGTACCGAGAAAGACGCTATCATATGCGTCGGTGAGACCCAGAGACGTAGCCTCAGTCTCACTTGCGGACTTCTCAACAGGCATGGATTCCCCGGTCAGAGCTGCTTGCTGAACATGTAAGTCTGTGGTTTGTAGAAGGCGACCATCTGCGGGCACAAGGTCGCCTGCTGCCAGACGGATTACATCTCCAGGAACCACTTGACGACGCGCCAGCTCAATCCAGGTGCCATCGCGCAGCACCATGGCCGTAGGAGCCACACCTGCGCGCAGTCGCTCAATGACTTGCTGTGAGCGATAGGTCTGAACAAAGTTTAGTATAATACCCAGGAGCACCATCGTCACAATGATACTTGCATTGATGATGTCGCCCAGAAATATTGAAACCGCACTGGCAATCAGCAAAATAATTACTAACGGATTAGCAAACAGCAGAAGAAATTGTTTGATCCCTGTTGTATGTTGCACCTTCGCAGGCTCGTTGGGGCCAAACTCTGCTAGCCGTTTGCTGGCATCTTCGCTGGTCAAGCCATGTTCACTGCTCTGTAACTGCCCAAATAAGTCTGCTAGGGGAATACGCTGGGAACCTTCCTGACTTACTGTGGATGGTTCCTGTATAACCTGTCCATGCATAGTCTGCTCCGCTCAATCTCTCTTACGTCTCTCCCTCCTAACCTTACTGTGGCGATATCACGAACAGATCACATTTGCGTGCATGAATATCTCTATCAGCATACAGGTAGGGGCTAAATAGTTGTACGTTCGATAGGATGGAACAGGTGGTCAATACTCATCCACATGCTACGGCTATGGTGATAGAAGAGTAATGGTAAAAGAATGGGTGCAGGCCATCCCCACAAGAATAATTGCATGAGTGGGATGTCAGGGTTTGCGGCCAGTGGAACCGTAAAACCTGCGATCAGCAGTTCACTGATGATCAGGTTGATCGCCATCGAACTACTAAAATAGCCTTCCTCGCGTTCATAACGAAAGTTGCATTCTGGGCATCGCTCATACATTTTAAACCAGCTACGAAACAGTTTCCCTTCACCACAGACCGGACAGCGTAAGAAAATCCTCTTGTCAGGAGCACAAGCGCTCGTTTCATCGTCATACTTCTCTATCTTTCTTTGCAGTTGAGTGATTAATCAACTGTTATGCCATTATTCTGCTCATTCTTTTATTTTATCATCACTCTCATGGTCTGTGTGATATCTCATTGCATGCTGTGTTGTGACCGGGTCGTGACGAGCAAATTTTGCCTAGTGATAGTACTGTGACTCTGGGAGCCTATCCTGTAAAGAAAGAGAAATCACCTGATATGAAGGAGCATTTTAATGATTAAGCGCATTCTTGTCCCACTGGACGGGTCAGAACTGGCAGAGCATGCAATTCCTGTTGCGGCACGCATTGCCCGTGCCTCGCAGGCATCAATTCTGTTTTTACGAGTCGTCAATACCGTGACTGAATTCCTCGGCATGTACATGACAGAGTCGTCAGTGCTTATGCAAGAAACTTTCGAAGAAGACATTGTTAGTGCTACCAGGTATTTGGCTAAGATTACGATGTCGAAGGAATTAACTGGTATTGCCACCGATGTTGGCGTCTTTACAGGTACTCCTGCTCTCCAGATCATTGATGTAGCGCGTACACAGCATATAGATATGATTGTTATGTGCAGTCACGGAGAAACGGGGATTAAGCGTTGGATGATAGGGAACATTGCACATAAGGTGATACGTCATAGCTCTGTCCCAACGCTTGTGCTACGCGATGGTGCCAACCTCTCTGGAAAGTGCACACCCTATACGTGCCCTGGTCACTCTGGACGGCTCTTCTCTGGCCGAGACAGTTTTGGAGCCAGTCTCGCAACTGGTCGCAAATTTAGCATCTCCGGCCAAAGGTAAATTACACCTGTTACGCGTTATAAACTTTTCAGCTCACTATGTAGGGTGGGGAAGTCAAACGCCGAATGATCTATCCATTGAGGAGCAAGCCAGAGAGAAAGCTGAGACGTATCTGCATATTATCGAAGATCGTCTCTGCACAAACGTCAAAGATGGTCAGGTACTCTCCACTACCTCCTCAGTCAAGGTTAATACAGATGTTGCTGGGGCAATTGTTGAAGAGGCAGAGCGGAGTGACGATGATGGAAATGGGTATGACATTATTGCAATGGCGACGCATGGGCGTGGAGGAGTAACGCGTTGGGCTATGGGGAGTGTCACAGAGCGTGTGCTTGATGGTACGAAGCTCCCACTCCTGGTGGTGCGATCTCCTGAGGTACATCATCCACCGATGCAGATGCATAAGTGATGAAACCTACACCTTGACATTCTCTCTCAAGGCAAAAATTTGCTGGATATCCTCCTATTGGTAACGGATTGCATTGATTTAGGTAATCCGTTATATTATTGGCGATAATAGTAACGGATTGAACGAATCGATGCAATCCGTTACAAGTATTGTGAAGAGAGAAAGAGGATGAGAGGATTTGATGAGTAGACAGCAGAAGCCACACATGGATGTCCGCCTTGCTGAGCGTCTACGCGAGAAGAAAGCAGCACTTGACCGATATCGGCCATTGCCACCAGGAACGCTGGCCCGGCTCAATGAAGATTTGAAGGTGTTAAGCACATACCATTCCAACGCCATTGAGGGCAATACTCTTAGTTTGCACGAGACACAGATGGTGGTGGATTATGGCATGACGGTTGGCGGACACAGTCTGCGCGAGTACCAGGAGGCCGCGAACCATGCTCGTGCCTACGATTATGTGGTTTCCCTGGTCAGTGGCGAACAAAGGAACGCTCCCATCACGCTGGATATCATTCTCACATTGCATCGCCTCGTTATGACCAGTATTCTCGACGAAGCTCAAGCAGGGCAATGGCGCGTGGTACCTGTCTTTATCAGAGGGTCGAATATGACTCCTCCACCCGCCCGTGATGTGCCCAGGCTTATGCGTGAGTGGGTGGAATGGGTCAATGGCCCCATGGGCAAGCAGTACGAACCAATCACACGTTCTGCCATTGCGCACCACGGCATTGAAGCAGTACATCCCTATGTCGATGGGAATGGGAGAGTAGGACGCCTTCTGCTCAACCTCATGCTCATGCGTGAGGGCTATCCGCCTGCGCTCGTGCTCAAGGATTGGAGGATAAGGTACATTCACGGACTCAACGAAGCAAATACTGGCAAGTATGGTCCTCTTGCGAACTTGATAGGCCAGGCTGTAGAGGCGTGTCTTGACCTCTACCTGCAAGCCTGTGCGACCATTGCAATCCCAGAGGAAAAGGATTATCTTCCCCTGTCCGACCTGGCACGCGAATTTGGCTACGATCCAGAATATTTGAGTTGGCTTGCCCGCTATAGCCGCTTAGAGGCTGTTAAGAGAGGTCGTAGATGGTACGCCCGTCGGGACGCCGTCGAAAAATATTGTCGCGAAGCCCAGCAATCCCAGAGGAGATCGCAATACCGCACACCTGGAAATGACCCGGAAGAGACAATACAGCCGTGAAGCCTGTGAGCGGGGGACAAGAACTAGCCCTGTCCCCTCAAAGACGAATAACCTTATACAATTTGTGGTGAGGACGCCATTGTTTCCTTCACCACAGTTGCTAATGCTTTGATGAATAATGGAGATGTATTCAAGGACTCAGTACGAGCAAATTGAATACCATGTTCCTCTGCCTGAGCACGAGCACCAATCTCGATATCGTAGAGAATCTCAAGATGGTCGGCGAGGAACTGTACCGGAGCGATCAACACATGGCGATGTCCTGCTTGTTGCAACTCTGGCATGACATCGGCAAAGTCAGGCTTGAGCCACTCTTCAGGAGTGTGACCAGCACTCTGGTAACAGAACATCCAGCGCTCATCGGACAGGCCAACAAGCCTGGCGATAGCCGCAGCAGTCTCCTTAAGATGGTTGATATAATCTGGCTCTTGTTCTACGACCCGTTTGGGCATACTATGAGCTGTTAAGAGGACAGGTACACGCTCACGCACGTCTGGTGGGAAGCGGTCGAGAGCCTGTTGTACACGTTGCGCTAATGCCTGTAAGAAAAAAGGCTGTAAATGCCAATCTCCGGCAATCTTGAGCGTCAGATCCTCACGATGTAGATCTGCAACGGCCTCCTCAAGTGTCCGTACATAGCCCTTCATAATAATGGGCGAGTATTGGGGTGACATGATAATGCCGACCAATTGCTGTGCGCCCGCAGCAACTTCAGGGAGAACATCGGCAACAAATGGCGGAGCGAAACGCATGCCAGCAACGACATGATAGATTGCGCCGTTGGTGCTCTCACGGTTTAGCTCTTCTTGCAGAGCCGTAGCCTGTTCGCGTGTAATGCGTAACAGAGGGGAACCGCCGATGAGGTCATAGCGCCGCCGAAACTCGGTGATAGTCTCAGGGGAAGCCTCACGTCCACCATAGACATGTTTGAGATAGACTGGTATATCATCCAGGGTAGCTGGTGACCCGTAGGTCATCAGCATAACACCGATATGTGGGTTGGCCATCTTTCCTTTTACCTTCTAGTTTCCTCATGAACGGCATCGACCAGACGACGTAGCAGATCTGGATCTGTAGGAGCAAGTACACCATGTCCAAGATTAAAGATGTGCCCTGCACGCCCATCAGCGCGTCGTAAAATGTCGCGCATACCTGCTTCGATGGCGGGCCAGGAAGTCAACATGAGCGTAGGGTCAAGATTACCTTGAATTCCTTTATCGTAGCCAATTCGTGCCCAGGCCTCATCGAGATCCACGCGCCAATCGACGCTGAGGATATCTCCACCGGTTTCAGCCATCAACTCTAACAATGCGGCTGTCCCGGTGCCGAAGTGAATTGAGGGGGTGGCAGTCTGTTTGACTGCTGCGAAGATGCGTTGTGTGTAGGGCTGTACAAACCGCCTGTAGGTGCTGGGGCTGAGAGCACCGACCCAACTATCAAAAAGCTGTACGACATCAGCACCTGCATTGATTTGTGCCAGGAGGTAGTTAGAGATTAAGTCCGTCAGCTTGTTCATGAGGGCATGCCACACTTCTGGCTGACCATACATCAGCGACTTGGCAAGCCCATAATCGCGCGATGGTCTTCCCTCAATCATATAGCAGGCCAGGGTGAATGGTGCACCTGAAAAGCCAATTACCGCCTGTTTTCCTTCCAGTTCACGACGTACAAGTCGTATCGCCTCCATGACAAAGGGCGTGGTTTCCTGGGTAGAGGGGACATACAGAGCTTCAACATCTCTCATAGTGCGTACAGGATTGTGGATGATTGGTCCAATGTCTGGTTCAATTTCCAGAGAGATACCCATTTCTTCGATGGGCAGCATAATATCAGCATAGAGCACTGCGGCATCGACACCAAAAGTTTTCACGGGCATCAATGTCACCATCGTACACAGTTCAGGATTTTTTGCCATCTCCAGGATATGGTACTTCTGGCGCAGTTCGCGGTACTCGGCAAGACAGCGCCCGGCTTGTCGCATAAACCAGATGGGAGTTGCGTCAGGCTGCTGGAGGTGGCAAGCGTCAAGAAAGCGCGCTACTCCAGTTTTTGCTGGTATGGCAGTGGCCAAAGTTTCTTTTTGCATTATATTCCTTCTTACTTACAATGATTCAGGTGTAGAACCTTGACAATATAATAGCGTGGTTGTGGCTTTGTGACAATGGCAAATCTATATAAATCTTGAGGAAATTCATATGATATATAGATTTTGTGATATTGTGTGATATTGTCAGCGTGTTGCTTCCGCCTCTCTGCAAAAACCTGACGGATACTGGGGATCATTTCTGGTTTGACACCTTTGTAGTTCGCTGTCTATACTACAGGTAATGAAGTCAATAGGGAGAGACAGGCCATGCAGTTGTCTTAGCTCTCCCTTTCTTGTGCTATTTGCTGGAAAGGATACACGTAGTGCTCGTCGATAGCCATACCCACATTGATACCTCGCGTTTTCAAGCTGATCGTGAAGAGGTGATACAAGCGGCTGTTGCGTCTGGCGTTACCCGTATGGTTGATCCTGGTTGTGATCTTGCTTCGAGTCGTGCAGCACTGGCTCTAGCAAAAACACATCCCGGCACCGTTTTTGCTGGTGTCGGAATACATCCTCACGATGCTACAACTTATACTGAGGAGGCAGGTGCACACTTACGCGAAATGGCGCGTGAGCCGGAAGTGGTGGCCATCGGGGAGTTTGGGCTTGATTATTTCCGTATGCTCTCACCACGTGAAGTACAACGTGCCGTCTTTTGTGCTCATCTCCAGCTTGCTCGCGAATGTAACCTGCCATGTATCATCCATGTACGCGACTCACATGATGATGTAGTTGAGCTACTGCGTGCCCATGGTCAGGGATTGCGTGGTGTGTTTCATTGTTTCTCTGGTAATGTTGCTCAGGCTGAAGAGTGCCTGACTTTTGATGGCTTTCTGCTCTCGTTTGCAGGACCGCTGACAAAGCAGGGGAATGATCTTCCAGAGGTGGCAAGAATGGCCCCGTTAGATCGTGTTCTGGTTGAGACTGATAGCCCTTATCTGGTACCCAGGCCGCTCCAGGTCAAACGGAATGAACCACGTTTTGTGAAACGTGTTGCCGAGAAACTGGCGGATCTGCGTAATATGACACTGGAAGAGATTGCTCAGATTACCACCACAAACGCTGTTCGTCTGTTCGGTCTAGGAGAAAATCATGAAACTGTTTAATACTTTGACCCAGTCTCTTGAAACATTTACTCCGTTGGATGATACCGTACGGATTTATGTATGCGGAGTTACCCCTTACGACACAACACACCTGGGTCATGCCTTTACCTATATCTCGTTCGATGCTCTGATTCGCTACCTGGAATACTCTGGATATAAGGTCCGGTACGTACAAAACGTAACTGATATCGACGATGACGTTCTGCGCAAAGCCCGTGAATTGGGTATGGCCTGGGATGAACTGGGACGACGTGAAACTCAACGCTATCTACGTGATATGGATGCACTCAATATACGCCGTCCAGATGTTTATGTAAGTGCCACTAACGAGATTCCTGGGGTGATTGAGATCGTGAAGACTCTGATAGAGCGTGGCTATGCCTATGAGAGCGAAGCGTGTGTCTTCTATAGTGTCAGGCAAGATCCTGATTTTGGTGGTATGGCACGTGCCATCGGGCTAAATGATTACCCGTCTATGCTTGCTATTGCCAATGAGCGAGGCAATTTTCCCGATGATGCACGTAAAAGAGATCCACTCGATTTTGTGTTGTGGCAGGCTCAGTCTCCTGGTGAACCTGCATGGCCTAGTCCATGGGGTCCAGGGCGTCCCGGCTGGCATATCGAATGTAGCGCCATGTCAATACGCTATCTGGGTTCGCAGTTAGATATTCATGGTGGTGGCGTGGACCTTGCTTTTCCCCACCATACCTGTGAAATTGCTCAATCTGAACACTACACAGGAAAAGCCCCCTTTTCGCATTTCTGGATGCATACCGGAATGGTTTATCAGGATGGTGAGAAGATGAGTAAGTCACTTGGTAATCTGACACTTGTCAGTAACCTGCTAAAAGATTACACAGCAGATGCCATTCGCATTGTCTTGCTGAGCCATCACTACCGCTATCCCTGGGAGTGTTTCCGCGAAGATCTGCAAGTTGCCACTGAGACCGCAGAACTCTTTCAGCAGATACGTACGCTTGTGGGTAGCGAGTCCACGGGCGAAGATATTATGCTGCGCAACCGCTTCACTACTGCTATGGATAACGATCTGAACACACCGGCGGCTCTTCTGTTGCTCAGGCAAGCCGCTGAGAAGGTGTTAGCTAGCCATGATCAGAATACAGGTGCAGAGATTCTACGTCTTGCAGCTGTTTTAGGCTTGTGTGTATAATCACCCATCATGATTAATAAGTGGGTTTTGTGGCTGGTAGCTGGGGTTGCGCCGCAACCCCAGCCACCAGCCACAAAACCCACTTAATACAGAGGCGAGCCACCGCAGGTGGTGAGAAATTACAAGACATACTTTCTCCATTACCTATTGTATTTTAGATTATATCAATGTATTATTACTTATGTGAATAATAAAAGAAAGTTGTAAGGGGGAAAATGTATAATATGTCTAGTGGTGCCCTTGGGAAAAATACCTCGATGCTAACCATCATCAAGCCAGAGTATCATGCCACCGTCCATGATATTCCCATCGATGACCGTCCACGTGAACGATTGCAAAACAGAGGGGCGGAGTCCCTCTCCACATCGGATCTGATAGCCATTCTCCTTCGTACAGGCACAAAGCGCGATAATGTCATGGAACTGGCCAACAAACTGCTGCTCAAGTATGGTGGTTTAGGTGGACTGATGAGTGCGGGATTTCACGAACTGTGCACTGAGTATGGTCTGGGTATGGCGAAAACCGCGCAGTTAAAAGCCGCATTGGAGATAGGAAAGCGGTTGAGTGTACAGCAGCCAGACAAAAAATATCAGATCAGATCAGCGGATGACGCAGCTAATCTGGTTCGCATGCATTTAATGTATTTGGATCATGAAGAGATGCATATTTTAATCCTCGACATGAAGAACCAGGTTATAGAGCATATAAAAAGCTATAAGGGGACCGTCAATAGTTCAGTCCTGCGAGCGTCCGAAGTCTTCCGTCCTGCCATTGTGCGCAACTGTCCGCATGTGATTGTATGCCATAACCATCCTAGCGGAGATCCGACTCCCTCGCCAGAAGATATCGAAATTACCCGGCAACTTGTCGAGGCCGGACGTCTTCTCGACATAGAGCTGATTGATCACCTGATCATTGGCAATCCACGCTATATCAGCTTAAAAGAACGTATGCATTGGTGAGTCCGTAACTCGTATAGGTATTTTGTGGTCAGTGGCAGAAATTGCGCCGCAATTTCTGCCACTGACCACAAAATACCTATACAACATCCTCACTACACATTCGCAATCGCCTTCTCGGTCTTGCGCCTTTTGGGACGAGTGGTGCCATTTTGCTCTGGGGCGACCGTCTCGCTGTTGCTGGTCGAGAGGTTCGAGGGCAGCCTCAAGGACTTCGCGGATGTCGGTGACAAAGACAAAGGTCATCTGCTCATGTAATTCTTTGGGCAGATCCTCCATCAAGTCAAGTTCATTCTTTTTGGGTAGAATGACCGTGCGGATACCTGAACGATAGGCTGCTAACACCTTCTCTTTGACTCCACCTATCGGCATCACCTTACCGCGTAGCGTAATTTCACCTGTCATGGCAACATCGGAGCGTACCTTGCGACCACTTGCCAGGGAGGTCAGCACCGTAACCATCGTCACCCCTGCGGAAGGCCCATCTTTCGGGATTGCCCCCGCTGGAACGTGAATATGTACATTCTGATCCTCGAAGACATTGAGTGGGAGCTTGAGTTGTGCTGCGTTGGAGCGTACATAACTCAATGCTGCCGTTGCCGACTCTTTCATCACATCCCCCAACTGGCCTGTTAAGGTTAAGCGTGAATCTTTGCTGGGCATAGAGGCCGCTTCGATAAAGATAATCTCACCGCCTACTGGTGTCCATACCAGTCCTGTGGCGATGCCAGGACGGTCAATACGCTCGGCAGCTTCCTCAAAGAAACGCTGGCGGCCCAGGTATTCGGGGAGTGTCTCCCCAGTAACATGAATGGGATCTTTCTTGCCCTCTGAGATCTGTCGTGCTACCTTGCGGCAAAGTGAACCCACCTCACGCTCCAGGTTACGTACTCCGGCCTCACGTGTATAATCCCGTGCAATGCGGCGTAGAGCGTCATCATCGACCGTCAACTCACCATCCTTGTTCAACCCATTGGCCTCAAGCTGTTTGGGCAGCAGATAGTTGCGGGCAATGTGCAACTTTTGCTCTTCCGTATAGCCCGACAGTTCCAGGATTTCCATACGGTCACGCAGTGCGGCTGGAATTGGCTCTAGAGCATTAGCTGTCGCGATAAACATGACCTTAGACAGATCAAAGGGAAGATCCAGATAGTTATCGCGGAAGTTATAGTTTTGCTCAGGGTCCAAAACCTCCAGCAATGCGGAAGAAGGATCACCGCGCCAATCGGCTCCCACCTTATCTACCTCGTCCAGCATAATTACAGGATCATTCGTATCGACACGGCGTAGTGTCTGGATGACACGTCCAGGCATAGCACCTATATAGGTGCGACGATGTCCACGAATTTCGGCCTCGTCGCGAATGCCACCGAGTGACATACGCGCAAACTTTCGGCCCAGCGCGCGCGCAATCGACTGACCCAGCGATGTTTTCCCTACCCCTGGAGGTCCCACAAAACAGAGGATTGGCTCACGATTAATCGCACGTGTTGCCTCTGGCGATTGGAGGGGTTGCGTCGGACGTATCTGCTCGACTTCCACGTCATCCTCGACGCTGGCAACCTCATGGTTATGTCTGATCTGTTCAGCTTTACGTTCTTCCTTCAAGCGACGAACAGCCAGATACTCCAGGATACGCTCCTTGATCTTTTCAAGATCATAGTGATCCTGGTCGAGAACCTGCCGTGCATGTGGCACATCGATTTGTTCACCAGTACTCTTGCTCCAGGGAAGACTGACCAGTAATTCCAGATAGGTGCGAATGATACTATATTCGGGGGATGCCGTAGGGAGCTTTTCGAGGCGCGAGAGTTCCCGGTTTGCCTCTTTTAGAGCCTCATCAGGCATTTTTGCTTCATCGATCTTGTTGCGTAATTCATTAATAGTGGCTTGCTCTTCGCTTTCCTCGCCCAATTCACGCTGGATCGCCTTGAGTTGTTCACGCAGCAAGTACTCGCGCTGCATCTTCCCCATTTCTTCTTGAGCGCTGGTCTGAATCTTCTTGCCCAGTTCGAGAATTTCCAGCTCATGTATCAGGAAATTAGCCAGACGGGACAACTTCTGATGCACAGAGTCGAGTTCGAGCAATTTCTGGCGCAGTTCCAGGTCCATCTGTACGAAAGTCGCGATGACGTAGACAACCTGGCGAGACTCCTCCAGGTTCAACGTTGCGGCGGCCACCCCTTCGGGCATATTTTGTACAAGGGTAACCAGACGTTGGAAGTAGCCAATCACATTGCGCTTGATTGCCTCAGTCTGCTTATCATCTTCCTGAATATCAGGCTTCAAGGTAACATGGGCAGTCAGATAGGGCTTCTCTTGTGTGAACTCACCAATAGTGACACGCTCCAGGCCTTGCACAGCAATTTGCAGAGTGCCATCGGGCATGCGAAACATACGTCCAACCCGTGAGACTGTTCCGACCTGAAAGATGTCATTGGGTCCAGCCTGCTCTATATCAGCGGATTTTTGTGCAACCAATACGACGAGCCGGTCTCCACGCATCACATCATCGATCAGACGAATGGAACGTTCCTGTCCTATACCAAGGGGCTGAACCAGAGAAAAGGGGTAGACTACCGTATCCTTCAGTGGCAAAACGGGTAAAACATCAGGGATAGTCAGGCGATCTTCGTCATCTTGTCGGCGAGGGTGTGGTTCGTATTCACCAGTGAGACCATCCTCAGTTTTCACCTCATCCTGATCTCTACTAGCCGAAGGAGCGTCCTGTTGTAGATCAGATGTATTCGCATCGGTTATTGGCTGGTCATCGATATCATGCAGCGTTTTCGAGTCGTCTAGTGGCTGCTCTTGCTGGTCATCCGAATTGATAAGAGATGATGCATCTCCCAGATCTGCTTCGGACTCTAAATCTTGATTATGATAGTTCTTTTGCATAAATCTTCTCTAACATCTCGCCAGATATAGCTATTCTTTCGTTCCGTTATGTTGAATTTGTACTCGCTCAGATTTACTTTCGGGTAACTTTGGCAGATCTACCCAGAGGATCCCATTCTCATAGCGAGCCGTTACCGCATCTCGCTGAATAGGGGAAGGAATAAATACTTCAATACGAAATGGGCCATAGCGGATTTGTGCCTCATGATAGCACAGGTTCCTCAGTCCTTCATGCTCGTCTTGTCGCTCTCCGCTAATAACCAGGGCATCCTCGTAGAGAGTGACCTCAATTTCTTCTTCTTTCATTCCGGCGAGTTCAACCTTTACTGTCATTTGCTCCGCTGACGAGAGGATATCAGCCAGAGGCCGCCATATGACAGATCTGTGAAGCATTGACTGCTGGCCCTGGCGCAATACGTCATTGAACAGTTGACGATAATGGTGCTCCAGTTGCTTTTGTGATCCATCGACATAACGATAGGTCACACGTCGATAGCGCATGGCTCATTTTCCCTTACCGAGCAACCATACAGTACCCAATTAGGATAACATCACTGTCTTCTCCAAAATGACTGAGCAGAACGAATACATAATTGGGTATGATGTGCAACTCTACAGAAAAAGGCAAAAGAGCGAGAAGCATTCTCCTGCGGACGGCCTTTTGCCTTTTGTCGTAACTCTGCTATTTATTAAGAAATGCCTGGGCTAGAGCAGCGGAAGGTCTTTTTCACCTTCGGCAAGAGCTTTTTGGCACTCTGGGCAGAGATATTCAAACTCTGAATTGCTATCTGAAAGCACATTGCTCTGGATGACGCGAGCATAGCGTAAACGAGTGGTTTTTCCACACCGTGCGCAATTGATATATGTTTCCGAGATGGCAGTTCGTCGGGTTCCAAGAACGTCTTCCTGCATGGCCGACACCTGTCTTTCTATCTGTTTTCAGAAATGATCAAGACATGAATTAAATGACCCACATCTTTAGACATGGAACGAACATCTATTGAGAGAACACGTCAAGGTTCTTTTCTTCTGGCCCAACCTTCCTTGATTATGGCACGCGTAGCATAAAAATGCAAGAGAGTTTGACGTGTTCCTGTTGATATGCTACTATGTTCCTGTATCCCCATCGGTGTTTATTTTACGTGAACGCAGCTTTAAGAATATCTTGTTAAAGACCGGGGCGCGTCCCTCAGGGACGGCTCAGGAGACTGAATTGGACGAACTGAGAAACCCCCAGCTTTAGCTGTGGGGGGAGTTGTCACCTGATTAGTGTTTGTTGAAGTGCTGGAGAACCCAGAGAATGTACCTTGTAGCGAAAGCTATGGTCCATACACTATGAGCAAAAACAAGATGATCACGCAAACGATTAAACAATGGTTGAACAGACTATTCGCGTGGTGGCCCTGGAAGCGATCCATTGTGACCGATGGTCCATATACTGCGAGTGACTTAAACTGGAGCACAACACAAGAACCGATATGGCGTCTCACTCTGGATAGAACTGTACCACAGCCAGGCATTACCACCATCATTGTTGAGCAAGAGAGGGAAGAAATTCTACCTGAGCCTGGTCGATCAATTATGGAAGAGCGGCCTGAATACTCTCCTCTGCCATCTGTACAGCCATTACTCCCTCCTGTAGCTGAGGAGGAGGGAAGCCGAGAAACGACTACGGAGTCAGATACAGAAAGTAATTTGTCTACCCTATCGCCTACCCAGGAACAGCAATGGGCATTCTTGCGTTATCTCGTTAAGCAAGGTATCGTCAATGAAGGTTTTAGCGACGGACAGGTACCAGAACAATATGGATGCTGAGACGGTCGTTTTTCTCTGGAAAAGCGGTAAGTAGCCTTTCAGGGCTGCTTACCATATATATTGATGTCCTCGTACAAAGATAGATTATTCGGAGGATGACGAACCTTGTGTTTTGGTCTCAGGACCAGGGTAAACTACGTCTCTCATTCCTTCTGCGGATAAACCAGGCTGGTTGAGATGTCCGTTCTGTGATAACTGAATAGACGGTTCCTCTTCGGTGCTTTGTTGCTGTATGCGTCGTCGTATCAGCTGGTAGGCGGTGATACCTGCAACTGTCAAACCAACACTGAAGCCAAAGATGACCCAGAAGGTAGCACTAACTGCAGCCGGTTTCTCTGGAGAATTGGAGAATGCGTCAGTTTTTTTCACTTCCTGGACTGATTGAGCACGTTGACGCAAACGCGTAGCCACCGTATTTATAATTGGTCCCAGCACGCTCAGTGAGAGTACCCCTACACGGAGCCACCGGCTCGTTTCTCGAACGATGTGCTTCTTGTCGTTTTTCATCACTCGTGCGACGTGGAGACCCACCCGCGTTCAGACGGTGGGAGGGAACGTCGCATCTCCTTTCTCGTAACTGTATCCATCAGATCGATGAATAGTCTGATGACTGAAAAAAGCTTCAAGCCACAAAGGACTACCTGGAATTATATTAGATCCAGGCTCCCAGAAGCATCCGAAGGCAAGCAGCCAGAAGGAAGGATATTTAAGAGTCCTCAGTGGCAAACTCGCTCAATTGGAGAACAAGACGGCAGAAGTGCAACATAGCAGAAGCAGATTCTAAATAAGCTTCATCACTGGTAGCGGCCTGCTGGGTGACTGAAGCCCGGCGGCGTAGGGCACGTAGTACTACTAGAACATCTTCTTTGGTGGAGGTATCAAGGCCTCCGCGCTGCATCAGAAGGACAACTTGATTGACAATAGAATCGATTTCATGACGCATCACACTCAGATCATTGATCCAGGCATCGTTGTCATCCGCCCCTTCACGAGTCCCATTCCAAAACAGGGCGTCTGCCAAATGCTCTCGCCGTTTGACATCGCCGCGTATCGGCTTACGAATAGGCCGGAGGTGAGCCTTGGGTTCCTCTTGCTTGACACCTAGCTCACTAAGTAGCACAGCCAGTTCTTCTTCCCAGCCAGCCATAGAGCACCTCCTTGTGAAACAACCGCAAACAGTGATCCTGACCCGACTCTCAAGATCACAAAGCTTCGTTCATCGCAGGGAGACAACCCCACCCTTTTTAGATCTCCCCCGCCAGGCCTGAAAACCCTATCCGAAGTGTAACACAGTGTTTCAAGGTTGTAAATGGCTTGGGAGGGAGTATTATTACTGAGCCTTCTGTGGTAGCTGACCAGATGTATTGATCTCTGTAAGTTACGTTGGCAAGAGATGCGTTGGGATGCTAGGCAGTACAAGAATTATCGTCCATACAATAAGAGCAATCAACCACAAAATTGTGAAGAGAGTTTCAAGCTTGAGTGTCTCATGCATAACAAGATGGAAACCTACTAGCGTGTCTGCTCGCAACACACTATTAGTGACCACAACCAGACCTGGGAGTGTCCACAGGGTAATCAGCAGCAAATGTGGCGTGTTGTGTGGGATACCCAGGGTAACGATGGCAAGATATGCACCAATAAGTAAACAGAGGAAGTAGACTCGGCTCCATGTTGTACCGAGCCGCGAGGCGATCGTGTGCTTGCCTGCATGGGTATCGCTTTCCAGATCGCGCATATTATTTGCGTGGGTAACCGCTGCTGCAAAGAGGCCCAGGGGTAAACTGTAGAAAAATGCCGTTGGGGTCAGGTGCCCAAGTTGTACCAGATATGCTCCCATTGTGATCACGGGACCAAAGACACAAAAAGTGACCAGTTCTCCCAGTTCTATTGAGGCTAGTGAGCGTGAAGTGGCACTGTAAAAGAATGCACATAACAGCCCGATGAGACCAAACACATAAAGCAGTGGACTCGTTGTGGCGACGACTATGCCAACTATTGCCCCTACGCCGAGTAGCCCCAGCCCAAAAGTCAGAACACGAGTTGGCTTAATAAGACCTTGTTGAATCAGGCCACCGGGACCAAATGGATTAGCTGTATCAATACCATGCAGATAATCATAATAGTCATTGACGAGATGTGCCCCGACTTGAAGCAAGAGCACGGCAACAATCACGCCCAGAAAATTCATCAAGTGGAAAGCACCAAAAGGCTCTTGCTGAGTGACGGTCTGTGTCCATGCCAATATACTGCCGACAAGAACTGGTAGCACAGACAAAGGAAGATAGGCGGGACGTATGCCATCCCAGCAGACACTGAGCCATTCGCGAAGACTACGCCGATGCTCCAAAGGGCGGACCGCGAGTGGTGTAGGTGTACTTACAACTCGCGTGGAGGCGACCGAGTGGACAGCGATTTCAGGTTGAAGCGCACTAATAGTGTACAGAGATGCTAAAGCGATTGTCGGCACCTCGTCGGCTTGAACTGAATCAGCTATGACTACATGGGTTGACGTCATTGCTTGAGGTGCAGGCTGGTCAATAGTTTTCAATTCTTCGTGTTGTGCTGAATCAGCTACAACTACCTGAGTTGACGTCATTGCTTTAGACGCAGGCTGGTCAATAGTTTTCAATTTTTCGTTTTCCATACGCCCCCCTCTTGGCGTTACTGGATTACTGTAAGGAGATATTCAGTACAAGTTTCCTCTGTGGCGTTTCTTTTCCTCCTTTGTTTTAGACACCAGGAAACCTGTCAGAGATACCTCTACAGTTTATACTATTATAGGTGCGGGTGCACAAAATGATAGGTCTTACAAGAAAAAAGTTCCCCATATATAAACACACGAGTGGATACTATGGATAGTATACAAAACTGGGAAAGTGAGCTATTTAAAAAAAGCTTTTCAGTGAGCCTCACTATCACGAGCGTACCTTTGTAGTTCTTGCCGCAAGGCAAGCATTGATCGCTCTAGATGTGCCTGATTCATGGTGGCTGTCAGATCTCCACGAGTTTTCTCTAAAATACCTCGTGTGGCATCGGTTGTACGCCGTAGCCCTGCGGTAATGGCGTCAGGAAAATCAACGGTGATCAGGAGCGCATAGATATCATCCATGTAGCGTAGGAAGATTTCACTGTCATCTAGATGTCCACGGCGCAATTGATCCAGAACATAGCGTCTCAACTCACCTACCGCTTCTGCAAGTCCATTCAGGTATGCAGCATGGCCTATCGAAAGTTCGCTGGCTGTTGGTAAGGGGCGGTGCTGAGTTAACGCAGCGAAGGAGGCTGCTTCAGCATATTCTTTTTGTGCATCCTGTACAAAACCAGCATAGTAGATATCCTGGTGATCTTGTAAGTCGGCAGCCATTTCTGCCAGTAGAGTAGCAGCGTGGTTCATCAGGTCTGCAGCGGTCTGGGACTCCTGTCGATGTGTGGCACGAATACTATTGGCACAGTAGCGAATGGTGGCACGTGACTTGGGGAGCGCCCGCTCACGTGCCGTATGTTTTAGTGCCAGGTGATCTATGACTTCCCGCCCTACAGTATCTATATTACTAGTCATGCTGTGATTCCTTTCCATGATAAGGGTAGTTTACCATAGAAAGGTAAAATCGACCAAAATCAGGAACAAAACTCCCTATTTGGTTTCCTGTTTGACTCTGCTAATGCTTTCGTCTCATCTTTTTCTCATCGTACAAGAGAAGTGGAGAGACCTCAATCTCAGAAGGAAAGCTCAAACGTTGCATATCGCCAGCCCAGAAAAGCTGTTTCATCATTTCAGCAATGGCATATAAGAGATGGTGTAGTGTCCCCTCACGTCCATGTTCATAGGCGGCGCTTCCCTCATAGACAGACATCTCAGCAATACACAGATGAAGGGGAGTTTGTGTATTCAACCGAACAAGATAGATATCCATTTTTGTATCGCCCTTATCGGTTGGAACCATAATACGTAACTCTGGTTTTCGGTCAACGATGTCAAGACGATAGAAGACTCCATAATGATCACGCGAGGCCTGAAAAATGGATATCTCTGGAATGGAGTCACTAGTATAGCGCATATCGTCAGGACGTTCCATCTCTACTCCTAAATCTGCCAGGAAGTTTTCAAATTGCTCGTCGATGTTCATACATATCCTCTCTCATATACGCCTCTGTGCAAACCAGATACTAGATCACCTTACATCCTGCTATTCTTAGAAGGACCTGAAAAAACGGAAACGCTCGACTTCAAAAATGATAAGAAAAGGGAAACGTCTCGGACGTTTCCCTTTTCTTATCATTTTTGAAGTCGAGGAGTTAACCACCGGCATGCTTGACTTTGTATCCCAACTCGGTGAGTTTGGCCTGGACTTTCTCGCAATGATCACCCTGAATTTCGATACTACCATCTTTGACTGTACCACCAGAACCACAGAGTTTTTTGAGTTGCTGAGCCAGGGTAGTCAGCGCCTCGTCATTGGCTGGCACCCCAGTAATGACCGTAACCGTTTTGCCGCCACGCTGCTTACGGTCACGCATTACACGTACAATGCCATCACTTTTCTTTGTTGTTGTTGCTGGTTGACCACAACGGCAAGTTTTGTAAGATTGTCCACAGGTGGGGCAGATGGTCATTCTTCCGCCATCTGTAGAATAGACGATACGGTCGGGCATACAAGTCTCCTTTGCTTCTGCATTATTTGGCGGCAATTGTACCATAGTTGGGTAAGAAAAAAAGGTTTATTTCACTGCACGGTCCTCCCGTTGTGTATCTATCAACCCATCTCCTATGCGTGTTACAGGTGCATTGATCAATAAAAGCTATTGTAAGGAACACGGTATGCCAGGGCTAGAGGGAACAATATTAGGTCCTTACCATCTCCAGCGCCGATTAGGGTATGGTGGAATGGCGGAAGTCTATCTTGCTTATGATAGGGAGAGAGACTGTGAGGTTGCGGTAAAAGTTATGCGTGGGACGAATGCAGACTATCTCGAGCGTTTTCGACGTGAAGCCGAAGCTATCAGTAAACTTGCCCATGATCATATCTTACCTGTATTTGACTACAATGAGCGAGAACAATTGCATTATCTGGTGATGCTCTATACTCCTGCCGGGACACTACGAGATCTCCTGATAAATGGACCACTTGGAGCGGAAGAAGCCAGCCAAATGCTGGATCAGATCGCTGAAGCCTTACAATTTGCTCATGATCGTGGCGTTCTCCACCGGGATATCAAGCCCTCGAATATCCTTTTGCGGGATGATCATTATGCATACCTGGCAGATTTTGGACTGGCAAAGGTGCTAGAAGATAGTAGCGAACTCACACAGGCAGGGGTATTGCTGGGTACACCAGAATATATGGCACCTGATCTCGCGGATGGTCCAGCTACTGTCAGCACTGATATTTATGCATTGGCTATTTTGCTCTATGAAATGATCACCGGGTGTGTTCCGTTCATGGCAGATACGGCAGTGGCAGTCTTCTGGAAGCATATCCGTGAGTATCCATTGCCACCTTCACAGCATAACCCACAACTTTCTTGCACTATTGACAAAGTCATTCTGTGTGGCTTAGACAAAGATCCACGCCGCCGTTTTCGAACGGCCAGAGAGTTGGCTGACGCCTATCGAAAAGCTGTCTATGCAGCAGAGGAATGTGAAGCAGAGGAAGCACAATCCTCTAATAATGGCATACAGGCCAGCGTTGCCAAATTTATTGGGCGATTGGAACCACTGGTATATACTTCGCCAGCTATTGCAGCCCGGAGGATACGGCTGGCAGGGCCATGGCGTAAAAAAGTCGTTCTGCCAGGAAATTTTCTAGCCATACCCACCATGAGGCCGATGCACATACCTGCCGTTGGTGGGATATCACTGCCATCACTGCCAGTGCAGCCGCCAAAGAAAATTCGTGGCCCTGTTACGTCATTGCCCAGATACCAACGTCAGAAAGCTCATCAGATTTATGGCAAGTCATGCCGACAAACGACCTTAGCGGTTAGTATCATCGCCTTTGGACTTTTGCTCTTTATTGTGCTACCGATGAGTTACTTTTACTATCTCTCCCGCTCTGCTGCCAATGTGCCAGGAGCAGCGATACATGCAGCTATGAATGGAAATGATCAGGTTACCCGGCAAGCTGCAACGGCAAGCGCGGTCAACAAAGCGATAAATGGTGTGCCAGTCCTGATAGACAGTCTGGCACACAATACGCATGGACGCTGGACAGAGAATCAAACGGACTGTTTCTTTAGCAATGGTAGCTATCACGTCAATGTGCAACAAAGCAACTTTCTACGTCCTTGTCCGCTGCTTGGGCAGCAGGTGGGCGATGCAACGGTAGAGGTCGATGTTGCGCTACTCTCAGGCAATAGCGCAGGTCTTGTCTTGCGCCTCAACGGTGAACAATTCTACGATTTTGAGATTAATAACCAGGGTCAGTTTTTCTTCCGTCGTCATGATATAGGGGCAGAGGCAAACTATATCTATCTTATCAAAGCTACAATAAGCAATGCTATTTTGCCAGTCGGTCAAAAAAATACCTTACTGGTTATTGCACATGGTCCAGGTTTCAAAATTTACATCAATGATAATTTCGTAGGAGAGGTCCAGGATCATCTGTATAGCAGCGGACAACTTGCCCTTGCAGCTGGTACCCTGGCCCCCACAGTCCTTGGCGAAGGAAGTTTTAGTAATTTCAAGTTATTTAAGATCGTATAAGATGTGAGCCTTACCTCAGTGTGACCTCAGCACAAATTTCCTCTGTGCTGAGGTGACAGGTGAGGAGACCCACTACAAGGTCGCCTTTCCCTCTTCTACCTGGCTTTTTCTCGCCAGCACAAAGCCGTAGTTTTGGTGCCCTGCTGCCAAACTTCTCACGTGGAACGGGATCTCCCCGGTTTCCGTCTGAGAGAATCCCGCTTCTTTCATGAGCACAGGCAGATCTTGAAGGCCCATCGCCCCCACGCCAAACTGTCCAGGCTGGCTCTGGTACTCCTCTGGGCGCTTGAAATCGACCACGAGTAGACACCCCCCTGCTTTGAGCACGCGGGCAATTTCAGAGAGTCCCTGACGCTTGAGGTCGTCAGGCAAATGATGCATCATAAAGGTCGAGAGCACGACATCAAACGATTGGTCGGAAAAGGGGATCTGCTCGATTCCCCCAGGCTGAAAATCGATGGGAAGGCCAGCTCTCGCTGCTTTGCGGCGGGCACTGGTGAGCAATTGCACCGAGGGGTCAATGCCGCAGACGCGTCCCGTTTTCCCAACCTGCTTTTTGGCCACCAGCGCCAGCGTTCCGGTGCCGCACCCCACATCCAGCACCGTCTCACCGGATTGCAACCGGGCAAGGTCAGCGATCATCTGCCGAAACTCCTGCTCCCTGCCATGCATGACAAACCACCGCACTATCAGGTCGTAGAGCCAGGCTGAGATGGTGACGATCCCTCGCCTCTCGTGGGCAGACCCCTCACCCGCTTCTCTGTGAGTATGTGTGAACGAATGCATAGAACTTGCTCCTTTCAAAGAAACAGACTATCCTGTAATCTGTATCTATTAAAAGCGAGCAGTTCCTTCCGGTCAAGCATCAATGAGAGGAAAATGCTCACTACCGCACACATCAGCGAAATTGTCCGAAAAGGAGAAACGCTTCCATGAAGCTAGAGAAACAAGATCGCCGTTCTCGGCGCACCCGCCACCTGGTACAATCCGCTCTGATGGAACTATTGCTGGAAAAACGCTATGAGGCGATTACGGTTCGCGACATTCTGGATCGGGCAGGCATCGGGAGTTCGACGTTTTACGCCCATTATTTCGATAAGGAGGATGTACAAACGGTTCTGATAGAGCAGATGCTTGGGCAGCTTTCAAAGCCGATTTCTCAGAACACGGTCAGGCCGGGTTTTCTTCCCAGCCTGGCGCTGTTTCGACATATCCAGGAGCATTCCCATCACTTTCAAGCGCTCGTGCGAGGTCACGCAGAAGAGAAGGTGTGGAAGATGGCGCAGACCACGTTAAGTAGAACCATTGAACAGACCCTTGCGAGCACCTACACAGAAAAACATTCCCCTTCCGTTCCCTTGATAGTAGTGGCTCAATATCTGGCCGAGGCCTTTCTTTCTCTCCTCAAATGGTGGATCGAGGCTGAGATGCCCTATTCACCAGAACGGATGGAAGAGATCTTCCAGCAACTGGCTCTGCCTGGGGTTTGGATAACCATCGAGGGAAAGGTGACCGCAGAATGAGAATGGCTTGTCCGAGACTGAGCAAGGCGCACTAACAGAGATTGTTCAAGGATGTGGAACCGGCCCTCCAGTGTCCTGGCACTCTGCAATTGCTCACGCAGATCGATCTCCCATAGCATGTCCAGTGAAACAACCTCGTTGTGTAACTCAGTAGCAGGCAAAGAGAGAAATGGAAGAGTTCAATATAGACTAGCCATCCCTATGGCAGATTGACAGTGAGCTGGCGAGTCTATAGAATAAGGTTAGCAGGAATGTGTGAAAGGGAAGCGAGAGGAGGAATAGAGCAATGACAACTAATCCACAACAACAGGAGCCACCACAAGGCGGGCCAATGTCTGTCCAGGACTATCTGCGGCTCGATCAGAGCACACCCAACGCCAGGTATGAATATCTCGACGGTGTTGCCCGGCTGATGTCAGGTGGCTCCATCGAGCATGACAGAATTGCCCGTAATATTGCGCATTTCATCGAGGAGCAATTTCTCTCAGGTCCGTGTACCGTATTTGGTTCAGATGTGCAGGTCCTCATTGGCGTTAAACCAAACGGTAAGGGCCATTACGTTTATCCTGATGCAACCGTCTCGTGTGATATTTCAGACCGACGGCGTGGCAATAAACTCATACGGTTGCCCAGAATCGTGATCGAAGTGCTTTCCCCTGGAACCGAATCCACCGATAGAGGTCAGAAGCTAGAGGCATATAAAGCATGCTCATCTATCCAGGAAGTTGTGTTCGTCAGCCAGTTTGCACAGCACATTGAGATCTACCGGCGCAGCAGAGAAGATGAGACTACCTGGAACTATGTGCTCTATGACCCAGGTGCGACCGTCGAACTGACCTGTGTGGATGTGCGTCTCTCGATGGATGAGATCTATAAAGGCATCAACTTCGATGAGCCACTGATGGCAGAGTAGAAGTGGAGCATATGTAAAACGGCGCGGGGACGGGGGATGTCGTAACATCCAACTGATCTGGCGGGAGATCAAAGTCCTGGGCTATTCCCCATTCCAAACCTGGGTTACTTTCTTCTCTATCTGCTTCGCTTTTTCCTGGTATCTTTCTTAAACAGTATGCTGGGACAGAACGTTCCTGACCTCCATCAAGAGCTTGCCCAATTTATTCTGTCCACTTCCATCTGCCCCACAACCCCAATAGTAGTCGCCAGGGGCACTCTCAACGATTTCTTCTTCTCCAGTGCTCAGCAGAAGAGCCTGTAGCCCGTGATGAGTCTCGAACTTCCGTAAGACAGCTTTGAACATCACTTCGTCCTTGACCTGTTCCCAATCAGAACGCAAGGGCCATGCGCGGTTTCTTCCCATCTCGGCTGCTTGTTTGGGAGTCAAGGCCCTCTGAACCTGCGCTACATAAGAGGTACCAGCGAATTTCTGGGCCTGAAAGTAATGTTCAACGGTTGACCACCAGACTCCATCCATCTCGATCCCATGCCGGGAGAAGTTGGAGAAGCATCCATATGGTTCTTCGTGAGGTGTGTAAAAGTAAATGATCATAGGAGACTCTCCTTATACAGGACGGTTTTTGATGTTGCAGAAAGAGACGCTTTCTCTATGCTTTGCTTGCGTGCGTCCCGTGAGGAGGCGCAATTCTATTATGCGTAGGCAATAACTTATCTGTCAAGAACTGAACCTTTTTTATCTCATGTGATGTCTTATTCTACTAATCTGTGCAGCATCTTCTCCCAGAAAGGCTGTAAGTGCAAACTTTCTCCGGCTCATGCCCCTAAAGTGATACTGGTTGCTTGGTATGCTGCAAGGTGATAATATAGGAGAAAAAAGAGCACGAAACATTCTTGCTACAAAGGAGGAACCAGGTATGGGACTGATGATGATGTTTTATGCCACTGATCCAGAAGTGTTTGTCACTCTTCACAAGCAACTGGCTTCTGCTCAGATCAGCAAAGATGAGGTATACCGCATCTATGAACAGCTTGATAACTATCCACACGCCGATTTCTCGCTCAACTTTACCATTCCCCACGATACCGATGCACTTTGTCAAGCGATGATCGCAGAGGGGTTAACTGTCCCTTCTGCCAGCTTGGATCTCTTTGGAGAGCCGCTCTGGTGTGATGAAGCGGCCAGCGTTCACCTGCTCCCTTACACCTTTCCACACGCTCTGACGCAGGCAAGTGAGTGGAGTATCAAGCGCATTGCTGAACGGTGGACCAACAGCTTTCTTCCAGCCAAAAGTGATGCAACCGATGTGGCCCTCGTCTATCAGAATGTCCTCAAAGCCCTTTCCGATTTACGCATAGCATCGTCTTTCGCCCTTGAACACCACCAGTCGCTCTTGCTCCACTTCGTCTGGTAAAGAGCTTATTTTTCCTACTCAGCAAAAATGATCGTGTCAGCTGCCTGGAAGGGCCAGAAGAAAGTTGCATTTACAGTTTGTAAGGAGAATAAACTTCAGCTCAGATCAACAAGCCCAAATCGGTTTACAACTCCTCACTATCCAGCCATATCGTCACCGGCCCCTCATTCCGAAGCCCAACACTCATCGAAGCCCCAAAAATCCCGCTGGCAACCGTAATCCCGTATCCCCTGAGAGTATCCTTAAAAAGCTCATAGAGAGGATTGGCAAGCGCAGGGGGAGCAGCATTGACAAAGCTGGGACGTCGCCCCCTGACGCGTATCAGCATGAAGAGTAAATTGTGAGACGACTAGAACTTCTCCACCGATATCGAGAAGAGAGCGATTCATCTTTCCTTCATCATCTCCAAAGATGCGCAGGTGAACTATTTTCTCCGCCAGCATCTTAACCTGAACCTCACTATCACCCAGCCCAACTCCAAGAAGCACCAGCAGCCCCCAACCTATCTGACCCACGATCTGCTCATCAACAGTGACACTGGCCTGGCTTACACGCTGAATTAACGCTCTCATGCTTACTCCGTAAGTTTGATTTTGGATGTCAGTATAGCACATCTCTTTTCTAAGAGTGTGATAATAGTTTTTCTGATAGTAGCGCTGACGAAGAGGTTTCCAGAGAGTCAGGTCATGAGCAATAAGCGAATTGTACTTTTTGCTCAAATCTGCGTTGATAAGAGTAGTGATTCTAGTAGTATCGAAAGGAAACTCTCTATGTTTCTACTCCTTATACCCTGCTTTTTGGCTTACTTGGCCTTGCCGCAACAGCCTTTTGGATCTGGATGCTGGTTGATGTTATCCAGAACGAACCATCGCAAAGCAATGATAAGATCGTGTGGCTTCTGGTCGTTTTGCTAACTCATTTCATTGGTGCAGCCATCTACTACTTTGTGCGGAGGCCAGAGCGAATGAGGATAATGGGACGCTAATCCGCAGAAAAAATGTTTCTTCCGCAAACTGTTCGGTTTTTATCTGTCAATGTGATTGCCGGAATTGGTAAATCATCTGTGACGAGGCTTCCTACAGAGCCTCGCCAGAACTCAAATCCTCTTGAGCTTCAGGAGTTGGGTGTGGACCAGTCTGGATGGCTACGGCGATGGCGATGGAGAACTCAGCGAGGTCGGCAATGCTGACATCGAAGGCGCTGAGGCCCATCAGCTCGGCGCGTTGCCTGGCATTGCCGTGCAAGCGCACTGTGGGGCGTCCACTTTTCAACTGCACAATCTCCATTTCATGCCATCCTATCCCGTGCAGGCCGGTGCCGAGCGCTTTGCTGATGGCCTCTTTTGCCGCAAAGCGTCCGGCCAGACGTATCGGCTTGCCATGACATTGTTGTACCTCTTGCTCGGTAAAGATACGCTGGAGGAAGCGCTCACCATGTCGTTCTAAGAGTCTGCGTATGCGACTCACCTCAATGATATCAACACCCACAGCAACGTTAACACCCTGCGGTGGGTGCAGGGGTGCAGGAAGACCAGCTACTCCTGCTGATCCAAAAAGCCAATCGGGGATGGGTACCCCGGGCTGGCGTATCAATGGGGTAAAGAGGAGTGGCTGTTCTTCGTCCATGTTACTTGTTCTCTCCTAAACCAGGTATGGCCTGCTCAAGCAGCACACTGGTGATATCGCCTGGTGGAAGAATCGAAGGGGCTGGCCCTGTACCGCGCCCAATACCACGATAGATAAAACCAAAGCGATTCATCTCAATCGCTTCGTAGATGTTACGTCCGTCAATCAGCACCGGACGGCGCATTGCACCACGAATTTGTTGCATGTTCAGCGATTTGAATTCGTTCCATTCGGTAACAACGACAATGGCATCAACTCCCTCAGCCACCTCATAGGGATTCTGACAGAATGTGATAGCATCCAGATTGACCCCTTCGCGCTGTAGTGCCTCGCGTGCCGTCTCGGTAGCAACCGGATCATAGGCTCGCACGGTCGCTCCCTGGTTAGTGACCCAGCGAATAATGTCAACAGCGGCAGCTTCACGCATATCATCCGTATTGGGTTTAAAGGCCAACCCGAGAATGCCGATGGTGCAGTTACGTAGTGAGCCAAGGATATTGGTCAACTTGGTAATGACAAGCGCACGCTGGTCGTGGTTGATCTCCATCACTGCATGTAATAGTTGTGGGTGTAAGCCTGCTTCATCGGCCATATGTGCCAATGCGCGTACATCTTTGGGGAAGCAGTTATGGCTGATCAGCCCGGAGGATGCGATCAAGGTTCCCGTACTGGTCTCCATACTATAGACGGTTGTTTCAACATCTGTATGCTCGACTTCACGCACAGTAAGCGTTGCAAATGGTCCATACTGTTTATACCCATGCGGCTTGATATGGCGTTGATAGCCTGCGAGTAACTCCTCAATACGCGCGAGACGCTTATTGCCAAAGACATCCTTGAGCGTGGTTATCTGCTCGTAGCCGCTGACTCTCAGAATATATGCCTGCTGTGTCGATTTATTCATCCAACGTACACGAATAGAGGGAATAACACCTAGCGTCTGCAATAGCAATGTCATGCCATCTGCCAGCGCTTTGCTGACCGTCGCATATTCCAGCATCAGGTTGTGTCCGTCCTGCACTGGAGTAACCGCACCATCGCCACTGAACGCACCACGGATCAACTCTCGCCGTAATCCAGGTGCCACATTAAAAGCCAGACGAGGCAGAGCTTTGTCTTCTGATCGTACACCACAACGCAAGACATCGCGGAGCAACCAGGCGAAGACTCTGTGAAGAGACAATTGTCGTCAAGGCATTGGCGCTATGACCCTCGATGAATTTGAGACCCCAGCGACCCCAGAATACGCTGCACGTCAGTGGTATATTCCGTCTCTTGTTCGTGGAAGCATATGCCTACTCGCTCGCGAATGGCATATGCGCGCCCGGCATCTTGCGAAATATAGCCTTCTGCCAGATAATAACCGCAGAAGCGCAGCAAGTCTGCATCAACGGGGATTGACGCATTGATCATAGCGCCTGCACCCTTTGCAGTATAAAGCTGCAATTTTTCGATGGGAACGTTGATCACCTGCAAATCGCTCAAATAGCGGAACAGGCGCAACGACATACGGTTATGACGCTTGATCTCGTTTGGATATTTGAGCATATCCTGCGGAATGGCTGCAACGAATTGCGCATACTGCTCACTGAATGTGTTATCAATAGGCTTCACATATACATCAGCTTCCAGGCTGGTACCACGCAGCAAATCGATTAAATCGAGACTGGCGGCCTGTTCAACAACGGGCAACTCGCACAAAGCCATGAGTTGATCACCGGCCACGACAGCTTCCGCTCGCATGATATTGAATTCCTGGCCTTTGTATACAATAACTGGATGGTCTGCCGTGACCCGCAGAGTGCGTCCCATACTGGTGTTGATCTTGACCATCTTGCCTTTATAGGGTCGTCGCGTAATGGCTTTCACATCAGCAAGGGTGGGCTGCCCCGTCTCTAGATCAAACGCCACCACGCGTTGATGCTCTGGCTGTACAAGCTCTACGACATCGCCCTGATATGGTGCGCCACCTTTCTCAAACAGCGTGTCGAAACGCTCTGCCGCTACATTAGGGCTATTAAGAGAGAAAATAGTCTCATCAGCCTCAAAGCAGCTTCCGCCATAGCCCAGACCCGCATCCAGGAAGGCTCGTCCGATACGCTTATCATAGCCCATGCCCGCCGCAACCTCTTTGACATCAGCGCCTAACCGCTCACAAATTTGCGCAATTTCATTGATAAAAGAAATCTTTGTCGCCAGGAATGCATTAGAAGCATATTTGATCATCTCTGCCGTATACAGGTCGGTGATGACGATAGGAGCACGTAAGGGCAGGTAGAGGCGAGCAACCTTATGGGCCATATCCGGCTCAGAAGAGCCAAGTACAACACGATCTGGATTATAGAAATCCTGAACGGCTGATCCCTCGCGCAAGAATTCCGGGTTGGAAACAACCGTGAAGGAGATGTCAGGCCGCCTAAGATTATTATGGATTACGCGCGATACCACATCACCACTACCGACCGGAACAGTGCTTTTATTGATGATAATAGCATGGTGATCGAGTTCCTCCGCGATACTGCGGGCGGCACTCTCCACATAACGCATATCAGCTCCCCCCTGACCATTACCAGTAGGGGTGTTGACTGCGATAAAAATAAATTCGCTCTGATCTAAACCTTCTTTATAGTTAGTGGTAAAATGTAAACGTCCTGCCTGTACATTGCGTTCGACCATTTCTTCCAGGCCTGGCTCATAAATAGGAAGTACGCCCTGTTTGAGACGCTCGATTTTTTCAGCAACGATATCAACGCACGTGACCCGATTTCCCATATCAGCGAGGCAGGTACCAGTTACCAAACCTACATAGCCTGTACCGATAACACATATTACTGCTGACATATCTTACTCCTCCTCTATACTCACAAATGGGTTTTCATGCTTCTCTTCAATGATAGTAGTAGGTCTGTCGTGACCTGGAAAGACGACGAGATCATCTTCAAGGGTATATAATTTCTGGCGGATCGAGGTCACAAGTTGCTCATAGTTTCCGCCTCCAAGATCGGTACGTCCAATGCTACGGTAGAAAAGCGTATCGCCACTGAAGACACAATAGGGACGACTCACCAGACAGATACCTCCAGGGGTATGCCCAGGAGTATGTAACACTTCCAGAGTCAGTGTGCCAAAGGTGATACGATCCCCTTCTTTTAGCAAAATATCTGGCTGGCGTTTGACAAGAGGGGCCGCACGTTTATACATTTTAGCCGCTGTCTCATCGGTGTACATTGGTACATCGGCAGGATGGATGGCCAGCGGAACGGGATAGACCGCACTTACGGCGTCGATGGCTCCGATATGGTCAAGATGTCCATGCGTATTAATAATATATTTGGGAACGATTTGCAACTCTTGAATAGTTTCGAGAATACGTTCGGGTTCATCACCTGGATCGATAATTACGGCTTCGCGTGTCTGAGGACAGGCATAGAGATAGCAGTTCTCCTGGAATACACCAACAGTCACACAGGCAACGATAGGCATTGATTCTTCATTTGTTTTTGTTTCGGACATACAACACACTCCTCCTGATATGGTCCTTGCATCAATAACACTGAGAAACATTATAGCATAGCTTCGTTCAAGCTTATACGAAAAAAGAAAAAGCTGAAACACCTATGTAGCAATTAAAGCATCTCAGACTCCGATTGAATCAAACCCAATTTTATGGTACACTGGGGGCAACAACGTTGCTCTCAGATGTTTCTATCTGTACATGTAAATTTATGAATATTCAGCGAACTTACTCTCAACCCCTCCCTGAAAAAATAGCCAATGGGTAAGCAAAAAGCCACTTCTCTGGCGGTTTAGTCCTATGAGGAGTAGGAAAAGTTGAATTCTTTTGGGAAGACGCATATTTTCTCATAGAGGAGCCTGGACGGGAAAGTTAGAAGTAATGTAAAATGGGCATAATGGGCACCTTGCTTCGTTGTTTGACATCTGAGAGCTACTGCGCCTATCGAAAAGGTCGATGCAACTCAGGAGAGGAATAGAGGAATATGCCAAAAGATCGTTTGGAACGAAAGACCTACCGGAAAAGTCCAGGACGTCAATATGGGTATGAATATGACCCGCTGCGTAGTCGGACAGAACGGACACAGGGCGGGCAGACGGACAAGGCGATATACGGCGAATCGCGACCTGCACAGGGGGAAATGAGCAGCAGACCTGATGCCGCGTTGGTGCAGCGACCTGATCCACGGAGGACTCGACAACTCTTGCGTCAAAACATTCTTGCGAGCAAGACCCGTTTTGCCGACGAGGATGAAGATCAGGAAGAGGCGCAAGACGTAGAGAGAATGCACAATGTGCCCACAGAAGTAGATCCACCAAATGCCAGTTCCTCCAGGATGCGTTACGCCATGCAGAGTGCCGCGCTGGGCAAACCCCGTGTTCCTTCTCCACGTGAAGCAAGCGAAGAGGCAGATGAGTGGAGAGACTTTGAAAATGTGGACCCCGATGCTGGCTATGAGGAAGACCCATTAGATGTACGCCTGGGTTACTCTGCTGCTTCTGGAAGATCTGCTGTTAACCGACAAATGGCATCAACGCGCCGTCAGCACCATCCTGAACCTGTGGAGTACGAGGATGACTATGAGGAGGAGGAGTATGAAGAGGAGGAGCCACAAGCTCGTCGCAAACCCGGAAAGCGTAAATTGTCTCGCCGGGGACTATTAGCCGGTGCGGGTCTGGTTGCTGTGGGTGGAGTTGGTCTGGCTGCCTATGAGTTTGGCCCTAAGATTCCTCAGGCACTTGGCAATGCGGAGGCGAATATTGAACATCAGTTACAAGATGCTTTCAATAAGGGATTGCAGCAAGGTGCGGATGCAGCACGTAAGGAATTTGTAACTGCCCTGGATAATCTGGAAGGATTTTCTCTAGAGGCCGCTGTTAATGCAGCTCGACTGACACGTGTTGCTTATGATGTCTTTGTTTCTCCAGTCATTGAATTTGGGTCAACCATCACTGGTGATATCCTCACAGGAATGTTGCGTGCTTTGAAGACCGCACGTGGCTGGCTGGCTGGCGCATATCAGGATAATAACACGCTGGCTGCTATCCAGAAGGTACTTGAGAGCTGGGTCGGACAGGTTTCAACGATGCCCAAGCAACTCAACGCTATCACGCAAACTGACCTTGATGGTGCTCAGGCCTACTTACGAGCATTACAACGCAAAATCCAGGCTGAGAAAGATACATTGAACGGGAAGACCCAACCCGCAGCATCACCTACGCAGAAATCTCAAAAGTGATCTTTATGTAAGTTTTGTTGCATGGGCGGATGGGTGCGCGCGCACCCTCCGCCCATGCAACAAAACTTACATAATCCCTATTTTTTTGTTTGCTCTGTTTCTTCTCTTCTTTAGATGTGTGATCCTCCGTCACAGGCTCATCGTCGACCTCTTCAATCTGATCTTCTGGTGTGTTCTGGATTTCTACCACCTCATCTTCTGATGTTTTTGCCTCTGGTTGTTCCGCAGGTTTTGGTTTTTGTGGAATACCATAGGTTGCGGCTACCTCATCGGCTGGTACAGGTTTGGAAGTACGCAATACCCAGTAGGTAATGGGCAGCAGGACAACAAACAGTGCCAGTGAAGTCCATTGTGCCTGTTTCAGGTTCAAACCGAAGAGTGTGACAATGATATTGTCACGAGTGAAAAAGAGGAGGAATTGTGTTATGGAATAAGCATAGAGGTAAACTAACATGAGAACACCGGGTCGGGTCAGGCGTCGGGCCAGGTAAAGCATCAAGACCAGCACGACGATATTGGTGAGTAACTCGTAGGCTGCGGCTGGCTGTACAGGGGTATTACAGTGTTAAGGGGTTGAAGCAGGCCCAGCTATTAGCATTCTGATAGACCGTTGACCAGGGCAGAGTGCTGGCGATAGCCAATAATATCACCGTTGATAAGGTTACCGATACGCCCAAAAATTTGTCCCGCGGCTGCAAAGAGTACCCCTGCGTCGATCACTACCAGGGGATTGATGCGCTCTACACGTGCTCGCCAGAAGAGTGTAGGAATGGTCAGGAAGAGCGCCCCAAAGAAAGCCATACCGCCTTCCCACGTTGCCAGGATATGTTGTGGCTGCTTAAGGTAATATGTCACAAAATCGGGCTGCTGTACAACAAAGTAGAGTCGCCCTCCCAGCAGACCCGCAGCTATGCACCACCAGAGAATGCGATAGACTAAATCCTGGTCAACCCCCTTACGCAAGGTATATCCCTTGATGATCCATAAGCCCATGATGATAGCAACGACATACATCAGGCCGTACCAACGCAGGGCCAGTGGTCCCAGTTGGACGATCACCGGGTTAATGTTGATATAGATGTAGGGAGGACCGATACGGAGCCAACCCCAATTGATGAGATATGCGAGAGAGATGCCGAACATAAAAATTTATTCTCCCATTTTTTGTAAGAAGCTTGCAACCGTACGTATGCCTTTGAAAAATTGGTCAAGAGAGTATTTTTCATTTGGTGCATGCAGATTGTCATCGGGAAGCCCAAAACCCATCAGTACGATAGGCACATTCAGGATATCGTTGAAGAGGGCGGCGATAGGGATAGAACCACCTTCGCGGAGAAAAACGGGGTCCTTGCCATAGACTTCCTTGAGTGCTGCTGCCGCTGCTACCATTGGTGGAGTATCTGGTGTGACAAGTAGTCCCTCTCCTCCATGGATGTTGCGAACCTTTACTGTTACATCGGCTGGTGCCACATCTTTGACGGCCTGTTCAAAGAGCGTAAAGACCTCACGGGACTGCAAATCTGCTGGAAGACGTAAGCTAATCTTAGCTGTAGCTGTGGCAGGAATAACTGTCTTGGCACCTTCGCCGGTAAAGCCTCCCACGATACCATGTACTTCTAGCGTAGGACGTGCGCTGATGCGTTCCATGGGAGGATATTCCAGTTCACCAGAGAACTGCGAAACGCCCATCTCTTCCAGAAGGGCTTCATTTATATGCAAAGGATCATGCTGCCAGAAGGATTTTTCTGCATGTGTCGGCTTGCGTAGTTTATCATAGAGGCCAGGAATATGGATATGTCCATCGGCATCCTTCAGACGACTGATAATAATCGCAAGGGCATGCAAAGGGTTAGGAGCAACACCGCCGTAAGAGCCTGAGTGGAGATCGCGTCTGGCTCCCTGTACCTCAACCTCTGTGTAAACGATACCACGTAAACCAGAGATCAGCGCAGGAATATCCTTTGCAGGCATATGGGTGTCACAGATAAAGGCGGAGTGACAGTGCAGGCGTTCGGGGTTAGTTCTGACATAGTGTTCAATCGACTCTCCACCACACTCTTCTTCACCCTCTATGAGCACCTTTACATTGACAGGGAGCGTTCCATGAACGCGGATGAGCGACTCAAGCGCCTTGAAGACCAGCATCACCTGACCTTTATCGTCGCAAGCTCCCCGGCTATAGATATTGCCATTGCGTATCGTTGGCTCAAAAGGAGGTGTGTCCCAGAGATTCACCGGATCAACCGGTTGAACATCATAGTGTCCATAGATCAAAATGGTAGGTTTGTCTGCTGCCTTGAGCCATTCGCCATAGACCAGTGGATGTCCTTGTGTCTGGATTACCTCAACATGCTCCATGCCAATATGTTTCAACTGGTCGGCGGCATATTCGGCTGCACGACGAATGTCCCCTGCATGTTCTGGCTCTGTACTGATACTGGGAATACGGAGCCAATCCTTCAGCTCTTCGAGAAAACGATCCTCATTCTCCGCTATATATGTTGCTAGCTGTGCCATCAGATGTATCCCTCTTTCTTTACGTGTAGAAGATGTTGCTATGGTAGCAGGGGAAAAGCAGATTGTCCAGTAGGGGGCGCAGGTTCACAAGCCCGCAAATGGGGCCGTTTTGTTCTTACAATGCTGCCATTGCATATCACCAACTTCTCCACGCTTCGGACATGAGGCGTGAGGGAGAATCTAGCTGGTTATCTTTCCTCTTGACCCTGCTCGATAAATGTGCGAAGGCGGCTCAGCTGTTGATTCCAAAGCTCGTCAAGCGAGCCCGCATTTTGGCTATGGTCGGCAACATAGTACGCAATTTTGATGTTCGATGGAATAGTGAGTTTCTCAGCGCCCTCTGAGCTAATAACCAGTCCTTCCTCAAGGTTCAAGTGAGCTAAGACACTGAAGTCACGCAGTTGTGGACAAATCCTACGTCCAGTTTGCTCAAATTGTAATGCCAGAGGAGTCAGATCAGTCACCTGTGAGCAGCGGCTCAGGCTAAGCGTGGTCAAATTGGTCAAGCCAGCCGGGGAGTTAGATCGGTCAACTGTAAACATTGGCTCAGGTCAAGAGTGGTCAGATTGGTCAAGTTTGCCAGAGGAGTCAGATCAGTCACCTGTGAGCAGCGGCTCAGGCTAAGCGTGGTCAAATTGGTCAAGCCAGCCAGGGGAGTTAGATCGGTCAACTGTAAACATTGGCTCAGGTCAAGAGTGGTCAGATTGGTCAAGTTTGCCAGAGGAGTCAGATCAGTCACCTGTGAGCAGCGGCTCAGGCTAAGCGTGGTCAAATTGGTCAAGCCAGCCAGGGGAGTTAGATCGGTCAACTGTAAACATTGGCTCAGGTCAAGAGTGGTCAGATTGGTCAAGCCAGCCAGAGGAGACAGATCGGTCACCTGTGAACATTGCTCAGGTCAAGAGTGGTCAGATTGGTCAAGCCAGCCAGAGGAGACAGATCACACACTTCTGAGCACTCGTACAGATACAGCGTGGTCAGATTTGCCAGAGGTGGTAGGCCGTTAAGGTGAGGACTGTAGTGCAGACTTAGCGTGGTGAGATTCCTCAGCAGAGCAAAGCCGTCAAATTGGGAATCAGACAGGGTAAGAGAGGTCAAGTTCGGCAGATGACTTAACGGGGCAAGTGTTTTGAGTTGGTCACAGCAACTCAGGGAAAGCCAGGTCAGGTTGGTCAAGTTCGCCAGAGGAGTCAGATCACTCAACTGTAAACAGCGGGTCAGGTCAAGCCAGGTCAGGTTGGTCAAGTCCGCCAGAGGAGTCAGATCGGGAAGTTGCTCACAGAAAGACAGGCTCAGTGAGGTCACGTTCGGCACATTTGTCAAGCTTAGATTGCTCAGTTGAGGGCAGTCGGATAGATCAAGGCTGTCTAAGTTGATCAAATCGATCAAGGAGAGTGTGGTAAGCTGAGAGCAACCAGACAGGTCGACCCAAGTAAGATTCGTTAACCCCTTCAGGGTCAGGTCACGTAGTGGGCATGTGCCGTCGCATTGCATCAATGCGATAAGCGAGGTCAGGTTGGTAAAGCTATCAGTGATATCTGTGGGTTTGGATGCATCTACACCAAAACTTCTTCATTCAGAGCTTCCAACTTATCCATGTTGTATCCTTCTTTCAAAACTTCATAGAATTTACTTCCTTATCCTTATCCATTGTCATATTCATCTTCCTTGCATCATGGATCTATTTTACCGCTTTTCCTCTTTTATTCGCAAATATCTAGCCCATCCGGGTTGTGAGTTTTTCATACCATCATACCAATCTAAGGAACAAAACAGGCCTTCTGCTATTTTATTAACTTAGAAATAGCAGGAGGCCCACAAGATCAGTAAACGAACAGTCTACTTTATACCTTGCTCAGCAAGCTCACGCATCGTGCCACCAATCGAGAAATACGATGCCTGTGGATGATGCACCACAATGGCGGCTGTGCTCTGCTCCGGCACAATTTGGAACGATTTAGTGAGGCTGACGGAGATTTTATCGGCAGGCAAAATCTGCCACACTTGCTCATGCTGCTCAAGATCAGGAATGGCAGGGTAGCCCCAGGAGTAGCGCCTCCCTCTCTTCTCGTCCAGCCCTAGCGTCTTGCGGATAAGTCGGTTAGAGTACTCTGCCAGCCCTTCGGCGGCGGTAACGCTGAGGCCGTGGGCAAAGTAGGATTGGCTGTAATTAGCAGCAGCCTGCAAAGCATCGATGTGTTCGGTTGCTACCTGTCCCAATGTCACGACCTGGAATGCTGCAACATCCATACGTCCGCTTTCCGTACTGGCGAAATAGTCGGCCAGACATAGTTGCTCACGTTCGGGCTGGCGGGGAAGGGTGAAGCGTGTGAGTTCACGCATAAACTCTGCTTTGAGTTGGCCCTTGCCCTGTGCCCAGGCCAGCGGATCATAAACGATCAGATCGTTGCCATCCCCCTGTACAGGGAAGAAGCCATAAGCAATAGCTGGTTGCAACCAACCATGCTCCTGGGCATCACGCTGCATCTCTTGTAATAGAGGCGTAAACTCATTTTTGATCAGTCGTTGATAATCTTCCCCTTTAGCGCTTTTCCCTCCCCAGTGGAACCGGAAGAGGGTGTTGAGGTCCATACAGGGCCACACATCGTCGAGCCGGATACGCGTCGTCGTTGTGGCTCCCCAGAACGGAGGAACAGGGATAGGGATATCCGTACGCACCTTTGAGCGCACCTGACCATCATGCTTGTCCTTCCCCAGACTTGTAAGGATCATTGGTCCGCGTACAGGCTGCTCAAGTGCTTTGTGGGCATTTTGAATCACGCTGGAAACAAACTGATCACGCACGTTGAGGTCAACCAGTTGGTCAACGGTTTTGAGTCCCTCAAAGGCATCTTTGCAGTAGAAAACGCCAGGGTCGTAGGGCTTGCCAGGCTCAACGAAGAGAATGCGCTGACCATATTGGCGGTTAATGGCCGCTCCACCAATAATCACAGGAAAGGTGAGGCCGCGACGATGTAGTTCCTGCACACACAGTGGCATCTGCTTAGAAGTACTGACCAGCAGTGCGCTCAGACCGATGGCGTCTGCACCAACTTCAATGGCCTTGTCGATGATAGTGTTAAGTGGCACTTGCTTGCCAAGATCGTAGACAGTATATCCATTGTTGGATAAGATCGTATTGACCAGATTCTTACCGATATCGTGGACATCTCCATAGACGGTAGCCAGCACCACCTTCCCTTTAGTCGTACCCTCCTGCTTATCCAGATATTGCTCCAGGTGTGCCACAGCCTTCTTCATGACCTCAGCCGATTGCAGCACAAATGGGAGAATGAGTTCACCTGCCCCAAACTTGTCGCCAACCTCTTTCATCGCTGGCAGCAGGATCACATTGAGGATATCGACAGCCGCGATTCCGCGCTCCATGCCACTATCCATGTGTGCATGCAGCACCTCATCAATATCGGCTATCGATGGCCTCTTTCTTGCGATGAACGATCTTCCAATGAATACGCTCACTGGCGCTCATCTCTGCGGTTGGATCAATCTTTTCCTCTTTTTCGTCTGAGGTGTGCTCCTGATGAAATTGAATAAAGCGTGCCAGCGCATCCTCGCGTCGGTTGAAAATGAGATCTTCGCAGAGTTCGCGCTGCTCAGCAGGGATATCAGCGTAGGGTGTGACATGTGCAGGGTTGATGATAGCACTATCCAGACCCGCCTGGACTGCATGGTACAGAAAAACCGAGTTGAGTGCGGCACGAGCATGTGGCATAACACCAAAGCTCAGGTTTGAGACACCGAGCGTCGTAAAGCAGCCAGGGACCTGCTGTTTGGTAAGCCGGATACCCTCAAGAGTTTCTACAGCAGCCTGTCTGAGTTCTTCCTGTCCTGTCGTAATGGGGAAGGTCAGAACATCGAAGATAAGTGCATCGTTGCTTAAGCCAAACTCATCGCGGGCTATCTCAGCGAGACGGCGTGCAATGGTAGCTTTACGTTCGGCAGTATGTGCCATCCCCTCTTCGTCGATGGTCATTGCAATGGTTGCCGCGCCATAGCGTGCGATAAGTGGCATAAAGCGATCAATCTTGCTACCACGTCCGCCTTCAAGCGAGACAGAGTTAACGATGGCACGTCCAGGGTACATCTCAAGCGCTGCCTGAAGCACATCCGCTTCTGTCGTATCGATCACCAGCGGCAACTCGATATTCATCGTCAGCTTTTTGAGGAGCTTCTGCATCTGCTCAAGCTCGTCGGCCCGCTCCGTCATAGCCACGCAGACATCAAGCACATGAGCACCACCATCCATCTGTTCACGTGCCACCTCCATCACACCATCATAGTCATCATTGAGCAACAGGCGCTTCACCTTACGTGATCCCAGCGTATTGACACGCTCACCGATCATGAGCGGCGTCCCATCCTGTACCAGCGTGGTAGCGCGGATACCTGAAGATACGGCAGGCATGTGCTCAATGGTACGCTTCTTAGGAGGGGTATCGTAGCCAACGACCTTGCGCAATTGTGCAATATGTGCTGGACGCGAGCCGCAACATCCCCCAACCACCGACACACCATAATCAGTGACAAACTCGCCGAGCATGCGGGCAAACGGTTCTGCTTCCAGAGGGTAAACAGCCTCGCCATTGACTTCGATTGGCAGACCGGCATTAGGAATACATGAGATTGGTAAGCGGGAATGCTCACATAAATAGCGAATTGGCTCACGCATATGCTCAGGGCCGGAAGAGCAGTTGAGTCCAATCACATCAACTGGCATAGCTTCCAGTGTTGCGATCATCGATGCAATATCAGTCCCCAGCAGCATACGTCCAGAGAGATCCAGAAATACTTGAGCCTGTACCGCAATGTCATCGCGATCAAGCTGGCGTCTGGCACGACGAATACCATCAAGTGCGGCCTTGACTTCAAGAATATCGACGCTAGTTTCTACGAGTAGCAGATCTACGCCGCCTTCAATAAGTGCCATAGCCTGCTCGTAAAAGGTCTCGGAAAGCTGTTCAAAGGTAACATTCGAGAGCGAGGGATCGTCGGACGAAGGCAATTTGCCCGTGGGACCGATGGAGCCAGCGACAAACCGTTTGCGCCCATCCTGCGACTCATACTTGTCGGCAACCGAGCGGGCCAGTTGTGCTGCACCAACATTGAGTTCATGCGTTCGGTCAGCGAGTCCCCATTCCTCAAGTCGTATCCGTGATGATTGAAATGTATTAGTTTCAAGAACATCACAGCCAGCCTCCATAAACGAGGAGTGAATCTCGCGAATGATGTCAGGGCGTGTATAGGCAAGATAGTCGCGGTTACCATTTGTGCGCTCACCACCAAAATCTTCCACTGTAGGTGAGTACGGGTCGATGCTCGAACCCATGGCACCGTCATAGATAAGTACACGTTGAGCGAGTGCTAAAAGATAGGGTGATTGACGGTTGCGTATCATATGAACGTACCTCATTCTTTATAAAGAAGTGTTGAAAAGCTTTTATTATTAATAGTATCATGTCTGCCAGATCACTACAACACCAACATTTTCGCCGTCGGAAGCGAGAATGAGCTTTTCCCCATATTGATGAGTTTAGCGCGGGTCGCAGCGACGAGTTCTTTGAGCAGGGACCCGCGCATGGCTCTGGAAGCCGATTTATAAGGAAACTCTCTGAAAGTGACCTCCATGAAGGGCCAAAAAAGTCTCAAAAAATACGACCCGCGATAATGCTTGTCTGAAACGGCTTCTCATGCTATACTAGAAGCACAGGGGTCTAAATGGGAGAAGAAGCCCGTAAGGGATTGAAGCTTTGTTGTCTCACCCTAGGTGGTAAACCTGTCGTCTAAATGGGAGAAGAAGCCCGTAAGGGATTGAAGCAAGGATCATCCGTATAGTCTAAATGGGAGAAGAAGCCCGTAGGGATTGAAGCAGCCTAGTCTAAATGGGAGAAGAAGCCCGTAAGGGATTGAACGCTCATGTCGCAGAGGTCTGTCTAAATGGGAAAAGAAGCCCGTAAGGGATTGAAGCGTACACGCACTGCATGCAAATGGGAGAAGAAGCCCGTAAGGGATTGAAGCGTCGCACTGCCGATACGTGACAAGTTACCTTCGTGAGTCTAAATGGGAGAAGAAGCCCGTAAGGGATTGAAGCAGCTGGATCAACGGACTCAGCTGCCAAGATACACACAGTCTAAATGGGAGAAGAAGCCCGTAAGGGATTGAAGCATCTGAACTTCTTTTGTAAACACGAAACCAGGGTCTAAATGGGAGAAGAAGCCCGTAAGGGATTGAAGCATAAGCGATGTACGCTTAGTCGGTAAGCGAGCCCGTAAGGGATTTAACATCGGGAAGATAGCGAGAAGTATGCGCAAACGGGAGAAAGCTATGGGTGGGTCGAATGTCAGCGATAGCTGATATGATGATATGACCTGGTAAGCAGTTCTCGATTTGGACTTTGTGTATCTCGGCAGAGACTATGAGGCCTTTGGTCGTCTGTTTGGGGTGAGAAACATTGCTCAAAGTTGAGCCTATTGCGGCCAAGAGAGGACTTCCCACTGATAGTTCTGCTCATGTCAAAAATGAAGCTTCTACGCCTAGCTTCTACGCTCATTGTTGGATTACCTGTCTAAAGTGTGAAAACGAGCCAGTGGGAGGCGGACCAATATTGGCAACCCCTCATGCAGGTGTTAGAGATTTTGGCGAGTCTGTATGGGAGAAGAGGTTCGCCTGGTCAGTGGTTCGAGGGCTAGAAGAATAAGGTTGCCCAGCAAAAGCAAATGTCCTGTCAGTACCATTTTGACGAAAAGATGGTCGTACCATAAGAGCATTGGTAACAAAACTGCATAGCAGATATTTCAGGTACTTGCATCTCACTCATGCCTTATATTAGAAGCACAGGGTCGAAATGGGAGAAGAAGCCCGTAAGGGATTGAAGCTACGACTGTTCACGGTCTCCGGATAAGCAGAATATGTCCTGGCATGGGAGAAGTAGGTCCGTAGGGGAACGTATTCTATTCCGCATTGTGATCATGGCTATGCCGAAATTGCCGGAAAGAAAGAAAAATGCTAAATGGGAGCAAGAGGCTATCCTCTCCAAGGCGATCGTGCAACGCTCCACAAACTGTGATGGGACAGATAATGAGCACAATCAAAGAGTCTAAATGGGATAAGAGGCCCGGCTAAGCTGGATTGAGAGGATCCACTGATTGGTTGGGACAGAGTTAATGAGCACTAGCAAGCAAGTCTAAATGGGAGAAGAGGCCCGTAAGCCGTCCTTTCGCAGGTGCAGGACCAGATGGGACAGCGGATTGAGCGCGACGGCATTCTAGCTCCGGTGATCGAGACTCAACCTACTGGGATTCCGCACCAGTGCCTCCTGTGAAGGGCATCTGAACCGGGATGTCCCTATCCCTGGATCTCTAGTTCTACATGGGAGGTGGAATATCCCGGCTATACGCAGGCATTCGAAGCAATGGCCACTGAATTGCCGTTAGATCTTGCCTCATACATGGTCTAAATGGGCGGCACAGACTCAGGTGGAGGCCGTATCTCGCAATTTACGCAGCAGAATTCTCTCTATCAAGACCCGCTCGCGCTGCAAATCCCAGTCTGCGGAAACGTTGCAAGATAGAGGCCCGTAAGGGATTGAGAGCACTATTCTGAGTTTGAGCTCCCATTGCGCCATGTTGGTACTCGTCTACATGGCGAGCAGAAGCCCGTCTGGATTGCAGCGGTCGAGGATATTCAACGGACAGAGCAGACTTAAATGGTTTTTTTAGATCTCAATCCAGGAGAAGAAGCCCGTTGGGGATTGAAGCTTTTGCTTACCCGGCCAGTGCATCAAACGTAATCGATGGTCGAAATGGGAAAAGGAACTCGTAAGGGATTGAAGCCTTTTGTTGCAGGCAGCAACGATCAGGTCCATCATATGTCTAAATGGGAGAAGGAGCCTGCCGACGAGGATTGAAGCTCTTTTCAGTATGATGGCGAACCCGCCGCCTGCCCAGAATGGCGAAATGGGAGAAGAAGCCCGTTATGTGGATTGTAAGCCCTTTGAGGCGCACCTTAACGGTCATCTCCGGTGCGGGGGCTAAACAGGATGGATTTTATATGATACACTTGTCACAGAATGACGTTCAGCGTTGCATGAAGGATTGAAAACCAATGGCAACACAACCAAAGAGACGACACTATACCTTTGAAGAATATCTGTCGTTGCTTCGGAGCAGTAACCAGCGATTGGAGTTCGACCACGGGGAGATTTACGCCATGGCGGGAAGTAGCGCGAACCATGCCGCAATCTCGTTCAATATGTGTCGAGCATTGGATGATGCATTGGGTGATGATTTGGCGTGTCGAGCCTATGTCGCTGATCGGGTGGTCAAGCTTCAGGAAAATCTGACCGTCATGCCAGATGTTGTGGTGACCTGTGAGCAAACTGATCAGGGAGATGCCTTTTTTCTGGAATCACCGCGCCTCGTAGTAGAAGTGCTCTCGAAAAGCACTCAGGCACGAGATCGAACCTATAAGTTGTTGCTGTATCAGGCGAAGAAGACGATCCACGAAATCGTGTTTATCAGTCAACGTATCCAGCATATTGAGGTAATCTCTCGTGTAGATGCTGGTTGGAATTATCGCGAGTATGGGGCAGGAGAAGCCTGCCGGCTGAGGCATCTCAACATCACCATCCAGGTGGCTGACATCTATCGTCGACTTGCTATTCCGATAGAGACTTGCCGCCTGCTTTCGCTCGAAGTACGTGAGCCGGAAGATGACGAGCCGGAAGACGTATAGCCACGCAGTGAATAAACCCGAAGGGAAGGGTTGGCTGATCTTGTCAGATCAGTATTCTTTTGATGTATCGAGGTCTGCACGCCACAGTTGCTCAAGGGTTTTCAAGTCGTCCAGAAATTCAGCCTGACTCTGTTGGGGCTTTTGTTCGAGCTCTTCAAGCACTTCAAGCGTAAACGCCTTTGCTCCCTGCTCTTCCCAATCCTTTCGGAGTCTGGGATGAACAGCAGAGCCTGTAGTCACTGCGAATTGAAAATGGTTTTGCACGCTCTTCAGATTAGCGGCATGGCCCAGGAGGTACTTCCCATTCAGGGTATTGGTGATGGTGTAGACACCACCACAGGATTTGCGTTCCTTGTATTCGTTGATGATTTCTTTTCTTTTGTTCATCTTGCCAATGCACCTTACAAGCCCGCTATTTCACTTCACTTTTTGGGGTTTCGTGTTGTTGGTGTTCTTTCTGCCATGCTGCCAGCGCTTTTTTGTACGGTTTTAGCAAGGGGAGGTTGCTTTCTTCCACATCCAGTACAAACCTGAATTTTCCTGCACTCAGCGGTTTTCCGAACTGTATCATTTTTGCGCTGAATCCCATCGCTATTCCTGTAACTGTTTCGCTGGTTGCATAGATTTTACTGATTTGTATTCCTTCGTTGCCAAATTTTGCCATTTCTGATGCTGTACCTCGGAGAAGCTTATATAAAAAGCGTAGTTGGTTTGCTCTTTTAGCTTCCTCAGTAGTTCCTACTTCCTTTGTTGCTCCTACAGATTTAATGAGGCATTCAACTGTTTTACCTGGCTGGAAGCAGTTGAGGTCATTGGTGGTGATGTGTTTCCCCCTTATTTCTCCTCTCATAAATGCCATGAGTCGATCATGTTTGAGTGGTTGAATGTGAATGTATGCGACGATTTTTCCGTTGTGTTTTACTATATAGTTACCTTCTGGACATGAGGCGACCAGTGGTTTACGTGCCTCTGCTGAGGTTGTATCACCGAACAGGCTAGCGGCGACTTTGTATACACCTTCCATGTCATCGGGCGTTGCCTGACTAAATGTAAGATTGTCTTTTTGCATTCCTGTGTCTTCAATTGGAGACTCAAAAAAGGTTGCTAATCCTTCTGCCAGGGCTTTGACTTCTTTCTCCACAAAGAAACCTTGTTTTCTGCCTGGTGGGGTCTTTTTATGTAATTGTCCAGAGCGTTCGTAGTTGTATACCATACCAACGCTACAACCTAGTATCTGTGCTGCTCGTGCGGAGGTAACGTAGCCATCTGGTACTGGTTTCCTGGGCATATCTCCCCCTCCTTACTTGTTTGCTTTCTTAAGAATATTAAGGCATATTCATAAAATTTGCAAATTTTCAATAATAAAGCTTGACTTTCCAGGTTTTTATGTCTATAATTGTGTTTAGAATATTGCAAACATTACAAATTTTATGAATATCCAGGTGAGGCCGTTCTCTGGCAATGCTCAACTACTAACCGCTGAGAGTTGATCAAGCAACCCATACTGGCAGTTCAGAACAAGAGCAGAAGCATTATGAGCATAAATCTTCGGGTTTCTTCTGGGAGGAGGAGTACAATGGAGAGGGAGCTATTAACGTTGTGGATCATCTTTGCGAGCAACGGCAAGATGAGCGAGTTAACCCATGTGTATGCACGAGATGAGGCCCACGCCAGGCAACAGGTGCAGGTCTGGTTGGAAAAGCGTCCGGCATTGCCAGAGCATACGTTTCGAGCGTATCCTTCTGGTTTTCGTTTTGGCTTTACGACGCTTCCTGGTAGCGTGCTGGATGATGATGTGTATGAAGAGTGAAGTGATCTGGCGTAGGCAAGGAATCACGAGACAGGAGTGAAGAAACAAGAAGATGTTATTTGCTATTGATATTGATGGCACCATTGCAGATAAGCTGATCAGGCTTGCCGATCTGATCAAGGCTGAGCGACAGCAGGTCATGCTTATTGATGATCAGTATATGCGTTTATTAGAAGAATTTGGTCGGTTGGATAAGCAGAGAGCAGAGTTGCTTCGTACCCATCTGGTGCTTGCGGCATTTCGTGCCTCCTGTTTGCCTTCATCCTGAGCAGTGCCACGGAGTACATATTGTCGCGCTGCCATCCTGGCATGACGTTGATTCTTCTAGTGTTACAGAAAGGTTGATGATTATGGTTATGGTGCTTGTACCAACATCCAGCAAGAAGTGTTATCTCGTATTCAGTCATGGCTGTACTGGGAGGAGATAGCGCTTGTCGCTGAGAAAGAGTATGGCATTTCCCCTGAAAGGTTTGCTGTACTTCTTCCAGAGTATCAAAAATTCTCTCAAATATATCTTACTGCCTATGGTGAATTACCCGGTCCGATGTGGAACCTGCCGAAGCCTGATGGAGCCGCCGTATAGCATCGTTTCAGAAAGATGGTCTATCTGCAAGGACCGCTGGAGCATGGTATAATGAGACACAAATGAGGATGGGACAAGTGAGGAGGCTGATCTATGACCATGCAACCAGCGCAACCGCGTATGACATTTGAACAATACTTGCTACTGCTCAATAACTCTGACCGCCGCTATGAGTACTATGATGGTGAAGTACGTCTAATGGCAGGTGGGTCATCGGATCATGCTGCCATCGCGCTTAATTTTGGTGTGGCACTTGATCAGGCGCTGGGTGACGATGCAATTTGCCGCCCATATGTGACTGATAAGCTGGTACGGGTAACCCCCACCAAAACAGTGATACCTGATGTCGTTGTCTCCTGTGATCTCGCTGATCATGGGAAGTCACAAATCATTGATTCCCCTGTTCTTGTCGTTGAGGTGCTCTCACCATCCACAGAGATGACCGATCGCTTCGTAAAATTACCCCTCTATCAGGCGAAAGAGAGTATCCAGGAAATTGTCTATATCAGCCAGATCACCCGGCGCGTTGAGATCTTTTCGCGCTCCGCTACTGTCTGGCTGTACCAGCAATATGGAGCCGGACAAAGCTTCCATCTGATGAGTCTAGATATTGAGATCGAGGTACGACAGCTCTACCGGCGTCTCTCGATCCCAGCGGTAGTTGAGCAAATAGAGGAAGAATAGCCCCTGGGCAGGAGTCCACGAGAGATTGGAAAGGAACCACCTATGGCCTTACAACCTCCACATTGGATGAGTCTTGAGGAATACCATGAGCTTGAGCGTACCAGCGATATCAAATATGAGTACGCTGATGGGCACATTTATGCTATGTCAGGTGGAACATTTGAGCATAGCATAATATCGCAATTAATTTGAGTACGGGACTCCGTACTCACTTACCTGGCAAACCTTGCCGCGTCGCCAATTCTGATATGAAAGTATTGCCTTTAGGAGCTGAAAATCCCTCGTACTTTCCTGATATCACTGTCACCTGCCATTCAGAAGATTATGCACGCGGTTCCACTGCGATCCGTTTCCCGCGTCTCATCATTGAAGTACTCTCACCTTCAACTGCATACAGAGATCGCGGGGAGAAGTTGAGAGTGTATCAAGCGTGTGCTAGCGTAGAGGAGTATGCGATGGTGAGTTCGCGTCATCAAGAAATTGAAGTTTATCATCGTGAAACAGCAGAGCTATGGACATTTGCTCGCTATGGGCATGAACAGATGGTCACATTTGCAAGTGTCGGGCTGACCATCCCGGTAGCAGAGATCTATGCACAAACTGATATTCCCCCGTTGTCTTCGATGCTGGATGTTGATTGAGATAATCATGGAATAATGTTTTACTTCTTCCATGGCTATTTCCCTCCTGTGCGTTTGAGTGCATTTAAAAAAATTCCCCTACAAATCATAATATACATGGCGATGAATCGCCTGACGCGCTGAAGCAGGTCCCTACCCTTTTATTGTATATTACATTTTATACTCTTATTTTGTTTGTACCGTTCACCAACAGGATCAAAATCTGACGGACACCCTCTTGTGGGTTTGTTCTTGCAGGTCGTGGTGCATCTATGTTATTATGCACTATGAACACTCGTTCTTATGAGCGTAAAGAATATTGTGTTGTTGGGGGAGTAGAGAATATGCCAATACGACAACTTGCGCCTGATGTTGCGGCCAAGATAGCTGCTGGGGAAGTGGTGGAGCGGCCTGCCTCTGTTGTAAAAGAACTTATGGAGAATAGCATCGATGCAGGGGCTACGCAAATTCGCGTTGACCTGACGCATGGTGGTCTTCAGCTTATCCGTATTACCGATAATGGTTCCGGCATTCCGATGGATGAACTCCCCCTGGCTCTGGAACGCCATGCCACGAGCAAAGTTTCCCAGATTGATGATCTGGACCATATCCGCTCACTTGGTTTTCGAGGTGAGGCCCTGGCAAGTATTGCCGCCGTTGCTGAAGTGACACTGCTAAGTCGTCATAGGGGAGCAGAGCAGGGGGCACAAATTAGCGCAATGAATGGGCAAATCTCCGACGTGACCACCGCAGCTTCACCGGAAGGCACAACCCTGACCGTGCGCAATCTATTTAGCGCTGTACCTGCACGTTTGAAATTTCTCAAGAGCCGCAATACCGAGGTCAGCCATTGTCTTCATCTGCTGGAACAGTATGCGCTGGCCTATCCCGAAATTCGCTTTAGCGTCTTTAGCGAGGGACGCCAGATCCTTGCGACTCCGGGAAATGGTCAACTCTCCAGCGTGCTGGTCGAAGTCTATAATTTGCAGATTACGGAACAGATGGTGCCTATCCATAGCCTTGATCGTCCCAATGACTCGGAATATCCCATTATCACTGGCTATGTTAGTCGTCCCGCCTGCTATAAAAGCACACGTCAGCATATTTCGTTCTTTGTCAATCGGCGCTGGGTCTTGAGTCGCATGCTTACTTCTGCGGTAGAGGGAGCCTATCACTCGTTGTTACTTACGGGGCGACACCCTATTGCTGTTGTTAATATCCAGATCGACCCTACACAACTTGACGTCAATGTGCATCCTGCCAAAACCGAGATTCGCTTCCTCAAAGAGCGTCGTGTCTTTGCCGCTATCTTGCGAGCAGTACGTCAGGCTTTGCTAGAAGAGCCAGAGATGCCCCAGTGGAAACCTCGTCAGGAACGATCTGAACCCCCTATTGTGGATACATTCACTGAGCCGGCAGAAGCGGAGGATCCCCTGGCTGGTGTCCTTGACGATGAAGGTGCTGGTCAGAGTGCAGAAAACCAACCATCAACGAACGGAGAGCCGCGTACATTCCCGCAGGATAGCCCCTGGATTACGGTAACAGAGGAAGAGACAGGGACAAGACCACCAATGCTCTCTCGTCTCTGGCAGAGTCATGTACGTCACGAGCAGCAGACGGATCGAAGAGAGAGCAAAAATCTGAGGCCACTCCCTGAGACTCCTCACGAGGATAATTCTAGCCAGACGAAACCTGAAATATCGCGTGATTTTGCACTGGGAACGACTTCTCAATATCCCCAGCCCTCTGTTTCACAAACCACTCATCCACCTGCTCCCAATCAAGTGGATGATGAGGAGCAATTACCAGAGATTCCCAGGGATAGCCCTCAAGAGAAGGCGGCCCAACCTCAACAACAAGAAATATTACCGGGCCAGACACTTGATCCACAACAGACACGACGCCTGCCCCATCTGCGTGTTATAGGACAACTCTCCCAGAGCTATATTGTGACTGAAGGTGAAGATGGCATGTATCTGATAGATCAGCATGCAGCCCATGAGCGTATCCTATTGGAACGTATGGTGGCAGCTTTAAAGGCTCGTGCCCCTCTATCACAACTACTGCTAACACCAATCAATCTAGAGCTTGCTCCCAGCGAATTAGAAGCTGTTGAAGATCATTTGCCACAGTTGGAGCACATCGGGTTTTCGTTGGAACTATCCGACGATGGTATCCTGTTAGTACGAGCCGTTCCGAATGTACTCGTTAAGCATATGAGTGCGCGTTCATTGCACGAACTGCTGGTCGATCTGACCGCAGCAGAGAATCTGGGACATACAGAAACCTGGGAGGAACGTGCCCTGGCGAATGTGGCCTGTAAAGCGGCCATCAAAGCCAACTACTTTTTGACTGTAAGTGAGATGCGTGAAATGCTCGAACAATTGGAGCAAACCAGAGCGCCGTATAGCTGCTGTCATGGTCGTCCAACCATGGTCCATTTTGGTCTGTCTGCCCTGGAGCATGAGTTTGGGAGACGTTAGCACGATGCTTGTCGATGTATTGACCTCTGCCAGTAGTTGGAACACTGAGCAACCGCTACTCACCTATCTTGTGCCTGCCGGGCTTGAGGCCGAAGTGCGGATTGGGCAACTGGTGGCAGTGCCCTATGGGGACCGTCTGGTTGAGGGTATTGTCTGGAATATCCAGGAGGATCAGGACGGCTCATCTCTCCCAGGCGTTGCGGAAGGTGACCCTGAGATAGTATTACGCCCACTCCAGGCCGTACTTGATCCTGAACCAGCCCTCTGGCCTTATCAACAGGCGTTGGCAGAGTGGATAGCCCAGTATTATATTACACCGTTAGCTCAGGTGGTGCAGATTATGCTTCCTCCCGGATTGATGCAGCGTTCGCAGGTCGTTCTACGCCTTGCTGAAGGGTATCAGAATGGGAATGAGCAGGCCGCCGAAGATATCTCTTTGCAGCTTCGAGCACTGATCGGACTGCTTCAGGTAGATGGAGAACTGGATGTAGAGCAACTCAAGAAAATGCTTGGACACAAGCATGCAACAAAGTTGTTGAAGGAAGCACAAAAGAGCGGCCTGATTGCCCATGATGCCCAGCTAAGTGCCCCAAAAGCTAAGCCACGTTTTAAACGTATCGTTCGTCTTGTCGCGCAGGGAGAAGCGCTGACGGAATGGCGAAAGCGTAAAGAGGAACAGTTGCAACAAACTCTGGCAATAGCTGAGCCTGTTCAGAGAGAGTCCGATATTGTGCATCAACCTCCTGCGAATAAAAAGAATCAGAAGCGTGAAAGCCTCAACCCCTGGGCTATGTCTGGCATGACCGCTACACTCGCGCCAACATCTCAGGATGAAGCAAGTCTTGTTGCCCAACGTCAATTAGCTGCTATTGACTTGCTTCAACAGAGTATCGGCACAAGTGTCCATTGGACCCCTGCGATGCTCAACAAAGCTACCGCGTTAAAGCCTGCACAGTTGCAGCAACTGGTCAGTGAGAAGATCATTGCCTTTGAAAAAACTGAGGTACGGCGAGACCCACTGTCAGGGCGTACTATTCCTGCCAGTACCCCACTCACTCTCACGATCGATCAGCAACAGGCACTGGAACAAATTCTTGCAAGTATGAGAGAGTATAAGAGCGAGGAGGCGTGAGGGCTACCAGTGTGCGCCTATTCTGTTGCATGGGGTGACTGGCAGTGGTAAGACTGAAGTCTATCTTCAAGCATTGGCCGCTGTGATCGAGCAGGGCAAACGTGGGATTGTGCTGGTGCCAGAGATTGCTCTGACAACGCAGGCTGTCCAGCGTGTGGCGGGTCGTTTCCCTGATCGTGTGGCGATTGTACATAGTGACCTGAGCATGGGGGAACGCTATGATGAATGGCGGCGTATTCGTTCCGGACAGGTTGATGTCGTAATTGGTTCACGTTCCGCACTCTTCTCGCCCTTACCAGATCTGGGAATTATCATTGTAGACGAGGAACACGAACCAGCCTATAAACAAAGTGAGCGCAAACCAACATACCATGCCCGTGAAGCGGCTATCATACTGGGCGAAATTCTACGTATTCCAGTTGTTCTGGGCAGCGCTACGCCATCGGTAGAAACCTTCTATCGTGCTGAGCAGAGCGACTATCAACTTATCGAGTTACCTGGACGTATTGGTGCCTTGCTGCCACCTGTTGAGATAGTCGATCTACGCCACGAGTTGCACACGGGTAATACCAGCATTATCAGTCGTCGCTTGCAAGAAGAACTAGAGCGAGTCTTAAGTTTGGGGCAGCAAGCCATTCTCTTTCTCAATCGGCGTGGTGCCGCAAGCAGTGTATTATGTCGGGATTGCGGCTTTGTTGCCCTCTGTGATCGCTGTGATATTCCGTTTACGTTTCATGCCACAGAGCATATTTTACTCTGTCACTACTGTGGTCGGCAGAACATGGTTATTCATTTTTGTCCAAGCTGCAAAAGTTCAAAGATCCGTTATTTTGGATTAGGTACAGAAAAAGTGCTGGATACCATTCAACGTAGCTTTCCTTCAGCTCGGCTCTTACGCTGGGATCGGGATACAGCTCGCAACAGGCGCGACCATGAGCAACTCCTCGATCAGTTCGCCAATCGAGAAGCTGATATCCTCATTGGTACGCAGATGATCGCCAAAGGGCTTGATCTACCTGGGGTAACACTGGTCGGAGTTATCTCTGCGGATATAGCACTGAACCTGCCCGACTATTCCTCAGCCGAACGAGCATTTACCCTGTTGACGCAGGTTGCAGGGCGTGCTGGACGTGGTGCCGAAGCTGGCAATGTCATTATCCAGACATTCAATCCGCAGCATTTTTGTATTGACACAGCCTCGCGCCATGCATTCCACGAATTCTATGCTGCGGAAATAGAGGTACGGCGTCAATACCACTATCCCCCATTTCGTCGGTTTGCCAAGTTTTCCTATCATCATGAGAATCGACACCGCTGTCAGAATGAGGCGCTACTCTTATATGAACGACTCAATGAATGGATTGACCGTTTTGCGTTAGTAAATACTGATATTGTGGGTCCTGCACCCGCTTTAATGGAACGTATCAGAGGCAAGTATCACTGGCAAATGGTTGTGCGTGGCCCTGACCTGCATCAACTCTTGCGTGTCATCGATGCTCCCGGTTGGGACATCGATATCGACCCTGTGAGCGTATTATAGAGGTCTCTGATGTTATGGAACGGCATGCCAAAAAACGTAACATGGGCGTTTTATTAGTACACAGGTTCTCCTGGTGATGAAAGCCGCTGATTTTGTGTCCAATGGCATGTCATATATGTTTAGATTAAGGATGTTGCAATTATGGTACGACCTGTTACGCGCTGGTGGCTATTAATGCTGTGTATTGGCCTGGTATACATGTTGAGCGCATGTGTAAGTGCCACACCTAATCCCGGCGAGACGACGTCTCCTACACTTACCTGGAAGGTTATCAATAAGGGCGATAACTCTACGCAGACTTACGCAGGCAATGCTACTGTCACTACGACACAAGGCACAGACTATACTATACTGCTTGTTGCGAATGATGCAGATGGTGTGCATCAGATCACATTAGGTAGTTCCAGTCAGTGGGGATGTCGGAATGGGGACGTGGCTCAGAATCATGGACCGTCGCTGGACAAAACAGATACGCAGAATTGAATCCTGATAGTGATGGCAAAGTGTTGACCAGCATCTTTTTGATTCGTAGTGTGTCTATTGGGCCCTTTGACTGCCAGCAGGGCTATACTCTCACTGGCGGTTCTGAAAGCCTTTTTGGAACGAGTACAAATTTTGCTAATTTGTCAACGCATGCAACTCTCACCTTAAAAGTCTGATTTTGAGTAAGAAGCCTGTAATATCACAAAATCAGGTACCGTTGTACTTTCTACGTTTTGGAAAAGGACCAGAGTTGGTTGCATCGATAAGGGGTCTGTTCTATTGCATCACAGACCCCAAGTTTGGCAGAGTGTTCGAAGATTGATGTCGATGTTCGAGATTCCATGTCAACTATCAGTGTGTATGGCACTTACATCACTACGGGAATGCGCGTAGCCCGAGTCGTAAAGCTGCCAGAATCAACCTGTTTCCCAGCGAGATTGCGTGAGACGAATGTGGCTGAGCCTGTGTATATATTGCCATTCTCACTGAACGTGTCGATCTCCCGAACTTGAACTGTGCCTGCGGGATTTCCCTTCGCGTCAAAGAAAAAGTTGATAACCGTCGAAGCGAAGCGATCTTCTCCTATACTCTTCCACGTTCCATGTGCAGGACTTGAGGGTGCCTTAGGGTCAAAGTCCGTCTCATCTGTTTCAACGACACCTCCACTGGGGATATAGGTGTAGAGTTCTTGAAACGGCGAAGGTGAGGGTCCTGAAGGGGTCGCTGTGACAAGCCAGGAACCCTCTGGTCCCTGAGAGTATCCACCGTTACCCGTGATAGGAGGCAAAGACCCCTTTGGTTTCTGAGGATGTCCGCTGTTACCCGTGGTAGGAGGCAACGTCCCCTTTGGTTTCTGAGGATGTCCGCTATTACCCGTGGTAGGAGGCAAAGTCCCCTTTGGTCCTTGAGGATGTTCGCTGTTACCCGTAGTAGGAGGCGAAGACCCCTTTGGTCCTGGGTGTCCTGCTGCATACGAGGAACTGAAGGAGCCTAAGCAGAGGAATACAGCAAGGGCACTTATCGGGAGTACTACACTCAGCCGAAGGAAGATGAGTTTTGGCTTCAGAAAGGCTCGCATAACAAATTTCTCCTTGCTAAAAATACAAAACTACACAATCGCCTGAAAGAGAGTTCCAGAAAACGAAAAGCCTGTGTGAAGGCTATTGGTTGAGCTGTAAACCGCGTGAACCTGTCTGGGTGAAAACGCTCAGAATGTTCGTTTCATAGTTCGCCTCTTGCTTGCTTGTTACCAGCATATTCCCTTGTAAAATCGATGGTTATCTCTTTATTCATCGTCACCATGCCCAGGCTAACGGGTCTGCTCTGAAATACGAACCAATACAATGCCTCAGCAGCTTAAGAAGCCCATCCTTTCCCTTTGCTACCTTGACAAACAAGAGGTTGCCCTCTTATAATTGACTTAATTAATCAACTTAATCAACTAACAAGGTGAAGTGCAAACCAGGCCTTGTTATAACAAGACAACACAACGAATTAGGAATTGAGATGCAGAGTCAGAAAAGAATTGTGCAAACATCCTGGCAGGAGAGAATACCTGTTGCACGAGATGGAACTTCCAGTCAAAGACTGGATCTTTTTAGTTGGACACCTCTCACTCCTGCACACTATCTTCGTCAAAACTGCCACTACCACTATATGTGCCTCTGTTGTCGCTAGACTCCTTCTCCCAGCAATTTGTAAATAACAGGGTTTTTCAGCTATATCATCACGAGTGGGTCTTGGTTCTTAAGCAGAACCATTGGTCTGCCTCATCCCTTACTATTGAAGCCGAGAAAGTCCCTGTTTCCTCAATGTTAAACAAAATATTTTTCGAAGGGACAGAGCATATGTGGAAAAACGACACGGTTGTCTACCAGTTTCTTATGGAGCGACTCACAAAAAATGATGTCGAGAAGGATGCATTGGATATTTCCATCCTTACCTACATATTGAACCGTACCAACGATTTTATGAGCCGACTCGATCCGCAAGCCTGTGGCTCTTTGCCTCTGGTATCGTATCTCAATGAGCCAGGTGCCTATGTGGAGCGTGAGCATCGTATTGTCGTATATACGCAGCCACAACTTGCGAGAAAAAACGTGCATTTTGTCGGATTTCTGAGCAAGAGGCAATCGTTTCCTCAGACAGATGTATCAGCCAGCATCGCAGAAGCTGACCGGAAGATCGTGATGGAACTTGCTCCGCATTCTGGCCTGTTAAGCTATTCCTCGCTCAAGCTTTTTGATGAAATCTGGTACAATCTGGTTCTGTTTGTGCCTCAAGATAGAGATGTAAAGGAAAGCATTCTTGCTATGAAGACGCACCAGCACGCTGCGTATGAACTTGCACCTTACTACTATGAGTGGATCCGGCTCCATCATGGGGTGGTTGCTGAAAATGATCTGTCAAACTCACTGATCCTGCATAAGACGAAGTATTATGCATTTCATCCAGGTACTCAGCAGCCTACGATCCATGTTCAGACTTATCATCAGGACCTTGAATTTGTATCAGCTTAGAGTGTCTCGATTGTGCCATTTGAGGGAAATTTGATGACAGCACAGACTCTCATTTTTGCCAATTTTCTGGCTCCAAATCTGGACAAGACGTATCACCACATCACTGAGTATATCGAAAGATGTGTTGGCATCCCAGGCATTCTCATATGTGGAGAGTCATTTGATGATTTTTCATCAGGTTGTATTGACGGTGGTTTTATTTGTGGTCTGGCGTACGTTCATCTCTCAAGGCTACATCCATGTCCAGTTGAACTGATTGCTGCCCCTTTACTGCTTGGAGAGCGGTATCAGCATGCACCACGCTATTTTTCAGATATCGTGGTGCGAAAAGAATTTATGTATACATCTTTGGAAGACTTGCGAGGATGTATCTGGGCTTATAACGAAAAGGCGTCTCATTCTGGCTATAATCTCGTATATGCTAATTTGCTAGAACGGGGTCTCCCTGCACCGACAGAATATTTCAAAAAAATGATAAAAAGTGGCTCCCACGCTCAGTCAATACGGTTGGTAATGGAAGGTAAAGCAGATGCTACGGCAATCGATTTCGCATATGCTTGATTTTGTCTTCCAAAATAGTCCCCAGATTGCAGCGCAACTTCGTACTATCGGCTTCTTTGGCCCCTCGACAATTCCCCCATTTGTTGTTTCAACACAATTGGATGCTGACCTCAAGCAAAAGATAAAAGAAGCATTGTTCGTCATTCACCAGGATGCTTTTTATGCACAAAGGCTGCATGATGGCCTGATTGAACGCTTTATTCCTATCTCTGATGAGGATTACAACGATATCCGTGCGATGTATGAGAGAGTACAGGCCGACATCTGTTTACAGGCGCAATGAAGTAATGAAGAAGTATCTTACCCGAGGGCCATACTTGCCTGTCCATAGATCATAGCTCGTTGCATCAACTTGGCAGGAACGCCACGACGCATAAAACGGCGGCTTGAGCCAAACTCACTGAAACCATACTGTTTCAACAACTCTTGCCCATCTTTGTTGGTGGCAGGGATGGTGTTAGTGGGACCCCCGCTAAAGGGAAGTACAAGAGCACGAAGTAGTAATTTTTCTGCATCCTCTACAGTGCTTGCGACCCATGGACCGATGTTGCCTGGTTGTGCAAAAATGTATCCTGTGATGTTCCCTGCTTCGTTGCGTGTTACAAAAGCACGTTCAGGATCTGCTAAGTGGGAAGTAAATATCTTCTCACGTTGAGCACCAAAATAAAATGCATCAAAGTGTACCAGTTCTGAAGTATCTTCTGTCTGCAAAATGGCTACGTCAGAAGGCGGCTTTAAGCCCTCTATAGGCGTATTTAGACGTAAATATAAGGTCGTATCTTCTTCAATAAAGCCTAATCGCTCGTACAATGAAACAGCCTTCTGGTTAGTTTCAAGGAGCATTGTAGGGCAGGCTCGTTCTTCTCCCCATGTAAGTATCTGCTTCATAAGTGCTTCACCGATACCACGACGTTGCACTGATGGATCAACCGAGAGCATTCCAATATAACTAAAGAGGCCATAATCTACCGCTCCGCCAAATCCAAGTGGTATTGCATCCAGGAGTGCTAACCACCAACCATCCGGTTGCAGTGACCAGTAGTGAAGAAGCAAATCCTCCCGACTCCCGGTAAAGTTATAGGCATTCACGAGAATATTGTTAGCAACAGAGATATCTGACTGGGTACAGATACGAAAAGAAAGATCCATCATTTTTTTCCCTTCTGTGATTGGTAATAGCTTGTGAGCATTGTTCCCAGTTCTGTCACATCTGGACAATTCTGATACGGACTCCTGAGTAGTTGACTATGTATATTATTGATAATGGCAATATTGTTGACCGAGTGAATATCTTTACACACCAGTAATGCGCTTGTTGCGCGTCGTGTCGCTTCGTAGTATGTCCTGGTACCGAGTGATGCCTGAGCATAAAGAATATCTATCCAGGCTTGACGGCGCATCCAGGTATGTCCAAATCCTTTTTCGTCTTTCAGATTTTCTATATCATCAAGTTCCTCGATAGCTTTCTCTGGATGACCAAGACACGGTAAGCGTAATGGCGCTCCCAAAGATGATACATGCCCTCATTTAAGCCCTTCATGGGAGTGTATGGATCGTCAAGAGTACCAATTCTTATTGTGTCTTTTGCCTGCTCAATGAGCCTCAATGCAATGGATATATCTGTTTGGTTCCGTTTTAAGTAACTATGGGCGCGGCTCAAATCTAGCCAGATAAGGCCCTTCAATTGTGGGCGAGCAGAAGGAAGTGCTTGCTCAAAATCACGTATCGCCGCATTGATTTTGTCAGCATTCAGTTTGAATGTTCCAGTAGTGTCTGTTTCACCAAAGAGGCCCCATACTAAAGAGGTGTATCCTCGTCTATATTGAGCCATCGCAACCATATGCTCCTGGTCCATATTTTTTGTCACCCTAACTGCATTATTTGCATAGAAATACGATCTGGCAAATGTTCCCAAAGATCTCGTAATTTCAGTACCTAACTGATAGTAGCTATTCAAGAGTGCTTGTATATGTTCTTGGAGGCGTCCACTGCTGAGTTTCTCCAAAAATTCCAGGTACAATATTGACGAATTAATATCATTGAGCAAATGGTGAGCTGTGCTCGTATAATGCAGTTGCCAGAAGAGACGTATTTCTTTCTCGTACCGCGCAATATCTTCAGATACATTTTTTAGTAGCGACGATCTTACAGGTGAAGAAGCCTGTGACTGTGTTTCTATCTTTTGTCTGAACACAACATTCTCAAGAGACATAAGGCCAAAAAGGGCATACGGAATGCCGAAAAGATCGGCTAAGAGACGCCGCCGTGTGATATCTGTTGGAACCCGGTTTTCATTTTCCATGTTAAGTATCCAGGAAGCCGTTATGAGCCTGGCTTGCTTCCTTCCCTTCTTTGGGCTTCTTTGCCCTTCAAGAGCAGCACTATAGAGTTTGGCGGCCTCTTCCGCACTCATCCCCATTTTTAGTCGATAGTCACGCATGACTTCACCCGTATCAGGCCAGCCATCCTCTTGTGCGGTATAGGGACCATACTTGCCACCTTCTCCCCAATAGACCAGATCAGACATGGTTCCTCCTTGAAAGTACAAAAGACATCTCTAGTATAAAGGATATCTTCGATGCTTTCTCCCCCTGTCAGCACCAATCCCACTTCCAAGTGGGAAAAAGAAAAAGTAGGATATTGGCAAAGAATAACTGTGTTATGCTCACAAGTAAGACCAGGAGAAAAGGACAGGCTTTATGACTTTAGTATGTCATTACGGAAAATGATAGGTCAAATCTTCAAATTGAAGGGAGCGTACTCATGGTAGAGCAAAAACATACAAGTGAGATGGCCTCGTTTTGCCAACAACAGGCGTTACAAATGGAAAAGAATCTCGTTCTATGGGTCTATTTCATTGGTTATTCCGAGATAAGAAACAATCTGTCCCTCTTACCTGGGAGCGAACACCCCCACTTGCATCCCAGCAATACTCCAACAAAGCAGAAAGACACTCTAGAGGAGATGTACCCTATTTGCTCCCCAGGGACGAAAAAGAAATCCAGCGACTCAATTATCAACATTTCATCTTGCGTCAGATTCTCAATGGCAATAGTTTTGCTCCTGTGCATGACCTTCTCGCCAAACAGAGTCAGGTTCTTGATGTGGGATGTGGTACAGGCCGATGGGGTCATGAAATAGCGAATGCCTACCCACAGGCGCAAGTAACAGGGTTTGACCTGGAAGGTATACCACAAGCCGCATCAGTGCCCCTTAACTCTCAATTTTATCGCGGAAATTTGCTCAATGGCTTACCATTTGCCAACAACTACTTTCACTATGTGCATCAGCGGTTACTTGTTGCCGCGATTCCCCTCAACAAATGGCCCTGGGTGGTTGGAGAACTGAAAAGAGTCACACATCCTGGTGGGTGGATCGAACTGGTGGAAATGGGCAATACCTTCTCCAACACGGGACCAGCGACCAGACAATTTTTAGCATGGTGGGTGGAAATTTGTGCGTCGAAGAGGCATTGATGCCTCAAAAATGTCACAGCTTGGTTCACTACTTGGAGAGGCCCAACTCTCTACGATCCAGACAGCAACAAAGACGATCCCTCTGGGGTACTGGGGTGGGCGAGTAGGAAATCTGTTTGCTCAGGATCTCCTTGCAGGATGGCCGCATATGAGATCGCTGGCACACTCACTCTTGAACGTTTCAGAGGCGATGTTTGATGAGACAATAGGGCGTCTAGAAACAGAATGGAATAGCTATCAAACGACCTATGAGGTCTATTTTGCTTGTGGGCGGGTATGAGAAGTGGTTATAGTATTGACGTATCTGAAAGAGAAGAAAAGTTCTATCTAAAGAGGATAAAAATAGCGATGAAGAGAGATGATGTACCATGCGTACCATTAAGCTTTAATGAACTAAGTGCTATAGATAGCGTTCTGCATGGTTATCTGGCGTTTCTGCGTGGGGTGGTTCCGCCGTCAGAAGAGCGTAATAGCAGTTGCGGGCCTTCTATGGCTTGCGGGGTCGGTTGGCTGTTATCCTCTCATCTAGATGTGGAGAGAGTGTGATGCCAGTGACATTTGATGAAGCAAAGGCGATTCAGGAAGCAATGGTGGGCTTTGTGGAGATTCTCGCCAGGAGTTCCCACAGACAAGCAAACGGGATGAAGCAATTGAAGCAGTACAGAGCTTACAAGGACAGCTAGTCAGGTTACATCTGCCCCTTAGCAACTAAGATGCTTAACTCTCTAATCTTAACATAGTTGTGATAAGATGAAGTGCGTAAAATCTTTGAGATAGGAGCAGTCCAGATGGGCACAGTTGTTGTTCTTGGTAGTCTCATCACAGACCTGGTAGCACAGGCACCACGCTTACCAGAGCCTGGAGAGTCGTTAATTGGCGATAATTTTGCGACATTTCTGGGTGGTAAGGGGATCAATCAGGCGGTTGCCGCTGCCCGACTGGGTGCAAATGTTAGCATGATTGGGCGTGTTGGGGCTGATGTGTTTGGTGATGCCTTTTTTCCGGTGCTTACGCAAGAAGGCATTCAGAGTAAGTATGTTGAGCGTGATACGACGGTTGGAACGGGCGTCTCTGTGATCATGATCGCTGCCGATAGCGGTCAAAACATGATCGTTGCCACTCTGCGCGCTAACCTTGCTGTGTCTGCTGAAACCGTCGTGGCTGCTCTGGGAACTCTTCAGGCACAACACTCCGATGTTACTACAATCTTTCTTACACAGTGCGAAACGAGCAAGACTTCCTATGTGGTGGGTCTGCAACATGCTCACACGTTGGGAATGATGACCATACTCAATGCTGCTCCTATTCCACGTGAGCCATTAGATGATGACTTGCTGGCTCTGGTTGATATCCTGGTGATCAACGAAACCGAGGCTTCATTACTTACAGTGACTGGCCCAGAAAGCCCCTGTGATTTATCCAGGGGATGAATGGGCGTTCCTTGTTTGGGGCTTGTGTTGTGGGGCATAGGTTGGGTCATTTCACGCTAAGTATGCATCGAGTGCCTCGTACAATTTCCGCCTCCGACAAGTTTTCTTCTTTGCTCATCTTCTCTAAACGTTCTACCTGCTTCTCAGTAAAGTAAATGTTTTTGCGTGTTCGCATGACCGCCCTTCTTTCTTGACTACATCGTAATTATGATGTATAATCGTAGCACATCAAACGAGAGAGGACAAGAGGCGGTGCTCATCTACGAGTACAAATTGGATGGCACGAGTGTGCAATATGCAGCCATTGAGGAAGTGATACGCATTGTGCAGTTCATTCGCAACAAATGCCTACGCAAGTGGATGGATGGGCGTGGCGTCTCGCAGAACGATTTGCAATGCTATTGTGCTGTACTTGCCAAAGAGTACTCATTTGCTTCTCTCCTCAACTCACAAGCCCGTCAAGCGGCTGCGGATCGTGCCTGGTTTGCCATCTCTCGCTTCTATGAGAACTGCCGGACAAAGAAGCCTGGGAAGAAGGGATACCCAAAGTTTCAGCACAACAACCGTAGTGTAGAGTACAAGGCAACGGGTTGGAAATTAGAGCCAGATGGAAAACATATCACCTTCACGGATGGTTGTGGGATTGGGTGTCTCCGCTTGATTGGAACCCGTGACATTGAAATATTTCCTGTTAAACAGATCAAGCGTGTTCGGATCGTACGGCGTGCTGATGGCTACTACTGCCAGTTCGGAGTCCTGGCAGATCGTCTCATCTCGCATACGCCCACAGGGAAGCAGATCGGAATTGATGTAGGACTCAAAGCCTACTATACCGACTCAGAAGGCTGTACCGTAGAGAACCCGCGCCACTATCGCAAAGCTGAAAAGCGACTCAAAAGACTTCATCGTCAACTCTCTCGCAAGCAGAAGAAAAGCAGTAACCGTAAGAAATCACGAAAAATTTTAGCAAAAGCGTATTTGAAGGTGCAAAGGCAGCGTGAAGATTTTGCCAGAAAGACGGCAAACACGTTAGTCACGTCTTGCGACCTGATTGCCTTTGAAAACCTCAAGATACGCAATCTGGTGAAGAATTGTCATCTGGCAAAGAGCATTCATGACGCAGGTTGGGGAACGTTCCTGCAATGGGTGAAAGCCTATGGAGCCATGCACAACATCCCTGTGATAGCTGTGGCTCCTCAGTTCACGAGCCAGAATTGTTCGGATTGTGGCACGCTGGTCAAGAAAAGCTTAAGCGTACGGACCCATATCTGCCAGGAATGCGGTGTGGTGTTGGATCGCGATCATAATGCCGCTCTCAACATTTTGCAGAAAGCATTGCAACGTAGCGTGGGGCACACGCGAACCGATGAGCGCGACTCATCAAACGCTTCTGGAGATCTGGCCTCTACTGCTTCCTCCAAACGGAGAAGTGGCAAGTCGGGTCGCTGAAGGAAGAATCCCCCGCGCTTTAGCCGGGGGAGTGTCAACGGGATAACTGTCAATTCATCGGAAACAGCAAAGGTGGCCGCAGAAATGCTCCTTCTACGGGGTCCCAGACATGTAGTTACGACGTTGGGTGCTCAGGGATGCCTCTGGAGTACCCATACCACAGTTACAGTGCCGGGTACTTCATCGCATCAAGCGTTACCTGCATATCAGGTGAAAGCGATAGACACAACGGCGGCGGGAGATGCCTTTTGTGGGGCGTTAGCAGCCAGTTTAGCCAGTGGTATGCCTATGCTAACGGCTTTGCAACGAGCCAGCGCAGCAGGTGCGGTGGCCGCTACGCGGATGGGGGCCATTGCATCACTCCCCACAACTGCCGAAGTTGATGCTTTGCTGTGAAGATGGCACAATCATCGCTGTTTGGAGCAGAAAATACCCCAAAAATAGTGAGAAAAGTAGGAAAAAAGTGAACGTATGGTGGATCAAGCATCTCTCTTCGGATCGGATAACGTTCCATCCATAAAAAAGAATACGCTGCCAATCTCTGCAACTGGGGAACCACTGGCGGCACGTATGCGACCCCGTACGCTCGATGAGATTATCGGACAAGAGCATCTCCTGGCTCCAGGGCGGCTCTTACGTCGAACGATTGAAGTCGACCGTGTCACTTCGATGATTTTATGGGGACCGCCTGGTAGCGGCAAGACCACGCTCGCAGAAGTAGTTGCCCACCATACACACGCACGTTTTGTAACTCTGAGCGCAGTCTCGGCGGGTGTGGCTGATCTGCGCAAAACTGTGGATGAAGCAAACAAACTGCGTCAGTTCTCCCAGCAACGTACGATCTTATTTATTGACGAAATTCACCGTTTCAACAAAGCGCAACAAGATGCTGTCCTGCCCCATGTAGAGCGTGGCGTGATTACATTAATAGGAGCTACCACCGAAAATCCCAGCTTCGAGGTAAACGCCGCACTCCTATCACGGAGTCGCGTCTTTACTTTGAAAGGACTGACAGAAGAGCATATAGTGACCATTCTGCGTCGTGCCCTCACAGACAATAAACGCGGCTTAGGGCAGATAGAACTGACAGTTGATGAAGATGTATTGCGAGAAATTGCGACTTTTGCCAATGGGGACGCCCGAACAGCACTCAACGTGCTGGAAATGGTCGCTCAAGGGAGTATGAGCTGAAGGGGCACAACGGCATATTACGCTTGCTATCGTTGAAGAGGTGATGCAGCATCGTGCCCTGCTCTATGATAAAAACGGCGATCAGCATTTCGATACGATTTCAGCTTTACATAAAGCTTTGCGCGGCTCTGATCCTGATGCAAGTCTGTACTGGTTAGGGCGTATGATTGAGGCAGGAGAAGATCCCTTATATATTGTGCGTCGCCTGATACGCTTTGCATCCGAGGATGTAGGGATGGCTGATCCGCAGGCATTGCTGATTTGTATAGCTGCACAACAGGCAGTACACTTTGTAGGGTTACCGGAAGCAGGCCTTGCGCTGGCCCAGGCTGTTGTTCATCTGGCAACCGCTCCCAAAAGCAATGCACTCTACGAGGCGTATAAGCGTGTGCAAGAAGATATCCAGAATACCAGCAATGACCCGGTTCCTCTGTGGATTCGCAATGCTCCCACCCAGCTAATGAAAGATCTCGGCTACGGGAAAGAGTACAAATATGCTCACGATTTCTACAAAGATATGCAGATAGAGGACCCTGAGCGACCACCAGCTCTACAGATCCAGGAGTACTTACCGGAAAGCCTCAAAGAGCGGCGCTACTATGAGCCAGGACACCAGGGGAAAGAAGCCAGTATCAGGAAGTGGCTGGACAGGCGGCGAGATAAGGAGCACGACACAGCTTCAACGGTAGAGTAAGTATCCGGCGATGGCTGCTAGCCCCAGGATCACAAGGAGATTAATCCGCCGACTCGATGCTAACCCGAAAGCGGCTATCCCTATTAACCAGCTCTTCCAATCGACTCCTGACCGACCAATGATCGACCAGCTAACCGTAAAAAGTATTCCCACAACGGTCAGCGAGATGCCACGCATCAGTCCTGGTATCCAGCGCTGATTTTCAATACGGTTATAAACTGAGGATACCACCAGAACAAGCAAAGGTGGTAGTGTAATCGCAATTAAGGCCAGCAGCGCTCCCTGGTAGCCGTAGGTCAGATATCCCAGGCTAATGACCCACAGACCGTTAGGGCCAGGACTAATCTGGCCAATAACGATAGACTGCCCGAAGTCAGTTTCCCTGGCCCAACCATCGGCGATCAAGTCCTGGTGCAAACTGGGTAAGTTGCTGAAGCCACCCGTTGAAAACAGAGAGGCCTTGAGAAAGAGCAGGAAATAGATCAGGGGTTGTATCATGTTTACTCTTTTGTGTGTGTGGGGTCATCGCTGATCCCGCTATGCCGGGAAGTAAAAAGCACGCTACCAAGCAGAGCCATACACAGCAAAACAGGGATAACAGAGATTTTGAAGACGATAATGGCGATAGCGGATGCCATAATAATGAGAATACTCAAAAGCAGGCGTACAGATCCTTCTTTATGTGCCTGGGTCATGAGCGGTTGGGCAAAGCGTAACCCAACCAGGAGCATAATGCCAGCGGTGGCTGGAATAACGCCACGGAATATCGCCTGTACTGCGGACATGTGCTGGATCATTTGAAAGCCCGCCGTCAGCAAGCAAGTAATCGTGGCACTGGGTAGCAACAGACCCGTCAACGATACCACTATACCCCTGGTACCACCGAGTTTACGCCCGATGAGTGTTGTCAGCGCGATCAGATTGATCCCAGGTGTCATGATGCACAAATTCCAAAGGTGTGCGAATTCTTCGATAGTTAACCATTTATGTTTTTCGATGAACTCATGCTGAATCAGGAACACCGTGGATGAACCACCGCCAAATGATTGAAGTCCAATGGTTGCCCAGATGCGGAATAGTTGCCATGTACTGGGCAGATGATCTGTGTTGTGAGTCCCCATTGTGCAGTCTTTCAAGAGTCCTGATAAGGGACAGACGGTTCTATGACTGTATAAGCAGATCCTTATACAGTCATAGAACCATCTGTCCCTTGCGGTTTAGCGTTCAGCCAAGGGCACAAACTTGAGATCTAATGGTCCAATGTAATCAGCATCGGGACGGATCAGGCGGTTACTTTCAACCTGTTCTAAGATATGTGCTGTCCAACCGGCAACCCGGCTAACCGCAAAGGTTGTTGTGAACAGATCGCTAGGCAGACCTACGGAGTCCATCAGGACCGCCGAATAAAACTCGACATTGGTATAGAGACGGCGTCCAGGTTTTTGCTCTGAGAGAATGGCAAGACCTATCTCTTCAACGTGACGAGACAGAATAAAGCCTTCTGGATTGGCGAGTCTCGTGCCATCTCACGTAACTCTTCAGCGCGGGGGTCCTCAGTCTTGTAAACGCGATGACCAAAGCCCATAAGCTTCTCCCGGCGTGTCAGCGCTTCGCGTATCCAGTTCTCGGCATTATCGATGGTGCCAATTGCTTTGATCATATCCAGAACCTTGGAAGGTGCTCCGCCATGAAGAGGTCCCTTGAGGGCACCGATGGCGGCCACTACGGCTGAAGCAATATCTGACTCTGTGCTCGCTACAACGCGTCCTGTGAAGGTAGAGGCATTCATGCCATGATCTGCGAGTAGCACGAGATAGGAATTTAAAGCCTTGACGTGTTCTTCAGATGGAACCTGACCCGTTAGCAAGTAGAGATAGTTAGCGGCATGTCCCAGATTGGGTTGTGACTCCAATGGCTCCAGTCCCGTACGCAGGCGGTGAAACGCTGCCAGGAGAACAGGGAGCTGTGCGGTGATTGCGAAAGCCTGATCGATGGTTGGCTGGCCTTTGATGGCAACAGATCCCCAGGCGGAAACTGCTGTGCGCAGGGCATCCATCGGGTCAGCTTTCGGAGGTAAAACGTGGAGAACATTGAGAACACGAGCTGGGATACTGCGTTCCTTTGCCAATTTAGCATGGATATCGGCCAGTTCCTGACGGTTGGGAAGATGTCCGAACCACAGCAGGTGTACAACCTCCTCATAGGTTGTTGTACGTGCCAGATCGTGAATATCGTAGCCCCGGTAGACGAGACGACCTGCTCTACCCTCAACCTTGCTGATGGCAGTTGTCGCCGCTACAATACCTTCTAATCCACCTTTGGGTTTGGTGGTAATCGCCGTAGGATCTTGGGGCAATGTGTTTCCAGTTTCTGGTATCATCGTTGACATAGTCTATATGCTCCTTTGCTTCGGAGGAAAGCACTAACTTCTAAAAAAACCGGACCTATCTAAGTTGTACCATTTATCACGATAAATGTCAATAAGACTTGATTCAAATTGATAAATCTCGACAATGCTTGATTTCTTTTGGTGAATGTGAGAAGATAAGGATAGATAGTTTTCTACAGTGCGATTGACAAAACAGGCGTGTCCTTCTATCATTGGAAATATGCCCATATACAAGATACATGAAAGGAGAGGAGTGCAGGATGATAGAGTTGAATGGGGAGGATTATCTGGATGGACATGAAGCCTCTCGTTTACTGGGAGTAAAGTTATCAACACTTTACACCTATGTGAGTCGGGGAGTCCTGAGAAGTTACAAACAAGGGATCAAGCGGCAACGTCTCTACAAAAAAAGTGAACTTGAAGCGCTCTTGCAGTTGCGGCCCAGTAACGATTTGCAACTCTTTTCTACGGTCAAGCCGGAGAGCAGAGAGTTGCCACATGCTGAGGATTGGATGCCCAATATCTGAGGCATCCAATCCCCCGTCATTATTTGTATTTTTGGTAGTTGAAGAGGAAGCTTTATCGATGATTTCCTCGATATTTGGGAGGTGGAAGTATGAGTTTACTGACCTGCTGCAAATGTGATCTGCCAGTGTCCCTGAGGCCAGGAGACAGTAAGGGAGTAGCAGCCAGCCCCCGGAACATACAATCTGCGTATCCCACCTTTGCGTATTATCATTATCTCTGGCAGCCTGTCCTAGAATTTTTGTGGGGTGTTGAGGATCAAGTGTGATGGCTAATGAAGGTGTCGTAGCAGGACCAAAGGCAAAGATCGGAACAGGTCCTGTATGCAGGTTACCTGGAGTGAGTGTTACTGGCGTTGTATTGTTAGAGACATTCTCCAATTGTAGTGGAATAGCCCATCCTCTCCAGTAGTGGAGGTGGAGCAGTGGAATTTTCTGCAGGTGAACAATCGCGCTGGAACCAGAGAAGCCGATAATCTTCAGAGGAAATTGTCCAACCTCATGCGATTTACTGGTAACAGGTTCTGCTGGACAATTTTGTGGAAGTGGTCCCGGTAACATAATGATATCTCCATCAGAATTGGGAACAATATTTCCTCCGGTTTCTAGATTCCACATGGTCACTGCTCCACTCACTATCGTCGTTGGATTACTTGAGATTGAATTTTTGTTTGTTTGCTGTAGAAGTGGCCTGGAAGGAGTGGTAAGACCAGATACTCTGCTGTAAAGGGAAGGTATAATGGTAAGAACAAGTAAGCCCATCAAAAATATGATGCATGTAAATGTGAAAATGCTTCTCCTCCTGGACAAGAAGCGTGAACTCAGGTTTACAAGTGTGCCTGCTGGCAGACGATTTTTCTCCGGAGAAAGATCAGTAATTGTTACCTCGAAATCGTCTTCTGGTTCCCCATTGTGATTGTGCATAGAATTTCCTCGTGTCCGGTATCTCATGCCAGCAGGCACAAGTTTCAGCCCTACAAGTGGAAACTGGACCCTGTTCCTACTACATGTGTGTTCTCTTCAGATTTCTTGTTGGCTGCTACCAACGCTTGCCAGGTAGCTTCGCCGCCCAGGTGGTAGACCATCGTGCCAGCTAGTTTGACAGGAGGAGGCGTGTCACCCACAAACAGGATTGCCACCGAGTGTCCTCCCCGTCGTAGACGGGCAAGGGTATCTACCAATAGCTCACTAATATTGCTTGTAATCAGCACAACAGTCGCCCCTGCAGGAAGGTTTTTACGCTCATTTTGTATAATAGTTTCAACATTAATGCCAAAGTAGGGTTGTATACGTGCCAGTGCTTCCATAATGCGCTTACGTTGCTCTTCACTGCTGGCGGCTGGAAGATGAATACGTCGTCGTTTTAACTGTGCTGCTGCAAGAGTATTCTGGTGCTCTGTTGTAGAGACAGATGATACCTTTTCATCGGGAAGAAACATGATCATATTTGCATATAATCCCACTGCATAGCCCTGATCAATAGCCCAATTGCTGACCGAGGCCGTAGCACAGATCGACAACTCTTGCAGCTCAGGATGCACACCATAATAGCGATCCATCTGAGAAGTAATATTAAGGAAAAGAACCAGGCAATGGGTTGTCGTTGCCTCGTAGACTTTACTTTGCAGTTGCATCGTACGTGCAGTCGCCTTCCAGTTTACTCGCCGTAGACTGTCACCATAAACGTAGTCGCGTACACCGATGACACGCGAGGGATCTTCCAGTAAACGACGTGGTGCACGTTGCGTACCAAAAGGGTATCGGGCTGGGAGACCAAAGCTGGTAATTGGCACAATAAGAGGATAGACAAGCAAATATTGCTGATTGTCAAGTCTCATCTCACGACTAATAAAACCGAAGACATCCCCGCTATGCAGCAAAGTTGGTCCAAAAATATGTACGCCACGGGCATGACATTGTACCGTATAGTGTCTGGTTACACGCTCATACCAGCCAGGACTAAACAGACAGGCGAGCTTCACCGAGTCGTTACGTTTGCTGCTGTGCAAATGCTGTCCCTGGATCGTCAATGCTCGTGGCAACGTATCTTCAAGCTCTAGCCATGGTAAAGGCAGGAGTTTGGCATTCTCAATGGTAAGTGAAAAGGTGACCTGTTCACCAAAAAAAACCTTTTGTTCACTCAATTGGCGATGATAATGCAAATTGTGAAAACAATACTTCGCCCAGATGTCTATGGTGCCAAGTACCAGTAGCAGCAATACTCCACTCACGATCAAGAGTGATTGGTGTAGGGGGATACCAAGAAGAACAAGAGCAAAACTAAAATAATACCAACGCCTGTTCACGATTCCACCGGCACTGCCACTGTATGCAGTATGTCATCTACAACCTGTTCGAGAAGATGTCCATGCAAACTGGATTGGCTGGTGGCAATCATCCGGTGAGCCAGAACCGGACGTGCCATATGTTTGACGTCATCGGGAATGACATAGCTGCGACCACGTATGGCCGCATTGGCCTGACTTGCCCGGTAGAGGGCAAGCGTACCACGTGGACTGACACCCAGTTCCACGGCATTGTGAACACGTGTCGCATGTACCAGTTCGATAATATAGCTTTCAACAATTGGCTCAACATGTACTTGACGAATGATCTTTTGTAGCGTCTGAAGACGTTCGCTACTCAAGACGGGTGTAAGATCCTGGAGCGGCTGTTCCTCTTTGAAACGTTGGAGGATCAGTCGCTCTTCCGACCGGCTCGGATAACCCAGGCGCACGCGCATCAGAAAGCGATCAAGCTGGGCCTCTGGTAAAGGGAATGTCCCTTCTAACTCGACAGGATTTTGTGTGGCAATGACAATAAAAGGGCGCGGTAAAGCCAGTGTTTCGCGTTCAACGCTCACTTGCCGCTCTTCCATGGCCTCCAGAAGGGCAGATTGGGTACGCGGTGTAGCACGGTTGATCTCATCAGCAAGAACGACCTGTGCCAGTAATGGCCCTGGTCGAAATTCAAACTCGCCTGTTTTCTGGTTATAAAAGGTAATACCAGTAATATCTGAAGGAAGCAGGTCGGGTGTAAATTGAATGCGTTGGAATGAGCAATCGAGGGATCTGGCGATTGATTTTGCTAATGTCGTCTTGCCAATTCCAGGCACATCTTCAAACAAGACATGTCCCTCACAAAGCAGCGCAATCATGAGCAGGTCGGTGACCTCTTCTTTTCCCACAATGACCTTGCCCGTGTTCTTTCGGAGAAGGCGAGCTGCATCTTGTACCTGGATAATCCCATCTGTCATATGTTGTCCTTATATCTACCTGCCGCAGCCCGCTTCCTTTGTGCTCAAGAAAGGCTCCTGGCTGAAATATTCTGCCACTCCCATCTATTTCACAAGGATTTGCACGATGACTGGCTGAGACGATATTTGTTGACCATTTGGTCCCTGTGTTATAGCGACAACACGCGCCGTGACGAATTTTCCAACAAGTGCCAGAACATGTACACGCCAGGGTAATGTAACATTTCCACCGGCATCCGTCATCTGTGTTCCGCTTATAAAAGGGCTTGACATGGTATTATACGTTACCAGCAGTTGCACATTCACGCCTTCCATGTTTGCTGTGACACCGACGAATACAGTTGTACCGTTGCGCACCTGCTGTGGAATGGTCGTAATTTGTAACGTTGGTGGATTTCCTGGGTTGGTTGAGTTGGTTGGAGGGTAGGCTGTGGGGGCAGAGTAGCTTGAGGAGTGTTTTGTAATACCGGAGTTGGATTCTGAGGAGGCTGGCTGCTACTTGTACTACCATGGCCGCCACTGGGGGTAGGGAACGTAGGGCGTGTATTGGTTGGACCTTGTGGATTTGTTCCTGTTAATGCAGTTGTGTTACCGGAAGGTTTCTGAGCAAGTACGATGCTAGCAAGAGTGACAAGCACGAGGCTAGCCGCAAGGACCATAGCTACGGAGACGATGAGAACTTTATAGGCCGGGTCGCTCTGCCAGAGATATTTCAGTTTGGCAAGGGGAGCGCGAGGAGCAGAAGATATGTTGCGACTGGCAAAGTGTCTTGGTGATGTATACATTCCCTGTGTGTAAGTATTTGGGGAATGCGGTGCTTCGGAATAGCCTGGTAACACTAACTTCCCTGAGGATGGATTTTGCCCTTGCATCTCAGGACGATCGTCAATCATGATGTGCTCCTCTCCTATACTTATGTCTTACTACCCTTCAGTTTATTTCATCTTACTCCTGTTGTAAACTTTCCATGCTAAAAGGGCTATCTAAATATTTGTATCTTTTGTATGCAGGAAGGAGAAATGTTTCTATAAGCAGAACGCTTCGAGAGTAGAGAACACCACGTCGCTATGTAAATTTGCTAAGAGTGGTTCAGAGAGGACCTTCACCGCAGGGCCGGGTGGTTGCCAGATGAGTGGGTCGCTGGGTCCAAAAAGAGCGATAGTAGGGACGCCAAGCATTCCTGCAAGATGGGTTATGCCACTATCATTGCCAAGATAACCACGACATTGTTGTAGATGTTGTGCCACTTCCAGGAGAGGCGCATCGACAAGTATTTTGAGCAGAGTCGGTAGAGGTGGCGATGGAAGATGATTCAATAGAGTGGTAAGTCGCTCATGATCAGCGGGTCCGGCAAGCAACAAAACAGCTATGTTACGTTGCCATAGTGTTGTCATTGTGGTGGCGAAGTAAGTGACAGGCCAGCATTTGTGTGCTCCCCCGCTACCAGGATGAATAGCAACAGAGTGAGGATGAGAGCGGGCAGACTGTGTTTGGGATGTGTGTTGGAAGAATCCATTGAGTATCTACTGTGTCCTGTATACCGGCCGTGCGTGCCAGATATTGTGTGATGTGGATACGTTCATCCGTAGTTGGACGCCCTGGTGCGATCATAATTTCTTTGATACCAGCTGTGCGCAGATTGTGTGCAACAATACCGTCAGAATCACGTAGCCAGCAGATAGCCAGATCGGTACGCTGTAACAGGTCTTGTAAGGCGGATGTATGGGATGTACGGTGTGATGTATGAGATGTATGAGGGCGAGTGGTTAAGAAGAGTTCGCTCCATTGTGCTGCTCCGTAGTCAAATACTTCGTCGGCAATCCCATATTCACGAGCCAGGGACAAGACCGCAGCATTGCTTACAAGTGTGATATGAGAATGGTGGTACAGGGTGCGGAGCGCGTGTATCACAGGGAAAGCTAATAATGCATCTCCAATGGCTCCTGGTCGGATAATCAGGATATGCATATTTATTTTCTCGCCAGAGACAAAATCTCGACGACGGCTGCGGCTCCAAAGATTACGATAGCCATAAAAATGCTCCAACTATGCAGTGCTCGCAAGATCAAATTCAACACGATAACAAGCGAGAGGAGTGCGCCCTGGCGAATGGCCTGACGGATTGTGGTACGGTAGCGCCGTGAAGTGAGAAAATAGAGACCGAGAAAATAGGCGACGAGGGCAAAGGTACTGGTTTGTGCCACGCTTAACACCAAAAAGAACACGATAAATGCCAGCATCGAATGGGGTGGTACGAAGCGTGTGAACAACAAAAGTCCTCCCCACGCCACCGGAATTATCAATACTAATGTATACAACGACACGCGATTGGTCATGATCAACCCTTACATGAATATCTGAGATGTGTCTCCCATCCCAATCTACCTCAACAAATTAAAACCCTTATTCCCATTTAAAGGAGCCTCATCGCGGCGGCGACTCTCCTGTGCCTCCTGGCTAAAGTATTTTTGCCACATGTCAGGGGCATCTTTACTCTCACCCCCATGTTGAGTGTAGCGTGAGCGCACACGACAGATCACAGGAGTGTTGACTCCAGCACCTGCAACGATCACCTGTCCTTTGGAGAGCGCAGGCAAGTTATCCAGTAAATCACGTCCAACACCTTCAATCGCGGCACCAACACTCTTCTGGTCAATTTCATTCACAATACGCATAATGCACTGGGTCTGGCACTGACTGAGCACATCGGCGTCAAGCTTCCCAGGACGCTGGCTGATGAGACCCACGCCGATACCAAATTTGCGCCCTTCGGCGAGTACTTGCTTAAGAATTGCCGTCGAAACCACCTCAGCGCCACCAGGAGCAAAGTGATGTGCCTCCTCTAAGAGGACAAAAACGGGATAGGGCAGGTAAGACTCGCCCGAATGGACCTTCCCACGTTCGGTATCCATACGTGCCTGATTGAGACGGCGTAGCAGGGTAGCCACAACGACCTGCTGATCACGCTCATCGATTTCATTGAATTGCAGCACCGTACATTGTCCCGGCTTGAAGATTTCAGGCAGATCCAGGTGTTGTGAGTCGTCAAAAGTAAAGCTATTTTCAAAGCGTTGCTCAACGCGCCAGGTGAGCGCATGGATAGTACTTGAATCATCGGCACCCTCACTCTCTTCATCTCCCTTCTGTTTGGCAACTGCTTTGATGGCTTGTTTCAGATCAGCAGCGCCCCATGGTGTTCCGCGTTTTGTTTCATGTACTTTGCGTAGTGCCCGACTGAGTAAGTATTGTTGCTTCTCCGTCATCTCAGGAAGGAGTGAGCGCATATCTCCCATGTTTAATGTTGAGATGCGTACCTTGACCTGTTCGGGTTTGTAAACTTTAACCTGTGCCCTGTATCCGCTACCTCGTCCATTGCCAGCCTCCTCGAACTGTGGTGCATTAGCAATCTGGTCCAGAGTGCCATATTCCCCATGAGGATCAATAATCAGAACACAGGCCTTGTTGTGTGGTTGCATCAATTCTTCGATGATCACACTTGCCAGATAGCTCTTTCCGGCCCCTGTACTGGCAATAATGGCAAGATGGGTACTCACTACATCTTTTACTGAGAGGACAATGGGAACAGCACCAGGGGAGCGGGTGAGGAGTGAACCAATAGTAGCGGAGCCTGGCTGTTTCTCCTGTTTGCGGCTAAGAATTTCTGCCAGCATCTGATCATCGGCGAGAAAAATCTTTTTGCCGGATTGCGGTGGAATCCAGGGATTGATAAATGAGCCGGTGTTATGTTCGTAATAACCCATAATAGCGACATGTAATTCAAACAATTCATTGGTGTGGGCGTTATAACCCACCATTGCAGCTACCTGGGCAGGTGAGATGTCAGGCTCTCCCAGGAACGTATCCGGGTAGAGTTGTAAAGGAACACGCTTGAGAATACGCCCCAGGACACGGCGCATAGAGGAGGTATGGCCGCGTGGTCCTGCTTGCTCGGGATCGGAGAGTTCGTAGTAGACATATTCACCATTTTTGAGTACCTGTTCATCATCACGAGATACAAATGTATATTCGTGCGTCGTTTCGCCAGGTCCTTTGGTGATGCCAACAGGCTTACGCAGCGGCTGTACAGCGGCGGGATTGTTTGAGTTAATCATAGATGGAACCTCCTGTTAGCCTGTGGTTTCTACCTTGAGTCGCCAGGCAAAATTGCGTTTGACGATAGAGAGCACAGCAAGATTCTGTGGGAATAGGCGTTCCAGTTGGTCGATGATGCGAAGGGTGACCATTGGCAATAAGCTGCTGCGTTGGGCGATGATATGTGGCAGATAGCCCATATGTAAATAGGGACTCTCGCCATCAGGTTCCGTAGGATCGCTGAAGAAATGGAAGGCCCGTACCTCCTCATCGGTCATTGTCTCGATTACGCTTCCCAACTCAAGCGACAGAGGAGGTACGCCCTGCATTGTCGAGATGACGGCAGATGTTCCGTCAGGGATGGGACGTTGCTCCATCATACCCAGGACCATGATATAAATCAAGATCGCCTTTTCAGAGATATAGTCAGGAGAAAAGAGCTCCACCTGTGTCTCATTTGAAAGGCGTGGACCTAGCGAACCAAAGGTAGGATTGACCAGAATTGTATCATAGATGACACCAATAGCATAGGTCACTGGTTCCTGGTTGATGCCAGAGACGATGTCCAGATTATTGCTCAGTCCTGAGCGTACAGCTACTTGCACAAAACGACCAAAAGCATAATCAGTGGGATTTGGCTCGACTTCGACCTCATGTGGTGCAGAGATTTGACAGACATAGTTGATATGTGAGTCCGATTTGACGATTTTTCCAATGAACATCCCGTCTCCCTCTCGGCAATAGAATCATGTGGATATTGGTAATTGGTAGTGAAACTCACCTGTATGAATAACATTTAGAACAAATGGTTTGGCGGCATTATAACACAACATTGAGCTTTCAGGGTCAAACTATGAGTTGTTCGATAGTTTCTAAGAAATCATCCAGATCAATAGGTTTATTCATTCCGAGAATTTTTCGCTTATCAAGCTCACGCTGAGGTAATCGTGCGCTCATCATAATCGCAGGAACAAGAGATAGCTCTTCAATGGCGTGCAGATGGTCGTAGAGTTCGATGCCATTCATACCGGGGAGTTGATAGTCCAAAATGAATAAACGAGGTTTGCACTTTTTCACAACGTTTAAGGCTTCAAACCCATCTACGACTAATATGGGCAGATAGGAGGTCTCCTGAGAGATAGCTTGAACGAGAACTTCACCAATGTTTACATCATCCTCTACTAACAAAATTATTTTACTGTCTTCTCCGGTAATTGTTTGCTCTTCATTATGAGCCATATACTGCTCCAGGTAGTGCCCTGTCAAACTTCAATGGGAACATGGCCCCGAAAGGGGTAGGGACGCGCTGAAGCGGGTCCAGCAATTCATCGCGCATATATTCTGCAAGAATGCACCCGTACCGTCCTCTCAACCCGGCTGAAGATTGTTTCGCTCCGACAACTTTTGAGTTCCTGAACCTGATATGCGCGATGAATCGCTGGACGCCGTGAACGGGGTCCCTACCCCTTTCGGGGTCCATTTCCCATTCCTCTGGACTCAATGACGTTTGACAGAGCAGTAGTGACCGTTTTACAAAAGTGTCTCTTGATAATTTGACGGATAGACGAGATTTATTTTGACTATACCACGTTTTGGTAAAGAAAGAAAGTTGCAAGCTTCCCTTTTCAGCGGAGAATAATCGTTCTGCTTGACAATCGCTATGCTCATCGCATACAACTAACAGGTGAGGTGACGTACCGACAAAGAAAACACACGGCCTGAAAGTGTTTCGATCTGAGAGGGTTATGATCCCACAGAAAACTCGAAGTACGTGACCTCGTGGAATATTGATATGAGTAAGGAGAAAACCTGCTATGGCTTTCGAACTTCCGTCACTACCCTACGACTATAATGCGCTTGAGCCGCATATTGATGTCCAGACCATGCAGTTGCATCATGATAAGCACCATGCTGCTTATGTTACTAATCTGAACAACGCAATCCAGGGACATGCGTTTGCCAGTCTCCCTGTTGAAGAGGTTGTGCGGCGCATCAACGAGGTTCCTGAGAACATTCGTACGGTTGTGCGCAATAATGGCGGTGGTCATGTCAATCACAGTATGTTCTGGCAGATTATGAAGCCCAATGGAGGAGGTGCGCCAACAGGAGAGCTAGCGAGCGCCATTAGTGCGACGTTTGGCTCCTTTGATGCCTTCAAAGCGGCTTTTAATGATGCTGGTGTGAAACGTTTTGGTTCTGGTTGGACCTGGCTTGTCCTTGATCGTAGTAGCAACCTGCAAGTTATCTCTACCGCAAACCAGGATAGTCCCCTCATGGAAGGACTCTATCCTGTTATGGGCAACGACGTGTGGGAACATGCCTATTATCTCAAGTATCAGAACCGTCGTCCCGATTACCTTAATGCCTGGTGGAATGTGGTCAACTGGGAAGAGGTTGCCCGGCGCTATAATCGCGCCCGTGGTAAATAATCGCACTGAAGCTGGCACTGGTTAAATGTGAGTGGCAGGGTTTGTGGTCCGAGACCACAAACCCTGCCACTCACATTTAAGCTACCGCAAGGTAGCGAGAAGATCTGAAGAGTTACCCTTTGACTGCGCCAGCGGTTAATCCTGAGACGATGCGGCGCTGGAAGAACAGCACCAGGATTACTAGAGGGATCGTGACGATAATCGCGGCGGCGGCCAGTTGCCCGTAGGCGATCACGTGCTCCGAATTAAAGCGGGTGATGCCCACTGTCACCGGCTGTGCAGTCTCATCGCTGGTCAGAGTCAGACCAAAAAGGAAATCGTTCCAGACCGCGATGAAGGAAAGTATGGCTGATGCAAAAACTCCTGGTGCGGTCAGTGGCACAATAACACGCCAGAGTGCTTGTAAGCGAGAAGCTCCGTCGACACGTGCCGCTTCCTCAAGATCGGGTGGCAGATCGCGGAAGAACGAAGTCAGGAACCAGATAGTAAGGGGTAAGGTCAGCAACAGGTCAGGGATAATCAGTCCTGCATATGTATTGTAAAGATAGAAATTTGGGAGTGTGAAGAGCACGAAGAGTGGTCCCACCATAGCAATGAATGGGAACATATTGACCGAGAGGACCGTTCCAAGAACAAAAGATTTCCCCAGGAAGTTCGTACGTGCAATCGCGTATGCACACAATATACCAAACAATAGTGCGATAACGGTGGTTATGCTGGCAATAATCGCACTATTTCGCAGTGTTGGTATGAAGAAGGTCGAATTGAATATGGCATTGGTGTAATTGCTAAGATCAAACGAATGAGGGAAGAGCGTTGGAGGAGACTCGGTGATTTCCAGGCCGCTTTTGATGGAGGTCAAAAATGTCCAATACAGTGGTGCGAGCGAGATAAAAACAACGAGTACCACTGCAGTGTAACGCCCAATATTCTCCAGACTCCATTTTTGTTCTTGAGTAGATTTACGTGCTTTTGTCTTCACACGAGTGGTGGAGACAGTCTGCTCTTGTACTGCCATAGTACGACTCCTTTTCTCTAAGATAGGTGTCTACTCTTGATGTTTTACCGCTTTGCCCCGCTGACGCATCATAGCTACAAAGACGAGGCTGATGACAATGCCCATGAGAAAGACGATAACAGCTGATGCAACGCCAGGACCGAAATCAGCAGTTGACCCAGCAAACATTTTAGATATCTGAGTATGATGCGATGGACTGCACTGAGTTTCCTCCAAAGATATATAACAGATCAAACACGCGAATAGCATCAAGCGAGCGGAAGAGTAAGTGCAATCAAAAGCGGATCTTTGAGCATTGGCATCAGTAATTTGCCAGAACTGTTGTAGTCGTGTGCTGCCATCAACGCTGGCAGCTTCGTATAATTCGCTGGGAATAACTTGTAGGCCAGCCAGGATGAAAAGAGCCATAAAGGGTGTTGTTTTCCACACATCAGTAATGACGGCAGCAGTAATGACACCGAAGGCTACTGATCAATTGGAGTATCACCCTGGGGCGAGGAGATGTAGCGATTGTAGGATATAGGTGATAATGCCAGTCTGGTCATTATACATCAAGAGCCACATCTGAGCAGAAACCACGGTCGGGAATGCCCAGGGAACAAGGATCGCCGCACGCACCAGACCGCGACCAGGGAAAGTTTTGTTGATCAGTAAGGCGATACCCAGGCCAAAGATTGTTTCCAGTGCCACACTGATAACGCTAAAGAGAATGCGTTGAACGGACTGAGGCCTGGAAGGCAGAATCTCCAAGGACCTGTATATAGTTTTGTAATCCAGCAAATGCAGTGTCTGGAAGCAGGGGATTGTTCAGTAAACTAAGATACATGTGACTCAATCATGGGATAAACTGGCGATGACTAGAATGAGTATTATTGTAGGAAGTACGAGAAAGTATGGTGTAAAGCCACCATTCATGCTGATACGTTCGCGCAGCGTCATCGATCGCTCTGTGCGTGTATCGGCTGCCTGTGTTGCCATAGTCCATGTCCCCTTTTCTTGAGAAAATTGGTAACTACTCAGGTTCCTTAGCGCCTAAGGCGCTTCGTTGGCCGTTTTTGTGTGGATTGTGAGGGTTGCAGAGCAACCCTCACAATCCACACAAAACGAGGGCGAGCCACCGCCGGTGGTGAGCAGACCTGAAGAGTTACGAAAATTGACAATTAAACCGGGCTAGGGATAAGGATAGCTGTAGGATCAGTCTAAGACTGATCCTGACAGCTACCCCTATCCCTGCTGTTATCCCCTCATCCGGTCGTCAAAGTGTACTCATATCTCACGAATAAGCATGTGTATATTTACATGAGGGTAGCCTTTAACTACCCCATCTCTACACAGACTATGCCGAGACGATCTTTTGGAGGTCAGTCTGGAGGCCACTTAGCGCATCAGCCGAGGTGCTCTGCTTCTTGAGCGCCTGATAAACACGTAGCTGAATGGCGTTCGAGACATCCGTATACTTGGGAGAAACGGGACGTGGTAGTGCAGTCAAAAGAATGGGTTTAAGCTTGCCAAAAAGCGGTTGTTTGGCCAGGACGTCTGGATCATCATAGACGCTCTTTAATGTGACGGTCAAGGATGCTTTGAGCGCTGTTTGTTTCTGGGCGTCTGCTCCGAGCAAGTACTGGATAAATGTCCATGCTTCGTCTGCATGTTGCGTGAAAGCGTTAATAGCAAAATTCCACCCGCCAATTGCTGAGTGTCCAGTTTGGCCAGCGACACCGTAGGGCAATGAGGCGATGTCAAACTTCTGGGCAACTTTGGATTGAGTAGCATCATTACCCAGAGCATAGGCATAGGGCCAGTTACGCATAAAGACTGAGTTACCATCTTGCCAGACCTGACGAGCGGATTCTTCCATGTACGTCGTGACCGCCGAAGGTGAGATGGTACCAACCCAGCTGATCATTCTGTCGAGGGCTTGTTTGGCCTCCGGACTATTAACGGTAACCTTGGTAGCATCATTTTGATCGAGCACTGAGCCGCCATAACTGTACAAGACTTCAACGAAATCACACACCAGACCTTCGTACTGTGCTCCCTGCCAGACGTAACCGTATTTGGCTTTGGCCGCGTCGGTCTGAGCTACCGTGGTTAACTCGTCCCAGGTGGCTGGAGGCGTTGCGGTGATGTCTTTACGGTAGTAGAGAATCCCCAGGTCTGTACGGAATGGCGCTGCCCAGAGCTGGCCCTGGTAGGTGCAACCCTGGATTGGTCCCTGTAGATAGTTCTGGCGCTCACTCGTGGGCCATTGAGCCTCCGTAATGGGCTTGGTCCACTGGCTGGCGGCAAATTGTGCAGGATAGACAATGTCCATCGACATGATATCTATGCTACTGTTGCGTGCCCGTAGCATATTGTTGTACTTGGTAAGCATATCATTTGTGCTGGTTGGCCCCTGGTCCCAGGTGACGTGGATACCTTTTTGCTTACCTACCGTGCTGTTAAAGGTATCGGTAAGGTCCTTATAGGTATTAGTGGGATCTTGCTCGCTTTGCCAGACAATGTTTACTGTTGCGCCGGTGCCACCAGTAGTATTGGTCGTGCCACCGCAAGCTTCCAGGAGCGAAATTGCTGCACCGCTGGTCAGGCCTATCGCTGTTGCACGTTCGAGGAAGCTACGACGCGTCATACGGCCAGCGCGTATCTTCCCAACAATTTCGTCTAGAGCTTCGCGTTGTTCTGGGATCATGGGGTCCTCCTTTGGACTGGTTCTTTGCAAACATAGATAGAAACATGGGCTGATGAACTCCCTTGTCCATCGTTTGTCGTGCCAATTTCTTACATTCCCAACCATCAATGAAAAAACCGTTGTGTACTGCAACTTGTCATCTATGATGATCAGGAGTATCTGTGTAGATACTATGAAATACGTTCATCAGATGCGACTGAGGTTCAGCTGTTCAGTTGTTCAGGTGTGAAGGCTTGCTTGGACAAGGGACCGACTACCGTTGTGTTTAACCAGATACTTGCTGTATAGACACGACTACTACTAATTACGTTCTTTTTGCCTGAATTCTCTCAAAAATCTTTATGAGTATTGACTTCTTTCTTATCTTTGATAGTTAGGAACAGTCAGGTGTCATGAAAGAACCTGATATTGACATTGCTTGAAAACAGTCATACAATCTATTGTACAATAATATATTATTTCATACTCTGAGCCAGAAAGAGACCCATAATATCTGTATATTCTCCTTGTGCTTCTAAGGAAGGTGTCTGATATGGATACCCCGGTAAAGCCATCGTTTTCTCAGGATCAGCAGTAGGCAACATTGGAGTTTTCGTCTGCTCCGAGTTGGGGTGAACGTCTCCTTCCCTATCTGTTTGCTGCTCTGGAGTGTTGCTGGGTAGATGCCATTTTCATTGCTGTAGTAAATCTGGGTATCTTTCAGAGTCAGGAATTGGTGATGCCACTATGGGCACCATTTGTATTAATTGCCAGTACTTACTGGTTCTCACGGTTCCTGCTCATGCGCTCCCATGGCACTGATCCTGTTATGGTAGATGGCAACAAGACCAGTGTCACACCTGGTTCAGTTTTCATCTTTCTGCTGATAGGCTGTATGAGCCTGTTCATTATCTGGGTGAATATCTATGCTTCAGCAGCCTGGATCGTTGATCCTCGCTGGTTATTGATGTTGCTGAATGATCTACTCTTACTCAATGGAAACTTCTTCCATCTCCTTGGTCTGGTAGCACTCTCCGTGTACTTATGCTGGCGTGGCATTCGTCTCTCACGTCGCACCATAGAGCCGCTAGATGTCTTTCGAGCCTTGTGTCCAGGTCTGGGTCTTATCATTGTCATAGTGCTGCTAGGGGTGGGAGCAGGTAGGAAGTTGACTGATGGTCCAATTTTACTCATGCTCATTCCACTTATGCTCTCCTTTGCTCTAAGTGCCCATGCCCTGTCCCAGGCATTATTCGTACGACACTCTTCTCTCCCAGGGGCTGCAAGGGAATATCGCCGCTCAGGAACGTGTTCTATTTGCCGTGACAGGAACCATTGGTGTGCTACTGTTGCTGATTGCCTTCGCTGTTGGCTCCTTTACCAGCCCTGTTTTTCTAGTGGCGCTACAGCAAGCATTGGCACCACTGGGTATCGTCTACGACTGGATGATCAGCATTCTGGCATATTCGGTCATATTTTTACTATCCCCCCTTTTCTGGCTGGTCTCACTGCTACATCCTCAAATACAACCTCCCCAAATTCCTGGCCATCAGCAAGCAGGTGCGCTATCGAAGATTTCATCCATCCAGGCAGACACCGGAGACAGTACTTGTGGCAGTCACCGTGCTCAAAATAATACTGCCACTCCTCTGCATAATGATTGTCGTTGCCCTGATCTGGTGGGCCTTGCGACGCAAACGTGTTGTGCTGGTTCGACGTGAAGAAGATATCCATGAAAGTTTGTGGTCGTGGAGCCTCTTGTGGACACAGTTGAAAGCATTCTTACGTGGCCTGTGGCTGCGTTGCTTCCCTCCGCGTCCTGTTGGGGAAGAAGCGCCAGATGATGGAGAGGAGCTCAGAGGGGAGCCAGCAGTACGAAGTATCCGTGAGATCTACCGGGCGTTGTTAAAGTGGGCCGCTGATCGTGGTTATCCGCGCAAGAAGGATGAGACCCCTGATGAGTTTACAGTACGCCTGAAGCAGCATCTCCCCATGGGCGAGCCTGAATTAAACATCGTCACTCAGGCTTATACTGCGATACGTTATGGTCAGGTTATCCCTGCTGAAGCAGAAGTTGCCCATGTGCAAAGAGTCTGGCTAGAACTACAACAAATCCAAAAATGAGAAATCCCTAAATAGTATTAACCCGGATGACAAAAGTATACGACACTGCATATCTGACTTTTCTCCCACCTTGATTGACAAATTTCGTAATTTCTTGTTAACATTGCACCTACTTAGGTCTCTATCTTTATAACTCCTCAGCACCTAAAGCTCTTCACGGGGCATTTTGTGATCGGTGACGAGGAAACCTGTATCGTTACTAACATTTTCCAAATTGATTAATCTTCTCAAAGCACGTGAGAAAGGCACAATGTACTCAAAAGCTTTGTTACTTTGTCCCTATGCACCAATGAAAGGATGTTTATGGACGAACGAGAGAACTGGCTGCTTTCAACTGAATATAAGAATTTTCAGCAGGCACCATCCCCTTTTCCTCAGCAGATACTATCCCGAGAGCAATATGTAAATAATGGACTCCAACGCTTACGCGTTTTTGAGTCCACGCGACGCTTTGGGGTGGATGCCATGCTCGCAGAAACTAATATTCCACTCATGACCTTACATACCTGGGAAAGGATCTATGGCATCCCCTCTCCCAGGAGTGATGAACATCACCAAAAACTCTATTCGCAACGTGATATTGCAGCGGTACGCTGGCTCTGCGAACAGGTTACCAGTAGTATGAGTCTGTGTCAGGCTGTTGTAGAGCTAGTGCGTTATGAACCTGCATATGCAAACGATCGTGTATCAAGTGTGCTACTCCCTCCTATACGTGAACTGCCGGAGTTGCGTGACAAACTGATGCAAGCTGTTGTATCGATGAACATGGCAAACGCCATACATATTCTGGCGGATGCTTTTATAATGCATCCAGCAACAGTCATCTGTGAGAGCCTGTTGCGACCGGTTTTTGCTTACACAGTTGAGTTACGGAAACGCGCTATCATCCCGTTGACAACAGAAACAGTTGTCGCGAGGCTTATACAGTCACAGGTCCCACGCCTGATCGAAGCCTGTTTCTCCCCCAAAGATGCATCTGCGTATCTTTCGTCGTTACTCCTACAAGTTTCCCAGAGCGATGAAATGAAGCAGCAAGAAAAGATCACCCGTGCAGTTCCTGACTTAGATAAAATGGGAGAACCACTGCTAGAAGCTCTTGGTCAGATGAATAAAACTATAGCACTACGTATTTTAGATAGCGCTTTTCATTATTACTCCGTAGAAGACGTTTGTCTCTTTCTGTTACAACCGGTTCTTTCTCATATAAGAGCGTTGTCGGATACAAACACAATACCAACAGCCATAAAAGACTTTAGCATCACCCTGGTTTATAAGTACCTCTTCTTTCTCTTTCAAACCACCCCAAATCTTCGTAAGGGCCTCTTGATTCTCGTCTGTGATGTTCCACTGGAGACATACGAGATCGATGCACTCATGTTGGCTTTATTTTGGCGTCGTGCGGGACTCCATATACATTACCACGGACGGTTGTCAGGGGCCAGGGACTTGCCCGAGGTGCTTGAGACAATACGTCCTCTTCATCCAGGAATCATCTATCTTTCGGCGACAAGATATTCCCGTATCCATGATGTGAAGGAGGTGGGACAGGAAATAGCCCGATTGAAGCATCCTCGTCCAATTTTCTGCTTTGGAGGAAATGCATTCGATGGAAATACGATCCTTCTTTCTAGTATCACAGGTGTTTACCTGGGACTGAATGTAACGACACATATGCAACGTCTAGGTGAAGTGATACGTTTGTATCCTGGACACTCCCCTGGTCAAATAGAAGACCTGCTCTCCACCAAAGCTCTTTTAACCAATTTTCAGGAGGAAAGCGAGACATCAATCAGATTAAGAGTGAGGGAAGAACATGGAGGTTCGCCGAATGGTGCCTTGTTCAGCGTAAAAACGCCTGAACGAGCATCTCCTATGGATGTCCACGTAGGATCGTCTTCTGGTGCTACCCATGTAGAAATGTTCCCCAAGGAGGACACCTACAGGCTGCCTGCTACACCTCTCCTGGAACCAGGAGAGCCATCCGATAATGCAGTCGTCTATAACGGGAAAGGGGATGCTCTGTTTGCTCGCAAACTCTACCGGGAAGCTCTGGAGGCCTATGAGCAAGCAGTAAGCCTGGATCCCAACAATGCAGCCGCTTATAACGGGAAAGGGAATGCTCTGTCTGGCCTCGAACTCTACCGGGAAGCTGAGAAGGCCTATCAGCATGCAGAACGTCTTGCCAACGGACCTTCAGTCGGCAGGTGGTGAACTCATATGGTTGAGTATTACCCATGCTGGTCTTTTTATTTTGACAAGAAGAGATCACCTTTCCGAGAAAGGTGATCTTCATCAATTTTACAGGAGAAAAGGAGCGTTCCTCATGGCAATTGCAAAGGACATTCCTAAGTCAAATCTATGTCGGAAAATCGCAAACTCTTATTTGGCGCGATTGGTACCCTGGTGGTAAGCATGCTGGCCGGCTTTGGAGCAAGTATGCTCCCACATGCCTCTTCAGGTGCTTACAATATAGATGCTATTAATACCGGTGATACCGCCTGGGTGCTGGCGGCATCGGCTCTGGTTATGATTATGACCCCAGGAGTAGGCTTTTTTTATGGTGGCATGGTACGTAGCAAAAATGTGGTCAGTGCTATCCAACAATCGGTGGTGATCCTTGCCCTGGTCAGTGTCCAATGGGTCCTCTTCGGATACAGTCTGGCCTTTGGCAAAGATATCGGAGGTGGTCTTATTGGTGGACTCGGCTATTTTGGTCTGAATGGCGTCGGCTACATGCCAAATAGCAACTATGGTGCGACGATTCCTCAGCTTGCCCATATGATCTTCCAGGCCATGTTCGCCATTATCACACCCGCGCTCATCATTGGTGCCTTTGTCGAACGGATTCGCTTCCGAACTCTTATTGTCTTTATCCTGCTGTGGAGCACGCTGGTGTATGATCCCATTGCCCATTGGGTCTGGAGTACCAATGGATGGTTACATGTACTTGGCACGCTCGACTTCGCTGGTGGGACCGTTGTTCATGCCAGTTCGGGATTTGCAGCACTGGCAGCAGCAATCGTCGTCGGAAAGAGAGTTGACTTTCAAAAGGATAAGGCGATAGAGGGCAATAACGTTCCCTTCACCATTCTGGGCGCTGTTATGCTCTGGTTTGGCTGGTTCGGCTTCAATGCCGGAAGTGCACTGGCAGCCTCTCCTCTTGCTGTCAGTGCATTTGTTGTGACCAATACTGCCGCAGCCTCTGCTGCCCTGACCTGGATGGCACTGAGCTGGGTACGAAGCGGGCGACCGAGTGCTCTGGCGACAGCAACTGGTGCCGTATGTGGGCTGGTTGCCATTACGCCAGCAAGCGGCTATGTCGGCCCTCTATCTAGCATTGCAATTGGTACTCTGGGTGGTCTGGCTACCTATTTGATGATGGTTTTCCGCAACAAGCTCACGAATGTCGATGATACTCTTGATGTGTGGGCTGCTCATGGTATAGGAGGAACTACTGGTGCGCTTCTGACAGGCATCTTCGCCGAAAAGGTGATTAATGGCGCTGGAGCTAATGGCGTGCTCTTTGGCAATCCAGAACAAATTATGCCTCAGATCATTGCCGTGATTGCAACCTCCGCGGTACTCGTTCGTGGTCACTTTTCTCATACTCAAACTCATCTCATTCATGGGACTGCGGGTCAATCAACGAGAGGAAATAATGGGGCTGGATCTGGCTGCTCATGGAGAAGAAGGCTATCGCGTACCTCCCTTATGGAAGGATAGCCAGGGATTAATGAGATAACAGGAGAAGAGGCTAATTGTTAGCTATATCTACGTCTATCTGGCTCGTTTGTATTTTGCCGTCAACAATGTGATAGATATGGGCTTGTGTCACTATCTCAGTGGGGAAGCCCATCAGATCGGTAGTAGTGAGAAGTACCTGTTCATGCTGAAGCACCTGGCGTAGCAGGTACTCACGGCGAGTGTGGTCGAGTTCGCTAAAGACATCATCTAGCAATAAAACGGGTTCATCTCCTGTGCTGCTACGCATGTAGGCAAGTTCGGCAAGCTTGGCAGAGAGAGCGGCGGTACGCTGCTGACCACGCGATCCGTAGGTGAGCATATTGATACCATTAACAATAAATTCCAGGTCATCGCGATGTGGCCCCAGGAGGCAGACACCCTGGTGTATTTCTTTACGACGTGCCTCACGTAACTGTGTACAATAGTGTCGGGCAGCCTCACTGGTACTCCATTCTTCATTAACCTTGAACGAAGGATGATACACAATCTGCAGATGCTCACGTCCGCCACTGATTGACCTCTGTAAATCATCGGCTTGCTGGTTGAGTGCTATGATCATACGTTGTCGTTCATAGACAATCAGATTAGCAAACGTGCTTAATTGTTCGTCCAGATAGTCCAGCATATGTGGATCTTCCTGGTTGTCGCGTATCCGTTTGAGTAGGGCCGCGCGCTGTGTCACAACTTTACGATATTTTACAAGAGCCTGACAGTAACGAGGCTGTACCTGACAAAGGGCACGATCAAGAAAGCGCCTGCGTTCATCTGGTGAGCCATCGACGAGATGTAGGTCGGCGGGAGCGAACAAAACCACCTTCATCTGCCCGATCAGGTCCATCGTCTTACGAGGAATGCCATTGACCTTGAGGCGCTTACGAGGTGTATTAGCGGGTAGCTCAAGATTGCGCGGACTGCGTGGTGTATTCTCCATATGAGGTGGCGTGGGATCAAAGATGACAATCTCGATACGGACCTCACCCTCGTGTCGTTGGACTGTTCCCTCTATCCGTGCAATATGATCAGGCGCAGACCAGTTGACAACCTCGCGGTCGTTTGTTGCATGAAAGGAATTAGCGGTGGAAAACATGCTCACCGCTTCGAGCAGATTGGTCTTGCCCTGGGCATTATCTCCGTAGAAAAGGTGCAGGCCAGACCCCAGGGAAAGCTCGAATTGTTTGTAGTTACGAAAATCATTTAAGGAGAGGTGAGAAAGATACATTGCATACTTCCCTGAGGTCCTGAGTGACCTCCGACTTTTCGAACAAGAGTTCACTCTTTCTCAAGCGGGATTGTCAGGTTGGCCAGCCCTTGACCGGGGTCTGGGGTGTCCCCAAAAACTTCTCTTTTTTCTCGCGCCGCCGCAAGCGGCGCACAAAAGAGGTAAAAAGAGTTTCTGCAGGCACCCAGGACCCCGGCAAGGACGCTGCGCTCCCTGCACCCTCAGCTTTCCTGATTATTTAGCGATTGGTGCTCATTGGCATGATAACATAGGTATAGTCAGCAGAACCTACCGGCTTGATCACACCAGGACGCGCGGCAGAGGTTACCTCAAGGGCCACTTCCGGTGTATCTATAACTGCGAGAACATCTGCCAGATACTTAACGTTAAAAATAATCTGCTGTTCTGGTCCGTCAACGGCAGCGTTGATAGTGCTGATATTATTGCCAATATCTTCTGCGTTAGCCTCAATTGTCAGGGTACCGGGTTCCAGTCCATCGTTCCCACCACCGTTGATCTTGACACGGGCAATATTGGAACTATCGCGAGCAAAAGGGGTAACTGACTTGACGGCGGCGGCAAACTCTTTTGTCTCGATTACAGCCCGTGTGGTGTGGTCTTTCGGGATAATCTGGCGGAAATTGGGGAAGGTACCCTCAATTAAGCGCGAGACGAGGTCCATCTGTTCTGTGTGGAAGAGGACCTGACTGCGATTAGGGGTAACAATCATCTGCACGGCCCCTTCTGAGGGCAAAATACGTGCAAGCTCCGTTAGCGTACGGGCTGGTATAAGAAGCGTGCCACGTGCCTGGTCGCTACCAGGTAGTTCAGCGGAGCGAACCGCAAGACGGAAGGAATCGGCGGCGGCAAAGGTCAATTGCTCGTTGTTGACCTCAACATGTACACCTGTGAAGACCGGACGCGAGTCGTCGTCAGCGGCAGCGAAGGCAATCTGGGCAATCATCTCTTTCAATTGTCCCGCATCCAGGATCACGGGTGGTTCCCCGCCTTCAGCGCTGGGGATGAGGGGAAACTCTGGAAGGGTCCATGCCCTTAATATTTGCACTGTTGCGCAAACTTTTGATATTCATCGTATGCGACTCTTCGGGCACATTGATATCAACCGGAGTTTGCGGCAGACTACTTACAAGATCAGAGATCAGCTTGGCAGGAACAGTTGTGGTTCCTTCTTCATGGATTGTTGCATTGATCCAGCAGTTAATGCCGATCTCCAGGTTTGTGGCAGATAATTTTAAACGGCCATGATCGGTCGCCAGTAAAATATTGGCGAGGATGGGAAGGGTGCTACGACTTGATACTGCATGCCCCACAACGGAAAGCCCACGGCTCAAGTCCTGCTGTTTACAAGTGATTTTCACTGACGGTTTCCTCCAGGCACAACCAAAACGCAATTGAATTTTCTAGGAGGTAGTATAGCCTATTCAGTTTGATGTGTAAACTAGGGTCTCCGTCGATTCGTCAGAAATGACAGAGCACATTGCGTCGTCCGTGGCAAGCCTGCATAAGGGCTCTTCAGGAGGTAAGGATTTGCCGGGTTTTGGACATCCCGCGTAGGCGCGGACTTAAGGGGGTGCAGGGTTCTCCCAGCCGGGGCTGTGGGGTGTCCCCAATTGCATCTTTTCTTTATTATTGCCGCCGGAGGCGGCATAACAAGGTACGAATGTCAAGTCAACTGATATAATTAGGAAGATCCAGGAGAAGAAAGGATGCTAAAGATCGAAACCATCACAACTATTAAAGATCCGCGAGTTGTTGAGGCAAGAGATTTGAACTCGGCTGTAGGACGTATACGAAGAAAAAAATGCTTGCTTGAAGGCGTAGAAAGTATTCAATGGGCATTAGAAGCCCATTTGCTGGTTGAACATGTCTTTTATCATACATCCATCCACGGCGATCCATTCTTGATGGCATTACATAAGATGCGCATTCCCTGTTATGCGGTTACGGATGGCATCTTAAAAAAGATTAGCGATACCTCCTATCTTGTTCCATATGTTGGGGTTGCTTGCCTGCCTGAGGAACGCTCACAGTATGTCTCCATGGGAGATTTAGTGATTGTGCTGGATCGCGTGCTGGATCATGGTAATCTTGGCACGATTATCCGAACGGCGAGTGCATTCGGTGTACATGACATCATTTCCACCAGTCCAGATCTGGATCTGTTTTTCAAAAAGATCGTTACGGCGTCTCGCGGTAAAGTATTTGATATGGATATGCACTGCTTTCATTCAGGCTCTGCAGCCATTACAGCCCTCAAGCAAAAGGGCTATCAGGTAGTGGCGACGAGTCCCTATGCAAAAAATATTCAAGCGTTAGCGCCTCTTCAACCAAAACCCATTGCCCTCGTTGTAGGCAATGAGACAGAGGGCATTACAGATGAAATTATGCAGCTGGCCGATATTGTTGTTCAGATCCCAATGAGTGGCTCGATTGAGTCACTCAACGTGGGTGTGGCAACAGGAATTCAGCTTGTATGAACTAAAGTTCAGGTTGGTATTAAGTATGCTCATACACAACATTCGTGCAACCCTTAGCCGACAGGTCGATGTGACCTCTAAAATGGTCATGATGGCATTTGATGCTCAAGTCAGGAAGGTCTCCAACTTGAATGGTTTGCAGATCCTCCTACTCATGATCCTGGAATGCGATCAGATGATAACGATGGAGCAGATCGGAAAAGACCTGGCAACATTTGGTCAGGAACTGGAGGCTCTGCTTCAGCCATTGTTTGGGAAAGCATATATTCAGTACGCTCAGTCAAATGAGAAGCAGATGATCCAACTGACAGATGAAGGAAGACGGACGTTGGCTCAGTTGTGGATGGTCGTTGAACGAGCCAACAACCATGTTCTCTCAGGTTTTTCGGAAAGTGAAAAAAAGCAACTGAATGATTTTTTACAGCGTATCCAGACGAATTGTACGGCCATCATCAACGAGTAGAAAAAGGACTGATCGTGATATCCCCTGTTGATTTGTTCAAATTGCCAGATAATCGTTCTTTTGTCGTGTGAGGAGCAGAAAGAACTGATATAAGGCAAAGAGTTCCAGAGCAAAGGGTAAATAACCCATATAGCCAAGCAAGGGCATCTCGAAGATTTTCCAGAAGCCCACATATGGTATCAGTATAATACCATTTGGGGAGGGCGTAAAAATTCCACATCTCCCAGAGGAAGCCACAGCATAGTCCGGCCAGCGGAAGTACGAAGAAACGCCAATCGCCCACTGCAATGTGGGCCAGAGCAGATTTACGCCCAGCGTAGTTATTGATGGGATCGAGGAGAAAAACGAGGCAGAGCCAGACGAGTCCAAAGAAGTAGTGTGGGTAGATCCACGGTAGCACAAAACTGATAAGACCAAGCAAGATGATGGATAGCAGTATCCACCCAGGCAAGCGTGGGCCAGGATTATTGGCAGGCAATTGTGGATGGAGAAGTTTGAAGGTGGAGAGAAACTCGGCAGTCTCCAGGACTGCTGGTAGCACAGTACTGAAGTTGAGGGTGGCAATCAGAAAATATGCCAGGGGAGTATAGGGCCTGTCCATGATATAGTGCCAGTTCTGGACAGGTATGTTCAAGCCCTCGAAGATCCACCAGAAGATGCTGGAGACCAAAAATAGCTGAATATAGCGCCAGCGCATCCGCTGCAAAAGCGATGTCTTGTGGCGTGATAAAACCAGTGCGTCCATAAAGAAGATATAGCCAAACCAAAGGGGAAAGAAACTATAACGGTAGAGCGGTTCGATACGCATCCAGGACAAGACCCACGCTGTGAGGCACAGAGCAAACGCCGCAATACCGTAAATGGGAAAACGTTTTATATACACTCGGTTGTCTTCTCAAGATGCTCTGCTAATGGTTGTAATAATCTCATTGTAAGATTATTTTAGAGTATCATATCATATCATATTCAAAGTCAAACCACGCTTTTATATTGTTTACTGTGTTATTGTGTTCCAAATCTAGCTCATCCCGGACTTTTGAAAAAGTTCCCAAAACCGGGGGTGCAGGGTTTCCTTCCTACGATTATCAACACAGATGGGGACGAGCATATGCGTTTTCGTGTCCCCATAAATCGAGCGTTCCTTCCTGCACGTATGAAGGCAATGGAGGACGAGATTCGTGTGCTTGCCAAGGATTTCCTAGATAATTTTGTTGGAGATGGCAAGGTAGAGATTATTGGGCAATTTGCTGACCCACTTCGTGCTGGCAATCATTCTTCGGTTGTTCGACATTCCTCTGACACGGCTGGCTCAGTGCAGGATCTGGTGCGATGATGTTAATGCTCTTACCCCAGGCTGCATTAACGCCTGAGCGTCAAATAGAGTGTGCCCATAATATGTTGCGTTCCAAAACTATCTTGCCAGTTTGCTGGAGGAACGTAAATCTGCACCCAGGGACGATGTAATCGGTTGTTTACTCTCTATCCCATCATGATGTTACACGACCCCTCAGTTTGCGTGAAATGGTTATTACTGCAATGGGGTCGCTACTGGCTGGGCATCGAACCACCACCGGCTCTGATTAGCAACGCCCTCTGCACTCCCACTTGCCAAACAGGTAAAAAGGGCATTTCATGTCCCGGAAAAGTTTGACATAACTCATTGCAACACAATCACTTAGTAAACGAGAGCGAGCCACCGCAGGAAATGGCTTTGGCTGGAGGTACAACTGGTGGGACTGGCTTGACAAGCATCGCTTCCACTGCTATTATAGCCTTGCTTCAGACTACTTCATGATAGTATTGATTTAGACTACTTTGTTTGCATAGTTGCAAACTACCATAATGTAACCTGATTGTCACAAGATATGTCCACAAGAGCCATTGAGAGTTCCTGTGGTCAGCCCCCTACGCCTCAAGACGACATGCTATTTCTTCAGTTTCGGCTTGAAACATTTCTGAAATTGAACATGAGCTACTGATCTAGGACACGGAACTGTGAGGGAAGGCTCTCCACCCATGCCTCCCACGTATCCCCCTAGAGTTTGCGTGGGGACTTAAAAGGTCTCATTTCATGACTGCTGACTGTGTAGCAGTAGATGCTAGAGTGTCGTTGCAGTCATGTATATCAAGGAGAAGAGGAAGATATGTTTGCAGTAATTAAAAGTGGTGGAAGACAATACAAAGTTTCCGTAGGCCAGAAGCTTGAGGTCAATCGGCTTCCTGTTGAGGATGGAGCACAGTTCGAGATTGGAGAAGTTCTTCTCATCTCGGATGCCGACCGTTCGATGGTCGGTGCTCCTTTCCTGGAAAATGCTTCAGTGCTGGCAACTGTAGCTGGTCAGGCTCGCGGAGAAAAGTTAATCGTCTTCAAATACAAATCGAAAAAGCGTATCGTCATCGCCGGGGTCATCGTCAGGAATTAACTGTTCTGACTATTGACGATATTGTTGCTGATGGCAAGAGTCTGATTACGGGTGAAGCTCCCCAGGCGAAGGAAATTCCTGCACGGAGGAAGTGGTCGCGACAAGCGATACTGTAGAACCCGGAGAAGAAATAGCTAACGCAGAACAGAAAGCTCCCCGACGCCGCGGGCTTGTGAACAGCGCCCCTACGGAAACGACGGAGAACAGCACGGAGGAATAAGTCATGGCACATAAAAAAGGTGTAGGCAGTTCTCGCAATGGTCGAGATAGTAAGCCGAAAATGTTGGGCGTCAAGCGCTTCGATGGTCAGTTAGTGACAGCTGGCAGTATCATCGTGCGTCAGCGTGGAACGAAGATTAAGCCTGGTAATCATATTGGCGTAGGTCGTGACCATACACTGTTCGCCTTGATCGATGGTTATGTCAAGTTTGGGCATGACTCGCGTACTCGTCGCTCGGTGAGTATTGTCACTGAGTTTCCCAACCGCCCTTCGATTGCTGAATTACAGGGGAGCGAAGAGCTTGTGGTTGTCGTAGAGGCATAAACGGATCAAATATCTCTAAAAGAGAGTAGAAACACAAATGGCACCTGCAAAGGTGCCATTTGTGTTTCTACTCTCTTTAGAGAAGTGGACTATTTTGTTGGTGAACAGCTAACATTCACCCAATGTAAAATTTTATCAGGTGTCAAAGTACATTGCTGGCCATAGATGGTTATTGTGCCTGTGCAACCTATGATGGGGATTCCACTGAAAGTACAGCCGAAAGGTGTGTTGGCAATCACCCCATCGATTGTTGCGCTGGTTGCTACCCCATTCCCATCCTTCGTTACTGTAACAGGGCTGGGCAGATGGAGTAGGGCCTGACAGTTTAGCCCGCCGTTGAGTCCCCACGTAGTTATAAAGCGTTGTGCCAGGAAGGTGAGGAGCGTATTAGCCGCAGCTGGATCAGGTGAAGCCTGGTTCTTTGTTAGAAATGTATCAAGCAGCATACGTTGTGGAGCGATAGCCAGAAGGCCGATACAGTAGATCGTTGTACTGGATAGATTCGCATTGTGTACCACAGGCTGGTCGACACCCACACGATATGCATTGACTTTGTTCAGATTGGGATTGTTGTTAACCAGAGTCATCGGATCATTATTAGGCACGAGAGCCACAGGCGGGAATTGGTGAGCCGCTGCCGACAATTCGTTGAGCGGGAGTGCTGTTGCCATATGACCAGGGTTGGCAAGATCAGGGGCCATCCATGGTTGACAACCGAGTGCGCCATCTACAGCAATAGCAAGCAGACGGTTATCGCTCCCATTTATTTGAGTCTGCGCATTATTCAATGTAGCTGCATTGGCCGCATTCATCTGAGCGGTTTTACCATCGGCAGTAACCAGATAGCTGGTTGTAACGTTGTCGCTCTGGTCCTGGTCAACAATCGAGAAGTCGCGTACTGTGGGGCAGGGTAGTTTATCCCTGGCAATACCGAGAGGTGGTGGGACAAGCTGACCTGCATGGATTGCCTGATTTGCTGCACTAAAGAAAGCTGGTGCGTTACAGTAGGCGAACTGTCCAAACTGGTCACCATTGAGACCATTGACACAATTTCCGGCCTGCAAGCTATTGTTTGTCCCCTGAAGCGTGAGGACAGCGCCATTAAAGCCAAACCATAGGCCCACAATGGCTCCCTGTGGTAGTTGTGGCACAACTGGCGAGACCGCAGGGGTCGTACCCTGGTCAATAACGAGTGGATTGTAGACAAAAATTTGTCCCGTGGCGGGATTAAGTACAGCTCCCTGTACGAAAGCGGACTGGACTGCATTGGCCTCATTACATGGACCCTGGTTGGCATCAGTGGCGACTAATTGGTAGGGTGTTGCCAACCCTTGTGCAGTAAGTGGGTTTTCCGGCACAAGAAGCGTACAATTTTGATCAGGGTTAGCTGCAGCATGTAAAGCAGCTCTTGCAAAAAGTACCCCGGCACTCAGAGCAATAATGGCGGAGACAGCCACTCCAATGAAAAGAAGCGGCGAAACATGTCTTCGTTGTGGTGGTTGAAAACTCGATGATGACTTCCATGCCTGTGGGGGTTGAGTAAATGGTTGCATTGGATTCTCTCCCTCCATTCCTTTACATATGGTATTTTCTAATAAAAAAAGCAGAAAAAAGAATTGTATCCCTGTGATTTGGGAGCATTTAACTTATGTGTTCTGTCTATTAATATTAGCATGTGGCACTGGATTAGAAAATGAAATACTTCACAGTAAATGCCCTTTTCTGATCTAGTGCCATTCTGGTAGAGAGGTACCACCGTTCTTCTATCAAGGGAATGGCTGTGTGGATCTCAATGAGATCACATGACATATAAAAATACATGGGAAATATCCCTCTCTACCCGCCCTTTGGGATATACTGGTAAGGAAAGATTTCATTCCCTGCGAGTTCCTGCACCGTACTTTGAAAGGACTACTTATGCGAGCGATAATAAGTGTTGCTAATCGTGATGGCCTCACGACGTTAGCACGTGAGCTACAACTGCACAATGTCACTATTTTTTCAACCAGTGGTACTCTGAAAGTCTTACAGACAGAAGGTATCCAGGCCGAATCAGTGGGCGCATTGACCAATTTTCCGGAGATACTTGACGGGCGTGTGAAAACACTGCATCCCACCATTTTGGGAGGCATTCTTGCGCGTCGTGATCTTCCTGGTCACAAGGAAGACCTGGACGCGCATGAGATTGTCCCTATCGATCTCGTTGCAGTGAATTTGTATCCCTTTGTCGCAACAGTGGCGCATGCAGATACCACGCTGAGCGAAGCTTTGGAGCAGATTGACATTGGTGGGGTCACACTGGTGCGTGCTGCTGCCAAGAATTTTCAAGATGTCATTGTACTGGTCCGCCCACAAGACTATGCTGCTGTGATGCAAGAATGGCGTGAGCAGGGCGAAGTCAGTCTGGAGACACGTCGTTATCTGGCGGCCGTGGCCTTTCAACATACCGCTAGCTACGACTCTGCCATTGCTGAATATCTGCGCATGGCCTCTGGTGAATTCTTCCCTGAAGAGCTAACTCTGCCGTTAGAGCGTGTTCAGACCCTGCGCTATGGTGAAAATCCACATCAACAGGCGACATTTTATCGCTGGGCAGGTGCCAGTGTATCGGCAACAGTGCCCACTGTAGCAGGAGCAGAGGTTTTGCACGGCAAGGAATTATCTTTTAACAACTTGCTAGACCTCGATGCAGCTTTGAACGCCGCACAGAGTTTCACCGCTCCTACCGTAACAATTATCAAGCATACCAACCCCTGTGGCATCGCGTGTGATGACGTCTCTAGTGGAGGCATATAAAAAAGCCCATGCGGGTGATCCCATCTCGGCCTATGGTGGTATCATTGGTTGTAATCGCCCGATTGATGAGGCAACGGCGCAGGAGATCAGTCAATTATTCTACGAAGCGGTGATTGCTCCAGAGTTTACACCTGATGCACTTGATATCCTGAGACGAAAGAAAAATCTGCGCCTGCTGGCAACGCATTGTCCCATTGAGCCAAAGACTCTTAATTCACAAGCTCTTCGCAGCGGGAGACCGGATGTGCGTTCAGTGAGTGGTGGTTTGCTGTTGCAGACACCCGATGCAGTAGGAGAGCGCGAGACGGAGTATCGTGTTGTCACTGAGCGTGAACCCACACTTGAAGAAGTCACGGATTTGATGTTTGCCTGGAAGGCAGTTCGTCATGTGAAGTCCAATGCTATTGTATTGGCTCACAAACTGATGGTTGTGGGAGTGGGTGCTGGTCAAATGAACCGTGTCACCAGCGTACAACTGGCGGTCGAGAAAGCCGTTGATCGGGCGCGGGGAGCGGTATTGGCCTCTGATGCTTACTTTCCCTTTGCGGATGGTGTGGAAGTAGCCGCAAAGGCAGGCGTCACAGCGATTATTCAGCCAGGAGGCTCTGTGCGTGATGAGGAGACGATTCGTATGGCGAACCGTTATGCGATAGCAATGGTCTTCACTGGCAAACGACATTTCAGGCATTAATTGTTGAGCAGAAAAAACAAGGGGCCTGTACAAACAGGTCCCTTGTTTTTGTCTTTGTCAGGCAACGATCTCATCAGAGAAAAAGCGTACCCATAACATACACACAGCCAGACCGCCGATGAGAGCGAAGAAGCCCACGGCTCCGCCAGCGTCATTAGTTGGGTCTTTGAATGGGTAGAAGATAATGAGGGAGAGCCAGATAATGGTGAGGGCTGACGTCAAGCTAAGTTTCGTAGTCTCACCGCTTGAGGGAACAAAGATGTGATAGCCAACGATGATAAGGAGGCCGATAAGCACTACGACTAACTTAAAGTTGGTCGTGACGCTGCCATCGCCAACCCAATCTATGACGAGCGTTGACTTGATAAAGAGAAAAGTACACACCCATAAGATGGTAAGAGCAACACTCCCTATAACCTTGCGCAACTCTAAGGGATTATTCACGCCTTAAGGCTCCTTTCGAGGAGGATATGGTATATGAAAAGGACTTGGTTAGTACGCATGTATAGTTTTCCCAATGCGTATTCGTATTGTAGTCCTTACGTCAGAATAAATCAACATCCCGCCGTAGAGAGTACGCAACTGCAAAACGAGCCGCCCACTTTGCATTATTGAGTAGCAAGGCTTTGTTAGCTTCAATGCTCTCACCACTGGTGACTTTAGCGACATGTGCAAGCACAAATGGTGTCATTGCCGCTCCACGGATACCCTGTGTGCGAGCCAGTGAGAGGGCTTCTTCAGTAGCCGCTTCCAGTGAAGTACTATCCATAGCATACTCTTGTGGGATGGGACAACCTATGACGAGTCCATGCAGGTGGCACGCCCATTGAATATGCGCGATAGCCGCAATGGTCGCAACATCATCGACGCGATGTGGTACGCGTCGTCCGCTGAAGCGTACATAGAAGGCCGGTAACTCATCGGTCTGCCAACCGATTACAGGAACCCCCTGAGTCTCCAGGTACTCCAGCGTCAGATCCAGATCGAGAATAGATTTTGCCCCGGCACACACGACAAGAACAGGGGTGCGACTCAACTCAGTAAGATCAGCGGAGATGTCCATGCTGCTCTCAGCACCACGATGGACGCCCCCAATTCCGCCAGTGGCAAAGAAGCGGATACCAGCCATATTTGCACAGAGCATGGTCCCTGCAACTGTCGTTGCCCCTAAGTTCCCTGTTGCTAGAGTAATGGCCAGATCGCGTCTGCTCACTTTTTGGACATGTTGTGTTGTTCCCAGAAGTGTGATCTCATCGAGAGAAAGACCCACAATGATCTTACCATCGCGTATCCCGATCGTCGCTGGTGTGGCTCCCTCAGTACGAATGACCGTCTCCATAGCTTGCGCTACTTCAATGTTTGCAGGGTAGGGTAAACCGTGTGCAATCACCGTCGATTCAAGAGCTACCACCGCATGCTGTTCTTGTAATGCCGTTTGTACTTCGTCGGAGAGGGCCAGATGGGATGATAATTGTTGCATGCTTCCTCCCTACGTAGAAAAATATTGATCCACTCGAAGGGTGGCAAAAAAATCTTACCAACGTTCAAAGGTGGTCATCCGGTACTGCTGATGACCACCTTTGAATGTTGAATTTCATAGATATATTACAGTGTATCACTCTTAAATACTATCAAGTAGTTATCGTTTGTGCCAGATGTCATTTTCATCCTCATCGACAGAAAAGATGTGATGGCCAGCGAGACAATAGTACTGAAGTTCACCGTCAGAGTCCGTTGTTGCAAGAGTTTCGTCGATATTGGCCACCAGGATCGCTTCCTCCTGATCCACCGGGCAGGTATGGTACTTGATCTGCTCTAAGTTCATGTTTTTACCCTTTTCTGTAATATTACTTTTGGCTAGCCATCCCTTCGGCTTCCTCTAGTGACTCTATATTCTGTTTTTGAGACCTTCAATATTCGTTGAGTGGATGGATATTAAGTACTATATGTGGCTGTTTTTTGCAGCGCATGGACGAACGAAAGAGTATAAGTAACATCGGGTCTGAAAGAATAGTTACCTGGCAAGTGATATGGCTTGTCATGGAAACTGAAAGTCCCTGCTCTGTTCGATATTATTTGCGGCAGAGTATTGGCACATGCTATATTATCCCTTAGTTCATCCTCAGGGAACCTCTAAGTGAGAGAACTCTCTCTCGTATAATGTCGATATAGGGATGACTACAATGCTATCCTTTAAATGAAGACGTTGATTTTTGTTTTATCAAAAATGTAGGAGTGGTAAACATGACAGTGGTAAAAAAAATGTTCACAGCGGGCCTTGTGGTTGGTGGAGCACTTGGGGCATTGGCTATTTATAATCGGATGACAGAATCGATGGCTGGCACACTCGATACCGTATTGACAGGTGAAGAGCGTCGCTATCCGTGGAAATATGGTGATCTATTTTATGAGGTGAAGGGTGCGCGTGATGCCAGGCCCCTTTTGCTGATCCATGGTTTTGGATTGGGAGCCTCGTCTTATGAATGGCGTAAAAATATTGATGTACTTGCTGAACAATTCCGCGTCTATGTCGTTGACTTACTGGGGTTTGGTCTTTCTGATTGCCCAAATATTGACTATACTGCCGAAATTTTTGCTGATCTGGTGAGCGATTTCACCCAGGAAGTTATTGGCAAGCCAACGGTTGTTGTGGCTCATGGTATGACGTGTGCCTATGTGATTGCCAATGCCTATCGTCGTCCGCAGTTGTTTGAGCGTCTGGTTCTGGTTGCGCCTCCTGCCAGCATATTACAGGAGTTCTCTTCAGGCCCACTTGCCTGGAAATTGTTGTTGCGTGCACCAATTATTGGTCAGTTTGTGTACAATCTGCTCACCTCGCGCCGGGCGATTCGTGGCTACTACGACCAACAAGGCTATCACAACCCGGACCTGATTGCGGACGAACTGGTTGAATACATCTTCACCAGTGCCCATCAGTCGAATAGCCGTTACGCTATGGCCTCGTTCCTGAGCAACCACCTGACTCTGGATGTGCATGAGCCATTGGCACGTTTACAGATGCCCATCGTTGCTGTATGGGGTCGAGAAGGGGTACCTCCATCTTCGGAAGCGAGTGCAGCTTTCAAACGTGTCAACCCTCGTATTGAAGTGCGTATCCTCGACAAATGTAGTTTCCACCTCCAGGAAGAGCAACCAGCCAGTTTCAATACCCTGGTACGTGAATTTGCGGCCGCTGCGGTGAAGTAAAACGTAACTCTTCAGGTCTTCTCGCCACCGCAGGTGGCTCGCGCTAATTGAGTGTGGGTGGCAGGGTTGGCACCAACCCTGCCACCCGCACTCGATTAGCGCATATCCTCTAACAAAGCCCTTGCAATGACGATCCTTTGAATCTGGTTTGTCCCTTCAAAAATCTGTGCTATCTTGATATCGCGCATATAGCGTTCTACTGGATAGTCACGGACATAGCCAGCACCACCTAAGACCTGTACTGCGTTGGTCGTAACCTCCATCGCCATGTCAGTGGCAAAACATTTTGCCATCGCTGCATACATTCTCGCGTTCTGTTTCTCGTCGAGCTTATAAGCGGCCTCGTAGACCAGCAAACGTGCCGCCTCAATCTTCATCGCCATGTCTGCTAGCATAAATTGAATACCCTGAAATGATCCGATAGGCATACCAAATTGTGTACGCTCATGAGTGTAATGGCGGGCAGTATCAAAGGCCGCTTGTGCAACACCTACAGCAATAGCGCCAATATTGACGCGCCCACCATCCAGCGACGAAAGAGCGATCTTGAGGCCCTGTCCCTCTTTCCCAATTCGATTGGTATCAGGTATTGCACAATTTTCAAAGACTAATTCTCGTGTTGGAGATGAATGTAGCCCCATCTTATGCTCGGTCTTGCCAAAAACAAAACCTGATGTTTCCTTCTCAACTACAAAGCAACTGATTCCTGCAGAGCCGGTCTCAGCACTGGTACGTGCCATCAGCAAGTAGAGGTCGGCCTCTCCGCCGTTGGTGACCCACATTTTAGAGCCATTGAGGAGATAAACATCACCATGACGTTCCGCCCTGCATTGCAAACTGGCAGCGTCCGAACCTGCTTGTGCCTCACTAAGCGAAAAGGCTCCCAGCGATTTGCCAGTTGCCAACTGAGGTACCCAGCGTTGGCGCTGTTCCGGTGTAGCAAAGTGTGCGAGTGAGCCTGTAACCATGTTATGCACCGAGAGACCAACTGCCGTAGCCATTTCACCTCTGGCTAGTTCTTCGTAGACCAGTGCTCCTGAGAGGCGACTCAGTAAACTACCACTATATTCTTCTGGTGTCGTCATACCCATCAGTCCAAGTTCGGCCATTTGAGTGTAGACTTCGCGTGGGAAAGAAGAGTTTTCATCCCATGCTTCTGCGTAGGGAGTAATCGCCTGTTTGGTGAACCGTCGTACCATGTCGCGTATATCTGCTTGTTCTTCGTTGAGATCAAACTTCACCATCGTGCTCCTATTCCTGGCTAGCTATGTATTTCTTTACTGTTATTTTACATTGGTTGCCAGACCTGTACAGTGCGATCAACTCCTCCTGATGCAATACGTGTCCCATCGGGAGACCAGGCTACTGTCATGACATAGCCTGTATGGCCGTGGTAGATAAAAGTTGAACTCTTACTAACTGTATTCCAGATCTGGACGGTTTTATCATTGCAACCGATGGCAATATGTTTGTTCGCAGGTGACCAGGCTACTGCATTCTTTATATCAGAACTGTTGGCTCCCTGAGAGAAGACAATCATACCGGTATGCACATCCCACACCAGTACCCGGTGATCGTTACTGGCTGAGGCCAGATGCTTACCATCGGGCGACCATGCCAGCTCACAAATCTGCCCATAATGACTATTGAGTGTCCTTTGCCCCTGATGAGGGAACAAGAGGGAGGTCAGAAAAGAGCGTTTCTGCTGGTCTTTCATCGCATCCCAGATCTGTACTTTGCGATCCTTCCCTCCAGAGGCAATTTGCTTGCCATCAGGAGACCACGCTAATGTATGTATTTTATCGGTATGTCCGTTGTATGTAGACAGAAGAGTGTGCTGGCTGGCATGCCAGACCTGCACAGTCTTATCGTCTCCAGCTGAAGCAATCCGCAATTTATCGGGGGACCATGTTACCGCGTTGACGTGTCCGGTATGTCCATGATAGGTGTAGACCAGACCTCCTGTTATTGTGTTCCATATTTGTACTGTTCCATCATCGCTAGCTGAGGCCAGGAGCGTGCTATCGGGTGACCATGCCAGGTCATTCACGCGTAGAAAGTGGCCACGATAAGTCAGGAGGCTCTTTCCATTCGTCGCATCCCAGATCTGGATTGTCTTATCATAGCTTGCTGAAGCAAGATGCTGGCTGTCAGGAGACCATGCTACAGCGGTCACTCTACTGGAGTGGCCAAGACAGATATATTGTGTATTCATTTGAGGCCGGAGTTGTGGCAAATCCGCCTGTTTTGGTCTCCGAGTATTTCTCATGCTCTGAGTGGATGATCTGGGTATCTGATGTATGCTTGTGCCATAGGGTAATGAGTAAGTCTGGCCTGATATATATTGAGTTTCTATGTGTTGCAGTTCCTGCTTTACGATAAGGACGTTAGCTGGTCTCTTATTGATATCTATATTGACCATAGTCATCACCAGCGTCTCTAATCCAGCCAGTGCTGGTTGGCGGTGCAGATTGAGTGGTGCGAAGTTAAAGGGTGACTCTACTGGATTATCGCCACTGAGCATATGATGGAGCGTTGCGCCTAGACTGTAAATGTCTGCTTGTGCCGTTGTCTGGGATTTGCCGTACTGCTCTGGTGGTGCATAGCCCGATGATCCTAGTGCCGCTGTATCTGTTATCTGTCCCGGTTTGAAGTGGCGGGCAATCCCAAAATCGATCAGGTAGATGTGGCCAGAAACGGTCAACATCACATTTGCGGGCTTGAGATCGCGAAAAATAATGGGAGGTTGGCGCGTATGCAAGAAGTCGAGAACTGAGCAGAGTTGGATGCCTACATCAAGTACCTTCTCGATTGACATCTTTTTCCCAGCCTGGCTATTGATATGTTTTTCGAGGGTTTCCCCTTCTATAAAATCCATCACCAGGTATGAGCGACCCATATCCGTAAACTGATCGTAGATACGCGGTAGATTTGGATGAGTGAGACCGGATAAAAGCAGGGCTTCGTGTCTGAATGCCTCGCTGGCCTGCTGTAGTTCATAGGGGGCAAGGTTTCTCTGGCTCATCTCTTTGATGGCAACCTGACGGCTTCCAAAAAGTGTATCTAAGGCCTTGTAGACAGCTCCAAAGCCGCCATGACCCGCAGGAGAGAGAATAATATAGCGCTGTTTTAGCACAACCTGATGATTGAGCAGCCCTGTGAGGGTCGAACTAAAAGTATTGGTGGTTGGGGTGCGCAAGGGATGCCCGCATACTTTGCAAAATAGCGCTTGTGTCCGATTTGCCGCACCACATGTATCACAGAATTGTGGATAAGAAAGCGACATGCCACCCTTTTCTAAACATGTGTACGAAGATTAATACCCTGGCTGTACAGTAATACAAACTCTAGTGGCTTGTCAAGTGCTGTATGATCTTGATATCGTTCCAATTAGTACCTCGACGATATGGTATGGCTATGATATAATCTTCCCTAAGGTTGTTTTCTGTTGTTTTTCCTGTCCTCTCTCTGGGCATTGATCATGTAACTATTCAGATACCCTCGCCATCTGTGGTGGCCCGCTCTTGTTTTATGCGGGTTGCGGTGTTTGTGCCGCAACACCGCAACCCGCATAAAACAACCTGCGAAGCGCCGTAGGCGCTGAGGAATCAGGGAAAGGGAACTTGAATAGTTACAAGAACGGAGTTCTCGAGCGATGCTCTTATGGTTCAGCCTTGATCGTGTGTGCCATGAACGTTATAAGCTCATCATAAGCCTCTTATGTCTGGCAATATCCCTTTCTTCCTGTGCTTTCTGGAATGCAGGAACATCTTCTCCTACTCATTTAAATATACACCAAATCCCGAATACTCATCTTGAGTTATGTAGCTCTAGGAGCTTCTGACGCATGGGGAACTGGTGCTCGGGACCCCGATGAACAGAACTGGCCTGTCGATCTGGCACATAAGCTTGGTAGCCAGACACATCTTGTAAATCTAGGGATTCCTGGCATCACACTCCATGATGCCCTCAGTGTCGAACTTCCTGTGGCTCTTGATGTACATCCGGATCTGGTAACTATCTGGCTTGCAGTCGATGATCTTCTCGCAGATACTCCTGTTACTGGCTACACGCATGATCTGAACTTTTTACTCACACGTCTGCAATCGACCTTCCCTCATACGCATATCGCACTGGCAAATATACCAGATCTCACTCTGCTTCCCAGGTTTCGTACTGACAACCAGAACGCAATACAACTCTTACGCTCTCAGATCGCCGCATACAATGCCTCAATTGAGGATGTTGCACAAAGCCATCATGTAGTGCTTGTTGATCTCTACAAACAGTGGAGCCTGATCGCCAACCATCCTGAATATATCAGTTCTGATGGTTTTCATCCTTCGACGGCAGGCTATGCCCGGTTAGCTGAGATCTTTTATCAGACTCTCAAGATAGCTACAAACTTATGATTCAATTTTTTGGTATTCCAATGGACAGCCTGACAAAAATACTGGTAATTATAACAGGATGTATCATTGGCGGCGTGCTGTTACTGGCACTCACCAATAGGATCTTCTTCAAAATTGGTGTGCGCAATATTGGACGCAGGCGTGCTCAGATGGGGCTGATCGTTTTTGCGCTTATGCTCTCCACAACATTGCTCTCCAGCGTATTGGCAACTGGTGATATTTTGACTTCGACGGTACAGAGTGTAGCGGTCTATAATTTGGGCAATGTCGATGAAACGATTAGTGGGGGGCATGGCTCACTTGGTACATTCTCCCAACGCATTTACAACAGGGTACACAGACGTACTCGTACCTCGAAGGTAATTGCCACCATAGCTGCTGGCTTGCAGGAAGATAATTTGCTGGTAGCAGACGAAAGTTCACGTCAGGTACGCTCACATGTGACAGCACTGGCCGTTCTGCCGGGCAGTGAGCAGGGCTTTGGAGGGATGCTCGATGTTAATACAAAGAAGCATCTCTCAATTGAAAACCTGGGGGCAAATGACATTTATCTCAATATTACCACTGCGCAATTGTTGAACGCTCATCCAGGCGATACGCTCTATCTCTACTCATCACGCTGGCCTGCTCGACGCTATAGTATGCGTGTCGCAGCCATTGTAGGAAATGCGGGTCTGGTTGGCGATAATGCATATATGCTTGCCCGTCTAGAAACATTCCAGAAAATCGAAAATAGTCCAGGCCAGATTAACGAAATCTTTATCGCTAATCGTGGTGGTGGTGGAGTCAATGGTATTGGCTTATCTGAGCAGGCTTCCAACGCACTGAAGGCAATGATACCACGTTTCGTTCATGTGAATCAGGTCAAACAACAGGGTGTACAGACATCTCAAAATGCACAAAATATCTTCTCACGTATTTTTTCACTCTTCTCACTCTTTGCTCTGGCAATTGGTCTGCTGCTCATTTTTCTTATCTTTGTTCTGCTTGCTGCGGAGAGACGCGCAGAAATGGGGATGGCCAGAGCAATTGGTGTACAAAGACATCATCTGGTGTTGATGTATATTTTCGAGGGTGCAGTGTATGATTTCCTTTCTTCACTTATTGGCATCGTGATCGGCATCGGAAGCAGTGTACTCCTCATCAATTTTTTGGCACCTATGCTACAGCGCTTTAATTTTCCGCTCACATTTTCTTTCCAGCCACAGAGTCTGATTGTCGCCTATTGTCTGGGAGTTATTTTTACATTTTGTTCAGTGGCAATCTCTTCCTGGTTAGTGAGTCGTATGACAATAGTGCAGGCAATGCATGACCTGCCTGAGACAGGCCATGGGGCGCTTTCTTTTACTGAAATCAATAAACGATTGGTGCAGTATCCTCTGTCGTTACTGTTTACAACAGCGAATACGAAACTGCGTCGTACTCGCCGTCTCCTGTTTGAACATGTGCCAAATCTGGTATTGGAGATACTACGTACATTGTCCATACTCGGTTTTATTCCTCTATTATGTGGTCTCGGGTTAATCCAATGGGGTTTAGCAAAGACTCAGATCATCCCGTTTTCACTCGGTGTATCACTGACTGTTCTGGGCTGTGGTCTTTTGTTTAATGCATTGCTCTACAAACTCATTATGCTGTTGAGTAAGTTGAGGCAGGTAGAGCCAGCGCATGGCACATTACAACAAGTGTCATCTAGCCTGCTAGCAACGCTGGTTGGTTGTGCTATTGTTGCATATTGGGCCTTGCCTTTTGATGTACTGGCCAGCCTGGGGTTGCCACGATTCCAGGGAGGGATCGAGGTCTTTTTTGTTGCAGGCGTAATGATGGTTTTCTGCACAGCCTGGGTCTTGCTTGCTAATGCACACTTGTGGTTAGCTCCCATACTGGCTTTGTGTGCTCGTCTACCGGGCCTGTACGTGCTGGTCAAATTATCTTCAGTTTATCCTCTGCATCGCCGTTCCCGTACCTGGTTAAACATGGTTATGTTTAGTCTGGTCGTTTTTGCAATGACAGTGATGGCGGTCATTACCAATGCAATGCAGAATACCTATGTTGATATCAATACACAAACAGGCGGCTATGACATTCAGGCAACCGCCTATTTCAAACCTTTACCAGATCTGTACACCTCATTGCAGCAGCACGGTATCAGTCCATCAGCGTTTACTACGATTGGTAAGAGTGATACAACCGAGGTGGGCATAATACAGCCGAGTGCAAAAGCACCACGCTGGGAATATTACCCGGCGCAAATAGTGAGTGGAGGATTTTTGCAAGGGTATGGCTTGCACCTGTCTGCTCGCGCTAATAACTTTACCAGTGATGCCGCTCTCTGGCAGGCGTTACAGACACATCCTGACTATGCGTTACTTGATAGCAGCGCTCTCCCTTACAATCCCAACTCTCTTGCAAATCCTGGTGTGTATGATCCCTCGGCACCACCAGCGCAGCAGGCTGGCGGACCTGCTACTCCTCCTGGTTTTAGTCCCTTCACAACATTCGCACTTGATGGTGTCTATCAGGGAGTAAAAGTCTTTCCTGCAACCCCCATCTGGGTAGCGGATGCGAATAATCGTAAGTCACTCAAAGTAACCATTATTGGGATTGTGGATAACAGTGATAGTGCACACTTTGGTCTCTATCTCTCACAGGCATTATATGATAAAGCAGGCTTAGCAAAACCAGTAGATCCAGATAACCCTCAACAGGAGAGCTACTATTTCAAGGTGGCACCGGGACAGGATACGCACGCTCTCACTTTAGCACTCGGTTCCACATTCCTCGATTATGGCCTGGAAACAACGGTCCTGGAAGATGCTATCTGGCAAGCACGTGGACCACGTATATTTCTGAGTGAGGTATTATTTGGTGTCGTCAGCATCATTTTGTTGTTTGGTGTGGCCGCATTAGCCATTACTGGAACCCGCGCCGTTATTGAGCGCCGGCAGCAGATAGGTATGTTACGTGCTTTAGGCTGTTCACGCCGTCTGGTTCAGAGTGCATTTCTGCTTGAGTCATTTTTGATTGGAGCACTTGGGAGTATGTTAGGCATAGCGCTGGGACTGATATTAGCACGAAATATCTTCGCCGCTAATTTTTTTGAACAGTACCAGACCGGGCTAGAGTTCAGTATTCCCTGGCAACAGCTAGGAATCATTATTGCCGTTTCATTGCTGGCTTCGTTACTTGGTGCACTACTCCCTGCCTGGCAAGCCGGAAGGGTCACACCAGCAGAAGCATTGCGCTATGCTTGATGTCGGGACAAAGAGGCTCCGCCGCTTCGATGAAGAAAACATTCCCCAGTCACGAGCTTGCTCCTAGAGCTTCGAAGGATTGGCCAAAGATGGCGACGATCGAGTATCAAGGAGGTGATCATCTTCAATAAGACCATCGCGCATGGTAATCAGGCGTTGAGCACGGTTAGCGACCTCTGGGGCATGCGTCACCCATACGAAAGTTAAGTTATGATCACGATTCAATTGCAACATCAGATCAATAATTTCCTGACTGGTTACGCTGTCCAAAGCACCAGTTGGCTCGTCAGCCCAAATAATGGAGGGCGATGTACAGAGCGCGCGTGCAATTGCAAAACGCTGACGTTGTCCCCCACTCATTTCTGCTGGTCGATGCCGTCCCCAGTTTACCAGTTTGACCAGTTCAATACTTTGCCAGGCGCGCGCACGAGCTTCCTTAGCCGACACCCCGTTTACCAGCAGAGGCAATTCGACGTTTTCTATACCGTTGAGCACAGGTAACAAGTTGTAGGTTTGAAAAATGAACCCCATTTCTCGGGCGCGGAAACTCGTCAGTTCGCGATCGGACAGGCTACGTAAATCGCGTCCAACAATTCTAACCGTTCCAGAGGTAATACTATCCAGCCCACTCAGGCAATTAAGTAAAGTTGTCTTCCCACAACCACTGGAACCCATAATAGCGACAACTTCTCCACGCTTGATTTGTAGACTGACTCCTCTGAGCGCTTGAACTTTGAGTTTGCCAGTATCATAATCCTTATGAAGGTCAATTGCTTCAATAATGGGAATATCTTGCTGATGGTGATTATCATTTGGCAGTGTCATCGAGCGTCGGCTCCTCTCTTTCACTTCCTTCATTCTAGCACATATATTGATCCCTCTCATCGTCCTATTTTGTAAACAGGGGCCTTATTCTTAGCGTATGCCTGGTATGGTATAGTGTTATAATATTCTTATGTTGTTTTTGAGGTCAGGAACCCCATAGCTAAAAGCCAGGGGGCTTGTGAATGGGCTTATAAGGCAGGGATACCCACAAAGGAGGATGTGATGGCGAAAAAAATACTCATCATGGATGATGACCCAACTATTGCTGATTTACTTACGGAGGCATTGGCCGACGAAGGTTATGAAACACATATGACGACACAGAGTCTACGTTTCTATGATGCTGTGCGTGAACATCAACCAGATCTGGTTTTGCTAGACTTGATGATGCCCTACCTGGATGGGCGCGACGAACTCAAGCTAATGGCTATGGGTGCAGGTCGTCAAATACCTGTCATCGTCGTCACAGCTTTTCTTGGTGCCGCAAACGAAGAAAAAGAACTCCGTGAAGCAGGGGTTGTGCAGATCGTCTACAAACCTTTTGACCTCGACAAGCTGGTAAATCTGGTAAAAAGAACAATTGGAGAGCCAGGAGGAAGAAGCGTATGAGTGCTTCCGTGCGGGTTGCCCTCGACGCAATGGGTGGTGATAATGCCCCCGGTGAGATTATCCTGGGGGCCGTTCAGGCAGCCCGTGAATATGGCATGGGTGTTTATCTCGTTGGGCGCGAAGAAGCGATTCGTGCCGAACTTGCTAAACATGATACTCGTGGGCTGGATTTACCTATTCTTCATACAGATGAAGTCATCGAGATGGATGAGCATCCTGCTAATGCCGTACGCCGTAAAAAGAAGGCCTCCATGACCATGGCATTGCAACTGGTGCTCAAAGGCGAGGCCCTGGGAGCCGTCTCAGCTGGAAATAGTGGAGCGATGATGGCTGCTTCGCTCTTTACCCTCAAGCGCATTCCTGGTGTAGAACGTCCGGCACTGGGTGGCGTCTTCCCCACCAAAGATGGGGCCTGTCTTGTCATTGATATAGGAGCTAATACAGACTGTAAGCCTGAATATCTACAGCAGTTTGCCCTTATGGGTTCTATTTATATGGAGCGTATCTTCCACATTCAAACTCCCCGCATCGGTCTCCTGGCTAATGGAGAGGAAGAAACCAAGGGGAATCAGCAAGTTGTTGAAACACATACACTGCTCAAAGCCAACGCCTCAACTCTTGGCTTGAATTTCATTGGCAACGTTGAAGGGCGTGATATTCCTGGTGGTGGAGTGGATGTTGTAGTATGCGATGGCTTTGTTGGTAATATCGTTCTCAAGCTTAGCGAAGGGCTGGCGGAGACCCTCCTCGGCCTGATTCGTACCCAGATGACTAGCTCATTGACCAGCAAGCTGGCCGCTGCTGTTCTGCGTCCAGGTTTGCGCAAAGTCTTTAAGCGTCTGGACTATGCCGAATATGGCGGTGTTCCACTCCTGGGTGTCAATGGTTGTGCCATTGTCTCCCACGGTCGTTCTAATGCTAAGGCGATCAAGAATGCCCTACGCGTGGCCCGGCAAACAGCCGAAACTGGCGTGGCAACAGCGATAGCTGATGGATTGGCTAAATTGGGAGATGGAAAAGAAAGTAAGTCTATAGAGGTTTAGAGATATATTATCTCTCCTTAAGTATCATGATATGTTGCACCTGTGGCGATGCGAGAAAGTGTGAGCGCAACTCATCACTGACAATATTTCTGGCAAGCCCTTCTACTACGGCTGCCGCGCGGGACAAACGCCTGTGCGGCCTGTTCGTGTTCTTCACAAACCAGATGCAACTCGCCCAGGGCTGCCTCAGCCTGCCAGAGTTCTCCAGGCAGGCCGATCTCTTTTGCCCCGGCTACTGCTTCCTGCAAGCATGTTCGTGCGCGCTCATATTCATCTTGCGACTGGGCGAGTACAGCCTGCGCACGTATATAGGTGAGGTGACAGCGTCTGTTTGTACCAAAGCGCTCATAAAAGGCATGAAGGTTCTCAGCAGCCTGTTCATGACCGCCAGCACGCACCAGGGCTTCCGTTTCGGGCCAGCGGGGAACCTCTGGACAAACCACCACTTTGGGGTCTCTTGTCGCGAGTACTTGCCAGGCATACCTGGATGCCGCTTCCCAATCTCCAGCCAGGGCGTAATCCACACACAAAAGAGAGGAACTCAAGCCAATATAGCGTTGCGAAGGCACCGTCTTACTGATCTCTAGCGCTTCCAGGTGTGCCTGGAGCGCTTTCTCAGGAAGCAGGAGTACCTGGTATGCAACCCCTAATGTGATCAGGTTTACGAAGAGGAGAATATTGAAGGTGAGCGTGTGCGCTACCTCGGTACTCTGATGAGCAATCATGAGCGCTTCCTCGTAGGCACCAATTTCTATAAGAGCGCGAGCTAATTGATAGCCACTATTCGCCTGACCCCAGGAGTGTTCGATCTCAAGACTGATCGTATAGGCCAACCGTGCCGCTGCAACTCCCTCATGTGGTCGCCCACAGTTGATCTGCGCATCAGCAATCCTGCTTAAACAGTCCGCCTCCATCATCCGATCGCCGCGTGCTACAGAGAGTTGCCGTGCTTCTTCTGCAATGGTTGCTGCTTCTTCCCACTGGCCCAGAGCTCGTGTTGTGTAGGCAAGAATATTGAGGCTTTTCGCAATGAGGTCCTGCTGCTCAAGCTCTCGTGCCAGAGTACAGGCCTGCCTTGCGTGAACGAGACTTGTGTCCAGGTTCAGGATGTAGTTAATGGATTCGTGCGAGGCTCAAATGAGTTTGGGCCAGACCTACCTGATCGTTGGTGCGCTCCGCGACATCTAGTACATCTCGAAGTAGCTCCATTGCCTGTTCCAGTTGGGAGAAGTTTTCACTGACCAGGACAGCCAGATAATTGAACGCGAAGCATTCCATAGTGGTATCTTGCATTTTTGGGCTGTTGCCAGCATTGCCTGGTAGGTAGCTTGTGCTGCTCCAGGGTCGTTGCGGTGTTCGTATGCCCGGCCAAGTTGGGCAAATAGATGCGTCAGCATCATCACCCGGGACCTGTAGCTCGTGCTCAGCGACCAATTGGCGAGCCTGCTCGTAGTGCCCGATTGCATCGCGAATGGCAAACACTTTCATTGCCTCATCACCTGCGGCTGCACTCCAACGGAAGGCGGCATCTACCGATCCACTGGCTATCGCATGGTATGCCATTCCGCAGCGGGAGCACCAGCCTGTTCGAGAACATAGAGTGCTCGATCGTGGAAGTCGCGCCTGCGTGCATTGCCTGCCTCGGCATAGACCACCTCGCGAATCTTGTGATTAGGCAAACACATAAGTTGTACCTCTTGCCTTTCTGTCTTGCGGGAGGACTCCCGCAAGAGAAGACTCTCGGTAGCCTCGTCCAGGGCAGACAGGCCATCCTGTGTTGAAAGATGGGCAATGTGGAAGAGATCCTCAAAGGAAAAATCATGGTCGAGGACTGCGCGGCTACCAGGAGTTCACGGGTGATGGAGAAAGTTGGGCCAGTCGACTCTGGATCATTGCGCACATTCGAAGGTAAAATTCCCCCGTGTGCATCTGCATGGAAGATGGTGGATTGGGGATCCAACACCCACCCCTTTCCCTCGACCAATCGCGGTACCGGACCACCGTGTTCCAGTAATGTCTCAAGCACTGCTACCGTATAAAATGGCTGTCCCCTTGCCTCGCAAAGAGCCACTCACCGAAGTGCTCGGGGCTGAGGGGTGCTTCCGGAAACCGCAGACGGCTTGACAGAAGAGAGAGTGTTCTCTTTGGATAGCTGTCTGTTTTTCCTTTGGCATCTGAGAATGATCGGACCATCTGGCAGATATCTTTCCGGAAGAGGGACGAGTTCCATGCGGGTCAGAGGAGCTATGTTCTTTAGATTGGCAAGCCCTTCGGCCAGCCATGCATCCATAGACCGTGTTTCGTTACGCCTGACTAGCAGTAACAGGGCGGGTGTCGCACACTCCGTCCAGCGTCTAACCTGGTAATGTAAGGCATCCAGCGTTGCTTCGTCTGTCCATTGAATATCATCGATAAAGATAATCAAGGGTGCCTGCGCAGCAAACGATTGGGATAGGCGTGCCAGTGCTTCAAAAAAGCGAGAAGAGGCAAATGCCTCATCGGCGGTAGGCTGGGGCAAATGGGGGTAGCGCTCACGCAGTTCAGGCAATAGTCGACTTAGTTCAGCCAGCCAGATCTCACTCAGGAGGAGGGGGAGATCTGGCCTTTGCGTTACTACGACACGTAATGAATCAAGTAATGGCTGATATGGCAGGCGTTTGGATATTTTATATGCTCTTCCTGTGAACAACACTACACCCTGGACTCTTGCCCAGTCGAGAAATGCTGCCGCTAGGCGCGATTTACCAATCCCGGCCTCGCCTTCAATCAGCACAACCTGGGGCTGTCCGCTGGAAGTTTGCTCATACAGGCTCATAAGCCTACTGAATTCCGCTGCTCGTCCCACAAAAGGAACGTTGAGCAGGCTATGTACAGATGACGCGGACGGCTCACCTGACGCATGGCTTTTCATGCGATGGGGTAGGGATGCGTTGCGAATACTCTCAGCCAGAGTAACGAGCTTGTGTGATGGTTTGGCGGAGATCTTCGCCCGCAAGATGTCCACACAGGTTTTGTAGGTTTTCAGGGCCGCGATCCGATTGCCGGTTGTGAGATGGAGTTGCATCAAGCGCAGGTAGATATCCTCATTGAGGGGATCGAAGGATCGCCAGCGCTCAACCGTTTCAATCGCTTGTTCGACAGTGCCTTCAGCACTCTGGAGTTGTGCGAGAGGCAATCAAATACCCGCTCGATGCGATGATACCAGTATTCACGTTGTACTCCAACCCAGTTGTCGAAATCGACTGTATCGCGCAGTGTCCATTCTTCAAGGAAACCACCGCGATACAACGTTGTTGCACGCTGAAGCTGGGATATCACAGTGCGTCGGGCTTCACCCTGCATCGCTTCCCCGGCGGGCAATTTCTGGACCAGTCTCCATGCAGCCTCAAGTGTGTGCAGGTCGAGATCAATGCTCGAAGTTACATTGAGGCCGAGTGCGTCACGTGTGATAATGAGGTACGGTTCGTGTTCAGGAGGCGTCCCCTCTTCGAGAAGACGGCGTAAGTGATGCAAAGCAACGCGTAGTGCAGTTCTCCCGTGTGCCCTATCACTCTCGGCCACAACAAGCCCGTCAGCTTCTGACGTTTGTGCATGCCTCCCTCTGTGGCAAGATAGGCAAGGAGTGCTAGCGTTTTACGATCAGGAAATAGCAGTTGATGATCGAGGTGGTCCAGTTTTGGGGTCCCGAGCAACGCAATCTTCAGGTCGCTCACGAATTGCTCCTTTGCAACTATACGCCAGCCCACTCCTCTGTTTTATGGTTCCATGATAGTTGACACTGCATGAAAAGTCAACGATTTCTCAACTCAACTCAAGCCCTAAGAAAGAAACGCCGCTTTTCTTTCTATAGTTCACGAGTGATCAGAAAAACCCCTTCAAAAAAATCCTTCAAAATTTAGAAAAACGTTTTATCTGAATGACTTGCTGATCCAACTAACGCTTTTCCCAACGCCCGTTGTTTATACTTGCTCTATCACCCGATGCGCTGGCTGAACGGTAAGAGCTTCTTTGTAACGTTGCCTATGACAGACCGCAACAGGAAGATTTTAAAAAGCTAACTGCGTTAAGCACAAATCAGGTGGGTCAGACAGGCAGGCAATGTAGTCAGCCTGTCTGATGTATATGCGACCACGTCGTAAATGGTGTGTCCCATGAAAAAGGAGCGAACACGATGTTCAAACGCTTTCTTACCACATTGTGCTGTATGGTTGTTTTCTTAGGTTGTTGTGGCCTGTTGTTTTTCTACAGATCTCCGGGTGCGCACGCGGCCAGGCCACATACACCGGGAACGTGGAAGCAATTTTCTTATACTAATATATGGGGAAGCCGCGTCTATTCTGTATATACCCCGGCCCACTATCAAGTAGGCACAGCAGTGCCAATGATTGTTATGTTACCAGGATGTACGCAGAACGGTGCAGCACTTGCCTCGCTTACTAAAATGGATACCCTGGCCGATCAGCAGCAGTTTATTGTCGTTTATCCTGAACAAAGTTTCCTTGCTAATCCCACCTTGTGTTGGAACTGGTACCTGGAAATCAACGAATTCCGGGGAGCTGGTGAACCCTCAATTATCGCCGGAATTACACAGTAGGTGGAACACACACCTTCCCACTGGACGGTTGATACCCATCGCGTCTACGTAGCTGGTGTCTCAGCAGGAGCAGCGATGGCGGTGATCCTGGGCGTGACGTATCCAGATCTTTTCACAGCGGTCGGAGCGGCGGCTGGCCCGGAGTATCAAGCAGGGACGACTCCTACGTTCTACTTTACTGGTGGCCCCGATCCCAAAACGATAGGCGATCTGGCATATAACGTAATGGGAAGTTATGCACGAGAGGTCCCAGTTATCGATTTTCAGGGCAGTGCTGATATCGTCTGTCCGCCGATTAATGGCGATCAGGTAATCCAGTCCTGGATGCAGACGGATCATGATGCCAATAGTGCCTATAATGCGGACTATGCCCATCCAGCGACAACGACCGCCGGGCAGGTACCAGGAGGACATTCCTATACGACGCTCACCTGGAACGACGATAATGGGAATGAGGTCGAGGAGCAATGGAAGGTTGATGGCATGGGGCATGCCTGGGGAGGCGGAACGGGACTCTTTGGTGATCCAGAAGGTCCGGATATGACACAGGCCGTATACAACTTCTTCATGCGCTTTAGTAATTAAGCCCTAAAAAGTTGAGTAGCTACCCAGGTTTCTTCACCACCTGCGGTAGCTCGCTCTTGTTTGATGCGGGTTGCGGTGCATGGGTCATCCCGGTAACTATTCAGGTACCCTCAGCGCCTACGGCGGCTTGCTCTTGTTTGATGCGGGTTGCGGTGCATGGGTCATCCCAGTAACTATTCAGGTACCCTCACCACCTGCGAAGCGCCGTAGGCGCTGAGGAATTCAGGGAAAGGGAATCTGAATAGTTACTTTATGTTCAAGATAACAGTTGTGCAATAGTTGCTATCTGATCGTTGCTCAGATTTCCAGTGATATGGATACCGATGCCCTTTTCTGTCCAGGCAAGTGTTGTCGTACTGTTGTCGCGAGAAAGTGTGCCTATCGTGCCGCGCAGGCTAATCTGCTGACCGGTGGCTCCGGGAAGATTTGCCAGGGATTTGCCCTGAGCAATCGTAAAGCTGAGATTGCCTTTCATATAGTTGAGAGCGTAAATCTGATTACCTGGAGCACCCAGAACGTTGACGCCTCCTAAGACATAATCAGCCTGATCGCCGGGAATGCTCAAGAGATGATAGCCTGCCTGTTGTTGTGCCTGTACCAGAGAGAGAGAATTCTGTGCCAGCAGTAGCGCTGGCTTGCTGGAGGGGTAGGACTTTGACTCCTGGTGGGATAGCAAAGGTGAAGATACTCTCAGGAATGGGCTGATTGAGCACCAGCATAGGGATGTTAAGGGTTACAATACCGAAACTCTGAAGATCTAAGTGTATCTGGAGTGGTAGTTGAGTTTTTTTGTCGACGTAGACTTCTCCTGTATAATTGAAGCTACCTAATCCACCACTGGAACCACTACCTTGCGGCACAACATGTATATCATAGACCGGACGTGCGTTGATAGTAGCTGATGAAGACTGTAATGTCCCGGTGCTGTGTGTGAAGATGTTTTGTACCAGATTCAACGAGAGCTGATTTTGCTCCTTCGCCCGTTGCTGGTGTCCCATTGACATTTTTCGGAGCGGGACCATTATACACAACTTTCTTAATCGGATCATATTGCCAGATTTGTTTTCCATCAGTGATAGTAATCGATCCAGCCACAACCTGTGACACCGTCGACTGTTGGATCTCTGTACGATTTTTGGCGAGTGAGGCATTCCAGATTTCGCTTTGAATGGTTCCATGTAATGTCTGGCCTGTGATATTCAGGTCAAACTGTCCATGAAGTGTTCTTGCTGTATTAAGGGCTTGAGATACATTTTCCAGTAGTAGTTGTCCCGGTCCCGGCGTTGGAGATGGAGGGAGTGGTGCAGGCTTAACTTGCGTTTGAGGTGAACCGCTACCACAACTGAGGAGTACGAAAGCCAGGAGTAATGTGAGCATTGTTAACGTCATGCTCCTCCAACGATAGAGGGTCATCAGGTACTCCTTAACACCATGAACGAGGCCTTACGGTGATACTTGAGACAAAACATCGCGTGGTAGTGACAATGAGAAACAATATCTGACTGCTCTTTACTACCGTATTCATGCTGAGAGTATCGCACAAAGAGGTAGATTGTTCAAGTCCTGACAGGTCCACAGGTCCCGAAACTGTTCGGGACCTGTGTTGTACACAATTGCTCTCCTCTATTGTGCTGGTGGGCATGGCATAATTGCTTTTTGACCTTTCTAGGACATATTTCTCTGACGCATCCACAATTTATATTATGAGTCTCTCTTTACGTCTTATACTTCAGAACAGGTAAATGTGATATCATAAAATATATCAATATATTAGGTTGTTTCAGTAAAAGAGGTGTTGTAGGATGAGTACGAAACAGCTGGAGCAGCAAGCGCGCAGGCGGCGTAGATTTCCCTGGAGACGCTTCATCATTGTTATCATTGTTGTATTCGTTATTGTTGTTATGACCATCTTGGGGATATATAATCCCACTGCTATTTTCGCGATTGCGGCATTGACTGCTCTTAGTCTTCTTATTAGCCTTTTGCAATGGCTCTTCCCTGTTCCTGTTGAGATCTCTGGCAATTCTCTGGATGTTCAGCAAACAAAAGATGAGATGATAGCTAGTGGACAACCAATACCACCGAATGCTCCAAAGATACCAGAACCAGTGCCCTCTTCAATTTTTTTCTTTAATGAACCGCTACCTTACATCCAGGAGTTTTATGGCCGGACCAGTGAACGCAATACGGTTATCAATCGTGCTCGTCGTAGAGCTTCAACTTCCATCATTGGCCCGCGCAGAATAGGCAAAACCTGGTTGCTTGAATATACAAAAATACTCTTGTCGAATGAACCCGATCATACATTTCTTGTAGGCTATCTGGATGCAAGTGCGCCAAGTTGTAAGACCGTAAGCCAATTCACAAACCTGGCCCTGGAAGCACTCGGCGCTTCTAATGTGCGTGCACGAGGACTGGATAGGCTAGAAAGCTTTGTCAAAGATCAGAAGCAAAAAAATCTCATTCCCGTACTGCTGATTGACGAGTTTGAAGGCTTGACTAACTCACCAGAGTTTAATCTGGATTTTTTCAGTGGGCTACGCTCAATTGCGAATGCCGGGTTAGTGCTTGTGACCACAAGTAGAGAGCCATTACCGAATGTTGTCATTAAGATTGCAGGTGAAGATGCCAGGACAAGTCCATTTTTCAATATTTTTGAGCAGATCACTCTCAAGCCATTCCATAAAAGTGAAGCCGAAGAGTTTGCCCATACGAAAAGCGAACAGGCTAAATTTACTGCCCTGGAGCGAGGTGTTCTCCTGAAATATGGAACAACCGGTGTAGAGCAATGGCCACCGTTGCGCTTGCAACTGACAGGTAAATTGCTGCTGGAAAGCGAACAAGAGCCTCCAGGTCGTTACCGCCCCAATGATCCACACTATTGGCGGGAATTTGAGCATGAGCTAGAGGAGAAATACCGGGGAGCTGTGCGATGAGCAGGATCTTCTATTACACATTTATCGAGCCTTTTACATGGCTCTTCTATAGCCTTTTTCGACCTGCAACCTTTGCCAGATACGTTGAAAGATATGGCATCAAGATGACAGCACAACGTACTGTACTTATGCTACGCTTGGCGCTGCCAATGTTCCTATCTGCCTGTGCACTCACGACGATAATACGCCTCTTCCTTTACATCTCATTTCCGATATCACTCTCCTCATGCTACCTGGTCACAGCGCTATGTATCTCTAATCTTAATATAATGAGCCTCTTGTCAATAGCAGCTTTGAATACTGTATTGGGTATTGCCATAGGTGTCGTTATAGGCATCGCTGGAAGCATTACGCTTGGCCTGACTATAGGCCTTGCTCTGGGCGTTGCACTTGGAGCAGCAAACGCGCTGGTAGGAGGCGTCATATTAGGTGTCACATTTGGTCTGGTGGAAGGTGTCATCCTGGGCACAGGAGAAAGCCTTTTAATATTCGTTGCGTTGAGTATTGCACTTGGGATCGTATGTGGCTTTACGGGAGGTGATGTCGCTCTTGGCCTGGCTGCAGGGGCAGCAGGAGGTGTTACACTTAGTATTGCACGAGGTATTACCGGGAATGCAAAGGATAGTACCTGGTTCAGATTTATCATGGGTGCCATCACTGGTAGTATCGGTGGGGGAGTAGTGTGGCTCATCGCCGGAGAAATAACGTGGTCCGTTACGAAAGATATTAGTGGGTTCATCGCAGAAAGTGGCTCCGGCTCTCTACACCGCCATTATGTTTATTGTCTGCTACATTTTTGGCTCCTATCGCTTGCCACTCTATCCGATAAGTTGCCTGTCTCTGTACAGAACTTATATCGCCAGCCATCGGAATCCACGTGAGGTTTTTACCTTCCTGGATAGTTCCTCGCTATATTGGAATGAGTACCTGTTCTTACCATTACCATTTTTAAAGCAAGTCTTGCTGATTGCAGCCAGACAGGATGAGTATGTTGAACGGGTCTTGAAGGAAGTTGAATTCATTATTGCTAAGCAGCCTCGACAAATCACTGCCGCACGTGTTGTGGCGTTAGAACTGGTGTTACGTGATCTGGAAAAGCGGAACACGCTTAGTGATATTGCGAAGCTTTCTGAGCGATTTGCTGAATATGTGCCGTCTGAGGCAATGCCAATCGACCCTCAGTGGATTGTTGTTTTTGAGCGCTTGCAAGATGTCTGTAGGGATGCGGCCGGTTATTGTAGTTCTCTTCCGCTTAGCTGGCAGGCTCGACGCAGTTCCCTGGAAGATTTGCTAACAGATCTGGAAAAGATCTCTCCTGACATGGTTTCGCTGGATACGACTCTTATGGGACGTCTGAGTGAAGTGGTAAGGAGGTGGGAGACTGTAGCTTTGCAAGAGCAACAAATACTGAAGACAAGACTTGAAGCTACGGGTCCGCTTAATAATCCGTACACTGCGGGCCCTGCACTTGAACGACACGACCGCCTTTTTGTCGGTCGTCGTGATCTCGTGTACAAGTTAGAAGAGGCGCTGGGTAGAGGGAATTGCCGTCCCACTTTTTTTCTGTATGGTGAAAGGAGGATGGGCAAAAGTAGTACTCTCAAGCAGTTGCCTGATTTACTTGGCCCACACTATATACCCATCATATACGATTTGCAAAGCCCCAGCGTTTGCTCAAGCGTAGCTGCTTTTCTCTATATCATTGCTGAAGGAATACACCAGGCAATGGAGAATCGCAAGATGCAAGTGCCCAGGCTGGAACTTGAGCGCCTGCAAGAAGCAGGTAAAGAAAACGAGGCAACGACTTATCTGTGCTTCGATGGGCTGGTTAAAGAATATAGAACATCTTCTGGAGCAAGAAGATCGTATGCTGCTCCTGGCCTTTGATGAGTTTGAGAAACTCGAAGAGGCTCAGTTGCATGGATATTTTAACGTTGATCTCCTGCTGAACTGGTTTCGCAGTATCATTCAGAATTGGTCCAGTCTGGCATTGCTTTTCAGCGGAATACACACGGTGAGTGAAATGCAGGGAAACTGGGTTGGCTATTTTGTGAATGCCCAGACACACAAAGTGAGTTTTTTAAAACCTGAGGAGGCTCGGAAACTGATTATGGCCCCTGCTCCCGATTTCTCCGGTGAGGAGATTTTTGGTGAAGACGTCGCTGGGGAGATTTTGCGGGTGACAGGTTGTCACCCTTTCTTGATCCAGGCCGTTTGCGAGAAGCTCATTGATCAGTTGAATGATGATAATCGTAGCGAGGCCAGTATCCAGGATGTCATACAAGCTGTAGATAAGATACTGGAAACCTGGGATAACTATTTTCAAGACTTATGGGGGCGCACAGATGAAGAGCAACGAGCATGTTTGTTGGTTTTGAATAATATGGGTGAATGTGACAAACGTACAATTATGCAGCACAGTGAAATAGATAAAAAAACTGTACGCCGTACTTTACAAACACTACTCAAACGTGACCTCGTTGGGGTTGAAAGGACAGCCGAGCATGAGACCTATCGTATCACTACCCCTATTTTTAGTGAGTGGGTAAAGCGTAATAGTATTGTATAAATGCGATAAACTTAAATATAAAATTATAAAGAGAGAAGGACGTATGGGAAAAATTGGGAATATCGAAAGAAACTTACTATTGCTTGTTCCTCTTATCATTCTGATAGTTGCATTTGTGCCTGTTGGCAATGGCGTTCTCCGATATTCTACATGGGGAACCCTGTTCCACTGGAATATCTGGTCTCAATGGAGTAAGCGTTGCAAATGGCCACCATATGGCGAACTGATTGGTCTGAGCTATGGTGCGGCTGCCTTTGATATGAATAAAGATAGAAAAGATCAGGATAGCAAGCGCCGAGCTGAGAATGCCTTCAAGCAAAATGATAAAGCCAGTGCCCTCTTGTACTGGCAGCAGGCGATCTCGCAGAGATCCTAGTGATGCTGAACCAGATATCTATCAGGAGAACCAAACGTGCTGAATTCTGACTTACCGTATTTTACTCTGGTAATTGGTGTTACACTGACAGGAGATCTTGCGGAAGGTGGGCGTCCTATTCTGCAAGGTGCCTATGTTGCTCAGAGAGAGTATAACCTTAGTGTGAAGCCTGGTGGAAGATTCTTGCGTTTGCTCATTGCCAATGCAGGAAGTCTTCAGGCCAATGCAACAGCAGTAGCATGTCAGGTTGTACAGTCTACACAGGTAGATAAGACAATTGTTGGTGTGATGGGATGGGACAATAGTGCAGAATTGTATAATGCAATCAGTGTGCTGAGCCATGCTCATATTCCACTACTCTCGGCGACATCATCGAGTGATTTCTTGAGTAAGATATCGCCATACTTCTGGCGTATTGTTCCATCTGACGCATCCCAAGCAAAATACGGGGCAGATTACGCGAAAGGAAAACTGGCAGCCAAAAAGGTGGCACTTTTTGAAGATTTAGGTGATTTCTACAGCGAGAGCCTGGCAAATGATTTTAGGAAATCTTTCGCTGGCATCACCTTCACCGAACAATATAAGAGAGGACAGGATAAACAGCTATCCCGCTCTAGTACAAGATGCGCTTAGTCGCGAGCCAGATTTGATTTTCTTTTCAGGATATTGGAGTGATGCCAGTACCTTGTTGATCACTCTATCACAACTTACCCAACAGCCAGAGTATAAACGTTTTGACAAACTACCAGTGATGGGGGGAGACGGACTCTATGGATTGGTGTACTATCCTACCATAGATCGTCCTGATTTCAGCCGTCTGCATTTCACTGCATTTGCATCGCCTGATGAGTGGGATTTTCTCTGTCGGGATGGTGAGACGCAGGCGTGTCATACACCAAACTTTTTCTATGAGTACAAACTGGATTTCGACCCTTATGGGAAGTGGCTTCAGAACACATATGGCTACAATTTGCCAGACGCTGATACTATGCTTTCTTATGACGCTACAAATGTTCTTGTAAAGGCCTATCAAAATGCTTTGATCACTACGCATCAGGCTCCGGCACCAACTGATCTGCAAAAAGCGCTCACCATGATTACAGGCAATCACTCAATTCAGGGGGTCAGTGGACAAATTTCCTTTGGACCTGACGGTGATCCTATCAATAAATCGGTTGTTGTTGTTGACGTTGATCCTACTACGAGTTCTGTGCGTCTCGTATCAGTGAAGGTTAGTGATAGTTTCCTGAAAAGCCCATAGAGTGTTCTGTCTGTGTCAAGTGGTTTCGATTGCTCTCACCTCTACTTGTCAATTGACAAGTAGCTCCCCCTATGCTACCCTTACTGTGGCAAGAAAGGGCACAACACACCCGACGCAACAGCACAAAGGCTAGCCCCACACATGGCTAGTCCTTTTTTCTACGTATTAATGTAGTGGTTATTAAAAGCACTGGGAACAATCAGACAAGGGATGGAATCATGGCACGAATAGTCGTCGCAATGAGCGGCGGCGTAGATAGCTCGGTCGCCGCCGCACTCCTGAAAGAACAGGGACATGAAGTTCTTGGCATTATGCTGCGCCTCTGGTCAGAACCAGGCGTAATTGAAGCTGAAGATGATGGCATTGAGCGCGTGGCACAAAATAAATGTTGCTCTCTTGAAGCGGTTGACGACGCACGACGTGTTGCACGTATGCTCGATATCCCATTTTATCTGGTCAATGTTGAGCAAGAATTTAAGAGCAGAATTGTAGATACCTTCTACGAGGACTATGTGGCTGGTCGTACGCCTAATCCATGCCTGACCTGTAACCGCCATATTCGCTTCACTGTATTGCTTAATCGAGCTCTGGCGCTGGATGCCGATTATCTGGCAACCGGGCACTATGTACGTGTGGATGATCATCCCATTACTGGTAAGCGTCGGTTACGTCGTGCTGTCGATCCAGATAAGGACCAGTCTTACGTCCTCCATGTCCTCAACCAGCACCAGTTGGCACATGCCTGCTTTCCCCTGGGAGGCTATACCAAGCCAGAGGTCAGGGCAATGGCGGCTCAACGTGGTATGACGGTGGCAAGCAAGGCCGAAAGCCAGGAAATATGCTTTGTGGCAAAAAATGATTACCGGGGTTTTATTGATCGCTATGCGGCAGATAAAATGGCAACGCCGGAAGCTATAGCTGTTAGTGCGAATGTTGCAAGTAATGCACTCCCCTTGATAACAGTGCCGAGACCTGGCCCAATTTATGATCAGCAAGGCAAAGCTCTGGGACGCCATCGCGGGCTGGCGTACTATACGATAGGGCAGCGTAAAGGGCTTGGTATTACTTCAGTAGAGCCATTGCATGTCCTCAAGATTGATGCTGCACAGAATGCACTCATTGTAGGGCCAGCAGCAGCATTGGAGCAGAAAGAGTTTACTGTTGGCAATATGCACTATCTGAATGGTGAAACACCGACTGAGCCATTTGAGGCATACGTACGAGTACGCTACAAATCACCCGAACAACCTGCACTGGTGACACCTATCGCGGGGAACCGTGTGCAGGTCACACTTATACATCCACAGCGGGCCATCACACCTGGGCAGGCTGCAGTCTTCTACGGCGGCGAAGGTGGTGAAGAGGTGTTGTGTGGAGGAATCATTGAATGATAGATCAAGCACATATCAGGAATTTTTGTATAGTTGCCCACATTGATCATGGCAAATCAACACTTGCTGATCGTTTGCTGGAGTTCACTGGTACAGTCTCCAAGCGCGAGTTGATGGAGCAAACACTTGACCAGATGGACCTGGAACGGGAGAAGGGCATTACTATTAAGGCGCAGGCCGTACGCATGCGCTACATTGCCCTCAATGGCGAGGAGTATGAACTGAACCTCATCGACACGCCTGGACATGTTGACTTCGCATATGAAGTTTCACGGAGCCTTGCTGCTTGTGAAGGGGCGCTCCTGGTCATTGATGCAACTCAGGGCATTGAGGCGCAGACGCTTGCTAACCTTTATCTCGCGCTGGAGGCTGATCTTGGTATCATTCCCGTGATCAATAAAATCGACCTGCCCAGCGCCGATCCAGAAAGGGTAAAGCAGGAGGTCGAGGATGTCATAGGTTTGCCCAAAGATGAATGCATTCTTGCTTCGGCGAAAGAAGGTATCGGTACCCAGGATATCCTGGAGGCCATCATCAAGTATATAGAGCCTCCTAAGGGTTATACTGATCGCTCATTACGTGCCCTCGTTTTTGACTCCCACTATGACGCATACAAAGGCGTGATTGCCTATGTACGTATCGTCGATGGAAAGTTGCACGCGGGAGAGCGTATCTCAATGATGGCTGCTGGTAGTACCACTGAGATACTGGAGGCTGGTTACTTCCAACCTCGCCTGATTTCAGTCGGTGAACTGACGACTGGGGAAGTAGGCTATATTGCGACAGGCTTTAAAAACGTCAAAGATTGTCGTGTGGGTGATACTGTGACGCTTCCCAACGCGCTCGGTCAGATCGAGGCGCTCGCCGGCTACAAGCCAGCAAAGCCGATGGTCTTCGCTGGTATTTATCCTGTGGAGGGGAATGATTACCCGCTCTTGCGTGATGCCCTGGATCGTCTGAAACTCAATGATGCCTCACTCTTCTATGAACCGGAAACATCCAATGCGCTAGGATTTGGCTTTCGCTGTGGTTTCCTGGGACTGCTGCATATGGAGATCATCCAGGAACGTCTGGAACGCGAATATAACCTTGATATTCTGGCAACTGCTCCCAGTGTTGAATATTATGTGAAGAAGACAAATGGAGAGACTATCCAGGTGGATAACCCTTCTGCTATGCCTTCTTTTGGGGAAATCGAGGAGATCGAAGAACCCTGGATGGATATCTCCATTTTCACACCTTCACGCTATATTGGAACCATCATGGATCTAGTAACGACGCGCCGGGGTGTGTATAAAGATCTCAAATATATTGAAGCTGAACGTGTTTTGCTGACATATCATATACCTCTCGCAGAGTTGATTGTTGATTTCTATGATCATCTCAAGTCTCGTACCCAGGGCTATGCCTCACTCGATTATAGCTTCGGCGGCTATAAAGCTTCAGATCTGGTGAAACTGGATATCCTGGTGAATAGTTTTCCTGTCGATGCTCTCTCCCTGATTTTGCATCGTGACAAAGCTTACCATCAGGGGCGTACCCTGGTTGAGAAGCTGCGAAGCCTTATTCCTCGTCAACTCTTTGAAGTACCTATTCAGGCTGCGATTGGTTCTCGCGTTGTTGCCCGTGAAACAGTCAAAGCCATGCGTAAGGATGTGCTGGCTAAGTGTTATGGTGGTGATATCAGCCGAAAGCGCAAATTGTTGGAGAAGCAAAAAGAAGGTAAGAAACGTATGAAGATGGTAGGTAATGTAGAGATTCCACAAGAAGCATTTATGGCAGTACTCTCACTTGGCGAGTAATATGCAACAAGGACTGGATAATCACATTTATCCAGTCCTTGCGTGTTTCTTGCTTCACAACTCCTCTGTTACGTCAATCAAACCCTAATCCACGTAGATCAAGAAGTTACAAGTATATTTCTGTGCTTCCCCTGTTTACCTCTTCTCCACCACTCCCGATATACGTCTTTGTCAAGACTGTGCAAATTCTCAAATGTGAGTGCAACCAAGATACATGGGTGGTCAGACGCTCAGGGGCTTGGTCTGCCCGCATCTACGGGCACTCCTGGTCAATTTGAAATACCATCCCCATCAGGCGAATTGGTTTCTTGGTTTTCAGCATTGCGGACCTCCTCTCGGATTACCAACGCAAGGCCTTAGCCTCATGCCAGGGTCTTTTTGTTTCCCTGGTATTTTCTTATCCTTTAGGAATGAAGTTAGTATAGCATAACATATCCAAAATGTCAAGGTTTTGGTACTTTTTAGTGGCAATCACTTTTTTGCAGGGCCGTGGGGCATATTGCGTTTCCTGGCCCTGTGATATTTTTAGCCATCATGAGATGGCTACTCGTCATGAGTCATCCCAATTTCCGAACAAAAGTTCGCAGCTCTCTTAAGCCGCTTGAGAAGCGGGATTTCAGGCGGCTCAGCCCTTGACCGGGTCTAGGCGTCCCCAAAAAGCTTGCTATTTTTTTCTCGCCGCCGCAGCGCGCAAAAGAGTAAAAAGAGTTTTGGGACGCCGCTTCGAATTTTTGCAACAATTCGGATGACCCATGGAGAGTGGCCTACCGCAGGCGGCGAGGACACCTGAGTAGTTATGGCTACTCGCTATCTATTGAGGTCTAAAGCATGGCCTCATTTTGACGGTCCGTTGTTGTCCCCCTGGTTACCGCACTGTCCTTATGGAACAGATAGTTAGATGACGTAGGGTCAAGTGCTCCTGGAGGAGTTTCATCGACCATCCGTGCAAAATTTGTCAGGTCTTTCTGCAAAACATGTTCAAAGTGACTGCCAGCTCCTAATTTTTCGCCGATCTCGCCGAGTACGCCGACAGGCGGATTATAGTTGATGTAGGCATCAATCCTGGTTTGATTGGTCCCGATTGGCTCGAAAGTGACCCTCCCAAAGTTTTCCAACCCATTTGCCGAGCGCCAACCAATCTGGCGATCAGGAATCCAACCATCGTTAACGGCATCCCATTCATGATGACCAGCAACTTCTGCAACCCAATGGCTGCGCTGACTGTCATAGTAGGTAACTTCCTTGACGAAGCTCATAAACTTCGGGAAATCGTTAAAATGGGTGAAGAGAGTATAAACCTGGTGAACGGGTGCATTCACTGTGACCGATGCGTGGTGTTCTACATAGCTGTTTGCCATCTATCTATCCTTCTTTTCTTTTCTTTTCTTTTCTTGTTCTGACGTCGTTGTAGGGCTGACTCCTTGCCGTACCCCTTGTAATCATACAATGTATTTCTTATGGAAATCAATAAATAAAAGCACTTCAATACACTTCTAAGTGGATTTTTATGTAGTTCTTATAGTGAAATGATCAGCTTATTTATGACTATAGTACTAAGATCACGATGTGTGGATGGAAATATTCCCACTTATGCGGTTTTTCGTAAAAATCAGGTGTTCACCTCATGTAATATCCTGTATATGCCTTATCTTGATGCTTGCAACAGGCTACAATACCCACGCAAGACAGCCTGTGAAGTGCCTCAGGCACTGAGGAATCAGAAAAAAGGGACCTGAGTAGTTACAGAATAGCAAAGTAAAAGGGCAGAGAGCAGCCTCTATCACTGAGGGGTTGGAGATACTCAGAGTACTTCAAGTGCTTGAAAGTAGGAATGTTGGTATCCCCTCTTTGGAGTTTTTTTGTGTCTAGTGTAATATAGACGTAGCAACAGCAGACAAACAAAATATAGAGTCCTGAGGATGTAACCAATTGCCGTTGGCTAACGTAATGAGCTGTAGAGGAAGTGCTTGTACAGAGAGCGGCAAAATTTTGTTCGAGTCCCGTTTGCATAGATAGTCTCGTTCTGTGATATATCAGAGATCCTATTATTGGGGAGGTAAGAACCTATGTCAACCGCAACCCTTGAAAACAAGCTGAGTCGCGCTCTGGAGCTTGTAGGCTCGATTGACCCTGAAATTGCTGAATTGTATCTGTCGCTAGAAGCACGTATCCTGGCTCAAGCATTAGAAAATGTGGAGCTTGCAGAGCGCCGCTTACGCGAGATTCAAGAACTTGTGGGTGATATCAGCGAAGCGCTGGTATAGAAGTGCTCTGTGTTGAGGCCTTGGAGGTTGGTGCCTCCACCTCTTCACGCCAGGGATGTGCTATGTTACCCATCAATTTTTTAGCCCTTGTTTGCCGATTTGCCACTCTTCCCTTGCTTTGCTGGTTAGCTAATGGTATACCCGCAATTCATAACTGTAAGTTTGAGTTGTCACGCTCTCAGGTAGTACAACACTCTCCTCTGTTGACTTGTACTGGTGTGTGTACATACACGCTTTGCTTCGGGAAAGTGTTCCAGATACCATCCCATGTATTTGTGCAGTTCGACAAAGTGATCTTCACCTTTTAGTTTGGCATGCTCAAGATCCATGAAGAAACGCTCTTTATGACGAATAGAGGATCAAAAAGAACAAGAATGTAAAAATGATGCCACTATCTGTTCAGTTTCTTCAGGATTTTGCGCTTCCATCAGTTGCATTCGTAATTCCTGTGCTCCCGGAAAGCCGTTTGCGTACACTTTAAAGAATTTACGCAGTGTTGGAAAATGCTTTGTCTCTCCCCAGGTGTCCTGCCAGAGCCGCATGTGCTCAAGCAAAAGTTGCATTTTTTCTTCTGGTGTTTTATCGCTTAACGTGATATTTCCTGAAAAGAGGTATGGGTTATCAAAAATGCCTCTTCCTATCATGGCTCCGTCTGCTCCAGCTTCGGCCACTTTTTGTTGCGCATCGCTGAGTGATTTCACATCTCCATTCCCGATAATCAGCGTATCACTGTTCATCGTATTTCTGATGTCAACCACTGTTTTCAGCTTGTCCCAATGTGCCGGGACTTTGGACATTTCGGAAACGGTACGCGCATGAACCGTCAGCACAGCCGGTTTTTGTTCAAGGACGAAGGTAATCCAATCAAAGTCAATTGCCCGAAAACCAAGTCGTGTTTTGATGCTGACAGGTATGAGACCAGCAGCCCCTTCTTTGGTTGCGTCGATAATCTCTTTAGCGAGCGGCCTGTTATTAATAAGTCCAGAACAGGCACCTTTTTGCATGACGCCAGATGCGGGACATCCCATATTCAGGTCGATGCCATCAAAACCCATGTCGATCAGTTTTTTTGCTGCTTTGAAGAAGTTTTCAGGATGGGTTCCCCATATTTGAGCGACTAAAGGCCGTTCTGCTTCCGTATATCGAAGCCTTTGGGTAACATGCCTTTCTCCTTTTGAAAACATCCCTTCAACATTGGTAAATTCAGTAAAAAAAACAGCAGGTTTACCACATCGGGCAATAACTTGCCTGAGTACGGTATCTGTCACATCTTCCATTGGTGCCAGAATAAAAATAGGTTTTTCTAATGTGTGCCAGAAATTTTTCATGCTGAAAATTGTACACGCTAACTTCATGTATGGCAAGTCTTCTCAAAGAAGGCTTTGAGGGCCTCACAGCTTTTTAGTATATCATCGCGTTCTGGCGATTGAGGAACGATTGTTGTGACGTTGCGAATGAAGAAGTTGAGCGCTTGTGTGATGATGTCCAGGTCGATATCGGCAAGATAACATGTTCGCTGTTTCTTGTCGAGTATCCTCAGAGTGAGATCCAGGGTGAACTGTACTGCCATATGGATATGATAACATGCGATATAATTAAAGCGTGGTGATGCTCAATGGAGAGTACATCCGATCGATAAGCTACAAAGGAAAAGTGATATTTTATGACACATTCCACTGTTAAACGCCATGCGCAGATGCCGTCAGCCACGGATCTCTATAATATTAACCACCTGCTGAGTGAGGAAGAACGGATGGTGCGTGATACCGTTCGCCGGTTTGTAAGCGAGCAAGTCTTGCCCATTATTGGTGAGCGTTTCGAGATGGGTGTGTTCCCACACGAACTTATTCCTGCCATTGCCGAACTTGGCTTGTTGGGTATGCATCTTGAGGGCTATGGTTGTGCTGGACTCAGTGCCGTCTGCTATGGTCTGGCCTGCCAGGAGTTGGAAGCTGGCGATAGTGGTTTGCGCTCATTTGTCTCTGTGCAAGGCTCACTGGTAATGTTCCCTATTGCTGCTTTTGGTTCACAGGAACAAAAGCAACACTGGTTGCCGCGTATGGCACGTGGTGAGGCGATTGGCTGCTTTGGTCTGACAGAGCCTGATATTGGTAGCGATGCCGGGAACATGCGCACTACGGCACATCGTGATGGCAATACTTACGTTATGAATGGCACAAAGATGTGGATCACAAATGGTGGCATTGCAGATGTGGCTGTTGTCTGGGCACGTACCGAAGATGGGATTCGCGGATTCCTGGTGGAACGTGGTACGCCAGGCTTTACGACCAGCAATATCTCTCATAAGCTTTCGTTGCGTGCCTCAGTCACTTCAGAGTTACACTTTGAAGATTGTCGTGTGCCTGCTGAAGACATGTTGCCCGATGTACGTGGTATGCGTGGACCACTCTCCTGTCTGGATGAAGCCCGCTATGGTATTGCGTGGGGGGCGACTGGCGCTGCTCGGGCTTGCTATGAGGCTGCACTTGATTATGCTAAAACACGTATTCAGTTCAATCGTCCAATTGCCAGTTTTCAACTTGTGCAGCAGAAACTCGCCATTATGGCAACGGAGCTAGTGAAAGCTCAACTGCTTGCTTTGCAGCTTGGGCGGCTAAAAGATGAGGGATTGCATCACCCTGTGCAAGTTTCTGTTGCCAAGCGCAATAATGTGCGTGAAGCTCTTGAAACGGCCCGCGAAGCCAGAGCGATCCTTGGGGCGAACGGTATCACTCTGGAATATCCGATCAGCCGCCATATGAATAACCTGGAATCGGTCTTTACCTATGAGGGGACAGATGATATCCATACACTTATCATTGGTCAGGCCATTACCGGGCAGAGTGCTTTCTCGTAACTCTTCAGGTCTGCTCACCACCAGCGGTGGTGAGCTCTTGTTTTATGGCCGACAGCGGGATTTGCGTCGCAAATCCCGCTGTCGGCCATAAAACGGTCTTCGAAGTGCTGTAAGCGCTGAGAAGTGATAATGACATGATTATTTACATAATGGCTGTCCTGGTCCCAGACTACTCCCATAACTTGTGATTTTCCAGTTAGTAGATCCCTCTTGATCCGGTTGTAGTGTGAGACGAAGCTGATACGGTTTGGGTGACTTGCTGCGTGTGATATTGTATGTGAAACTCTGGCTATTCCCCTGAGTGGTAGCACTGTCGGCAACCTCAGTATAGTTGGTAACAGCGCCAAAGCAATGGTCATTGCTCTGGGCTTGCTGTGTAAATTGTTCCTGAGGGACCGAGATGGTAATGGCTGCTCCCAGGAAGGTATATGCCTGTGCATAGTCACGTGTGGAGAGTGCATTGAGAAAACCACTCGTCGTGGTTGCAGATCCAGAACTTGCAGCAAGACCATTTAAATAATTGAATACACTATAGCCAATAGCACAGGCCATGAGCGCGCAGACCAGAAAGATGCTTCCCAGAATGAGCAGGCGTCGCCGAAAATTTTTCGGTGGTATTGTCTCGCGTTGTGGGCGTGCCACTCGTTGTGTGGGAGGTGGCTGGTCCACACGTGGCGGCATACCGATAGGACGCTGAGGGATAGTCGGTTGCTTACCTGTCCCGTTGAGCGAGGCGACTCGCTGTTCACTGTCTCGACCCTGTCGTCCTTGCATTTGTGTCCTCCTCATAAATATCAGGTGTTGTTGCTAATGTTGTAGAAGCATGTCAACTAGAGAGACAACATAACAAGACCTGCAAGCTTTGCGTGTGCTCGTTGCAGGTTTTCCTGTGCTTGCTTTGCTTGTGTACGCGTAGTACGACCTGAGGCAATGACCAGGAAGGTCTGTTCCACCAGTGCGCTGATTTGAGCAGCGTCAATACCTGTAAGCACTGGAGGACTGTGAAAAATAATCATGCCTGGTCTATTCTCGGTCTCTGCCAGAAACAGGCGTAAGGAGCTAAGGACATCGTGCAGCTTTGCTAAAAGCAGGCGGCTTATTTGTGAGGGCGACACTGTCGTTTTGCCCGCACTGAGCAAATACAAATCAGGGATGAGTACCTTACTAAGGTGAGGCATAATCTCCTGAGATGTGATCGTGTCTGTTGTCAGAAGCTCGCTCAAGCCTGTGTGTTTGTCCGACCCAAAACGTTGTTGCAGACCAGGCGTATGTAAGTCCGCATCAACAAGGATAGTAGGTGTACCATTTTGTGCAGATGCCAGAGCCACATTAGCAGCTACTGTTGCTTGTCCTGGGTAAGCGGTTGGTGTGGTGAATAAAACAGCCTGTTGCTTTATACGCTCGCAATCCCAGTTGAAGCGAATATTTGCATACAATGTATGATAAGAGGTACTATAAGCTGAATCTGTATCATAATCGGTGAGCAGTGTCACCTGCTCGTGAGAAAGTGTACTCACTGAAAAATTCCTCAATTCTACCGACTGCATGGAAAGTGGCGGAGATGCTATTTTGATCTTCTCCGCCTTTTTCACCAGGATCCATTGTACTATAAATGCTCTACATGTTGCTATCAACAAGTCATCCAATAGGACGACTATGCTGCAGGTGGATGGTGTAATCTCTGTTTGTCTGGCGAGGGGGGACGTGGCACTTCCGCATAGATAGGAAGTTGAAGTAACTGTCCAACTTCATCTGCGCTCCAAATACGATCATCGAGATACTCAACGAGAAACGCTAAGGCAATCCCAATGATAAGTGCGATAAGTACAAGAACGAGTAATAATGTCGATTTGCTTGCTGATGGACCAGTTACCGATGTTGGCTCTGTTGCCTGGCTCACTATGTGAGCAGATGCTAGCGGATGTGGTGCGCTCTCAGGTGGTAACAACGAGGGGGTTGTACGAACTTCGTAGTCAAGGTAGTTACCGATGTGACTCATACTGACCTGACCAACCGCGTGAGCGATAGCCCAGGTACCAGCAGAAGTACTCCATGTGACGCTCACCGTCACCAGACTATGGGAATGTGTGCTACTCAGTGATGCTGCGATGGCGTCTTTGTTCGTCCAATCGCCAAGGTTTGCATCCTGCCCATAGCGTTGTGTGATTTGACTCTGTGTCGGTCTTGATTTGTTGAATAACTTGAGTAGCGAACTCCTGTGAATTGAGTACAGGCCCGTTAACTAGCTCATCGGCAAGACTCTCTGACGTTGTCATATAGTCAGAATAGCTCTGGTCGGTACTACGACTATTGGCTTGTAACCCGATTAACAGTGTGATTTGAGAGTTATATGCTTTTAATGCTCCAGGCGTATTTCTGAGGTGATAATATTGATATGCTGAGTAGATGGCTACCACCCCTACAACGAGGGCAATGATCCAAATACGTCTCCAGATAATGGACCAGTAAAAACGTAGTTCCACGGCACTCGACCCTTTCTCGTGGATATGTTTTGTTATCGTGTCAGGTCATTGGTAGCTGTATAGATTGGAGTTCCCTTTGACCCATTGTATTTCGCTTCAATAAACTGAAGGATGCGCCGATGAAAACGCGGCTTGTCAAACTCAAGTGCATGATTACGAATTCGGAAGAGGGTGGAACATTCGCTCATTGAATGAAGCCAGCACCGATACTAGACTCTCCACAGTTTGCTCACGGAAGAAGACCCCTGTGACGCCATCAACGACCGAGGTCAGAGCGCCGCCAGCGCCATAAGCAATGACAGGACGGCCTGAAGCCTGTGCCTCTAGAGGCGTGATGCCGAAATCTTCTTCACCGGGGAATAAGAACGCACGGCAATGTGCATAATAGTAGAGCACCTCCTCATCAGAGAGCCGTCCCATAAAGCGAATAGTTGGCCCTGCCATCTTCTTGAGTCGCTCCAGATCGCGTCCACCTCCAATAATTACCAGAGGGAGTTGTAACTGATTGCATGCCTCAATAGCAAGATCAATACGTTTATAAGGGATCAATCGGCTGAGGATGAGAAAATAGTCCTCAGGCTCTACTGTAGGATCGAAGTGAAAACGGTCGCCCTCCACCGGTGGAGGGATGACCACGGCTTCACGTCGATAGTATTTCTGGATACGTTCCGCTACCACTGGCAAGTTGGCAATAAAATGGTCAACGCGCATCGCACTGGTCTGGTCCCAGGTACGTAGCCCGGTCATCAGGAATGGTAAGAGACTCCGCGAGAGCCTCCCCAGGTGTTCACGTTCGACATACTCTTCATAGTTCCAGCACCAGCGCATAGGAGTATGGCAATAGCAAATATGCATGGTCTCTGGTTTAGTGATCACACCCTTGCCAAAAGCACTGGAACTGCTGAGTACAAGATCATAGCCTCGTAGATCAAAATTTTCCATCGCGAAGGGATACACAGGTAAATATGGTTGATGGTGTTTGGTCACCATCGGTAACTTCTGCATAAACGAGGTACGGATATCCATTTTCTGGAAAGCAGGGTCCACTCGTTGTGGATCATAAATCGATGTATAGATAGGTGCGTCGGGAAAAATCTCATGGAATGCCATAACGACTCGTTCGGCCCCACCCATTTGATTGAGATAATCATGAACCAATGCTACTTTCATCAGACACCACGGCGTCGGTGCCTCTACCTTAAAATATGCGGAGGAAACGCCGCCTCTCCTTTCATCGCTGGGTCCCTTACGGGGGGAGCGTTTTTGGTTGGAACGCTCAAAACCACTTCTTGATGCTTGTTGATCCTGGTGAGCAGAAAACTGCCTTCAAGTGCACATTTTCTCTGGTAAAGGCGAGATTTCTGACGAAGCTAATATGCACCTTTACTCAAGAGGACGGCCGGTATTGTACGTAGAAGAGTGTGAAAGTACAAACGCAATGACCAATTTTCAATATAATACAGATCCAGTAAGACACCTTCATCAAAACTAATATCACTGCGGCCTCGTACCTGCCATAAACCGGTTAAGCCTGGTTTGATGCCCAGTCGTCCTTTCTGCCACTCCTCATATTGTGCGACCTCCCTGGGCAGCGGTGGACGTGGTCCAACCAAACTCATCTCGCCCTTTAGCACATTGATAAGCTGTGGGATCTCATCCAGACTGGTACGGCGTAAAAACTTGCCTACGAGAGTAATACGAGGATCCTCCTTCATTTTAAAGAGAGGTCCCCGGGCCTCATTCTGGACCATGAGTGTAGCCAGACGTTGGTCGGCATCCTTGTACATTGAACGGAACTTTTGTAACTGAAATGGCTGTCCTTTCAACCCTATACGAGTCTGTTTGAAGACGATTGGCCCTTCTGATGAGAGGCGAATGGCAAGGGCAATACAGAGCCAGAGAGGAGAGCCAAGTACTAAGACGATAGCAGACACGCTAATATCCACGAGTCGTGTGATAAAACCCTGTACAGAGTTTAGAGAGACCCGCTTGATGCCAATCAGCGGAATACCCTCTATAGTTTCCATGTCGATACGCGAAAGACTCAGTTCATACAGGTCGGGGACAAGTTTGAAGGTAGTTCCCAGACGCTCACACATCTTGACACTTTTGATGGCATGCTGATTCATATGTGAAGGAAGCGCAATAATGACTTCATCAATTTGCATAGAGCGAATAACGAGGCCAATATCCTCCAGCGTTCCTAGCATCTTGAAGCGTCCAAAGTCACTTGGAGGTTCATTCATATCATGGAGGAAGCCCACAATAGCGTAACCCAGATTTGGATTGGCGACAATATGTTGCATAATCATCTTGCCCAGGCGTCCAGAGCCAACAACGAGCAAGCGAGTCTCACCAAAACCAGCCCGGTAGAGCATACCCATTACTCCTGAGACGATGAGTCGCCCCAGGCAGAGAACAATGATTGTCGTTGCCCAAAGAAAAGGGACGAGCAAACGTGAATTTGATGGAGGCTGGAAGGCGAAGTAGTAGGTGATCAGGATAGCCACACCCATGGTAGAAGCACTGACAATGTTCCATGCTTGAGAGAACCAGGTTCCTGTCAGGCGAAGATGGTATAACCTTCGTAGAGCGAAAATGGCGATCAAACCGAGGATAATACTGATCCTTAGCTGTATAAAGCTCTCAAGTGACTGATGATTTTGGTAGGGTATATTAGCATTGCCGAAAACATTGTAGCGAAAGAAAGCCAACATGGAGCTATGGCCCAGAACATTAAACCTGAGATGATATGCGAGTTGGAATGACGCGTCAATAAGGATCGCATCCAGGATAAGCATAGAGATGACTTCGAAGGTGCGCCATTGGTGGCGATGTGAGCGCCTCTGCGATATTGCCTTCGTTATTTGTCCCGTGACTCCCCCCACCAGTTCTGGGGTTTTTGTCTTATTGGTGTCTATTTTCATTATTTGCGATACTTTGCTGCTATTCACGACTCAACCCATATTCTGTACTATCTAAACAAACGATATGTATTGAGAACGTCGCTGTAGAGTATGCACTGCCTGTTCGTACACTGCAATGGTCTGCTCAGCCATCGCTTGTGCTGAGAACCGCTGTGTAACCGATGATGCCAGTGTGCGACATGCTTTGCGGATTGCGGGATCAGTGATTGCCTGATGCAATGCTTCGGCCAGGGCTTCCACGTTTTGAGGGTCAATGCACATAGCAATATTTGCGCCCGCTTCTGGTAAGCTGGAAACATTAGAGGTAACAACTGGAATACCACAAGAGAGGGCCTCAGCAACAGGGATGCCGAAGCCTTCATATAATGACGGATATACAAAAACTGTTGCGGCCTGGTACCATAACACTTGCTCTGCATCCTCCACATACCCAGGAAAAATGATCTCTGATTCCAGACCAAGTTGTCGTACTTTTTCGAATATTGAGTCATACATCCAACCTCTACCGCCCGCCAGTACCAGTTTTTCCCTTACTCCATGCTTCCGGCGCAACTCCGCATAAGCATCAATGAGGGTCGGAATGTTTTTGCGAGGCTCCAGGGTTCCAAGATACAGAATATATCCATTTGTGAGTTCATATTGCTGACGGAAAGCCTGTATCCTGGCCTCATCTTCTAATACGTTTGAGAAACGCTCATCGATACAAGGATAGACTGTGTGCATCCGTTCCAGGGGAATTCCTACAAGTTCGTGTGCATCTTGCTTTGTACTCTCCGAAACTGTGATAATCATAGTTGCATGTCGTAAACTGCGAATGGTGAACGTACTATGATAAAGGCGCTTCGTGTGTGTCAAGACATTCGGAAAGCGCAAAAATGCGAGATCATGTAATGTTATGATTGTGGCACACGTTTGGGGTAAAAATTCCGGTCGTACATTCACAGGGGAGTGCAATACATCAATATGTTTTTTGCGTATCAATGATGGGAGTGTAAATTGTTCCCATGTTACTCGTGCCACTGGTTTTGACTCAGGCCACGGAGCGGAGAGATAGGTAATCTGGGGATGTTGAGCTGCAAGACGATCAATAATATCCTGGCCATTGACAAACACTGTATATTGATGATCCCCTGGCTGTTTTGCCAGCTCTGTTAGTAGATAACGGATATAACGGCTAACTCCGCCATTGCGATAATTTTGGCTGAAGGACAGCAATTGAGCATTGATACCTATATGCATACCAATAGTATTCTCCTCACTGCTCTATAACGTCTTTGGATTTGACGAGGTAACAATTTTAGGCCTGCATCCTTCTCTAATACTACTCCCAATGATCAAACCCAGGCTATAAATTACTCATTTCTTCTATAATCATGGTCACTTGCTTGATGCTAGCAGCGAAATCTTGTGCAGATATGTTTGTTTGTTCTGTCTGCTGATCAGCTTCTGGCGTGCCGAGCGTACCTACAACAATGGGTATATTGAGTATCTGCCGAAATGGGTAGCAAGGGATGCTATCAGCCGTCATCGGTAAAATACGAGGCTCTTGTCCACAAGCATTGGCGGTGGCCCGGTAGACTACCTGTACAAAGGGATCAGTGAGGGGTGTCTGCGCAGGACAATTACTGTAGAGCATACGTGCATGAACATCGTGGAATCCTTGTTTCTGCAAGTGATATTGCAGTTTGGCGAAAATATCTTGTGAGTCCTGATCTGGTACCAAATAGAAATCAAGTTGGGCTGTGGCCTGCGTTGGAATAACCGCGTGCACATCATTAGCAAGGTTTTCTAGATATTTACCACCACGAATATGATTAATCGTGCAGGTAGGTGTGAGGAAGTGGGCATAGTGCAGTTGAAATCCTTTCAACCCGAAGAGTAGTTGTTCCAGGCCCCAGTCTTGTGCCAGAGATTGGGCATCATCTGGTATGGCGTGCAATAGCTCGATGAGATTATCCTCAGCTGGTGTGAGCGTATCATAAAATCCCTCGATCAGAACCTCTTCACGAGCATTTTTCAGACTGGCGAGTGCCCAGAGGAGTCGCCATATTGCATTAGGAGCAACAGACCCATGCATAGAATGTAGCTCGCGGGCGGCTGTGTCTACTTCCATCTCTACGCAAAGAAGCCCCCTGGTACCGACGGCGATGAGTGGGGTACCATCTTTTGCTCGTCCTCTCCCTTGCCAGAGGCACCCATCTGCTTGTAGCAATGCACGATGTTCTGCCACTATGCTATTGAGGCGAGGATGACCCATGCTGTTTCCGCCATCGAGTAGCCATTTTATATTCACAGGGAGAGCGTCAGCAATGGCTTGATAAGTATCAAGAGCTGTCAGGTGTGTTGCAATTATTGCCAAATTCCATAAATCAGAGGAAAACAAGTCATGGTGGGTATAGAAAAGTAGTGTATGAGGTGCACCTGTATGCAGTTCACCATAAATAAGTGGAACTTCATCTTCTTCACTGAGCAGGCGTGTTGTCAGTCCTCGACTTTGCAACTGAAACAGAATTGCCTCAAAGATCTTTTGCTTGCTACTACATTGTGCAGAGTTTCCCAACTGAGTAGCAAAAAATTTCCAGCCTTCCACCGTGCTGGAAATATGCTCATCGATGTGCTGTAGAAGTTGCTTCTGAGTTGAAGATCCCATAGATACTTTCTGCCTCTTACCAAATATGCTAGTACCGCTAGCTAAAGATCTTGCAAGCTGAGATCTGAGAGAGTATACTCAGGTGCAGTAAGTGGTATAGGTAGTAGACCTGAGAGAAGGTTGCAACATGCGAATTAGAGTAATACGTTGCGTTTTTCTCTGCATCGGTGTATTATAACCTAAAGTTCCAGCAACTGCCTAGTATGCAGGGCGCACAAATCGAGAGCTACTGAAATATGGGAGAGAAGCGCGTTGTCCAAACAACTCCGGCTCGATGTCGCACAGCTAACAGATGTTGGCCGTAAACGTCCCCATAATGAAGATAATATGGCCTATGTCATTCCTAAAGATCCGCAGGTAATGGCAAAGAAGGGCGCACTCTTTATTGTGGCTGATGGCATGGGTGGACATGCAGCGGGGGAAGTGGCCAGTGAGATTGCCGTAGATACGGTTAGCAATGTGTACTATCAGGATGACAGTGAAGACGTGGCTGTCTCATTGTTGCGTGCGATTAAGCGTGCAAATTCACTAATTAACCAACGTGCAGCAGAAAATACGTTACGTAGTGGTATGGGGACAACATGCGTTGCCGCCATATTACGTGGCAATATGGGGTATATTGCCAATGTGGGTGATAGTCGCGCTTATCTGGTTCGTGGCGGTCAGGCGAGGCAAGTCTCGCAGGACCATTCATGGGTTGAAGAACAGGTTCGTGCCGGGTTGTTGACCAGGGACCAGGCACGTTCACATGCCCAACGCAATGTCATTACACGTTGTTTGGGAACCCAGTCTGAGGTTGAGGTGGATGTCTTCACTGAACCGTTGGAGGAAGGCGATTCGCTGTTGCTCTGCACCGATGGCCTTTCCGGGTTGGTGAATGATGACGAACTGCGAACGATTGTTGGTCAATACGTGCCGCAGGAGGGTGTCTATCATCTGGTAGAACGAGCGAATGAGAATGGTGGACCCGATAATATCACAGCGATTGTTGCAAGGGTACAGGAGGTTGGTTGGGAACCACCTAATGCACGTCATCCTGTGCATGCAGGTGGACGTGAAGTTGGTGAAGATACGGCGGCTCTCATCGGACAGATACCTACCATGCCTGTGGGAGTTCCTGCATGGTCAGAGGATGGACATATTCCGAGTGCTTCTTTGCGCGTTGCCACTGGTGCGCTTGTTTCGCCTGATAGTGTCACCGCTCCTCAGGCAGTACCTGTACAAAAGCCTAAGCGCAATCGATTATTCTACCCTCTGTTGACGTTCGCTATTCTACTTGTTTTAGGGCTTGTTGGTGGGGGCGGCTATTTCTTCGTACTTCCTCGACTGATGATAAACGTAGATGCTTCACTAGCAAATGCGGACTCCCAGGTTAATCAGGCCAACGTTGCTATCGTTGCCCATAATCCTGGCGGTGCTCTGCAAAAGCTTGCACCAGTCCAGACCATCTTGCATAATGTGCAAAATAGTTCTTTGACAGATGCCCAAAATAAGCAATTCAATGCTGTGCAAGATAAGTTTCTTCGATCTGTAAAGGCCGCGATCACGGATTACAATCTACAAGCATCGATCAATGTTTTACCCTGTACCGACACGCTGGCAGCACCAGTGAATAATGGGAGTACTGGTACGCAGGCCACGAACATTGCCACTGTGCAGGATGAAAAGGGGAATGTGCTCACCTATGTTTTGGGTGAAGACTACAACCTCTATCAATTGCAGCTGGTTAATCAGCAGCAGAGTCTTGTTCATCAACAAGCACTTGCCGGTCCGGTGAAAATGATTGCAAGTAATGGCAAGCAAATTCTGGCACTTACTTCACACACGGTTAAGGGCAATACTTTTCCTTCCTATAGCCTGAGTCTGCTCACTGTAACAGCGGGCAATTTGAAGGATCTCAACGATACCAGTATTGACACGATGTTGACAAATGATGGACACGAGCCCAAGCTGATAACAGCATCGGGAGCGGATGTGTATGTGGTACTGTATGCGGAAGGGACAGACTCTCGTGAAGCGATAATTCTCGATTATCAGGTCAGTGGCGATAAGCTTCTAGGTCCGAGTCAGTCAAAAATTTCTATTTCGAAACCTCTGAGCAGTATTGCAGCGTTTTCAGGTCATCAGCTGTTTCTGCTCAACACGAGTGGTGATGTCCAGTACCTGCAACTCGTGAATGGAAATCAATCTCCTCCGCCTCCTGTCAATGTGTTGGTGCAACATCCTATTCCGTCCCCATTGGCAATCAGCGCTGGAGAATTTACGCTCAATATGCCTGTACCTATGCAGCGCCAGTTCCTTCATCGTCGATCTTCCCATCGTTCCTACCACCCAGTTTTCTTGTGTCCAGTCAGGTTGGGAATACTTCACATCTGTATATCGTGGATGGACTCAATCATCGTATTCTTGATCTTGAACTTGTTGTTGCACCAGCGTCTTCGACTGCTCTTGCTACGCCTACTGCCGGGGCAGGTGGTGGAGTGGCTAAGCAGGTTACTATGCAGTTGGTGCAGCAATATACTTCGACCGACCTCCTTGATTCTGTGAATGGTGGTGTTTTTGACTTCGGAAGGTATGATCATCCATCTTCTCACGCATGTTAAGTCAGGTAAGACGGCACTCAGTGTTGTTGCTGTTGACGTACGTCAACGGAATGGATGTGTGGTGTGAATAGAAGGTGGCGAATTGTCAGGTAAAGAGGCTTTGTCGTGACTCTGCGTGAAATCCAAAATTCTTCGTGATACAAGGAGCTTAGCAAAGTGGGTTTTGAGGTGCATTTTCGTACACACACCTGTGGTGAATTAACTGTAGTTGCTGTTGGGTTACAGGTGACGCTGGCGACTGGTTGGTTCAACTCCATCGACGTGATCCATGTAGAGCGGAATGGTTAAAAGATAGCGTAAATGCGTCAACACGAGAGTATTCACCTCTCATTGCTCCCGTTGGGACCAGGGAGCGGTAACTTGCTCGGCTAGAGCCACACACTCTCAAAGAGTGCGGTGTACTGTAACGTCTTGTCAGGTTGTAGTGCCACTGAGGCACATCTAGCGAGGCAATACAGAAATTGAATATGTTTGACTACATTTTGAAAGGCAGAAGAAGTAGCGATTTAGAGATAGCTTTAGAACAGAGGGAGTGAGGGGAGGTGGACGAAGCCTTGCGCTCGCTCACCTCCCCTCACTTTGTGTTTTGGAGTTACGAAGCTCTAAATTTGGATACCTCAGTATACTAGAAATAGGTTCTAGGCCTAAACTATATTGTAGGTTGACATCCGGTTGGGAGGATGGAAGGAGAAGATAATGACCGCTATGAATCAGGGAAATTCTAGTCGAACTGCAGCAGTACCGAGTGCAGCAAATCAAATAAATATGTTAAATTGTCAGATGCCGATTGGTAATACTTCGGTTGGTATTGCCCCCAAATTTGTACCCACACTGAGTGAAGATGATGCAGTTATTCAGGCGCGCTTACTAAAAGCGCTGGCTGATCCAACGCGCTTGCGTATTCTTAGCCTGCTTAGTCGGCATGAAGGGGAGGTGTGTGTCTTTGAGATTGTCGAGAGTTTCACGTTGGAGCAACCCACTATCTCACACCATTTGCGCATTTTACGCGATGCAGGCCTGGTGGATTGTCGGAAGAAGGGTTTGTGGGCTTACTACTATGTTCGTCGAGATAATTTGGGGCGTGCGCGGGATGTCATTGAGGGACTTGCGTAGTCCAGGGATGTCGTTGATATCCTGGTGGTATGTGCTCCTCTAAGCGCATGCTGCCCCTAATTCTCATATACCTTTGCCACCTGCTGATCTAGCGAGATATCGGCATAGAAATATTTATGATGCCGGACAGGTAAACTATCCAGTGAGATGAGCAAAATCCAAGGAAAATCGCAAATTTGTGGGTGGCATATACCAAAACCTCTTGACAAATGTCTGAGAATCCTGTATCTTACATCACGTAAACACATACAGGTACCCGTAGCTCAGTGGATAGAGCGACAGATTGCGGATCTGTAGGTCGGAGGTTCAATCCCTCTCGGGTACGCTTTGAAAGAACTGGTTAATTTAGCCAGTTCTTTTTTTATTATAGGCCTGTGGCTGGTAGATAGCGCCGAAACTCTGGACGGGGTCCTTTATAATCAGGCTGAGCATGCTCGGCAAAGATGATAGTCTTGATATTGCCTCGCATTGTGAAATCAGTGACCACACGCATCCAGCGTGGTGAAAGCAGTGCTATCAACTCATTGAGAATAGTATTTGTGGCAGCTTCGTGGCTGATCTGGCGATTACGATATTGATTGATATATAACTTCAAGCTCTTTAGCTCCACGACAGATTGATCGGGTGTATAGTCGATGATGATAGTGGCGAAATCGGGAAAACCCGATCTTGGACAGAGGCAGGTGAACTCTGGAATTTCCATGTGGGTTATGTAATCCCGCTCAGGTGCAGGGTTAGGCCATGCCTCCAGTGTGCTTGCCGCAATTTCGTCTAATCCGTAAGTGGTGATTGTGCGCGTGTGTTGTTCCATCGTAAGTATCGTTCCTCCAGAAAGATTTTACGCCATAGGATTTGCTTGCAACATTTATTCGTAACTACTTAGCCTTTTTCCTGACTCCTCAGCGCCAACACGCTTCGCAGGGCGTTGTATGTGGGTTGTGTTGCCCATAACAGAGGTTGCGTCGCAACCTCTGTTATGGGCAACACAACCCACATAAAACGCGAGCTAGCCACCGCAGTTGGTGAGCAAATCTGAGTAGTTACGAGTACTCATCTGTCAGGGTGTTGCTCTTACGGATATCATATCATATGCCATATTGTCCGGCTTAGTGTAAAACGCCAGAATGAAAAATCTTTTATCTGTCATTTTCAGCATTTTTTCAGCAAATGCCCCTTAGATATTCAGCCAGACCCGCTATTCTATGAATTGAAGACAGTTTGGTAGTGTCTCCAATCCTTCTAAATAATTTAAAGCTCGCAAGGAGAAAAATCTGCTATGGAAGAACAGCCTGTAAGTGAAAACATTGGAAAGAAGCATATACCGTTTCACTCTCGTTTGAAGATCATAACGTTAGCTCTACTGATGCTGAGTGCTCTTGCTGCTGGTGGCATCTTTATCAGTTCTGCACATGCCTCTAGTCTAACCGAGCCAACCAAGGATACAATGAAGCAGGTGAATGGGTGCCAAATCGCAGAAGATGATGGAGTGGTGGCGTAAACGTTGTCGGAAAAGCCAGCAAGCTCCCAGTGCTACCGCCTATCATTGCTGGAGGGAAAGGCAGCAAGCTCCCAGTGCCATCACCTATCATTGGAGGTTCAAATTTTTGCTGTGCTGTAGTGGGCCAGATTCCACAAATTAATGGAAAAAGCGCTGGAAAAGCTGTCATGCCAGACAGCCAGATTCCACCAATTAATGGGAAAGCCGATGGGAAAGCTGTCATGCCAGACAGCCAAGATTACCACAAATTAATGGGAAAGCCGATGTAAAAGTTGTCGTACCAGGCGGCTCGCTTCCACCAAATGATGTAAAAATTGTTGGACCAGACGGCCAGGTTACAATAAATAATGGGAAAGCTGATGTAAAAATTGTCGTACCAGACGGCAAGATTCCAGGACAACCACCCGTCATTGGAGGTCCAAATCTCTGCTGTCCAGGTGCCACGAATGGACTGATGGTGGGAGCCGGCGTGCCACCAACGAAGGGAGATAGCCTGCAGGGCGTTGTAGTAGCTGGTAATATTACGACACTAACAGGTTCCACGTTCGTCATTAGTAAAAACTCTACAGTTAAAACCACTGATCAGACCAAATTTGTCAACCTGGCGACAGGCAAGGACGTGAAGCCTGGAGATCTAAAGGTGGGCGATTTTGTGGTAGCAAAGGGAACGCTTAATAGCGATGGTTCAATCAACGCGCTTGGAGTGGCAATTGGAGTTGCTCCAGGTCAACCGGAGTGTTAATATGAACCCTATCGGGAAGAGTATAGAGAGATGAATCTGGAATGTGGGTATCTTCTGCGACGAAGGTGCCCATATTCGTATGAGTTAGAGGGTGAGAATGCAAGCAGCTTTTCATGAGGAAGAGCGTACTGCTGAGCGCAAGCCAGCGGTATTAATTGTAGATGATGAAGCGCAAATTATCGAATTTTTGCGGATGGGGTTTGGCTATGAGGGCTTTAATGTCTCCATTGCAGTAAATGGCCCGGATGCGCTACAGGCGGTGAAGGTTCAGCCGCTAGATATTGTAATTCTTGACTTGATGTTACCGGGCATCGATGGTCTGGAGGTTGCGCGCCAGATTCGTAAGGTGTCTGATGATACATGCATTATCATGCTGACGGCGAAAGATGATATCGAGGATCGCGTGACCGGGTTGGACATAGGCGCTGATGATTATGTAACCAAGCCATTTGTGTTCAAAGAATTGATGGCGCGTGTGCGGGCGGTATTGCGACGGCGAGGCTTGCACGTAGGGGAAGTGTTGACATTTCAGGGAGTGACACTGAATCGTACTACACGTGTGGTGACACGTGATAAGCGTGAGATTGATCTCACTCCGCGTGAGTTTGACTTGCTGGAGTTTTTTATGATGCACCCGCGCCAGGTGTTGACACGTAATGCAATTATAGCTCGCATCTGGGGCTACGATTATGTTGGTGACGATAATGTGATCGAAGTGTACGTGCGTCACCTGCGTGAAAAATTGAAGGATCATCCCCCCCAGTTACTGCAAACTGTGCGTGGCATCGGCTATGTGTTGCGCAGTTGAGGAGACGAGCATATGCAATGGATATCTGCATTGGTGGCGCGTTTGCCGCTGCGCTGGCGACTTACGTTAGTATCGTTTGGTTTATTTGCGGTTTTACTGGCTACATTCGGCATAGTGATCTCCCAGATTGAAGAGGATGCATTGCTTACCAGTCAGGCGAATTTGCTCAAATACCAGGCAAGCATCGTAAACACGTCATTTGGGGGAATAAGCGTGTCACTGGGGGAGGGAGTGGAGCCCAATAAAGCAGTGATCCAGTCAGGGCCAGCGGGTACAGTTGCTCTTCCACCGATTATGTTACCAGGTAATACCGCGTCAACGATCCTGAGCATGGTACATGGAGTGGTTGGTAAAAATATCGGCGTGGCGATTTTAGCATCGAATGGCAGTGTTATTGCCGCTGATAGCAAAGTACCGGTGGTGAAGCTGACACAAGACAGTGTTACAAAACTACAGCAATCGCAAGAACCTTTTCTACTGGTCAATGGGAGTATGGGCCAGCGTGAGATGGTTGTTTTGCAGTCTATCATGGTGATAGATAAAGTTAATGTTAATGTTAATGTGCAATCAGGGCCAGCGTATGGAAATGGTATTTTGCAGTTGAGCATGCCAACGGAGCCAACAGATAGTGTCGTAGTAAACACACGTTGGATACTATTGGCTGGCATTCTTATCATGCTGGGTATTGCTGCAGCCCTTACGTTGCCTCTGATGGGACAGGCGTTACGTCCTCTGGTTGAAATGGAGCGCGTTAGCAAGCGTATCACCGATGGTAGTCTGTCATTGCGTCTGACTGAACCAGTGGCGAAAGACGAGGTTGGTCGCTTAGCCCGCTCTTTTAACAGTATGGTGGCTCGTTTAGAAAAGGCATTTGCACGCCAGAAACAATTTGTTGCAGATGCGTCTCATGAGCTGCGTACGCCATTGACAGGCCTTGGTGGGAGCCTGGAAATGTTGTTGTTAGAGGCCGACAATGGGGATGTCTATGCCGCTCATCGTCTTATGCGTGGCATGTATACAGAAGTTGAGCGCATGCAGCGACTGGTGGCGGATTTACTGGTTCTCTCACGCCTGGATGAAGGACAGATCAAATTACGTGAGGATACCATTGATATGGGGGTCCTGGTATGTGAGATTCGCGAACAAGCTGAACTGCTGGCGCACGGACAAGAGATCATATGTGCTATTACCACACCTCTTCTTGCTATACGGGGTAATATAGATCAACTACGGCGTGTGCTTCTGAACATTGTAGGGAATGCGTTGAAGTTTACCCCTGAAGATGGTCGAATTGACATTGTGGTGTGTAATAAAGATAAAGATATGGTGACCGTGGAGGTACGCGATACGGGCATTGGTATTCCTGAAGAGGCATTGCCCTATCTCTTTGATCGTTTCTATCGTGTCGACCAATCGCGCACACGAACAGCCCGGCAAGGTGGTAGTGGCCTGGGACTCTCAATCGCCCAGGGACTTGTCGCAGCTCACGGTGGCACAATTGCCATCAACAGTACTCTCGGACGAGGCACATGTGTTATGATACAATTGCCAACAATACATAATTAGTGGTGTATTATTTTTATCTTTATGGGTAACTACCCAGGTCCCTTTTTCTAAATCTTCGGTGCCTGAGGCACTTCACCATGAGTCATCCCGGTAACTATTCAGGTCCCCTTTTCCTGATTCCTCAGCGCCACAGGCGCTTCGTAGGTTTTGTTGGCAGTGGCAGGGTTTGCGCCGCAAACCCTGCCACTGCCAACAAAACGAGGGCGAGCCACCGCAGGTGGTGAGAACACCTGAATAGTTACCGGGATGACTCATGGCGGGCCACACCTGTGGCCCTTCTACCTTTTCTGGAATTGCCCCTTGCCCGATAGTTATCTCATATGAACAAGAATATGATTTGGGTAAGGAGTAAATGAAAAATGTCTCAGCTTGACAAATATACTGTAGAGGTGCGTGGTGTACTGGCTTCTGCTCGTGAGGAGGCCAGACGTTTAAGACATAGATTAGTTGGTACAGAGCACCTGTTGCTTGGCCTGCTCAAGCTGAAAGCTCCCCTTATTGAAGCTCTGTTTGTGTCTTTGCAGACAAGTTCACAATGCGTCGCTCAAGCTGTGGAATTGCTTGTCGAATATAGCAACAAAGCTCTGTTAGGACGGACTTCTTTAAATGCCTCTGCACGTGCAACAATGGTACGTGCAGAGCAAGAGGCTGGCTCTGTAGATGCGAAGTTGGTGAGTATCGAGCATGTTTTTCTTGCGATCTGTGATGAGCGTGACGGCCTCGTTGTGAGTGTGTTGGAAAAATTTGGTATATTTCCAGATGTTGTTCGACGCCTGCTCGTTGTCTTGCTCAATGATGGGCGTGAAAAAATACTGAGCATAGCAGAGTATCAGGCGCGTTATGATGCGACGCCTACCCTGAACCAGTGCAGTCGTGACCTGACTATGGCCGCTTTGAATGAGATGCTCGATCCGTTGATTGGTCGTGAAGCCGAGCTAGAACGCACTATGCAGATTTTGTCACGCCGAGCGAAAAATAATCCAGTTCTCATTGGACCTTCTGGTGCAGGCAAAACAGCGATTGCCGAAGGGTTAGCCCAACGTATCGTCCAGGGGAGGGTACCTGATAATTTGCGCTTTTGCCGAATGGTTGTTCTGGATATCAGTATGCTCACTATTGATATCGGGTTTCGTGGTGACTTAGAGGAACGTTTGAAATGTATTTTACAGGAAATTGCAAGTGTGCCAGAGATCATTCTTGTTCTCGATGAGTTACACTCTGGCGTAGCTGAAGAGTCTATTGCAGTGTCTCATCTCTTCAAAGCCCTGCTGGCTCATGGCGAGTTCCAATTTATCGGGATAACAACGCCGAATGAGTATCGCAAGATAATAAGAGCTGATCTAGCCTTGAGACGCCATTTTCAGCCAGTGTGGGTAACAGAGACGAGTCCGCAAGAAACATTAGAGATCCTGTATGCCCTTCGCTCGCACTATGAAAATTTTCATCAGGTCAATATTAGTGACGAAGCATTAGCCGCTGCCGTGCAGATGTCTTCACGCTACATCCCCCAGCGCGTTCAGCCGGATAAAGCGATTGATCTGATCGACGAAGCCGCCTCATGGGTACGCGTGCAACGTTCGGTTGCACCGGCCCGTGTACATCAGTTGCGCGATGCGATCCTTGTGGTTGAACGTGAAAAAGATGCAGCGATTGCTCGTCATGACTTTGTGCGGGCTCGCTGTCTACTTAAACGTGAGCGACAAATGCATCAGATGTTGTGGCAGATGGAAAGTGATTGGAAAACTAATCAACAGCAGAAGCGCCCTTTGCTGGAAGAACAGGACATTGCTATGATCGTTGCCAGATGGACTGGTATTCCTATTGTACAGCCTGTCTGCGAGGATGCTCAACGTCTCTTGAAGATTGAAGATGAACTGCATCAAAGAGTCATTGGACAGCATGAGGCAGTGCAGGCTGTAGCAAAGGCTGTGCGTCGCTCACAAACCAGGATGCGTGATAGCCGTCGTCCTATAGGCTCGTTTGTCTTTGTGGGTCCAACAGGTGTGGGGAAAACAGAGTTAGCGCGAGCACTTGCTACTACCCTCTTTGGGGATGAGAACGCTCTGCTCAAGCTAGAGATGTCAGAATTTATGGATAGCCAGTATGTTTCTCGTCTTATTGGTGCCCCCGTGGGTTATATCGGCTATGAGCAAGCAGGTCAGTTAACCGAGGCCATTCGTCGTCGTCCGTATAGTATTGTGCTTTTTGATGAAATTGAAAAGGCGCATCCAAAGATCTTAGATCTCCTTTTACAAATCCTCGAAGATGGCTGTCTTACTGACACGCATGGTCAGACTGTAGATTTCAGGAATACCATCATTATCATCACCGCGAATGTGGGAACCATCCCTCTCTCTCATGGTTTTTTGTCTGGACAAAGTAGCAAACAAGAGAGCCTGTCCGATGCTAATGAGCATATGCATGACCAGATCATTCCTGCTTTAAAAGATCTGTTCAAACCAGAACTGCTCAATCGTATTGATGAGGTGATACTGTTCCATGCCCTGGAGCAGAAGCATTTGCGCAAGATTGTCGATCTCATGGTCGAGCGGATGGAGAAGCTTCTGGCAAAACAATCTATAAAGCTTCAAGTAACAGCTACTGCATGTTTTACACTGACGGAACAATGCTGTGATCCTGAGTATGGGGCGCGTCTATTGCGTCGTAATGTGCAACGACTGTTGGAAGATATGCTGGCGGAGCTGGTTTTACAGGGTGAAATAGTCGCTGGTGATGTAGTAATGGTGGATGCCATTGATGGCAAGCTTGCTACGAAAGTGTCGTCATTGGGGAGTAGCGTTGGGCCCGTGGATGATCGAAAACAAGCGGTAGCATAGATGGGAGATAATTCTCTAGCTAATTGTGCCCAATGTTCCTAAACAAGAAATTGCCACTTGACCTATCATGACACAGTCTCTATACTGAGGCAGAATGTAACTACTCAGGTTCCTTTTCCTGATTCCTCAGCGCCGAAGGCGCTTTGCAAGCTGTTTAGTGTGGGTTTTGTCGTCACTGGTAGAGGTTGCAACGCAACCTCTACCAGTGACGACAAAACCCACACTAAACGAGGGCGAGCCACCGCTGGTGGCGAGGAAGATCTGGGCAGTCTTAAATAGGAGAAAGGGAAAAGATCTATGAAGCTCACCATCCGCTGGCGACCCCTGGCTTTATGGGGTCTGGTGCTCCTCGGGCTGATCTTGCGTTTGTATGGTCTCAATTGGGATCAGGGGAATAGCTTCCATCCCGATGAGAGGCAGATTCTGTTTCATGTTACCACACTGGCCTGGCCGACCAGCTTTGAGCAGTTTCGTGACCCTGTAGCCTCACCACTCAATCCGCATTTCTTTGCTTATGGGTCATTGCCACTCTATCTCCTGGCTCTGATAGGCAATATCCTTGTACACTTTTTTCCCTCAGCAGGATCTCTGGCTAATCTCACACTTGTTGGTCGTGTTCTCTCAGCACTCTTTGACAGTGGCACCATTCTATTGACGGGTTTACTTGGACTACGGCTGGTCAGAGATGAGACCCCCAACCAATTCTATGCATGGAATGTCGCGTTACTTGCGGCAGCATTAGTAGTATTTACCCCATTCGAGTTGCAGCTTTCGCACTTCTATGCTGTTGACACAATGCTGCTCTTCTTCGTTATGCTGACACTCTTTACCTGTGTTGTGTTGGTAGAGAGTGAGAAGTTGATGTTCTGGTCGCTCATGGCTGGTCTTAGTTATGGTCTGGCTATGGCGACAAAATTCAGTGCCGCACCTCTGATAATTCCCTTATTTGTTGCCATTGTATTACGCTGGTATCGCCGTCGTGACTTGCTCTCATCTGGCATTGCCCTTATTTTTGCCGGTCTGGTTGCATTGCTCGTATTTTTTATCGTACAACCCTACGCACTCCTGGATATGCCAAATTTTATCCAGCAAGTTTCAGAGCAAGGGGATCTGGTGCGTGGTACTCTTGATCTTCCCTACGTACGACAATTTGCGGGTACCATACCATATGTCTACGAGATACAGAATATGGTGTTGTGGGGGATGGGGGTTACACTGGGATTGACGGCCTGTGCTGGGTTGCTCTGGTTGCTCTGGCGCGTCTGGAAACGTGATGTAAATTCCTGGCCGGTGGTGCTTTCCTGGGTGCTTGCCTATAGTGCAATTATGGGTAGCTTCTATGTCAAATTTATGCGCTATATGTTGCCTGTCTATCCACTTTTGACACTGATGGCCGCAACGGTCTTAGTGGCTTTTATGCGCCGAGAATGGCAGTTTACTCAACGTTTTAATGTTGGCAAGCTTGTGAACGTTATGCGTTATGCTATTCCTGGCCTGGTTCTTGCGGGAACGATCTTCCAGGGGCTGGCATTGCTGAATGTTTATAGCCAACCCAATACTCAAGTGCAGGCTTCACAGTGGATGTATAGCCATTTACCGCAAGGGAGTGTCCTGACCTATGAGCAGTGGGATGATCCCCTGCCTGTCGCTGTTAATGGGTATGATCCCTCCAGATTTGTGCAGCTTAGCTATCCTGATGCCAATGGACTGCCGACGACGGGCCTGGATCTCTATGGTGATGATACGATTGCGAAGGCGCAACAGCTTGCCCATGTGCTTCCTATGGTGAATGCTATTACGATGGCGACGGATCGTCTTGATAAATCCATTCCTCGTCTTCCATTTCGCTATCCGCTCACTATCCACTATTATCAATTGCTCTACAGTGGACAACTCGGTTTTCACTTAGCGGCACAGTTCGAGAACCATCCTAATCTCTTTGGCGTGGCGCTTGATGATAGCAACGCTGACGAGAGCTACTCCGTTTTTGATCATCCAACTACTCGTATCTTTGTGCGCGATAATCCCTACCCCTATACACAGGATCAGCTCTTGCAAAAGCTGTTAGATGGTATCCAATTGCCTCCACAAGGTGCAAATCTTTCCGGTGCTCAGCATTCCTTGCTCCTCAGCCCTCAGCAAATTGCCGATGATCAGCAATCCCCCCCTTTTAGTATTCAATTTCCAGCAAATAGTCTCGCCAACACCGTTCCTGTGTTATTTTGGTGGCTGACACTCATCATTCTGGGACTACTGGTCTACCCACTGGTCTTCATCCCTTTTCGTGCATTATTTGATCGTGGCTATATCTTCAGTAAAACCATTGGTGTGTTGCTTCTGGCGTATCTGGCCTGGGTGCTGGCGGCTACCCATATAGTAGCGTTTAGTTACTTATCGCTCTGGCTGGTGGTGGGTGGGTTGATAGTATGCAGTGCTATAGCGCTTGCTTTGCAAAGACGTGCCATCGTAGCCTTCTTCAGGCAACATTGGCGTAGACTACTGCTAAGCGAGGGCTTGTTTAGTCTGGCGTATCTATTTTTCGTCATCATTCGCTCTCTCAACCCCGATCTCTGGCAGATCTATCTCGGTGGAGAGAAGCCAATGGAATTAGCCTTTCTCAATGCCGTTCTGCGTAGTCCCTATATGCCACCACTTGATCCCTGGTTTGCAGGAGGATATATCAACTACTACTACTATGGATATGTCGTTATTGGCTCCCTTATCAAACTAACCGGAATTATTCCCACTACTGCTTTTAACCTTGCCATCCCCACTCTCTTTGCTATGACATTCAGTGGTGCTGTGCTGATCGTCTACAGCATGTCACGAAATTTGGGTATAGGTTTGTTAGGTGGATATTTCGCTGCACTGATTGGTAACTTTGATGGATTTGCGCAATTTAAAGGACAACTGGTAGCCCTGCTAGCGCATATACAGCCGCCAGCTTTCAATTATTGGCAGAGTAGCCGTATCATTCCCTTCACTATCAATGAGTTTCCCTTTTGGAGTTTCCTCTTTGCCGACTTACACCCGCATGTTATTGATATGCCAGTTGCTGTATGTATGCTGGGTATTCTCGCTGCATTGCTGCTCTCTGGCGATGAGAAGTATGAGCCGCCGCATGGAGAACGAGCGCCATTATATCTGTTAGCAGCCTTTATTTTTGGCACAATTGCCTGTGTAAATCCCTGGGATATGCCTGTGTATGCCGTGTTGTTAGCGGCGGTGTTAGTGATACAAAAACTCCTGGATAGGAAGCAAAGGACAAAGGTTGAAATTGTAGTAGAGTCGGGCTTTCGCCTGATGATAGCGGTACTGCTTTGTGGCCTTGGCTACCTCTTCTATTTGCCCTTCTACTTATCATATCAGCAACTTTATGTGAATGGGTTGGGGGTGGTGAAGCAAGCAACTGGTCTGGGCGATTATCTCACTATTTTTGGTTTATGGATATTCCTCGCTCTCAGTTTCTTTCTGGCAGAATTTTATCAGAAATGGGTTGTTCCGCGATATGTGGGAGATGCTTCCCAATCCTGGTGGATTACAGGATATATCTTGTTGAGTATTGGAGTTCTGGTGATCCTGATGGTGCTCGGAGTGAAGGTTCTTTTAGCTGCAATGTTAGTACTGGGTGGATTTCTCTTTTTCCAATTCATCAGAACTCAATGGCTCAATGGTGAGACGACTCTGGAGAAGGTGGGAAGCATATCCAGGAGAACACACACGTATATCTATCTTTTGTTAATGATGGGCCTATGTATTTGTTTAGGGATAGAGCTTATCTATGTGCGTGACTTCCTGGATGGTGGCGACTATGAGCGCATGAATACGGTTTTCAAATTTTCGATACAGGCATGGTTGTGTCTGGCTATTGGAGAGGCGCTGGCTGTCCATTACTTGTGGAATGTATTGGGGGGCCTTGTACGTCGATGGTGGATGGTGACACTGGGGATCTTTGTACTCTGTTGCTCAATATTTCTTTTCCAGGGAACGCAATCGCGTATCAATGATCATCAGGTGTGGATCGATGCACAGAAGCCTGTGCAGAGTGCCAATTATACTCCTACAATGGATGGGTTTGCCTTTGTCTCTGCCTGGTATCCTGGTGATGCGAAGGCTATTGCCTGGCTCAATGCGCATGTTGCAGGTTCTCCAGTTGTGCTTGAAGCTGCTGTACCCACCTCATACCAGTGGTTTGGCCGTATCTCTGTTTTTACGGGATTACCCGATGTGTTGGGTTGGCCTGACCATGTAAGTGAGCAACGCTATACTAACCAACCTCTCAACCGCGTTACTGATGTTGGAATTATCTATTCAACGACGGACTCTGAGCAGGCTCTGGAATTGTTACGTTACTACCATGTGCACTATATCTATGTAGGTCCCTTAGAACGAGAAACGTATGCAGCACAAACTTCAGCCGGTTTGGACAAGTTTGAGCATATGGTTGGTCAGAGTTTGCGTGTCGTTTATCGTTCGGATGGAGTGACCATTTATGAGATGATGTCAAGCGACTGAAGAAAAAGCCAGGGGAGGATCTGGAGACGATGTCACTCGGATAGAGCTTGAAGAAATCGATCATCATCGCTATAAATCACTAAAAGAATAAAATCTATTAATAATAATTAACTCTACAATATTTTTGCATTATTAAAACTTACTGAGAAAGCATTTTAAGCGCAACTTTAAGAGTCGAAATAGCTTGAATTTATCTAAAAATTACTATATTATAATAGCAAGCAAGCACGCAGTGAAGGTGTTTGCTCAAAGTCCCAAGTATCACAAAGGAGATAATCAAATGACGACAGAAAAGAAGTTGCTGAACGTTACAGAGATTGAGGCCCAGGTTGCCATGGAGCTTCCGAACCGCGAGGTGATGTCGTATGGATATGGGTCGCCGCTGTTCGTTCTCTCAATTGCTCCTATAACGACCAATGTGGCGATGGCCTATAATTACTGTCCAGGAACTGCAGCATTGTACGCCAGTGCTCAGCCCGGGTGTTATGCTACAGCGCTTGCAGGGGTCCTTGTGAAAAAATAAGCTCTATTTTGTAGAGCTGTTGTAAAAGTGGCAGGCTGAGCAAACATGCTCAGCCTGCCACGCAACTGCGAGGAGTGCTTCAAAATGATCCCGAACACACCACCCTCAAACGACACAGATGCTTTGGAGCCAGTAGTTTTTCAAGCCTCGCAAGATTTGCCAACCACCTCTACGGAGGCGATTGAGTATCCGGTACTTGCCCCGAATGTACAACTTGCTGGAGAACTGCAAGAGAGCGGTTTCAAAGATCAGCAATGGCTTATCCAGCGCGACGGTCAATTTATCCAACTCTCGGAGCTTCTCTACCGTGTTGCAGAGCAAGCTAATGGTGAGCACACACACAATGAGATAGCTGCTGAAGTCACAGAGGTAACAGAATGGATCGTCAGTCCCGATAATGTGCGACAGATCATCCAGACGAAGCTCATCCCAATGGGGATCATTTCCAGCGTGAATAGTTCGCCAGACAACGGATTGGTTGTGAAGAATCGTGTGGCCTCGCCCCTTGCTGTCAATCTGCGCATGAAGATGATCGGCCCGCGTTTTATCGATCCGATCACCAGAGTGCTCCAGGTCTTGTATCTGCCATATGTTATCATTCCCATCCTGGCCATTATTGCTGTTGCCCATGAGTGGTTGTATCTTGTCCATGGAAGCATTACACATATCATTCTCGAAACCCTCTCTGTACCAGGACGATTGCTCACTGTGCTGGCCCTGTTACTTGTGGCGGGAGTTTTCCACGAATTCGGTCATGCCTCGGCGCTTCGCTATGGAGGTGGCAAAGTTCGGGGGATGGGCATCGGTCTCTATCTGATTTATCCTGCGCTCTACACCGATGTGACCGACTGCTATCGACTTGGTCGATGGGCCAGGGTCCGTACAGATCTTGGTGGATTCTATTTCGGCCTTCTTTTCGCTCTTGGTATCATGGTCTTCTCCTTGCTCTCTGGACAAGAATTTCTCCTCTCAGTAGTTGTGTTGATTGATCTAGATATTCTCTTCCAAAATCTCCCCTTTGTGCGGATGGACGGCTACTGGGCACTCACAGATCTCACAGGTATCCCGGATTTCTTCTCACAAATTGGCCCCTTTTTGCGTAGTGTCTTACCTGTTCCTGCCTGGAAAGGAAACAGGTTACCAGGTCTGAAGCCCTGGGTCAAAGTAGTATTTGCCAGCTATATCTGCGTCACAATCTTTGTACTTGTGACCCTTTTATCTTTTACTATCATCAATGCCCCAACCATCGTGCTGACCTCCTGGAACTCGCTTCGTATACAACAAGGCGCGTTGGCCAATGAGCAGAGTACACATAACTACTCAGGTATGGTATTGTTGGTTGTACAAATGCTTCTCACTGCTCTACCGTTGTGGGCAAGTGTCTATATGTTTATCAACTTGGGTCGGGGACCGATAAGAGCGGCCTGGAATTGGAGCAAGCGTACACCCAAACGTAGCATTATTGGTGCTCTGGGCACTACCGGAACTATTGTCCTTGTCGCCTTCTTCTGGATGCCTCAATTAATCTTTACGCAAGAACCCACGCAACTCTCCAGAACAGTCGATGGCATTCCTTGCGATCAAGCAGGGCATACGAACGAGCGTATCTTTACACATCTGACCATCTTTGTGAAGAATCGGGCCGTAGCGGTTCCTGAAAATGTCGGTATTCCGACAGGAGGCCAGTGCGCTTTCTGGTTGCAGACGTCCGGAACCGATGGGGTGATTCATGTGGAAGCGCCTATGCAGAGAGCCTATACTCTGGGTCAATTTATGGATATCTGGGCGCAGACTCAGCAGACATCGGTACTCAAGAGCAGCAGTTTTCTGGGCTATCCTCTTAAGGGCCATCAGCTTACTATCTGGATCTCATCCAATGAGAAGCCAGCAGTGCCCTATACTGGCAATCTGCGAGACCTGATGTTGCAGAATTTCGAACTTGTCACTATTGCCTATGATTCCCCGCAAGCCAAACCGATGACCCATTTTGACTGGAAAAATTGATTGATGGTGGTGAGCAAGCCTGAGGTGTTACCAGAAGACCATCTGAAAGATGAGCAAGACACAAGTACTATTGTACCTAAAAAAGGTGTAGCGGGGAACCAATTGGGTGGTAGATACGTTTTAGGTGGTAGGTATGTGATGGTTGCTATTTTTAGAGAGTGCCAATGATCGAATTATTTCAGATGTGGGCGTTGGTCGAGGCGTTGGGACTGGTATGTCTGCCGCTCACTATGACCGTTTTCCACAATCTACCAGATCGAGGATGGGCCTTCAGCAAAGCGCTTGGAATGGCCCTATTCGCTTTTTGTGTCTGGTTCCCTTTGATGTGTCTCCATTTTCTTCCCTTTAGTCAACTCTTTATTGCTGGGGTAGCACTCATTGTGCTGGCTTGCAATCTCGTTGGTTTCTTGCGTGTGCGTCATGCGATTGCAAAGGTGATACGTCTTAATATCCCTTATATTG
>CAWFFV010000055.1:0-5918 GCA_963814985.1 uncultured Chloroflexia bacterium | reverse complement strand
TTTCCTAAACCGTGCGTCGGAGGTTCGAGTCCCCTTAGCCCCATCCTTCCACATCATACCAACTAAACCCGCTCCACAAGCCAAAAAAGACCTACCACCGCGTTACACCAAGCAACCAGTGAAAAGGTCTTTTTTACATGATATTTGTCTAAACCGTATGTCGGAGAAGCATATTTTTAACAGCATGTTTCAGGTGAACCATTGGTGGTTTACCTATTATGAACCTCACTCACTCAGCAGTGAGATATCATCAACCTTCGGAAGTCAGATTGGCACGGAGGTCGCTGTGTATCTCCAAGTCCAACGATCCTCCAGCCGCTCGATGGACGAATGCATCTTGGTGGCAGGTTTCTACTATCTTATTTTTGCGTCTGGAAACATCAACCCTTAGAGAAGGATACAATATCCTATATTCACCAGCGCTTCCTCGTTGCTGGATTACCAGCAAAGCAGTGGCCTTTCGTTATTGGGGACTTGTATACTCAGTATCGATTTTACGTGGCATATGGCCAGCGGTCGAGATTGAGGTTGGCCAAAGAACAAATGAAGCCAGAAGTGCAGAAGATGCTGGCGGCGAAGTCAAAGAAGATGCTCACGATGAGCATGAAATCGTGAGCTTCCAAATATAAACTCCACTCCATTACCAGTATCACTCATTCGATCCAGAGATGTTGCTTTGTGGCTGAGAAACTGTCCAGAGTTCGTTGCGGAAATTCAGTTTCCTTTACTCATTTGCTTGAGGTGATCATGGATATCCTCTCCCTGACCATAGTCGATTCATCCCGTGTTCATGAGAAATCGTATGAAACGTTTGAAAACTTGTCAGAGGCTGTTTGCCTGACTTTTCGCTCAAGTAAGATAGGTCGCAGCGGCCAACAACAGCAAGCCTCTGGCACCTTTGTCCTGTCCTGGCTCAATCGAGACGCTTTTAGGCTTTTCTGCTCGACGAGCTATGAAGAATTTCGCCGGCAGCCTGAACAACTGTCGCTTGTAATTCTGGCGGTTCAACGACTGTCACTTGAGTTCCCAGTCCAAAAACGAGCATTTTGGCTAAATCCATAGACTCAACGTGAAATTGTGCCGTCACCCATCCATCTCCATTCTCTGGCCCTATAATGGTAGAGCGACCTGGCATCAATCTCTTCACGAATGGCAATCGACTTTTGTGAAAACGCAAGGTAAACGTGTAGCCAGAAACAGTTGATGCGAATTCTTGCAAGTGATGATGCCAGTACGTTGCCAGATTAAAATTCTCAGAACGGGTAAAGTGTGTGTCGAGTAGAGCGATAGTATGGAACCGCGAGATACGATAGGTGCGCAGTTCTCCGTCACGTCGGGCGATGAGATACCAGGTACTCTATTTGGCAACTAAACTGTAAGGTTCAAGGATCTGCTCCGTTATGCCACCATGATAATGCTCATAGACAGCGCAAAGGCGGCGAGATTCGTAGACCGCCTGCTGGATTTCTCCCAAAAAGGGCAGCGGCTCTGATTCGTGCCACCACCAGAGTGGGTCAATATAAATACACTGGCGCATGAACTCGAGGGAAGGTTGATGCTGTATTGGTACAGTCGCCGATAACTTCAGAAGCGCATTTTCTGCTGCATTCCCAAGCCCGATATCCTTGAGAAGTTGAACGTTACTGGAAATAAAAAACGTGTGTAGTTCAGCTTCCTTTAAGCCGGTAAGTGTTACACGGTAGTTTTCATCGAGCGCAATACCACCTCCACGTCCGCCATTGGTATAAATCGGAATTCCTGCGATGGAGAGTGCCTCCACATCGCGCAGGATGGTTCGTGGAGAAACTTCTAATCTGGCGGCAAGTGCCTGTGCCGTCAATTTCTTTTGGGTTTGTAACAGCAAGACAATTGCCACCAATCGATCTGCACGCATGATTTTTTGCCTCACTGGTTTATTCGATAGTTTGCATGACAAAAGGTGTCATCGAAACCAGTGTACACTATGCATGACTGATAAACAACAAGGGAGAAGAAGCTTCATTATGGTAAAAACAATAACGGGATACATCGATCTCGATGATGGGAAGCTCTATTATGAAATGGCAGGTGATGGTGATACACTGGTCTTAGGCCATGCAGCCTTTGTAGATAGCGGGATATGGGATGCTCAGTGGGATGCCTTTACGCAGAACTATAGGGTCATTCGCTTTGACATGCGCGGTTACGGGAAATCAGATCCAGCTACAGGGCCAAGAACTCGTCGTTATGACCTCTTGCGATTATTGGAGCACCTCCACATTGAACGTGCTGCGTTGCTTGGGTGCTCGCTGAGCGGAGAAATCATGATCGACTTTGTGCTTGAGCATCCTGGGATGGCCTCAGCATTGATGATTGTCTCAACCGTTCCGAGTGGTTTCCAGTTACAAGGCGACCCCCCGCCGGATGTATTAGAAATGATAACAGCCTTACAACAGGGGGATACAGCGCGTGCATCTGAACTGCAAATTCGTCTCTGGGTTGATGGTCCGTATCGTCAACCAGAACAGCTCAACCCAATGGTTCGTCAACGTGCTCTTGAGATGAATCGTATTCCGGTCAGGATGAAAACATGGTTAGTCGCCGATACACAACGACTCAATCCGCTCGTTCCGCCTGCTAGTAGCCGCCTGAGCGCCCTTCGCGTCCCCGTACTGATCATGGCAGGAGCGCTTGATCATCCTGAAATTCTCCGTGCCGCTGATGGAATGGCAGATGCGATCAAGGGAGCAAAAAAACATATCTTCTCGGAGAGCGCGCATGTACCAAATATGGAAAAGCCCGAAGAATTTACTCAGGTTGTGCTGGGCTTTTTAGATGGGCTGAAATAAGGGACTCTCGAAAACTAAATTGTCCCATAGTCACGATAACACGTGAAGTTATTGAGCTTTCTCGTCTTCTTGATTGCTCCGTTCAAGCAGGAGTAGCAGCGATGAACGCAGGTGGCACATTCCTTCATCTCCTAAAAAGGCACGGTACTCCGTTTCAATTTCGCTTTTCACTTGATACGCATCTTGCAGAAATTGCCAACCTGCTGTGGTAAACAGAATGAGCGTGGCACGATGATCACGCGGGTCGATCATCCGTTGAATATACCCTTTCTTTTCCAGATCCAATGCGAGTTGTCCCATAGACTGCTTCGTCATTCCTGCACGTTCCGCTAAAACGGTGATGCGTGTTCCTTCAAGGTCGAGATTGGAAAGCAGTGAGGTGTGGGCCAGACTCAAGCCAGTGTGCCCATACTGCTGTAATTTCGTCATAGCCCGAACGTTGAAGGCTCGTGAGGTTTGCTGGAGCAAGCGTCCAATATGATGCTGACGCATCTGATCGAGTTGTTCGCGATCGATAGAAAGCGACTCTTCCGACATACGCATTCCCTCTTGACAAATTAGACAGCCTGACTTACTATTTAGACAGGCAGACTTTCTAATAGTATAGCACAGATCTGTGCTTCATTCACTCGAAGGAGATTTCTTTGGTGCTTATTCGTAACTCAAACATCCCGGCTAGTGGGACCCCTGGAATGTTCGCAGGCAGCCTTGCCACTCCTCGTCGGGGGGCAACCGAAGTTAGTGTTATCCGCCAACGTCAGGAATCAGGAGTGGCCGGTCCCTTCCACTATCACGACCGAGAAGAGGTCATGGTGCAATTTGCGGGAACTGTCACTGTTCTCGTTGGGGATGAACGGGTTGAAGTTGCCCCTGGTGACACATTGATTGTTCCAGCCCAAACACTCCATCAGATCGAAAATACGGGTCAGGTCGAGGCTGAATGGCTGCTTATCGGACCCTCTGGGCTTCAGTTCTTCCGCCCAAATGGGGAAGAAGTCGTGCCGGAGTGGGCGCAGTAAGACAACCAGAAGTCATGAGACAACGATGAACGGAGACGAAATGCATCGTTAATTATTCCTGGGTCCCTGAGAGGCTTATAGAGAGCGCTGTGTCTGTGAGTGTTGGAAGACAAAGGAGATGGACACAGTATGATTGTTGCAATGGTTCTTGCGTTTGCAAACAGAGTAGACACAAGGAGAAAGACAAAAAATGCTAGAAGCACAGGCAAAGCGGAGTGAGGTTGCATACCTCCTCTCACAGATCAGTGCAGAATATGAAGCGGCTCAGCGAGGCTTCACGGGATTAGCGTATGGGACCTCCCGGCACGACTTCATGACAAAACGTATGGAGAACATGCACGACCTCCACTGCCAGTTACGCGATCTGGTGGGTGATGTGGCAATTGCGATGGTTGCAAACCAGCTAGAAGAATATCCTGACGTGACGATGCCATGAGCCTGAGTGAATAGGTAATATCTTATCGAGGGTTATCTGGTCCACTCTTCGCTGACCAAACCTTTGACTTTGATTGAGTGATCCACTTCTCCACAATGGATGACAAACTCGTCACACCCCGTACTGGTTCTCCGTTTTGTATGAACAACGTTAACCTGACGGAATTTCATCGAAGTGATCACGTGGCTCTTATGACTGGCTCTGGCTCTTCGGGGGTGGCTTCTCTAGAGGCCATTCCCACTCTTGATGATCTACTACGGACAGAAGATATTGTGTCGGTATACGCAGTCGAAAGAGAGATGTGGCTCTCTCTGAGGTTGTGGTACTATCGTGATGGCTCTCATCGCTGCCTGTATCAATCAGAGCTCTTTAAGCAAACTGTGCTTTGGCCAGAGAAAAGAGCCTGATGAAGTCAACCACAGCAGGAACAAGTTCTGGCTCTGGTTGTGAGAGCCATTGGCCCCTGGTTCGGAGAGAACTGGCTCTTCTTTCAATGATGAGAGCACAAAATTCATTCTTGCGGGGCAAGGGCATCGTCATTGGCGGATCAGTTGGGCAGAGCAACTGGCGTGTCATGTCCGAACAAGGGTCGCTCCCGGTGTGGAGATCCCAGTTCGGTCTCCCTTCGCCTTTTGCGGCTTTGCTGGGTCTGTCTATCCTTTGAGGACATGAGCACAAATCGGCAGAACGTGGGGACTTCGCGGTTCCCTGGCACCCGTTCAGCTTGTCTGGCAGATGGGCCTGGTTCGCAGGTGCGTTCAAGCACAAAACCAGCAGCGGCGAGCTGGTTGAGATACGTGCTGAGCATGCGGTGATGGTCTGCAACCCGGCTACGTACTCCGTCCGGAATTCGATGAGAACCACTGTCGTTCGTCAAAATAGCCAGTAACGACCCTGCCTTGTGCATGTTCAGGATCAGGCAAGGGATTCCACTGAGCGTGAGGGGTCTGGAAACAGGGGTGAGGAATGGCAAAGACAAACCAGCCTCCTGGTTTGAGAATCCGTCGGACACTCTCAAAGGTGGCTTGAAGATCAGCAATATTTATCAGCGCCATGACACAGACACAGCCGGTAAACTGACTGTCGCCCAGCGGATCGGCACGTTGAGCGTCTCCTTGAATATACACAATTCCCAGTGGCTCCTGCTCTTCATAGCGTTGTGCGAGCACCAGCAAGTTTGGTGCCAGATCAAGACCAGTGACTTGCGCTCCGTGTCTTGCCAGCTCACGTGCCACCCAGCCCTGCCCGCAAGCCAGATCACAAATCACTTCTCCCTTGACCTCTCCAACGAGCGCTAACAGGTTCGGCAGGATCACTTCCGTGTAGACAGGCCTCTCTTGTAGAAACTGATCATACCATTGGGCGATATCATTGTAAGAAGCTTGCGTCATAGCTCTCTCCTTGCTCGATGGCGAATATATCTCATCCTGGTAGTATACCATCGAGACTTCTTTTGTGGAGGGAGATTCGGAAAGGAGGTATAAGACACCTTGTTGCGTAACACGTGGGTCTTAATGATCCACAGCGAACTATCAGTGCACACGATGCAAGGAGAGATGCGTCCCTGGTTCTATCACTTCCTCTCGCCTATTTTTGTGGTGTTGAAGTGACTCTTCTTCTCCATGGGGGGCAGCG
>CAWFFV010000054.1:0-151132 GCA_963814985.1 uncultured Chloroflexia bacterium | reverse complement strand
TGGCACACGATTTCCTGTGGCGTATTCACAAGGCTACTCCTGGTAATGGCGTCATGGGCATCTTCAACCGTTCCCATTATGAAGACGTGCTCGTTGTTCGTGTGCATAACCTTGTCCCCCATCGTGTCTGGAGTCGCCGCTACCAGGAAATTAATCACTTTGAGAAATTGCTTACTGATAACGGTACTATCCTCCTCAAGCTCTTTCTACATATCAGTAAAGACGAGCAGGAAACACGCCCCCTGATGGCTCGCGAGCAGGATAAAGATAAAGCGTGGAAGATCACCGCCGCTGACTGGAACGAACGCAACTATTGGGATGATTATCAGCAGGCCTATGAAGATGCACTGAGCAAATGCAGTACCGATGAGGCTCCCTGGTATATTGTACCCGCGAACCACAAGTGGTATCGAAATCTGGCAATAGCGCAGGTGCTTGTTGAGTGCTTTGCATAAGTATAAAAGCGAGTGGAAGGAACAATTAGAGGCTCGTGGTAGAGGAGTTGGAGAAGCTAAAGGCAATGAGACAGATGAAGAGATAGCATGAGTTATCCCGAATTTATGGAATAGACCGTTCAATCCCCGATTGAAGGCCGTCTTAGCTTGAACAGAACCAGGAAATGAGAAGGCAGGACGTATTTCCTGCCAGATCACTACAATTGTACTTCGTTCATGTCTGTATGAGCACGAGATACATGGAACAGATGCAGCAATTGGAGCTTTTCATCAGGGTAAAGCTATACGAGCACGTATTCCTCTTATTAAACTGATTGCCTCGGCCATCACGATTGGCACCGGTGGTTCGGCTGGACGCGAGGGACCCGCCGCTCAGATTAGTGCTGGGTTTGGCTCGATTTTGGCAGGTGTCTTGCGCCTGGATGTGCAGGATCGGCGCATTGCGCTGGCGACTGGTATTGGTGCCATCTTCCGCGCACCGTTAGGGGGAGGAATTCTCGGCCCTGATATGGTGATTGGTGGCATGTTGGGTGCGACGATGTGGCGTTTGTGTTACCATGTTCATGTGATCCCCGGCCTTCCCGCGACTCCCGCGTCATTTGTTATTGTTGGGATGATGGCGCTCTTCGGTGGGATTGCACATGCACCACTCGCCGTGATGCTGATGGTTGCCGAGATGACGGGCAATCTCTCGATGCTGGCACCTGCGATGATTGCTGTTGGTATTGCATCAATTCTCGTAGGGAAAGTGACCATCTATACAAGTCAAGTTGATACACGAGCCGATTCACCGGCCCATCGCCTCCAACTCTCCTTCCTACTCCTCTCAACGTTAGCGGTACGACAAGCCATGACGGCTCTGGCAGTACAGTTCACTGGTGAGCAAACGATAGCAGCCGCAGAGCAACAACTGGCGGCTCATATTGAAAGTGGTGCTCCTGTGGTTGACGAACGGGGCAATTTGCAGGGTGTGTTGACGCTTGCAGATATTCAGCGTATTCCTCTGGAGGAACGAGAGAAGCAGCAGGTCAAAGACATTCTCTATTGTGATCCTTTGATCATCTCTCCTGATGACACGCTGGATGAAGCTCTGGAAGCATTGACAAGTCAGCGGGTCAGCTGGGTTCCCGTGGTCGATGCTGAAGCAATGGCGAGTGGGCAACATGTTATCGGCACGCTCTCCGCAGCCAGCATCGCCCGGCTCTATCGTCAGACACTCGCCAAGGACTCGCGGCGCATGCGCGGGCTGGTAGAAGGCACCGTGATGGTAGAAACGGCCATCAAACCAGACATGCCGCTCGCAAATGTTTCTTTACGCGAGGCTCAGTTGCCTGCCGGGTGTCTGGCTGTCTCGATTCGTCGGCACGATGAACTCCTTTTCCCACGAGGAAGCATGGTTATTCTTCCTGAGGATGTTGTAACCTTCCTGGTCAATCCACAAGGTGAGGAGCAGTTACAGCACTATCTGGCAGAACCCTTGCCTCAAGCAACTGACTACAAAAAAGCCTGAGGACTCGTCAAGAAATAAAGGTATCAAAATGACCCTGCAATGGCACGGTTGATCTGGTGCAGCAAGAGGAGGTCCTTTTCACTCACGGTCGTTCTCACACTTCTTCTCACGCACTGCCAGTACCATGAGAAGTAGAGCGAGCGTACATCATTCTTATGTATCTTCTCTCGCTTGTGTTTCTTTTCTGGCCTAAAGGAGGCTTGCTATGAGTCTATTCATGGTGCTTGGCATCATTGTGCTGCTTCTCGTGATTGTCGCATTTTCTGCTATTCGCGTTGTCCAACAATATGAGCGTGGTGTGATCTTTGTATTGGGACGCTTGACCGGTGCAAAGGGACCCGGCCTCTTCCTGATCCCTCCCTTCATCTCTCGCATGATCAAAGTGGATCTGCGTATCGTCACCCTGACGGTCCCCCCGCAAGAGGTGATCACCCGTGATAATGTCACCATCCAGGTCACGGCGGTGCTCTACTTTTATGTCAGCGATCCTGTGATGGCGGTGGTGAATGTGATGGACTTTGGTCAGGCAACAACCCAGATAGGGCAAACCACCTTGCGCAACGTCCTGGGCCAATCAGAGCTGGATGAGCTCCTCACAGAGCGTGACAAGATCAACCAGCGCCTGCAAGGGATCATCGAAGAACAGACAGCACGCTGGGGTATCAAAATGACAGCAGTCGAAATCAAGGATGTGGTACTGCCAACAACGATGCAGCGCTCTATGGCCAAACAGGCTGAGGCGGAGCGAGAGAAACGCGCCAAAGTGATCCAGGCTGAGGGTGAGTTGCTCGCTTCGACCCAACTTGCACAAGCTGCCAGGGTCATCAGTTCTGAACCTGCGGCCTTGCAACTGCGCTACTTGCAAACGCTGACCGAAGTCGCAGTGGAGAAAAAATTCGACTATCGTGTTCCCGCTCCCGATAGATCTCATTACGCCGTTGATGCACATCATACAAAAACAAGCCGAGGTATCCGTTCCAGTGCCGCTGAATGGTTCACGTCCGCTGGAACCTGCGCAGCCTCTCTAACAAAAGACAACGCACCGTTCGCTCAAAATCGGGTGTTTGAGTGAACACGTTCTTTCAAACTATGGGGGCATATTACTCCCGTACCGGTGATTTGCTCCCAACGCATCTCCAATGAAGTGAGATATTCCAGGGGACGATGGCGAAAACGAAAGCGATTGAGCTGCTCCAGATGGCAGTGACGTGTTTCTCTGGCGAACAAGTCGCCACGATGAAGAAGCGACCAGCCGTAAACGAGTTCGGAGTTGAGCATCTCCATCAGGCTGGTGCAGCCACCATTCTTGATAGGCAACACATCGCCCGTATCGCAACAAATAGGTATGGACTTGCACCGAATTTGGAGGAGAGGAGAAGAGAAATGTGCTAGAATAAACACAGGAGGATTTGATGGGCAAAACGCAACCAACCTCTGCCTTTCTTATCATGAGCCAGTGGAGAATGTCAATCAAACCGCCTCTCATGAGGAGAGAAGGCTACTACTTGGCTTTCGGCGGGAATGATTCAGGCTTCTTTTCGTTCTTGTAAGCCTTAAGCGGGGGAAGCGTGTACGAAAAAATGTTATGACCCCGAATAGGCGTGATAAACGGGCTGTGTTGTAAGTCGAATTCACGATGGGACGGTGACAAGGATACAACAGTCATCATGACGACAGGCGTATCCCTCGTGCAAGCGGTGTGCGCCCCGCGGGCTGGGTGGGTCGCGGTCCCGCTTGAACGTCTGGAACTGGGCCGACTGACTGCCCCATTCGCAGGCAAGGTGATCTCGTCGCTGTGATGCCTCACCTTCAGCGGCGAGTCGTCGTGCAGACTGTACGTTGCCTCTGTCTTTGTCACCTCAACGCGCAGACGGTGTCCACGAAACAGGATGTGGAAGGCAAGCCGTATAATTCCATCTGGCAGCCGTGGTGCGAAGGAGAGCGAACCATTATGCAAGCGCATGCCACCAAACCCGGCCACCAGCGCCGTCCAGGCTCCTGCTAGCGAGGCGATTGGACACCGTCCCGCACGTTGTTCTCCAGGTCGCGAGATCCATAAACGCAGCTTCCCCCAGGTAATCATGGGCGAGTTGCGATTTGGCCAACCTCGGCGGCCAGAACCGCCTGAGTAGCTGGCCGACAAAGAGGAATCGCGCACGGTGAGCGGCTCGTAGTATGCAAAATTGCGCGCCTTCTGCTCCAAAGTGAAACTGTCGCTGCGCAGTTGCATCGCAAGGACGAGATCGGCCTGCTTGAGGACCTGCTTGCGATAGAGGTCGAAATATGGGAAGTGCAGGAGCAGGGGGTACTGATCCAGGCGTGGTACTGGCGAAATCCCACACCGCGTGATCGGTAAAAGAGTCGGCCTGCGGGGTCACTCTGAGTCGCTTGTCGTAGGGAATCAGCATTTTCTCAGCCGCCTTGCGCCAATTGGCAGCCTCTTCGCATCCACCCCCAAGAGCGCGTGCCTTATCAGGATAGCGCGTCACCACTTCGGCAGCTAGTGGAAGTTGTGCTGTGCCATGAGGTTGGTATAGACGTTGTTGTCAGCAAGAGCGCTATACTCATCTGGTCCGGTGACGCCATCGATGCGGAACTGTCCATCAGCGTCATAGTGGCCGAGGGAAAGCCACAGCCGCGCAGTCTCGACGAGCAAGTCGAGGCCAACCTCCTCCTCGAATGCGGTATCACCAGTGGCCTCGATGTAGTGTGTCACAGCGTAGGCGATGTCCGCGTTGATATGGAACGCGGCAGTGCCAGCGGGCCAGTACCCGAACATTCCTCTCCATGGATGGTCCGCCAGGGGAAGGCGGCGCCGTGTAGCCCGAGTTGGCGTGCACGCTCCCTCGCCTGGCCGAGAGTCGAGTGGCGCCAGCGTAGTGCATCAGCGGAAGCGTGAGGCAAGGTCATTGTCAGTACTGGCAGGACGAAGATCTCCGTGTCCCAGAAGGCATGCCCATCATAACCAGGCCCCGTCAGCCCTTTCGCTGGGATTGGCCTCTGCTCTCCACGCGATCCCGCTTGCAGGACGTGGAAAAGCGCGAAGCGCACCGCCTGCTGGATCTGTAGGTCGCCCTCCAGTTCGACATCTGCACTCGCCCAGAATTTGTCCAGGTAGGCACGCTGCTCGGCCAGTAGACCCTCCCAGCCGGTCAGCCGTGCGGCGGAGAGTGCGGCGATCACCTGGTCGTGGATCGCCGGCCGCGATGCTCGCTTGACCAACCGTAGGCAGAGAGCTTGACGATCCGCAGCCGCTCGCCCGGCTCGAGGCCGCGGTGACGGTCACACGGGCAACATTGGGGGAACTTTCGGATTCGACAGCCGTCCCGGCTGGCCCCTCAATGTGGTGGTCCATTGCCGCCCCGATGCGTAGACCACTGGTTCGGGTGTGATGAACCAGGAGTCCGGAGGTCCCCTGGGCCAGATGTTCCTCGCACTCGAGTGCAGATGTGGGAACGATGCCCGCCCGTGGGTCTTGGCCCTGGTTTGGGAGCCCTCGTTGGCGACCAGTTCCGACTGGAGACGATGCGCACTGGAGCATCAATCGGCTCGACTTCATAGCTGATCGCCGCGATGGCCCGCTGGGTAAACGATACTATTCGTACCGACGACACCTTGACGGTGCGCCCCGTGGGTGATGTCCAGCGAACGCTGCGGCGAAGCACGCCATCACGAAGGTCGAGTTCCCGCTCGTGGCTCTGGACCTTGCCGTAGCGCACGTCAAATGGCTCGTCGTCGACGAGCAGGCGGATAAGCTTCCCATTCGTGACATTGATGACGGCCTGTCCCGGACTCAGGGTAGCCATATCCCGCTTCCGCATAGGGGAGAGGGCGCAGTTCGTAGACGGAGTTCAAGTAGGTGCCAGGAAGGCCATGCGGCTCTCCCTCATCGAGGTTGCCCCGCAGTCCTATATGCCCATTGGAGAGGGCGAAAATGGACTCCGTCTGCGCCAGGATGTCGAGGTGAAGTTCCGTCTCGCGGACCCGCCATTCTTCGAGTATGAAAGCAGGATGTGTTATCATTAGACTTTTTGTTCCTTCCCACAGGGTGCAATTGCATAGTAATACAATTCAGAAGGAGTATCGTTCTCACTCATTTCTCTTCTGGGAGAGGTCTTCTTGAAGCCGCACGGCTATCATATGGGAACGTTGTGTACAAGACGGTTCCTCCGTACTGACGTATCTCTGCGATGACCTTGTCCAACATTACTTTTCGTACCATCACAAAAATGGTAGAATGGTTCAGAAGCATGTGTCCGTTCTTGAGATTTTGGACAAATGCATCATCAAATCCGTAGTTGGCAAGCGTTGCTGAGATCTCAGAAGATATCCCAATTGCCGAGGAAGCCACATCGTAAGCCAGTGCTCCGGCCAGTCCCGTTTCGGGAGCGTTTGAAACGATTTCGGAAATACTTCGAGAAGAGCATTTTGAGCAGATCCCATAATGGTCCTGTCTCTTGTATCTGCTGAGTGAGAGCTCTATCCTGATGCGCCCTGACTCTTCCCGTCACTGTCTATAGTGATGTAGGCAGCGTCTTCTATCTCGATTCCAGCCCTCAGATTGTAAATGATGGAATGCGGTAATGACAGTATACACTTGAGATTGTTCTCCGTAGGCAATAACAATCAAGTCGGTCATCATCATGCTCCTTGCTTCACCTTCTTGCAACATCAAACGTCAGTTTCGGGCGGAGCTAATGTGTGCGCTCTCTCCGTTTCTGCTTCGAACACGCTGTCGCCTCTTGATCTTTCTATTCTTGCACAGCAGGCTCACAATGCGGTTACGAAAGAGGGTGAAACATCACAGATCCCTCATACCATCAGAAGGACCACAAGACCCAGGATCGCCTGTGAAAGATGGATGTCTGCCTCGAAGGCTTGCCCCGTCTGCACCATCACGATCACACCACCAATTCCTCTAATACTCAGGGGCCAGAAATAGGACGGCTATCAACGTTGCAATGATCATGAGAGCAAGTACACTCGAAGAAAAAGAAGGATTGTGGATCCAGGCATCGACAAAGGCGGTAATGAATACAACAAGGAGAAGAAAGATGCCAGCAAGTAGAAGTCTGGTACCGAACTTTTCCATAGGTAAATCTCCTTTCACTAGAATTTCTCCAAATGACGACCAAATGACGCAGAGAAAGCGGCCCATGTCCACTTTTGATACGACATCCCGCTGCCACCACTCCCATGACCCTTCCTCTGTGGCGAAGTCAAAAACGACGCCCGCACTCAGCTTGAATTTGCCAGATATCAAGCCAAGCACGAAAATCAACTTCGCCACTCGTATCACCTTTGAAACGTCATGCGCCGTAGGCCACTGAGAAGAACTCATTCATTTGTTAAATCGTCAACGTCTGAAAATCGCAGCATTTCGTGGAAAACGAAGAGGGAGGTGTCAGACATCTTTTGGGAGCGTTTTTCGGTATCTGAACGAGTTCCTTCATCTGTGAACAGATGGCTTTCCTTGCGGTTTCAGCGCCGCAAGATATGCTGAAAGATGTCTGACACCCAAAAGAAAAGACAGGCGAAAATGGCCCTTTCCCCGACAAATCATTGCCGTATCCCAAAACGAACCCCACGAAAGAAGCTTTTCAGGCGGGCTTGAAGGACAGGCGGAGGAGCGTCGGGATCAATACCCAATAGCTGCCCGACGAATCGCGCCTCTCGTGGATGCTGACGAAACAGCGTGAGGAGAAGATCAGCGGTCTCCTCTGGCGAGAGAAATTTCTGTGTTGGCTGGTAATGCATCCACCCGATCTGCACTTCAAGTGCAGGCTCATGCTGAATGTTGCGATACCAATCCGTCTTTCCCTCCCAACCGGAAACCACGAGAACCTCTTTCGTTTGTCTGTCATAGGAGAGGACTTCCAGCACCGTCCGACGGATCTGTCCACTCTTGCGTCCCCGATGGGTCAGACAGAGAATGCGGTGACCAAGAATGCCTCCCAGGCCAAACCGATACAACCAGAGGGGCGCGTTTGCCAACCACCGATAGATGCCGTAAGGACGGCGATGAGCCAGTGCCATAGATCCTCCTTGACACACATCTCTTGCGTTTGCCTAGAAAGCTCGTGTGTGCGTCTCTGCTTTCGCCTGCTGATACGCGTGTACGATCTGGGAGAGCGTTAAGATGCCAACCACACGCTGTCCTACAGCCTGATTTCCAGGCTCTACTACTGGTGCCCAGCTTACATGGCGTGTGGTGAGTTCTTTGAGTGCTGTCTCCAGGGTTTCTTCTGAATGCAGTGTCTGGACCTGTCGATTCATCGTTTCCGCCACTGTTCTTTGCCCTCGCTGCTGCTCAGGTACCTGCTCGATATCCGTCTTTGTCAAGGTTCCCAGAAGTTCACCCTGTTCTGAGAGCACCAGTGCTCCACGCCCTCCATGCATTGCGAGGACTGCCACCGCCTCGACAATACTCTGCGTTTGCTGCAGAGACCCTACAGACTCCATCATTGCCTGGCGCACCGTGAGGACCGAAAGCAGTGGGAAGGAGAACTTGAGTCGGTGCGCTGGAGAATCGGCCCGCGTTTCCAACTGACTGGTATAGATCGTCTTGTTTCCTACTATCAGATAAGCCAGACTGACTGCGATCATCGCGGGTGCCGTCAACGAGAGATTGCCTGTCATTTCAGCAACCATGATCATCATCGCAATAGGGGCATGCGCAATACCACCAAAAAGTGCCATCATTCCTACAATCACAAACGGACCGGGAGTGTCGGGGAGGCCAGGGAGTACATGGTAGCAGAGTCGCCACAGGAGAGCTCCTGTCATCCCTCCAATAACCATGCCCGGTCCAAAAATGCCGCCAGAGCCACCAGAACCAATAGAGAGACCAGTCGTGACAATCTTGGTCAATGGGAGCGCCAGGATCACCCACAGCGGCAGGTCTAATAAGCCTTTTCCCATACTCACCTGGACCCAACCATAGCCCATGCCAAGTGCTTGCGGGACGACCAACCCGATCAACCCGACAATGAGTCCACCAAGAGCCGGTTTGAGAACGTTTGGCAGGCGGAGTCGGTGAAACAGATGCGTTATGCCATAGAAGCCACGTGCATAGAGCAATCCCATTCCGCCACAGAGCAATCCTAACACGACATAGTAGAGCAGTTGTGGAGGGGAAGAAAAGGCCAGGTTCTCTGGGGGAGCGAAAATGGGATTCCAACCGGACCAGGCACCAAAAATACTATAGCCCACGATGGAGGCAATGAGTGCTGGAATGATCGCTTCCACCTCCAGATCATGAATATACACGATCTCTACTGCCAGGATAGCTCCGCCAAGTGGAGCACGGAAAATGGCCCCGATCCCTGCTCCAATCCCAGTTGCCAGTGCGATCCGCCTGTCTTGTGTGTTCAGTTTCAACAGGGTAGCCAGGATCGACCCAAACCCCGCACTGATCTGTGCTGCTGGTCCTTCTCGCCCTGCCGAGCCTCCTGTGCCGATGGTAATTGCGGAAGCAATCAGCTTGATGAGCGGAATACGTGCACGAATGGGTTTTCCCTGATGAAGGGCAGCGATAGCGGCATCCGTCCCATGCCCCTCGGCCTCCGGGGCCAGAGTGAAGACGATGATCCCGGCAATGAGTCCGCCCAGGGTCGTGATAACCGGAAGGAGCCAGGGACGAGCGGCTGTCCAGAAAGGCATCACCCCCGCCTGTCCTTCTCCGGCTGGATCAGGCGGACGATACCCTACGAGACCACCGAGAAAAAAGCTGCTTGCCAGATGGATTGCGGTGTAGAACGCGATAGCCCCAATCCCCGCAACGATGCCGATCATCGTGCTCAACGCAACCCATTTGAGCAAAGAGCGTGGGCTTTCAATGTGACACATTCGCCGGTACAAGGGAGCAAAAAGTTGTTTCAATGAACATTTGAGAGCGTTCAGAGAGACTTTCATGGTGAATCATTCCTGTCAGATTCCACTTGTTGTGAGTGGGCAGTCATCCAAAATAAGAGCAAAAAAAAGGTTCTCTCATGGAGAAGGAGGCGCAAGACCCTCAATTACCTGTCGAGCAATCAGTGCCGCTCTCTTCTCGATGGCTGCATCTGACCAGCCTAGCACACGGGCTGAGAGGACATAGGACTCCGTAAGTGAAAACACGAGCAGCGCTGTTGCCTCGTGATCGACTCCCTGGATTTCGCCTCTGGCCTGGCTTTCTTCCAGTACCAGGGAAATCACTGCCAGATATTCGCGCAGAAGTCTGGTGGCTTCCTCCTGGAAAGCCCGATTCACCCCATAGAGGGCGCTCATCGAAACATTGAAGCTATTGCTGTCTTCTACTGCCAGATGAGCGAAGGCCCGGAAGAGACGTTCCAGGCGCTCTTGCAGAGTGCCGTGGAGCGCCAATGCGCTACGAATGGCTGACAGATGGGTCTGGGCAATCGAGCGGAGCATTTCCCGAAAGAGTTCGCGCTTGTTCTCAAAATACAGGTAGATGGTTCCTTTCCCGATGCCAGCTCGTTCGGCGATCACGTTGATATTGGCCTGCTCAAAGCCCAAGCGTGCAAATTCGCGAGCAGCTTCGCGCAAAATGCGTTGTCTGGTTGCCTCACGCATCTGCGCATCAACAATTTTTGGCATCGTCTTCCCTCCAGGTGGCCAAGAGTGTGGTCGGAAATCCAGAACCTTCTTCTTTAGCATAGCATGTTTTTGGGTTATTGGTCAACTTCCAGTGGACTCCCAGGCTCCCTTGCAGGAGGAGGCGTGGAGCGGAAGATGCGCACTTACCTGGCCTTGACTGGCTGTGGCTACGCTTGCCCGTCTGCACAGAGGTAGCATCTTCTCCCTATCACAGTAGTTTTACTCTCAGATGTTACGAGTTCAGCGTAAATACGAGTGTGCGTTGCACTCTTTGGTTATCTCCCAAGCGGAAGCAAGAGACGTTATGGCACGACTTCATAAGGACGCATCATATCGTTGTCCTCATGCTCCAGGAGATGGCAATGCCAGATGTACTGCCCTGTGTAGGGACCGAAATGGATCATGATTCTGGTGACCTCACCCGGGTTTGCTCTCACCGTGTCCTTGGGGCCCGCTTCATTCAGGGGGGGCGGGATAGGGGATCCGGTAAAGATCAATGTCTTTGTCGCTTTATAGGTATTCATATCGAAAGGCTGTCGATCGAGGATTTGAAACTGGATCAGGTGCAGGTGAATGGGATGTGTCATGCCCGTCAGGTTGATCAAACGCCAGATCTCCGTTGTCCCAAGTTTGGGTTTCTCCGTAATAGGGGCAGAGAAAGGTTGGCCATTCAACAGCCATTTGAAGCCTTCTGGAGCAGGTCGAACTTCAAGTGTCAAATCTCTTTCTCTTTTTACTGTCGTAGTATGAGGGATTGACAAGAGGGGTCGGGCTGTCAAAGGCAGAGAACTGGTATCTGCTTGAAGAAGCGGCAGGACAACGCGAAATTGCATGATCTCAGTGAGCGGGATCTGTCCACCATCCAGCGGAATAAAAGCATCGTTGGCGAGGAGAAGTGGTTGTTCCTGCCTGTCTGAGAGGGTAATGACATCAGCCGGTGCACTGTTGGTAAGAGTAATGTGCTGCCCGTGGTGGCCGGAGAAATTGATGATAATATCAGCACGCTCTGCTGGTGCCAGGATGATCTGGGTGAGTTGCACAGGTGCAGGTAGCAATCCACCATCTGTTCCGATCTGGTAAAAGGGTTGTCCCGAAGAGAGGGCGAGTTTGTAGATACGCGAGTTGGAGCCATTCAAAAGCCGAAACCGATATTTCCTCGGTTGGACCTCCAGGAATGGCCAGGCTTTGCCATTCACCATAGCGGTATTCCCAAAGAACATTGGAACCCAATCAGGACCAGGATAAAAGAGTTGACCGTTGAGCTGAAAGGACCGATCCTGGATCAGGAGGGGAATCTCATAAACCCCTTTGGGAAGGTTGAGATGATCCTCGGTGGCGTCTCTGATCAGGTAAAAGCCTGCCAGACCTGCATAGTTATTCAGGCGTGTGATAGACATCGCGTGATCATGATACCAGAGGGTCGCTGCTTGCTGGAGGTTGGGATAGAAACAGGTCTTCGAATGACCAGGCGTAAACCACTGCGTGGGATTGCCATCGCTGTCTGGGGGGGTATGACCGCCGTGGAGGTGCACAACGTTACGGACGTCTGGTAGGGTCATATCCATCAATGTGCGATCCACAGGAAACAGGTGCCGATGAGGAAGGCTGTCGACCCATTTCACCAGAATTGGTTTGTTGCTGCGGGCTTCGATTGTTGGACCTGGGTAAGTCCCGTTGTATCCCCATACAGTCGTTGGAGGAAGATCCCTGTGCAGTTTTTGTTGGAACTCTGTCATAGTCACGAGATACCAGGGAGTACCCCGAACGCTCCCACCAGGCTGCAAAACGCGAGGAAGAGGTAATGGATCGACGAACCGTTTGAGAGGGAACCGTACTGTGAGCGTAGGTGCAGGCCGTACTATAGGTGTATGTGCAGGCCGTACTATAGGCGTAGGTGCAGGCCGTACTGTGGGTGCAAGTACTTGAGAAGTATACTCCTCTAGCACAAAGAAGCTAGCCCCAGCAGCCAGAGAAATCCTGAAAAACTGTCGTCTCGTAAACATGATGTTCCTCCAGATGAGTCTCATAGACTCTCCTGTCGTCATTGGTCTATCTTTTCCTGCCATTATAGGGATCATCACAAACTCAGCTAGAGGGGAGGAATGCCTGACTCCTTGATATGCCTTTTCTCGATCTGACCACTCATTGATGGCTTTTTCGTTCGTTGAGAGTATTTTTAGGCCACTTAACAACCCTTCATAATCAACCGAGCTTGCTAGGATTGGAGCAATATACATGCAGGAAGTGAGCCTTTTTGAGATCTGCCCAAAGAGAATAAGACTTAACCATTTCAGCTAATTGCAGCTCAAATGAAGACAAAGCCCCTTCCAGAGTGCTTTCACGAGGTATCCTTAGCTTATCTCACTTTAGATGTGCAAGCCTCAAAGAGGCACACTCCTTGGGAATTGGCTCACTGTTTTCTCCTCTTTCAAGATCTCCTTTATTGCCTCTGCTTTGAATTCCGCTGTGTATTGCAGATGCTTTTGTTTCTGCATGGGTCATTTTTCACCTTACAGACCGACATATTTTTGTCTGAAATCTTCAGGTCATTATAGTTGGAATCAGCGCGACAGAGTGCGCCTTTCTTAGAAGACATCGTTCCGCCATGAATATTTGCCATATCCGCCATATACGGAAAAACAAATACTATTTTTGCTGACGCAGGTTTATTTCAGGTAATTTACCGTATAACTCTGTGATATATCCGCCACGTGAACTGCCATATCCGCCATCCATCCGCCATGCAATGGAGAACATTGTCTGCTTTTTGGGTATTTAAGAGCATGCTATCCGCCATCCATCCGCCATCCATCCGCCATCCGCTATGAGGAATCTGCTGTTTCTGTTACAATGAGCAGACTTAAGAGACAAAAAAGGGGATATTATGGGGAAACTGAGTGAAATTGAATTGAAAAAACTTGTGAAGGGGGGAGAGACAAATACCATCGAATTGAAAGTAGCTGCTCCGAGAGCTGCTGAGATGGCTGAACGACTGTGCGGTATGGCAAATGCTCAGGGAGGAATGATTCTTATTGGCATTAAGGATTCTACCCGTGAAATTGTGGGAGTGCCTGATCATCGTATTGGCGAGACGCTCGACGTGGTTTCGAGAGCCGTTCGGCAAATGATTAAACCTGAACTTGTGCTTGATCCTTCTGAACCTGAAATTTATACGATATCTGGGAAGAATGTGGTTGTTGCTACCGTAAGGCCGAGCCATGGGCCGGTTTATCAGGCTCACGGAATTTATTGGATTCGCCGTGGTACTCATACCGTGTCATTGGGCTTGCAGGAATTGCTGGAAATGGCGAATGACCGAGGCTTGTTGGATTGGGAACGTCAGCCGGCTCCTCATACGACAATGGAGGACATTGATCGAGAGAAAGTCGGAGCATATTTGGCACTGCGTTCGGCAAATACTCGTCAAGCCAGTCGTTTTGAGAATGCCGAGCGGGTATTAATTGGGATGGGATGTGCTGTTACGATGGAGGATGGGAAGATTGTTCCTACAAATGCTGGTCTTTTATTTTTCGGCCATCATCCCCAAGAACATATCATCCAGGGTGATGTTGCCTGTGTTTTGTTTCGTGAAACGGTTGGTGCGAGTAGATACGCTGATCGCAGGGTGATTACAGGAACACTTCAGGAGTTAATAGACGGAGCGGAGTTATTCTTGAGTCGGTATATTGCTGTAGGAGCGCGGTTAGAAGGTTTCAAGCGTATCGATATCCTAGAGTATTCGCTCGAGGTCCTACGTGAGGCCATCATCAATGCAGTGGTGCATCGCGACTATAGTAAACGTGGCGAAAGCGTACGAGTATTTTGTTATCCTGATCGGGTAGAGGTTCATAGCCCTGGTTTATTATTGCCAGGGATAACAGTTGAACAGATGGAACAAGGAGAAGTGCAATCGAAGTTGCGTAATCCCACGCTGGCAAATTTGCTCAAAGATATTCCTGGGTATATGGAGCGTCTTGGAAGTGGTATCAGGTTTATGGTGGACGAAACGAAGCGGATGGGACTTCCCGCGCCACAATTTCGAGAAATGGGCGAGTTTCTTGTGACATTTGAGAAGGCCCCAGCTTTAGTGTCTGCACAACCGCAACCTCAGTACAAAGAAACGCTCTGGGAAAGTGATGAGCAAGCTCAACCGGAAATACTTTCACAAAGTCAGTCTGATCGGCGGGAGCGCCGATTGACGCAAGCACTTGATTATGTTCACAAGCATGGTTTTATTACCAATAGCATTTATAGGCAATTAACAAGTGTTTCTGACAGAACGGCCCATAGAGATTTGGAAACATTGGTGGAGCGCGGAAGATTGAAAGGGACAGGTCAGAAGGCAGCGCGGCGATATGTGTTGGCGTAGGTGTTTTTCTGGGCCAGCAATGAAAAATGGGCATTGCTCCGTGTAGCAACGGTGTAGCAACGCCCACACGTTTCTGCGAAAAACGATGAACTTTAGCGGATAAAACCTTGGAAATTGAGCACTGGATGAACGTCAAAGGACTCTGGAGGTGGGTTTATGCCGATGGAGAGATTCGAACCCTCAACCCTTGCGGGATCTGTTTTTGAGACAGACGCGTATACCGTTCCGCCACACCGGCTCACTGTTCGTAGTGCTTATAATAACGTATCAGTGATTGAATGTCAATAGTTTCCTTAAGGAACTTGCGAGGTCTGTGCAACTTCTGCTCTACCAAATTTTCCAATGGCTCTAAACTTATGATAGCGCTTCTCCAAAAGATCATCAGTGGGAAGTTGCTTGAGTTCGGCCAAATGTTGAAGTAAGACAGCCTTGAGCGTATCAGCCATTAAGCGGTAATTGCGATGTGCTCCCCCTAATGGCTCAGGGATCAGTTCGTCGATGAGGTCTAAGGCCTTGAGTTCGTGGGCGCTGATGCGCATGGCTTCGGCGGCTTGTGGTGCATAGGCTGTGTCTCGCCAGAGAATAGTCGCAGCAGCTTCAGGAGAGGCAACCGTATAAACGCTGTGCTGTAACATGAGAAGGCGGTCAGCGATACTAATGGCCAGTGCACCACCACTTCCGCCTTCACCAGTAACAACAGAGAGAGTAGGAACACGTAAGCGTGACATCAGATACAGATTGGAGGCGATTGCTTCAGCTTGTCCACGTTCTTCATCTGCTAATGCTGGGAAAGCACCTGAAGTGTCGATCAAGCAAATAACTGGGAAATCCAAATTTCTCAGCTTGTTGCATCAAACGATGTGCTTTGCGATATCCCTCGGGATGTGGCATGCCCAGGTTGCGAAACTGCTTCTCCTTCGTATCACGGCCCTTCTGATGACAGATGAACATCACTGTGCTACCGTCGAATAGCGCTGGCCCTGCCATGATCGCATGGTCATCTCCAAATGAGCGGTCACCATGCAATTCGAAGAAATCCTCGCACATGAGCCGAATATAATCTGCGGCATAAGGTCGATCCTTGTGTCGAGCCACTTGTACTGTTTCCCAGGGTGAAAGATGTTGATAGATCTCCTCGGTACGCTGGTGCAGTTCCCGCTCGGTTTCCTGAAGTTGTATGAGTTCATTGGGTTTGAGGTGATCCCCCTTGCGTTGCAGCGCGTGGATCTTCTTTTCTAGCTCGGCAAGCGGCTTTTCAAATTCCAGGTCGTAAGCCATCAAATTCCCTTTCTCTCTTCTTGTTTGTATGTGGTGGCAATATATTGTTCTCTTTGGTGATCTATACTCAGATATAGAGTTGGAGAAGCCGCGCCAGGGTTTGCCGCAAATCGCGTCGGTGGACGACAGCATCGATCATGCCATGCTGGAGCACAAATTCTGAATTCACTCTTCTGGAGGTTTCACATGCATAAATTGCTCAATCACACGAGGTCCCGCGAAACAGACCAGTGCCCCTGGTTCTGCCAGGATCACATCTCCAAGCATCGCAAAGCTTGCTGTTACACCACCTGTTGTAGGGTCTGTAATAAGCTGAAATAGGGAATTTTGGCTTCACCTAGTTTTGCAAGCGCCGCCGAAGTTTTTGCCATTTGCATCAGCGAAAATAATCCCTCTTGCATGCGCGCACCACCAGATGCCGAGGCAATCAACACTGGTATGCTTTCTTGAATACCCAGCTCGATTGCACGCGTGATTTTTTCACCAACAACCGAACCCATGCTACCACCGATAAAGCGGAAGTCCATAATTGCCAGTGAGAGGGGCTTGCTTCAATCGTTGCGTAGCCACTACTACAGCCTCATTGAGACCCACTTCTTTTGCTCTTCTGCCAGTTTTGTGGCATAGGCCTGGGAGCGGCTCACAAAGTTCAGAGGATCAACCGAAATAATATCCGCATCCAGTTCGACGAAACTTTCGGGGTCCACCAATAACTCAATGCGCTCATATGCAGTGAGTTTAAAATGGTAATTACATCGCGAGCATACTTTAAATTTTTTTCCCACTCGCGAGCAACGAGAATCTCTTTACACTTGGGACACTTCACCACTAATATTACCCTTGAAGGTAATCCTGGCTTGGCTGGAGTTCTTGGAGGGTTGCCCTGTGGGTGGATCAGCAGCTTCTTTAGCCATGAATTACCTCCTCGTCAGTCTTGCGCCAAGAGCGCAGCCACAAAACTTTGTGGATCAAAGGGTGTCGAGTTCTCGACTTTTTCTCCTGTGCCGATAAACTTGATTGGAATACCTAAATCGTCGGCTACAGCGAAAGCAAATCCACCTCGGCGGTACTGTCCAACTTTGTGACGACTACTCCGGTCAATCCAACATCTTCAGCAAATTTACGTGCCTGTAAGAGAGCATTCTGACCAGTAGTTGCATCAATGACCATCAATAACTCGTGAGGGCCATCAGGAAGAAGTTTCTGAATGACCTTGTTTATTTTCTTCAATTCTTCCATGAGATTATACTTCGTTTGAAGGCGTCCAGCCGTGTCTACGATCAGTACATCGCACCCTCGTGTATCTGCGGCCTGAATAGCATCATAAACGACCGCACCAGGATCAGAACCTGGATTCTGGCTGATAACAGGTACTCCTACACGTTCTCCCCACACTTTTAGTTGATCGATTGCGGCAGCTCGGAAAGTGTCGCCTGCCGCCAGAATAACGCTGTGTCCCTCATTTTTTAGACGATAGGCCATTTTAGCAATGCTGGTTGTCTTACCTGAGCCATTGACACCTATCACGAGGATAACAGTGAGTGGGAGATTGCTTCGCAAAACGTAAAGAAGATGGTTTTCCAAGAAGCGCAACAAGCTCTTCACGCAAAGCCCGTTGTACCTGCGAACCTGTTCGCATTTGTTCTTCTGCGACTCTCTGGTGCAATCGCTCCATGAGCCATGTAGATGTGCTTGGACCAACATCAGCACTTAAGAGATTTCTTCCAATTCATCCCATAGATTCTCTGTGATAGTTCTTGCCTGAAAGCATTCTCCAAGCCGACCGAATAACCTGCGTGTGCGACTCAAGCTGTTCTTAAACGGGTTGATGCTCTTTTCAGACACTGAATCATCCTCTACGTGCTCTTGAGCAGTTTGGATGTTGTTTTGGTTCTGCCTGCGGTTTTTGCCCAAAAAATCGATTGAGCACGTTAGCGTTGACTCCTTCAATAACTGAAAGTCCGAATCGGTCTCTCTTTTAATCTAAAAATCGAATAAAAGGGAAACTGGACATTTCTTGCCTTTGCATGTTGTCTCTCTACACAAGTCAGTCAAAAGCAATTCGTAGGAATGTACCTGATCCTTTTGACTCCTCCCTGGTACGACGACGGGCGGCAAAACCGCTCGTGAGCGTTGAGTTTGGTGCTACCCCACCCCACCCCTCTTATTGGCGGCTACCGCGATACGAATGGAGAGAGCCATCGCTAATGGGTTCATTAATGATGATATCGCCATTACGGATCTTGATATTGTACAGGCAAGTCGGGATTAGTACAGACCCATGCTTTGTACTCGATAGAAGCTCCCTGGCTGCCAAAATCCGAAAGCGGAACCAGATCACCTTCACTACATTTGCGACACCGAGGAAATGCGTTCTCCACGAAATCGCCTCCTTCCTTCTCTCTGGAGGATTTATTCGCCTGCCTGACCACGGAATCCAAGCGAGGTTTGGCGATAAAGATAGCCGAGGGGGAGCCTCCGCCACTGCATCCGCATCCCCACAGCAGTTCTAATTGGCCTATGCCACTCGCTATCATACCACAAAATCTCTTTTCTGTCAGTACAATGGTGAAGACATTTTCATCTTCATCTCAAAAGTGATGTCGATATTTTCAATCTCAGATAAGAGAGACCTCAGGGGTGACAACACTCCTGGAGTGATCCTGTGTTGTTTCTTCATACACTCAGCATAGCAGGTGTTACAACCGTAGTCAAGTATTCGCATTCATTGGGCTTATAAAGAAGGGATACCTGTATTGTTTGCAGATCAGGTGTGGAATTTTGCGCATATCTGGAAATCTCTTCCCCCTTTATCACTGCTCATAGATGTGCTCTGATCATCATCAGCAAGTTTTTCTTGTGAGCTTGAAGAATCCGCACAGAATGCCGATTGAGAGCGAGCCAGACGGGTATGGATTCCCGTAGCACGCAATGGGCCAGGATACGCATTCTGTAGTTTGGCATGATTATTGCAAAGTAGAACAACTGGAGAGCATTTAGGGGACAGCACAATCAATGTGGGCATTGGTCCAGGATTTACCCCTTGTCTGTTACTTATTGAACGCAAAGTCCGAAAAAAGGAGTACCCGTGATGGGAGCAAGAGTGACCAGAGCATCCCATAGCGTGGATCAGAAAGTGTCCGTCGTATTGGGAAAGAAACGTCATACGAGCGAGTACACCTATGAGAGGGATGGTGCAGAGAATGATAGAGAATTCTCTTATGAATATGAAGATGAGTGTGAGGAAAGTGAAGAGAGTCAACAGGGGGCTGTTGATGATTCTGTAAAGCAGTACCTCAAGGAAATAGGGATGTATTCTCTCTTAACCGCAGAACAGGAGTTGCTGTTAGCAGAACGGGTCTCGCGTGGTGACCCGCGTGCGCGTCAGAGGTTGATCGAAGCCAATCTACGCCTGGTTGTCAGTATTGCGAAACGCTACTCTAACCAGGGTTTACCTTTACTGGATTTGATTCAGGAGGGGAATATTGGGTTGATGCGTGCTACGCAAAAATTTGACTACAAGCGTGGATTTCGCTTTAGTACCTATGCAACGTGGTGGATTCGTCAGGCAATCAGTCGTGCCATTGCAGAACATTCACGTAGTATTCATGTTCCGGTACATGTAGTAGAGCTTATTTATAAAATCAAGCGCATTGCTCGTCGTATTTATCAGGAGCAAGGGTTAGAGCCACTGCCAGAGCAAATTGCTGCTGAGGCTGGCTTGCCCCGAGATCGTGTTATCGAGTTGTTGAATGTGGCAGAGCAGCCAATTTCGCTTGATGCTCCAATGGCTGATGATGAGGAGTATCATTTGGCTGATATGCTAGAAGATGTTAGTATGGTTGTTCAGGTAGATCAAGGTGCTCATCAAATCCAACGTGAGCACATTGAGCAGGCTATGACCATTCTGAATCCGCGTGAGCGTACTATTATTGAGATGCGCTACGGTTTGAAGGATGGTCATTCGCTTTCTCTGGATGAGGTGAGTGTTTTTTTTCATCTTACCCGTGAGCGTATTCGCCAGATTGAGGTCAAGGCTCTGCGAAAACTGCGCTATCCCGAACGCTATGATGGGGTACGTGATTTCGCTCGTACATAAGGGCATCCTGAGAGTGCCGTTATGTGAATTATATCGACTACTCAGGCCTCTTTTGCTGATTCCTTAGCGCCGCAGGCGCTTCGCAGGACGTTTTGTATGAGTTGTGGGTTTGCGTTCGCAAACCCACAACTCATACAAAACGAGAGCGAGCCACCGCAGGTGGCGAGGAGGCTTGAGATTACAGATAGTATGACATGCGTATGGGACACTTTTCAGGGTGCCCCTGGCATTTTACTCATTAGTAGTTACGCCACCAGCTTTATCTTGCAGGTATGCATGGATGAAAGGATCGATCTCTCCTGCCAGGTAGCCTTCGGTATCGCTCGATTCACAATTTGTGCGATGGTCTTTCACGATGTTGTAGGGGTGTATAGTGACTGAGCGAATTGTGTCCCAAAGTCAGCCTGCACATGCTCACCTTTGAGTTTAGCAGCCTCTTCCTCACGCTTTTTCTGTTCCAGTTCGTAGAGGCGAGCCTTGAGCAGTTTCAGTGCCACCTCGCGATTTTGGATCTGTGAACGCTCGTTCTGACAGGTGACGACTATACCCGTGGCGATATGACGTATACGTACCGCCGAGTCAGTCTTATTCACATGTTGTCCACCAGCGCCTGTCGAACGATATGTATCCACTTCGAGATCTTCTGGACGGATCGTAATTTCAATCGTATCTTCGATATCAGGCATGATCTCGACTTTTGCAAAGGACGTATGTCGGCGGTGGGCAGCGTCAAAAGGTGACAGGCGGATGAGTCGATGGGTACCTGCCTCCGAACGTAGATAGCCATAGGCATAGCGTCCGGTAATCTCGATCGTGGCACTCTTGATTCCTGCTTCTTCACCCTCACTATAATCATACATTGTAGTACGGAAATGATGACGTTCAGCCCAACGCAGGTACATGCGTAAGAGCATCTCAGCCCAGTCCTGGGCATCGATACCACCACTTCCTGCATGGATACTCACGAGGGCATTGCGCTCGTCATGCTCTCCGCTCAGCATCAGTGCGAACTGCAACTTCTCAATCTGATCTTCAATAGGGGAGAGTGATTGGGTGATCTCAGCCTGCATCTCCTCATCTGGCTCCTCTTCCAGCAATTGGGCTAATCCTTGCAGGTCATTGAGCTGTGTGGCGATCTCTTCCCATGTTGTTACCTCTTCACGCAAGGCATTGAGTTGTTGCATATGTGCCTGTGCGCTGCGATTATCGGACCAGAAGTCAGTTGCCATACTTTCTTCTTCGAGTTTACTGATTTGTGTGGCCTTATTCGCCAGGTCAAAGATGCACCATTGTTTTCTGGACGCGTCGTTGGAGGCGTTCGATTTGGTTCATAAGTTCATTCATGGCATGTATTGTAACATGCTTTACGCTCAGTTGTACATTAGAAAAACAACGTCAGGAATGTGATACCTGGAGTAGTCATAGCAGCGGACATGTTTCCTATATTCCCACTTGGCATGTTGCCGTGTTGCAGGGCGAATATGACCATGGCAGCAAGGACAAGAAGTAATCCCAATAAAATGAAGACCAGCCCTACGATTTGCCCAGGGTTATATTGTGGGGTGGGTGCTGCTTGATACTGGCCAGGTTGTGGTTGATAGCCCCAGTTTCCTGATGGGAGATTGCCGGGGTACGATATTCCTGTCTGAGGATTTGGAGCTGGCCTGGGAGTACGTGTGGCATAGTTTTGTCCCTCACCTATGTTTGTGAAGCCATAGGCTGCCTGCGTATCTGGATCATAGCCACTATTGTCCGAACGCAACACCAGTCTCTGCTGATGTCTGAGGAGAGGACTGCACAGAGGAATATGGTGGTGTATTCGGTTGTAATGGAATAGATGAAAGTGATGCTATCGTCGGATCATCTCGATGAGGGGATCCTTGTAACGTGCCATCAGATTCCACTGTTGCGCCACAATGTGGGCATCGTGTATCACCAGAGGCCAATTGAAGACCACATTGACCACAGAAAATCATAAGAAGCTCCTTCCCCGGTAATTTGCCGAAGGTATTGGGGCCATAACCAGTTGCTCTGCTCCCGGACTCTAAGACGCCTTTGGAGACGTAGGAGATAGTTTTAACTTATCTCCTATGTCTTCTTGTGTCGGTGTCGTTTTGCCGGTTTTGCCTCTGCCTCTTCGTCCGCTACTGGTGAGACTGGTGGTGTACTGGCATGCAGGGCAACGTTAATGACATCATCCATACGTTCTACCAACACAAAACGCAGTGCATTGAGGATTTCCTGTGGTACATCGTCCAGATCCATCTTGTTGCGTTTGGGGAGGATAAACGTCGTAATACCTGCTCTATGCGCTGCTAATACCTTCTCCTTGATACCGCCAACTGGGAGGACGCGACCACGTAGTGTAATCTCCCCTGTCATTGCCACATCACGGTATGTGGGGCGTCTGGTCAGAGCTGAGATTAAGGCCGTCGCCATCGTAATGCCAGCCGATGGACCGTCCTTGGGAATTGACCCGGCAGGCAAGTGCAAATGAATATCATACTTCTCGTAAAAACGATTTTCAAGTCCAAATTGTTCCGCTCGTGAACGTGCATAGGAGAGTGCGGCCTGAGCCGATTCCTTCATTACATCGCCAAGCTGTCCTGTCAGCATCAGCTGCCCACGCCCATTCAGAGGTGTGGCCTCAACTGTGATCAGATCACCACCTGCGCTGGTCCATGCAACTCCTGTGGCTACCCCTACCTCGTCTGTTTCCTCCGCTGTACTAGAGTGGTGTCGCTGTGGACCAAGGTAGTCGGGAATTTTCTCCCCTGTTACCCTGGTTTTTGTTCGACGCCCTTCAACAACCTTACGTGCTATCTTACGCATCACCGAAGCAATTTCACGCTCCAGATTACGTACTCCTGATTCATAGGTATATTCGCGAATGATTCGACTCACTGCATCATTACTGATTTCTACCCGTGATACCTTTAGACCATGTTCACTCATCTGTTTAGGGATCAAGAACCGGTGAGCAATATGCGATTTCTCGGCTTCTGTATATCCCGGCAGCTCAATGATTTCCAGGCGATCACGCAGGGCCGCAGGAATGGGATGTAAAACATTTGCTGTCGTTAGGAAGATAACCTGAGAGAGGTCGTAAGGCACCTCCAGATAGTGGTCAGAGAACGCATTATTTTGCTCAGGGTCTAATACTTCCAGCAAGGCAGCAGAAGGGTCACCCCGGAAATCAGTCCCGATTTTGTCTATCTCATCAAGCATAAACAAGGGATTGATGGTACCTGCGGTCTTCATTGTCTGGAGAATACGCCCTGGTAGTGCTCCAACATAGGTGCGTCGATGTCCGCGAATCTCAGCTTCATCATGGACACCCCCCAGTGACAGGCGCACAAACTTTCGATTAAGAGCCTGTGCAATAGAGCGACCCAGCGAGGTTTTGCCTACGCCCGGAGGTCCGACAAAACAGAGAATAGGGCTACGCATATTGTTAGAAAGCTTGCGTACCGCAATATATTCCAGGATACGCTCTTTGATCTTTCCCAATCCGTAATGGTTCTCCTCAAGGATAGTCGTAGCTTCCTTGATATCCAGGCGGTCTACAGTGGCTTTATTCCAGGGCAGATTGACGAGCCAATCCAGGTAGGTACGGATAATACCGCCATCGGGGGCGATAGATGGCATCGAGTTCAGGCGTTCCAATTCTTTAGTGGCCCGTATTTTTATCTCTTCGGGCATCCCACTGGCGCTAATCTTCTCACGTAATTCCAGGTTTTCGCGAATACCTGGATCTCCCTCCCCTAGTTCGCGTTGAATGGCTCTCAGTTGCTCTCGTAAGAAATATTCGCGCTGGTTTTTATCAACCTCCTGCTGTACCTGACTATGAATGTGACTCTCCAATTCCAAAATGTCCAGTTCTTTTGAAAGGAGAATACTCACCTTCTGTAAGCGTTGTTCGACATTGAACGCCTCCAGGATATTCTGGCGAATGGGGATAGGCGTCTCAAGGGAGGAAACAATGAAATCGGCCATCGAGCCTGGTTGGTCGATATTCATCGCAGTGATATAGGCGTCATCGGATAGCGTATTGTTCAGTTTAACACATTTCTCGAAAAGCGCGAGAACTGCTCGTCTTAATGCCTCAAGCGCAAGAGTTGATTCCACTTCTTCTTTTACAACTTCTACTTGCACAAGAGCATAAGGCAAAGACTGGGTGATATATTTGAGGCGACGCAAGCGCCGTTGTCCACGAATGAGGATGCTCATTGTCCCATCAGGCATTTTGAGGACACGATCAACGAATCCCTCCACACCAATCTCGTAGATATCTTCGAGTCCCGGGTCTTCCTGGCTCTCATTCAATTGTGTGACCACAAACAGCAGGTGATCTTTGCTCATGGCCTCTTCGATGGCCTTGATCGATTGATCTCGCCCCACTAAGAGTGGGACGACCACATTTGGTATCAATACTGTGTTACGGACTGGTAGTAGGGGTAGTTCCAAGATTTCCTGATGCTTTTCCTCTGGTAGATCAAGGATACCGCTTACTAAGTTATCATTGCCGTTAAGTTGCTCTGGAGTCGCAACCTGGGTACCTTTCTCCATAGCCAAATTATTGCCCTCTCAGTGGATAATGAATATTTTGTTTGATATTCATCCCATTATAGCGTACTAAGGGGAGTGAGGCAACGAAACAGCAAGTTTTGCTAGATGAAGCATCGTGTTCTCTCTGTTCTCCCATATCTAGCTTCTAAACACTGAAGAGGGAGTTGTCGTTTGCATATTTGATGTGCGTGTTAGCTGAATAGGACAAGATGTGTACGTTCTTCGTCAGTGAGTACTAGTCGATTGTTTCTTGGGATCGGATAGATCTCAGCTCGTTCCCACAATGGTCCTGTTACGCTGGTGCTACTCCCGATTTGTACGCCGCGTTCTCTCAATGCGTTGAGTAGCTCGTTGGCATTGAAAAGGAAGACCGCTTTGATAATCCAGGGATTAGCTGGACTGGCAGAGGAACCTGGAGACCCTGCCAGGATCAGATAGTAGTCAGGGAGAGCATCCAGTTTGATACTCATTTGTCCATCATGTTTGGAGTGCCACTGAACATCTACCGTGTATCCAGCTAGTGGACCATATATGAAACGTCCATCATAGCCCCGGTGGTTGCTCGACACTTCAGGCTTTATTTTGAAGATAATTGAGGCGATGTATTCGCCGACGTTTCCCACTTGAGCTGTGCGCCCGATCATCGTTGAAATCTTGCTATCAATAGTGTTCCTGGATTTAATAAGGCTTGCCAGTCTGGGAAGATCACTCATGCTAGTTGGCGGTTTAAATAAATCCATGATAAAATAGGAGGAAAAACAGAGCAGTGGAGAAAGCCAATGCCAAAGCCAGCTACCAAAGTCGTCCTGAGTGAAAAGGAAAAAGAAAAATTAACCAAGATAAACAAGCGGCACAAGAGTGAGAAACAAAAGGTACTCCGATCACAGATTATTTTATATGCAGCAGAAGGATACTCAAAGCAAAGATTGCCAGAGAATAGAGATAAATGTTGATACAGCACGCCTGTGGCGTGATCGATGGGTAGGACTCCAAGGAATCGATTTGGAGGAGATGAGCGCAGAAGACCGTTTGGAAGACGCACCACGTCCAGGTGCGCCTTCTAGCATCACAGAGGAACAACGGTGTAGGAGGCAGCTCTGGTCCCGAGGCTCCATCGAAACGGGGCGTCCGATCAGTCAATGGACTGGACGTGAAATGCTGACGAAATGATAGCAAGGGGAATTGTCCAGAAAATTTCACCACGATATGCAGCACATTTACTTAAAAAGGGTTAAAACCACATCTCTTCCGTTATTGGCTGAAGAGGGCCAGACGAGCAGCGTGAAGAGAAAATCAAGGAAATTGCGAAGTGTATGGAAAAGCAAAAGAGAGAGTTGAACAAGGCGAGCGCACTATTAGTAATGATGAAATGACGGGTGTGCAAGCGTTGGAACGCATCTCTCCAGATTTGCCAATGGAACCTGCTTCACCTGAAGTACCCAAAGGACGTGTCGTATATCGTGAATTTGAATATAAACGACATGGAACGTTGTCTTGGTTTATCAATTCGACGTCGCTACTGGAAAGGTCATTTACCCATCTTATGGTCCAACGCGCAATGAAGGAGATATGGCTGCTCATATCCAAAAGTGATTGAGAGTGATCCAGAAGCTATTAAATGGCACATTGTTACAGATAATCTTAACACGCATCAATCTGAAAGTTTGGTGCTCCTGATTGCCAAGATGGAAGGCATAAAAGAAGAATTCATTGGGCATAAAAGAGAAAAGTGGTATCCTAAAGTCAATGAAAACCGGAGCAGCATTACATGATCAAGCCATAAAGTTGTATTTTACTACACTCCCAAGCATGCTTCTTGGATGAACCAGGTTGAGATATTTATAGTATTTTAGTCCGCAAATTGCTCAAACGTGGCAATTTAGCTCAGTCAATGACCTACGAGACAGTCTTAGAATTCTTGAGTAACAACGAACGAGGCTAAACCTAAAGAGAACTCAAAAGACGCTGTACAGACTATTATTTAAACTCATGTACTAGTCTCTCTCCCTTTGTGTGGAAGTGGTCTGTGGCAAAATGCCAGATCTCAATGGAGTATCGCTGTAATAATTTTCCATGTACCGTCCGGTTGCTGTCCGACAAGATAGTATCCCTGGAAGGTGTTTTGTTGCCCTGTATCAGTTGTAGCGACGAGGGTGAGGTTAATATGGAAAGAGCCATCATTCTGTGCTGTGATAGCACCTATCATGATATCATCGTGGGCCGTATGAGCGAATCCTTGCATAAAAGTGTCATAGTCTTGGGGATAGTTGACCCATAAGTTATAGGCAGGATGATAATCTTTTTTGTTTATGTCAGCATAGTATTGTTCGACAACTGCTCTTGCCTGTTGCTGGGGGACAGGTGTTGGTGTTGGCGTTGGCGTTGTTGGTGTGACCTGTGTTGTCGAGGTTGGTTGAATATTCCCTCTGAGTATATTCAGCACTGTAGTGGGTTGTAAAACCAGGAATGCCGTGGCGGCTACGATGAGCAATGATACGAGCACAACGGCAAGTACTATCCCTCCCTTGCTGGTTTTCCGAGCTGGAAGAGGTGGGTTTGATGGATAGCCTGGGTTGGCCGATGGTACAAAACCTGGGGATGGAGGGTAATGAGCTCCATTCGGAGGTATAGCGCCAGGAAACGAGGTGCTTGAGGTAGAATATCCTGGATATAATGTGCTGGCTGATGGCGGAGACGTTGCAGGATCCCATTCAGTGCTGCGGCTATAGTCACTACTACCCGCTGGCTGCATAGGGCTCGATGGAAGAACAGGCTGTGGTAGAGATGATCCTGTTCCCTGTTGTGGAGAGTTCCTGAGGGAAATGGCGGTGAGGTTATCTGGCTCTTGCCCATCTGCTGCCCAGTTAGGGATTACTTCTGCGCCGCAACGTGGGCAGGTTGTTGCTTGAGAGGGTAATAGAAGACCGCATTGACCGCAGAATGCCATAAAAAAGCTCGTTCCTTTTTACCTTAAAGACTTTTCCAATCCAATTATATCTTATTCTGCTCAATGTTGTAAACGTGAATTTTGGAAATGTACTGGTCTGTTTTTCACCCATCTCAGACTCAATCCATTAGGGACTTGTGAGAGACGTGGTAGAAAATCTTACCCTTTCTCTTGTCAAACCCCGTGGCACATGCTATTCTTCTCGTACGCTTGATCTAATCTTTCTTTGTGCTTGATTATTGGGGAGATGTTTGCGATGGTACAGGAGGAAGCTCCTCAACATAGGACCTTGCTACGGCGTGCCCACGAACTTATGGAAAACCGGGGAGAACCCACATCGGAAGACCAGCTTATCCAGCATCTTTTTGGGGCTACAGGTACCACTGCTAATAAAACCCTGTGGACGAAGCTCTTGCGGCAGATGTTGCGAAGCTCCTCACTCTTTGAGGAGTCGAGTGAGCCTGGAAATGGTAGCGAACTCCTGTGGTCACTCAGTACCTGGCGTAGCATGCAACAACTGCTCAGCGAGGTGGAATTCGTCGTACTGGATACTGAAACAACGGGATTGCGTCCAGGCCCAGATCGTGTGATTGAACTGGCTGGTGTACGTTTGCGTGGTGGTAAGACTATCGACACATTCCAGAGTCTTATCAATCCTGGTCGCCGTATTCCCCCCTTTATCGCACAATTTACCGGTATTACGTCAGAGATGGTGAGGGATGCTCCAGGCGCTCAGATGGTACTTCCAGATTTTCAGCGTTTCATCGATGGGACAGTCCTTGTTGGACACAATCTTAGTTTTGATCTTGGGTTTCTTTCGTATGAGACTAAGTTACTGGGAGATATCTTTCCGCCTGATGGACTTGATACCATTCCACTTGCCCGACGCTTCCTGCCAGGATTAAAGCGTTTCAAGCTGGATCTGGTTGCTGCACATTTGCAGATTCCTGCTACCAATCGTCACCGGGCTATGGGGGATGCAGAGGTAACTGCCAGCATTTTTCTGCGCATCCTGGAACTGGCACGTTTGCAAGGTATACACACACTGGGACATCTACGCCGTCGTTTACAGTTACCAGTGAGTTGGAGTGGGGATATTACGCAGCTTGCCCTCTCTAGTCAGGGAAAACAATGGCCTGCCGATAGCAAGCCTTCCTCTCGTGAGGTGGTCTTTGCCCGTCCAACGGGCAGCCTCTTTCTCGACTCGGCCTGGAAACGCGAATTTCCCGCTCTGCCTGGTGTTTATTTGATGAAGGATGCTAATGGGGTGGTTATCTATGTTGGGAAGGCCAAGTCTCTCAAAGAACGCCTCGCTTCCTATTATACGCAGCCTTTAGGTTATACGCGTAAGATGGATGGACTCTTACAAAACGTGAAAGAAATTGAAACACGCATATTAGGGTCTGAATTGGAGGCATTGCTCGTTGAGTCATGCTTGATCAAAGAATTACAACCTGCGTACAACGTGCAGCTACGAAACTATGAACTCTATCCATTTATCAAAATTGATCTACAGCATGAGTTTCCTCGTGTTTATGCCACTCGCGAGATAGCCAGCGATGGTGCACGTTATTTTGGTCCTTTCCGTAGTCGACGTATGGTTGATCTCACTCTCGAACTACTACAAAAAATCTTTCCGTTGCGTACCTGTACTCGCTCTCTACCACCACAGGCCAAACCCTCTGAACCTTGTCTGCGTTTGCACATGAATCGCTGTTGCGGACCATGTCGTGGTGGTATTGACTCTGCTGAGTATCGGAAGATGATCGAGCAGGTGTGTGCTTTTCTGGGTGGTGAGCGTGAAGATCTGTTTGACCGTTTGCGTCATCAGATGTTTGAGGCTTCGCAGCAGTTGAACTTTGAACGTGCTGCATGGCTGCGGGATGCTCTTCGAAGCGCCGATGAGCTGCTTATTGGACAACGACTGATAACGGGAGCCGTTGAAGCCAATAATCTATTTATTGTCTACCCTTCGGCCAAAGAGGGCTGTAACGAAATCTTCCTGATTTGTCATGGCCGTTTAGTGCAACAACGCTGTATTCCCCATGAGTTGGAGGCGATACACACAGCGGTACGTGAACTGCTGGTTGTGGCGTCAACATTGAGGGAACCACCCGGTATTATAGGCAAGGCTGAGGTGGATCAGATTAATATCATCAGCCGTTGGATACACCGCCATAGTGATGATCGTGCTTTCTTCCCCTTGCAACATGCTTTGACCAGTGAGGATGAAGCACAATCTCTGGCACAACGTATGTGGGATGAGATAGCTGCTGTTCGCGCTTTGTTTGCACAGGTGGATATGAAGGGTACTGAAGAGACTGATCGGGCAGAGGATATTGTCTAGTTTTGTTATAATTGCCAGTGTTAAATTGATATTGGTAAATATTTTGTAGCTCCTCAGATCTGCTCACCACCTGCGGTGGCTCGTTCTGTTTTGCGTAGGTAGCAGGGTTTGCGCCGCAAACCCTGCTACCTACGCAAAACAGCTTGCGAAGCGCCTCTGGCGCTGAGAACTCCGAACAAGAGACCTGAGGAGTTACAATAATTTAACATTGGGTACCACTATGAGAGGCCAGGTTACTCTCATACGGTCTCAACGTAAGGCATAGCAACGAGGAGATATTATTTTTATGTTATTATCTGACAAGCGTATTATGGAAGAGATAGAACGCGGCAACATTGTGATTGAGCCATTTGATCAGCGCCAGTTGGGGACAAATTCGTATGATTGCCGTCTCGGTAAGTGGTATTTCCAGGGCGATGCCAATATTGCGGTAATGCACCTGGATAGGCCAGAAGAAATTCGTCTTTACTGGGGGGAGCCACGTAAGGCCAAAGACGATAAAATTGCAATTCGTCCTGGTACGACAATACTGGCTCATACTCAGGAGATCATCGGTGGTCATAACGGCTATCTTGCCAAGATGTATTCGCGTAGTACGGTTGCACGTTCAGGCTTGTCAGTGTGTCGTTGTGCTGGTGTTGGCGATGTTGGCTATATCAGTCGCTGGACGATGGAAATTAGTAATCATACGCAAACGACTATTCTGGTTCCTGTTGGCTTTCGTATTTGTCAGTTGACTTTTGAGTATGTTGGTGAAACGCTGAAAGAGTATCGAGGAAAATATGGCAAAGGGGATCAGCAATGGACGCCAGAGGATATGCTGCCCAAGCCGCAATTTGATTGGGATTATGATGTGTATCGTTCTGATAGGGGAAGTCAGGTGTGAGCAGAGGATGTCTTATCTCGTTTGAAGGACTTGATGGTGCAGGTAAAACGACACAGATGGAGTTGCTGGAGCGCTGGCTGGTGGCACAGGAGGTGCCCTATATACGTACACGCGAGCCAGGGGGAACGTCGCTCGGTATAGAGATACGTCGGCTGCTGTTTAATCGTCCTGAACTGTCAATTATGCCTCTGGCGGAAGCCTTTTTATTTCAAGCTGACCGCGCACAGCACTTTGCTACGGTAATACTGCCAGCTCTCGCTGCTGGTACACTTGTCATCACTGATCGCTGCCTCGATTCCAGTATTGCTTATCAAGGTGTTACGCGCGGTGTCGGTGCAGAACGTGTAGAGCAACTCTCATTGTTAGCAACCCAGGGGTATGTGCCTGATCTCACTATCTTGCTCGATCTCAATCCTGCCTATGTACACATGCGTACAAATGTTGCTCTGGATCAGAGTGGCTTGCGTGAGCAACAGAGTCGCTTCGATGTGGAAGCGGAACCGTTTCATCAAAGCTTGCGACAGGCATTTTTGTCTATCGCTCATGCACACCCTGATCGTATCAAAGTGATAGATGCCTCGCAGTCGCCAGAGCAGATTCATCGGGAGATTGTTGCGCTGGTGGAGATATTAGTATCTGGAACTCGCCCACATCAATGATGGGCGAGTTTCAGATTGCTTCCAACCGCTTTTTACGCTTCTGTGCCTCAAAATACTCTGGATCAAGCTCCAATGCTCTGTGAATTGCCGCCAGGGCTTCTTCTTTCTTCCCCATAATGCCCAATACCCATGCTTTCCCATCCCAGGCAGGCACATATAGTGTATCCAGTGTCAATGCCTGTTCAAAATCTGCTAAAGCCTCGTCGTAGCATGCCAGCATTGCCAGGCATGTTCCCTTGACATAGCGTGCCTCGCTGCTTGTTTCATCTAATGCCACTGCACGCTCTGCTGCTCGCAATGCCTCGACATAACGAATCGCTGTTGACAACTGCTGGCTATATTCTAGCCAGAAGGTGGCCTGTTTTTTGCGCTGAGTTTGTTCTGGTATATCCATTATTCTAATTCCTGACCGCTTTCTTGCTTTCTTTGCCACTCTTGCATGACCTGTTGATAAGTTTCCCAGGTATCCACATCATAATTTGCTACTCTATCGCCCATCTCAACTGTTGCCATTTTCTGGCGATGGCGTTCAATGACGCTGCGTCCCCCCTCATCGCCTGTTACATCCATCAGTTCTGTAAAGAGGCTGACATCAAAAAGCATGGGGTGTCCTCGCTTGCCATTATACAGTGGTGCAATGATGTGTTTTCCGGTGATGTGTTTTGTGGTGATCAATGTATCGATGATGTGTGTGGTTACCAGAGGCTGATCGCCGAGGATAATCAATGCGCTATCTGGAGAATGAGAAGAGCGTTGTGTATGATTTTTGTTACTGATAAGGGTCTGTAACCCTATCTGTAATGAGGTACTCATTCCTTGTAAGTAATTGGGATTCTCGATGAGAGTAAGCATTGGATGTGTGATATACTTGGCGATCTGTGCCCGTATCTGGTTGGCTTGATATCCCAGGATGAGAATGATAGGTTTGGCCTGCGATGCAAGGGTTGTCTCGATCACATGGGCCAGCACTGAGCGGCCACCGAGTGGTAGTAGCAATTTGTGGCGTCCAGCATTCATGCGGCTGGAACTACCTGCTGCCAGGATGATGGCTGCTGTAGATGCTTGCATTTGCATCTCCTTCCCGTCATAGGGTACTTGTTATGCAGGCGCTTCAAGATTGATAGGCCACGAGAGATCATCACCCATGCTATAATAGCAGGTAAGTATTGTTTAGGGTAACTCCTCAGGTCTCCTCGCCACCGCAGGTGGCTCGCTCTGTTTTGTCTGTGTGGTGGAGTTTGCGCCGCAAACTCCACCACACAGACAAAACGGCCTGCGAAGCGCCGTAGGCGCTGAGGAATCCAGAAAAAGGGATCTGGGGAATTGCAATGTCTAGACTCAATTGAGTAGCTGCTAGAGAACTACGTGACTTATAGCCAGGAGAAACTATAATGCTAGATACCCACTCCGTCAAGAGTGAGAATGTTGAAGTGTTGGATGCCGAGACGCAAGCGAAATATGAACGCTTGCAAGCAATTTTGCGTGAGATGGAGTCGGTGCTTGTGGCCTACTCAGGTGGAGTTGATAGTGCGCTCCTGCTCAAAGTGGCACGGGATGTACTGGGCGAACGAGCGATGGGAGTGATTGCCTCTTCACCTGCCTATGCGGCTGAAGAGACGCGAGAAGCGATTGCCGTTGCTGAGCAGATGGGTATTCCTTTGCTTACCGTCGAGACTCATGAATTGGAAGATGAGCGTTATGTCACTAATGACTTCAATCGGTGTTACTTTTGTAAGACGGAACTGTTTACGCAACTAGAACCTCTGGCAAAGCAATACAACCTGCGCTATATTACCTATGGTATCAATAAAGATGATGATGGTGATTTCCGGCCTGGACAGCGTGCCGCCCGTGAATTTCAGGTGCGTGGTCCGCTGAAGGAAGCAGGGATGGGTAAACGTGAGATCCGCGCAGTGGCGCGTGTGCTCGATGTACCCGTGTGGGATAAACCTGCGATGGCCTGTTTCTCTTCACGTATCCCCTATGGGAGCAAAGTCGATGTGGCATCACTGCAAAAGATCTATCAAGCAGAAAAGTTACTTCGTGAATTGGGTTTTCGACAATTGCGTGTGCGCCATCATGATACCATTGCACGTATTGAAGTAGAGCGCTCAGAAATACCTCGCCTTGTCGAAGAAGAGATGAGTCGTATGGTAACTGATGGTCTGCGCAAAATAGGCTATTTATATGTGACGGTCGATCTCTCAGGGTACCGCACCGGAAGTATGAACGAAGGATTTTTTAAGAAGAAGAAATCCCTTTGAACCCCAGTTTCGAGAATTCAGGAATTAAGATACTATGCCAGAAAGAACTATTTATCTTGATCATGCAGCTACAACCGCCCTTGACCCACGCGTCCTGGAAGTGATGATTCCCTATCTCACTACCGAGTACGGCAATGCCAGCAGCATCTATACGTTAGGTCGTCATGCAATGCAAGCCATTGATCGTTCTCGTGAACAGGTGGCTCAGATCATCCATTGTCGCCCTACCGAAATTGCCTTTGTTGGCTGTGGTTCCGAGAGTGATAATCTGGCAATTAAAGGCATGGCTTTTGCTTCACAGAAAAAGGGGAACCACCTTATTACTTCGTCAATCGAGCACCATGCGGTATTGCATACCTGCCAGTATCTGGAACGCTTTGGTTTCAAAACAACGTATTTGCCTGTTGACGAATATGGGTGCATTGATCCCGATGATGTTGGCCGTGCTATCACTGATCAGACAACGCTTGTCTCCATCATGTATGCGAATAACGAGATTGGCACCATTGAGCCAATAGCCGAGATCGGGCGTATCTGCCGCGCGAAGAAGATACCTTTCCATGTTGATGCTGTACAGGTAGCAAGCACCCTGCCAATTGATGTCATAGCTCTCAATGTTGATCTCCTCTCGCTTTCTGCCCACAAGTTCTATGGGCCAAAAGGTATGGGGATTCTCTATGTGCGTCAGGGTATGCGTATCTTGCCACAACTTCAGGGTGGTTCGCAAGAGCGTGGTCGGCGTGCTGGCACTGAAAATGTTGCCGGTATTGTAGGAACTGCCACCGCTCTGCACTTAGCGCAAGCAGAGTTATCTGAGGTCGCACCCCGTCTGAAAGCATTGCGAGATCGTCTGATAGAGGGAATCTTGGCTATACCAGGGAGCCAACTGACTGGTCACCCGACTGATCGCTTACCCAACAATGCCAGCTTCTGCTTTCAGGGGGTCGAAGGTGAATCAATCCTGCTGAATCTTGATCTGCTTGGTGTGGCAGCCTCTACTGGATCTGCATGTAGCTCTGGTTCGGTCGATCCATCGCATGTCCTGGTTGCCATGGGGCTACCGCCTGAATGGTCACATGGAAGTTTGCGCCTGACATTGGGTAAAGCGAACACCGAAGACCACATAGATACCGTTGTCTCTGCTCTCCCTGGGATTATCGAGAAACTCCGGGGTCTGGGGATGTAGGTTGCCTGCCAGATATCCCGAAAAGACCTTTACAATGGTCACAACAGGCGTTGCATGATCCATTCTCGTGCGGCTTTCACTCTCACATCCACTGCTGCATTGACCCATGGACCATTCATTACACGTGGTATCATATAGCCTTTGAAGGGTCCATGAGTCAATGCTCTGACAGGCATCTCTTCAAAGCGTAGTAGCTCAGGTTTGCATAAGGCGGCAATCGTCAAAGGATCATGGAGAAAGGGAAACCTGGAATGCCAGCGTGGACGGTGACGTTGCCAGATGGCGATAAGATTGCTCAAGAGTTGCACCTGTGGGGTAGCGTTGTTATGTAACCGCTCTAGCTCACTCTGGCGCAGATGACAACGCATCGTCACATTAAAGCCGATCATTGTCACAGGTATGCCCGCCGCCAGAACAATTTGTGCGGCACGCGCATCACTGCGTACATTCCACTTGGCCATAGGAAAAGTGCTGGACCCACCCATCATAATTATTCTTCTTATAGCCATAAAGAGGGATGGTTCAAGCGTAAGGGCGGTAGCAAGATTTGTCAGCGGACCAAGGCAAATGATGGTAAGTTCTCCCTGGTGGGCATGGGCTGTCTGTATAATCATCTCCGGACCTGAGAGGGAGGTGATAGCTGGAAAGTTTCACTCCCATCGACAATTGCTGCCTGGGGTACTCCTGATGGTGGGTGACGCAGTTGCATCGGTATCTGTACACCGGCGGCAACAGGAACATCTTCACGTTCAAAGATCCGGAGAAGGTGAGCCGCCAGACGTGCCCGACTTTGTGTATCGCCGAAAACCGTTGTGACGGCTTGTAACTCAAGCTCTGGTGATTTGAGGGCGAGTGCGAGTGCCAGAGCGTCATCAATGTCATCACCGATATCGGTATCAATTAAAACGCTATGTTTGTGTGAGGGAAATTGGTTTGTTTCAGGTATAGAAAATGTTGTCATGGTGGTGCATTGTACCCTGTCTTCTTTTATGTTAGAGTTTTAGCATGGTATAAGCTGAGATGTGGAGTGCCAGGGTTCCCTCCTTTGTTCAGACTACCATAGTTGGTAGACAACTGGCAACACCGTTGGTTGCCGTATTGCCTCTCTTATAATGAAAAGGAGCATAAATATTTCATGGATACTCTAAAGCGTGAGATATTATCGCAGCGTGTACGTCTGGTAAGGCCATCAGGAATTCGTAAGTTTTTTGATATTATTAACACCATGCCAGAGGTAATTTCGTTGGGTGTTGGCGAACCTGACTTTGTGACACCTGAGCATATTCGTCAGGCCGGTATTAATTCTATTCAACAGGGACGCACGCGTTATACATCTAATTATGGATTACTTGAGTTGCGTGAGGAGATTGCTGCAATGTTGCAGCGTCGCTATGGTCTGACCTATGATCCGAAGACGCAAATATTAGTCACGGTGGGGGTGAGTGAAGGTGTAGATCTGGCAATGCGTACGATTATCGATCCTGGCGATGAAGTGATCTCACCTGATCCCGGTTATGTGGCCTATGAAGCCGATATTATTTTTGCAGGTGGCGTTCCTGTACCTGTTCCCACCTATGCGCAATACGATTTTGGTGTGCGGGCCTCTGAGGTTGCCGCTGCTATCACTCCACGCACAAAGATGATTTTGATTGGCAATCCAAACAATCCTACCGGAGCCATTGTGCCACGGGCCGAGCTAGAGGGGATTGCCAGACTTGCAATCGAGCATGACCTGATCGTGGCGATAGACGAGGTATATAGCCGCCTTGTCTATGGAACTGAACATATAAGTATTGCTGCTATGCCTGGCATGCAAGAGCGCACACTCTTGTTAGATGGGTTTTCTAAGGCCTATGCTATGACAGGCTGGCGTATTGGCTACGTTGCCGCACCCACTCCTATCCTGGAGGCTATGCTCAAAATTCACCAGTATACTATCATGTGTGCAGGTACTGCCGCCACAGGAGGCGGCCCTTGAAGCTTTGCGTCATGGTGAGGATGATGTGCAATTGATGCATGATGACTATGAGCGTCGTGGTCGCATGTTCATTGCAGGACTCAAGAGTCTCGGACTTCCTTGCAGTGAACCACGTGGAGCCTTCTATGCCTTTCCCTATATTGGAGGGACGGGATTGACTGATGAAGAATTTGCAGAGAAATTGCTCTTTGAAGAGAAGGTTGCCGTTGTACCTGGAAGTGCGTTTGGTGAGGCGGGCAAAGGGTATGTACGTTGTGCATACTGTACAGCCTATGATCAGCTAGAAGAAGCATTAGTGCGTATAGAGCGTTTCATTAAGAATCATCGCTAGTTGTGATAAACGTTATTGGTAACCATTCAGGTTCTTCTTTCGGATTCCTCAGCGCCTGAGGCGCTTCGCAGGCCGTTTTGTTGTTGGTGGCGGAAGTTGCGGCACAACTTCCGCCACCAACAATAAAACAAGAGCAGTGTCATTCAGCAACAGGACCCCATTGAACCTGACCTCGATCCCGCTTCAACTCAAACAGGTTGGGTTGGTGCAAGGCCCAGAACGTATAGTCCCATAGCTCTCCTGCCTCTTCCCCTCGTGGCACCGTATGAATAATTGGCCCATAAAAGCCGACATCAGACCCTTCAAGTGCGATCGTTGGTACACCAAAAGCCCGATAGCGCTTGACCGCCTCTTCATGATCACCCAGTACTTCCTGTATTGTACTTTCGTCAGCGAGGGCTGCTGCCGTAAATCCAGGCTCAAAGCCTGCCTGTTCTGCGCATATTTCTACTGCTTCTACAACTTCATGCTGTCGAAAGCTTTTCTGGTGTCCATGCTGTGCATTGCCCAATGTCAGATAGAGCTTTTCTATAGCTTCATTGCCTTTTTGGCGTCGTGCCAGGGCTAGCGTGCGTAGTGCTGCCCATCCATTGCCATTGACATAATCTGGTTCCACACCCTCCTTGCGGTTAATGGCTTCAAGGCTAAATAAGCGCCAGTGAATATCAATTGGACGCACTGTGCGTGCTTCGCGTATCCACAAGGCGGTGCGCCAGGCCAGTGGGCAGAGTGGATCAACGTGGAAGTTGATACTGGTAGGTGTTGTCACCTCTTTGAGGCTCATATAGTAGCGTCTCCTTACGTGTGTGTTATTCTGCATACGAGGAAATAGATGGTGATAGCGTACGTCCGCTGGTGGAGATGTGTCAAGTGAGTTGTTATAGTGCTCAGCGTTAGATAGAGCAACTGCTCTATACTTGAAGTTTAAGAAGGGAAGCCCATTGAACAATGTTGGGTATCTGTGAGAGCAACTGTGCCAGAAAGCGTTCTATCGCCTTGCTTGTCTACCAGAATATGTTATATCATTCGGTGATAATATGATGATATCAGGGAGGATGGAACCTATGCTCTCACCTGCTCAATTCCAGGTGACCAACCTGAAAGCCAAAATCTTTCGTGGTTGCTCAGATCCTTCGCGGCTCAGCATCCTTGACGCCTTGAGTACAGGTCCCCTGACGGTAACAGAAATTGTCGCGGCGACGAAACTCAGTCAGTCGAACGTTTCCAATCATCTTGGTTGCTTGCGTGATTGTGGCCTTGTGACTGGCGAAGCGCAAGGACGTTATGTACGCTATCAACTGAGTGATCCCCGTGTAGCTGTACTCCTGCAACTTGCTGATGAGCTATTGGCAGATGTTGCAAAAGGTATTTATGAGTGTACCCATTACGCTCTTCCAGAGGAAGAAAGTGATGGGTAAGCAGCGTACTGTATACGTCCCTGTCCAGGGTATGGACTGTTGTCGATGAAATTAACCTAGAAATCGAATATCATGGCCTGAGTGCATACCCCAAAGAGGAGCAGGATGAACTGAACGTGGACTTCTGGTCTTTGCTATCAACTGACGCACATGAGTAACCAGCTCGTCCTCCTTACAGGGTTTCGTAAGGTATGCATCAGCTCCTTGTCTCAATCCCCATGATGCGTCAAGAGCGGTTTTCTTACTACTCAGTAACACAATGGGGATATGTTTACTTATCTCCCACCCTTTAAGTCTGCGGCAGACCTGGAATCCGCTGAGCTTAGGTAATACCACGTCGAGTATAATTCCGTCAGGGTGCTCAGTGAAAACCTTCTCCAGAGCTTCCTGACCATCGCTAGCTATGATCACTGCAAATCCACTCTTTTGCAGGGATGCACCAATCATCATGGCCTGTGTGCGACTATCGTCTACGACAAGTATCTTTTGTAAAGGCATACATTGCCTCCTTCTCCCTTACTGCTTGCTTGCTCTATCTATTAAATCTACACATGACCTTATGCGGTTGTGTGTGAATATGTTTGTTACTATGGAGACTACTTGATATACTGTGAAATGGCATGATTTGGCAAAGAATCAAGTCAAGAGTACTATGCACCAAAGGTTCCCTTGCCACCACAGGTGGCTCGCTCTCGTTTACGTTTAGTGTGGGGGCAGGATTGGCAACCGCCGGTTGCCAATCCTGCCCCCACACTAAACGGCTTGCGAACTGCCGTAGGCGGTGAGGAAATCAAGAAAAGAGCACCTACTCCCCCTTTTACCTCTCAGCTTGAGCCGTTACTTATTGTTATGTGTCTTGCTACAGTGATACGAGGTAGACTATAATACTTTTTAAGAATTAACTTCAAGAGAGCCAGCATTACTATGCTCTGGCTCTCTTAACAATATTTAAGTATGGGTATCCAGCCGTTGCGAATTTGTGAGGCGTAGAGGTATTGAACGAAGAAGAAAGTAGAAAATATTTACAGATGCTTGGGCAGAAGCTACAAAAGAAGCACATCACAGGCGAAATCCTCATAATTGATGAGATCGTGATATTGCTTGATATTAGAAAGCCAGCGATACACAGAGATTTCAAAACCTATCTTGCAGGGGATGATACTGGTATTAAGATACCCAGCGGCATTAACTACTACTTTAGAGGGCATGGCTCCGCAATGCATAGGGCGATTGTACATATTGCTGTCCGTGAATCTTTGCCGGAAACCTGGATATATGAAGCTCTCGAAGAACTCTTTCACTCACAATCAGGTCCTCATGGCAACTGGATAGAATATCCAGGAGTACGTGCGTATATCCCGTTGCCGGAGTATGCACTTGCCATAAAAGTTGCCACAGCTCATAGCCCTCAAGATCTTGAAGACATCAGATCATTGGCAAAAAAATTACATATTTCTACTCCTCGTGAGATGATTTCGTCTGTGACAAAATATATATCCAAACAGTTGCTCACACCAGCAATGAAATTAGCTATCAGGAAGTCTTTGCCTGCGTAGCAACGTGTCGTACAAAAAGCTATGAACAAAAAAGAGATCGAAAAATATTTACGGATGGTGGGGGGTGAGTTACAAAATAAGGGACTAACTGTCAAAATCCTTTTACTGGGTGGTGCTGTCATGGTACTCGAAGTTGGGAACCGGGATAGCACCAGTGATATTGATGCCTATTTTGCATCGAACTATTCTGCTGTTTACCATGCGGTAACTATTGTCGCGCAGCGTGAAGGCTTATCTTCTGAGTGGCTAAATGATGATGCCGCGATTGTCGTTCATCAGGTGAAACCTCCTCAGTCGCAGAGGCTATGGAAAGCGTTCCCAGGATTGCAGGTTTATATCCCTTCGTTAGACTATATGCTCGCTTTAAAGCTGCATGCTGGCCGTGCAAGGGATGATAGAGATATCAAAGCGCTGGCCAGGCAGTTGAATATCTCTACGAGGAGCGCAGCCCTGGGTATTGTGAAACGCTATATACCTGAAGACCATGTAAAAGACGAGACGCTGATGGCGATAATACGATGTTTTAAACGATAGGACCGAAAGGGGAAACAATGATGGTAGCTGGGTATCGCTTGCATTCCATTGCGCAAGCATTTGAGCGTATCTGTGATCATCAAACACCTTGGGTTGCCATTGGAGATTTTTTGAACGACTGGTGGTGTTTTGCCTGCGAACAGCGACGCGAGTTGATTGCTGCACCTTTGGCTCCTGCTCCCACCCCAACTTTGCAGCGTTGGGCTGCTTTCTGTGCTGCAACAGTGGAGTGGCTCTGTCAAAAAGATGGGGTACCATGCCCCGCATGGACGCAAAAAGAGTGTTATGTGCTCCCTGAGCCCTGGTTCTACTACAAGAAGTGGGGTTCTCGATCATGGTTGCTTGCAACAACTCCCGCACCGTTCAAGAAGCGCAATGTGTTTGTGGGAGATCGGCTGTTTCAAAATAAGTGGGAACTTAAGGCAACATCCGCACCCACACATATTCGCACGGCTCAGGAAATGGGGTTGGGATAGTGCTACGGCCCATACGTGTCAAATAATATACATTTTTGACACGTATGGTTATACCTGATAACCTATTGGAGCATAGGTCAATACACTATCGGCAATTTAGCATTCGCTATGCCCGCAGCTATAGCATTTGCGGCATCCTTCTTCATACACCATTGTATTGCAGCCGCATTGTGGGCAGAGATTCCCTGTTACCGTCAAATTGCTCATATTCAACAGTCCAATGGGGTTAGTGTGCTCCTCTTTGCCATTACTGTGGTTGCTGTGAGAAGTTGTTTCTTCTCTGGAAGCTTGCAAAGATTCTATATGTAACTCCAATGCGCGTGCCACCGCATCGGGGAGTGAGCGAACCTGCTGGATACCAAAGCCAACGGAGCGGCTACCACCAATGCCGCGCAGTTGTTCCGCGATCTCCTGTGCGCGGTCGGTTTGCGACAAAGGACTGAGCACACGCAGGTTGAGTGAAATCAAACGTCCCAGGGCCTCAGCCAGCGCGGCAATATCACTGCCAGCCTTGCCAACATTGACAAAGACCTCCAATGGTCCCTGCTCATCGCTGTTGATGGTGACATTGATCTTGCCTTCTGGTGCGTTGACCTGTCGAGTGTAGCCCTGTACTACCGCTGGACGTGGCTTGATACCCTGTTGGATGGAAGTAACAGGCTCGATAACAGGAACCTGTTTCGCTGCTTCCTGCTCGGCTGCTTTCTTTTCATCCTCGACGCGAGTAAGCACTGCATCACGTGAGCCATCGCGATAGTAGGTGATACCTTTGCAACCCATCTCATAGGCCAGGCTGTACAGTGTTTGCACCTGTTCAACCGTGTGGTTATTGGGGGCGTTCACTGTCTTACTGATGCTGGAATCTGTGTAGCGTTGCACCATTGCCTGAACGCGTACATGCTCTTCCGGTGTCAGATCCTTCGATGAGACAAAGTAATGTGGGGTTGGCTCATTGGGATGCTCATTGCGCCACGTTTGGAGTAGCGGATGATACAGGATATGCTCACCTGTGCGGTCACGGCGAATCATGGCGAAGTCGTATACTGGTTCAATACCGGAACTGACACCAGCCAGCAAACTTGTTGTACCTGTTGGGGCCTGTGTCAGCAAGACCGCATTGCGAATGCCCTGTTTCTTGATCTTGTCCTGAACGCGTTTGGGCAGGCGCTGGATAAACTTTCCTTGCAGATACTTGTCACGCTCAAAGCTGGGGAAGGAACCCTTCTCGGCGGCAATATCTGCGGAGGCTTCGTAGGCTGCATCGCGAATGGTCGCATAGATGCGCTCGATCATGGGAAGTGACTCTTCGCTACCATAGGCAATCTTCATCTTAATGAGTGCATCGGCAAGACCCATCGTGCCCAGGCCAGTACGGCGTGTACCAAGCTGTGCTTTCTTATTTTCCTCGATAAAGTACTCGTTCGCGTCAACTACGTTATCCAGGAAGCGCATTGCAACCTTGCTCTTCTCAGCCAATCGTTCCCAATCCATCTTCCCATCGACGACAAATGCCGAGAGATTGAGCGCACCCAGATTACAAACGCCCCAAGGTGGCAGGCCTTGCTCGCCGCAATCAAGCGAGCAGTAACCATTGGTTATCCAGGTGAGTGTGTCTGGTTCGTAGAGATCATAGACCTCTTCCTCGCTTTCAGTATCCGTTACTGAGACGACCGATGCTGTCCATGTTCCGCCGATATAATGCCAATTTTCGGCAATATCTTTCAGACGTGCGGCTTTCTCTGGGTGACTTAGACCAATCTCTGCGTAGAAGCGTGGAATGCCCTCATTCATGATGAGGATATCGTACTTCTCACCTGTGCCATACATCGAGCGGCCATCGTACATCAGATCCTCATCGCGGGTTGCGCGATAGATGCGCCCATGAATGCCGAACTGAAGCAGAAGCAAACGTACCTGTTGCGCTAATTCATATGATGACGTATGGAAGCGCAGCATCGGATTATCCTGTTTCATAAGTACGCTACCATCCGTCGAGAAGAGGCCATCAAGGATGCCTGCTAGGAACTCTTTTTCCATGCTCATGAAAGCAGCAGGAATGATCTTTTGTGGTGCCTTAACATTGGGTGTCATGCCAATGCGTACGAGCAAAGATGCCAATTTGCTGCAATCTAACCGCACGGATGCATGCTTGACGGCAACACCACCTTCACCAATAAACTCTTTTTCGGCGAGCGTGCGGTATATGTGGATGTTCATATCTGTCATTAAGTTCGCGAACGTATCATACCAGCCGTCTTCATGCACGCCAAAGGTTACTTGACATTGATAAGAATGGCTGTTTCCATCTGGTTGTTCACGCAGTGTGCCATCACCCAGTACAGTACCAACGGTGAGACCAAGCTTGCGGTCGTAAAAGTTGGCAACTTTGAGTTCGCGTTTGGCGATGTACTCCATCGCTTTGGCTGGAAGGCTCTGGCGTGGCCCAAAAGCCTCGTTGGTCAAAATGAGAACCTTATCGTTCTCTGTTAGCTCAGCGATAGGCACCCACTGATATTTTTTGTCACGTACGACTTTAAGCTTGTGATCAGCAGTACCTTTTAGAAAGCCACCGTCGGAAAAGTCTACACGATAGATGCGCTGAAGACCATTGTTATAGATTTTTTCGATGGGTTTAAGTCCGGCGGGCGTGCGAACTTTCATCCCTATCTGTAAGTCACGTGCGTGTGTATATCCGTACTCAGTAGAAACAAGAGTATCACCTGTCACACATGGATTCACACAGCGTATATTCTCGTAATACCACGTGTTAGACTCCGTGTTATAGCGGTCCATAAATACCATGCCCGGCTCCGCTGATTCCCAGGCAGAGGTACAGATCAAGTCCCAGAGTTTGCGAGCACTGATCGTCTTTTTGACCTCACCTTGCCAGGTCAGGTTCCAATCTGCATTATCCTTGACTGCCTGCATAAATGCGTCAGAGATACAGACAGAGAGGTTCGCATGCTCGATCTTACCGGCGGTCTTTTTCACTGTAATGAACTCTTCTATGTCAGGATGCGTGTCATCCAGCATAAGCATTAAGGCACCGCGCCGCGAGTTAGATGTGTAGAGTCCGCCGCCAGCTAGCAGGTGTACATCATCGACCTCAAAGTCGTATACTTCAGAAGTACCAACTGGTGTGATTGAGGTGATAGCATCAGGCAAGATGCCCAACAGAGCGTCAAGGCGTTCTACCATTGTTGCGCCACCAGCCGCAAGCACACTCTCACGAACTCGTGTGAGTGCATAATGTGACGCATGCTCTTTGGTCAAGTCGATATCCTGATAATAACGACCGGGAATATCCAGGGGCTTCCATACTTCCATTGGATAATTGCTGCGATGGCTACGATATCCAGCACACTGTTTATCCTTGCTGCCCGTTGCAAATTGGCTAAAGCGTTCCTTAAACTGAGCTCCTGTGACGATGAGGCGATAGATTGGTAGCCAGCCCTGTGCACTGCGGTCTTGCAATGCAATATGGGCAACGATACCATTTGCGAAGTAAGAGCAGTTGCATATCCTTCAGCATCTCACCGCTCACACTATCAATGCCATACCCTCCCTTTTGATCCCGGTCACAGCCATCAGCCTCAAAATATCCACCAATAAAGGCCCCTACGACGGCAGAGGGAGATTGGAAGATGGCTTTGGGTACGCGTACCGCTTCCGAATTTTGTTTAAGTAGTCCGTTTTCTTGTAGCCATTCTATCAGTACACGCGAGTAAGTTCTGATGACTGTACATGCGCCATCTCCCGGATCTGCAACAGGTTCAAGTGAGAAGAGGTTGCGTATTAATGCTACCAGACGTTCCTGGACATCAGGCTGTGTGTTTGCCACTGTAAGTGAAATGCCTTTTTCATCCTGCCAGGAAACTTTCTTGCCACGTATTACATGCCCATCGCCGTAGAAATAACCAAGCAAATAGGCGAGTTCTGGTGTGAGGTGGGTAGGCAGTGTCACTTTCTCGTTCAGGGTTGTGCGCATTTTAGAGCGTATGTATGGGGATGCCGTAAGAGAGACCTGTGGTGTCCCATCGCTTGTGCCTTCTCCAAGCAGTAGCAAGATTTCATCACCCTCTTCAAGTTCGCGTAGCGGAATGGTGGCGATTTCACCATTGCGTAGCACACCCATCTTATGATCCATTGTTACACAGACTTGGTAGCCACGGCTGGTAGTTACTTCATACAGATCTTTGACACCATTATGGAAGACATGGGTGAAAGGGCGCAGGCCTTTATGTGTCTGTGCCCGGATTGGTTCTCCGTTATCCAGGCGGTATGCCAGTTCTTTGGCTGAAATAAGTCCACGATCAGTCGTGATATACTCATCTGGACCAAAACGACCACCTTGTTGAATTACATCACCTGTTGCTACTGAGTAAAGTTGTGCCCAGGAGCAGGGACCAGATGCCGTACCGTTGACGGTCTTGATATATGAGCCGCGTGGACGTAATGTAGAGAGATTGATACCGACCCCACCACCACGCGCCATAATCTCAGTCATAACTTTTAAGTTATCTAAAATGCCCTGGCGACTGTCCTCAGGGCTAGGGACCACAAAACAATTATAAAATGTAACCTGATGTCCCGACCCTGCACCTGCAAAAATACGACCACCGGGTACAAATTGAAAGTCAACGAGTGTCTCAAAGAAACGTTTCTCCCACTCGGCTCGCTTCTCCTCTGTTGTCTCTACGGCAGCGATACCCCGTGCTACACGTGCCCAAAGCTGCTCGGGATAAAACTCTAATGGTTGTCCTGCTGCATCCTTGAGTGAATATCGATCTGTGAATACTTTCTGGCGAATCCCTTCTAGCTGGGTCATATCGGTGGTATGACCATCTTTCTGGCTTTGAGAGGGACTCTCCTGCTGCTCTAACATCCTTGATTGCTCCTTTGTCCCTATACATTATACAGGGACTATAAAATTACTATACCCCGGCTGAGGCACTTATTTTCAAATATCTTTGGGTCCTCTCCGCAACCCAGTATACTTGGAATAAGCGACGAATTCAACCCTTTTGGCACAACATGTTGATTTTGTTGTGTTTTTTGGCACAATATGTTGATATTGTTGCTTGTATGATATGATAAGGTTACACAGCGAGGGTAGCGGCAAGTTACCCTCTTTTGTACGGCAACAACAAAAAGGGGCAAAATGCTCCGACATTGGGAGGATTTATGCGGGCAGAGATACTTTCATGTGGTACTGAGTTACTTTTAGGTCATATCACAGATACAAATGCCACTTACTTAGCACAGAGCCTTGCGACTCTGGGTATTGATCTCTACTTTGTCTCACAGGTGGGCGATAACCAGGGGCGCATTGTTGAGACATTGCAGCGAGCCTGGGAGCGCTCCGAGCTTATTATTATGACAGGAGGATTGGGACCAACCGAGGATGATCTTGCTCGTGAGTCCATTAGTGCCTTGCTGGGTGAGACGATGCAGCTTGACCCTGAGTTAGAGAGCAATTTGCGTGCGATGTTTGCTCGGATAGGTGCGAAGATGCCTGACCGAAACCTTAAGCAGGCAAATTTGATTCCATCGGCGCAGTCTCTGCCCAATCCGGTTGGTACAGCCCCTGGTTGGTGGGTCGAGAAGGATGGGCGTATCATCGTGACCATGCCAGGTGTACCCAGCGAGATGTATCGTATGTGGGAGCAAGAAGCTATTCCCAGGCTGATGCCCCGTACGGGCAATGTCCTCTTCACGCGTATCCTGCGCGTAACAGGCCTGGGTGAGTCCACCGTCGAAGAGCGACTGGGTTTCATTGACACATCATGATAATCCCACACTTGCCACCTATGCCAAATCCGATGCAATTGATGTACGCATTACCGCCAAAGCACAAACTCGTGAGGAGGCAGAACGGATGGTGGCTGAGATGGAAGTGCGTGTGCGTCAACTCCTGGGAGATTACATCTTTGGCACGGATAAAGATACTCTAGCGAGTGTAGTGGGTAAGCTTCTCCAGGCTCGTCATCAAACATTGGGCGTGATGGAATCTCTCACAGGAGGACTGCTTTCAAGTACGATTACTGACTTTCCAACCAGTTCAAACCATTTTATTGGCGGCCTGGTGACGTATAGCACCGATCTCAAAGAGCGAATGGGCGTACCAAAAGAGATCCTGGAGCAGCATGGTGCTGTCAGCGAACAAACCGCACGTGCTATGGCACATGCAGTCTGTGAACGCCTTGGCACAGATTTTGGTATAGGGATTACCGGTGTCGCAGGTCCTGACGAGCAAGAGGGCAAACCCGTTGGAACGGTCTATATTGCCGTTAAGGGACCGCAAGGTATTGTTGTCGGTAGAGGGCCGGGATGGCGTGCCAGTCGTAATGATAGTAAGCGCCTCTCCGTGTTAGCCGCCCTTAATCTGCTCAGACGATTCCTTGAAGGGAGCGTAAACGCACAGTGACCAAAAAAACTACATAGTAACACTTATGGGAGAAATGTTAAATTTCTTCTCTAGAGCCGTTATTCTATGTTAGAATATGTGTATGTATGCATCTACTTTCCTGAGAAAGTTTGTGCTCTTCGTCTCTCTAATGCATTGAAAAGAGGCTTGAGAAAGATGTCACAGTTAGCAGGGACACAGATTCACCACTATCACCTCCAGCACCCCTTGGGCCAGGGAGGGATGTCTGAGGTCTATCTCGCTTCTGATGAACAGCTCCACCGTGAGGTCGTTCTCAAGCTTGTTGAGAAGAACCATCCTGAGCACTTCGAGCGATTTCAACGCGAAGTTGCCATGATTGGGTCCTTGAAACATGATCATATCATGCCAGTCTTCGCTTACGGCGAGTATGCTTCCTGGTGCTATCTGGTTATGCCCTACCTCGAAGGTGGTACGCTCCATGAGAGACTCAAGATCAGAGGTCCACTGACTGAGGGTGAAGCTGGCATACTTCTCGAACAGATCGCCAGTGCCTTGCATTGTGCACATGAACACAGTATTCTCCATCGTGACGTAAAATCATCAAATATTTTGCTGCGTGATGACTCTTACGCTTATCTTGCAGATTTTGGGCTGGCAAAAGAGCAGGAGGGAGGTACTGATCTCACCATGCCCGGCTATGTCATGGGAACAGTCGAATATTTGGCACCGGAATTACAGGAGCCATTTGCCACAGCTACACCAGGCAGTGATCTTTATGCATTGGGCATCTTGCTTTACGAGATGCTCACGGGACGGGTTCCCTTTCATAAAAGTGACCCTGAGACGATCTGTTGGCAGCATGTGCATCAGCCTCCCATACGTCCATCGCTCCTTCAGCCAACGCTTTCACCCGCCGTAGAGCAAGTTGTACTGCGTGCCCTGGCGAAAGACCCGAGCCAGCGTTTTCAGACACCACAAGAACTTGCTCAGGCCTATCACCAGGCTATTACCATTGAATCTGTCTCTCACTCCCAGGCTACCATTAAAGTAGCACTTAGTTCTCCCTCATCTCTCAGTGCCCCTTATCCGGCGAGACAACCTGCTTTTTGGCAGCGACTTCCTTTTTTGTTGCGTGCTGGTCTTGTCTTTGCTGTGCTCGTATTGCTTTTCTCATCAGGTTTTGCTCTACTTACAGTAAATATGGCATTGAGAAACACCTCTACATCTACCACAATATCACTCTTTCCATCACGCCTTCCAACAGCGACACCAACGCCAATACCTGCATCAATTTCGACGCCGATACCAACAGCGATACCAACGCCAATACCTACAATACAACCAACACAACCTCCAACTCCCACTCAACTACCAACTCCTACTCAATCACCGACAGGCGTCGACGGAAATCCCTGGGGCTATGACTTTGTTCCTGGGAATTCTGATCTATTACCCTGACCCGCCAGCAAACTTTTGTGACTATTTCAACTGCATCGCAAGTTTCTGGACCAACACCAATGGCTATGTGGCTGAGTGCAACAATGGAGCCTTCACACATTCAGGTGGTTTATCACTTGCGTGTTCATTGCAAGGGGGAGAGGAGAGGCCGTTGTATTCGCATTAGATACATGAGTTATGCTTTTGTTTCAAAAATTCGAAAAGGTAACTATTCTTCCTTTCCGATTCCTCAGCGCCGTAGGCGCTTCGCAGGGAGCGGGGTTTTTGCGCCGCAAACACCACAACCCGCATAAAACAAGAGCGAGCCACCGCAGGTGGTGAGAAAACCTGAATAGTTACTGGATAACTCATGGAGAGTCAAGAAAACCGCACATCCCATGAAAATTGCAACTATATATGGTAAGATATGTAAGAAAACATTTTTAAACTGCCAGAATTGAGGCTCACTGTGTATCGAGATCCCAGCAATTTTTCTGAATATGATGAATATAGTAACCAGCCAGATGAAACAGATTACTCTCACCCTGGCTACTATCAACAGCCTGCACAGTCGTCTTCTTCAGCACAATCTGCGCCGCCCTTCGATTCGTCGGCTATCTATCAAGGTTATGCTGATTCTGGTAATGTCTCAGTTCCCTATGATGCCACAGCGTTGCACAAATATCGTGGCCCAACAAGTATGGAAGGTTACACAACAGATGTAGGTGCTGAACAACGTGATGCGGCAGCGCGTGGTAGCGTCGAAGATGGTGGTAAACGGAAAAAAGCGGCTGGTGTAGGAGGTGCTCTAGCAACAATCGGTGCCTTGTTGCTTAAGTTTGGGGCCTTCCTTCTCAATTTTAAATGGGTAATTTTTCTGCTTAAGTTTGGTGGTGCTGGTATTACAGCCCTGATCTCAATTGCTGTCTACTCGCTCCTTTTGGCTGGCCTTTTGCCATAGGTCTGGTGGGGTTACTCTTCATTCATGAGATGGGACATGCTCTGGTGATGAAGCTCAAGGGTATTCCTGTGGGAGCTTTAATCTTTATTCCGATGCTCGGTGCTGCCGTTACCATGCGACAGATGCCACAAAATGCTCGCGACGAAGCCGAAGTAGGTATTGCTGGCCCTATTGCTGGTGCAATTGCAGCATCATTTTGTCTGTTTATGGCTAAAATGCCTGGTGCCCTTTCTATCTGGGCAGCACTGGCCTACTTTGGCTTCTTTATGAACTTATTCAACCTTGTGCCAATCGTCCCTTTTGATGGAGGCCGGGTCCTGGCCGCAATTGATCGGCGTATCTGGATTATAGGTTTTGTGGGACTGCTGGCCTTCCAAATTTGGGAATGGCTGAATGGTACCTTCTCACCCTGGTTGCTTTTCTTTATCTTCATGGCCGCAACCCAACTCTGGTCACGTCGTAATATTCCCGATACCCCACAGGCTCAGGCTTACTATGTTGTACCCGTGGGGACACGTATTATACTGAGCCTCCTGTACTTTGGTCTGGCGGCTGTCCTCGTGCTGGGTATGTCGATTTCGCATGCGCTGATGCCGGTTTTGCAGTAAGTAGAAGGTATCACTGTGTTCTAACTTCTACTCCTGGCCATCTGTTCGAGCACTTTCAACAAGGCCGTATAGTCATCTTGACCATAGCCTGCTGTACGCGCCATCTCGTACATCTGGCGTGTTAAAGCTGTCAAGACTGTTGGCGTTTGTGTCTCTGCTGCCAGATCGAGGGCTAACCCCAGATCTTTATGAAGCAAGTCAGTCATAAAGCCTGGCTGGAAGCTGCCGTTAAATGCACGTAGGGGGAATTGATTCGCAAGTTGCCAGCTTGCACCGCTGCTCACGCCGATGATTTTTGCCATTGTTGCCACATCGGCTCCTGCTTTAACTCCCAGCACAAATGCCTCTGCTATCGAAGCAGCGATGGTCCCACAGAGAATATTATTGACAATCTTGACAACCTCGCCGGAACCACATGATCCGACATAGAAAATATTCTCCTTTTTGCCCATTGCCTCAAATACTGGACGTACTTGCTCAAATATTTCTTGCTCACCACCAACCATAATGGTCAGCGTTCCGTTGACAGCTCCTTGAGAACCACCACTTACAGGGGCATCAAGAAAATGTACGCCTCTGGTTGTTGCTGCTTCCGCCATCTTGCGACTTGTGGCAGGTGCGATAGTGCTCATATCCACAATGATGAGACCCTTGCGTGCCCCTTCGAGGAGACCATGTGGACCTGCTACTACCTCTTCAACCTGTATGGAGTTTGGCACCATCGTAATCACAACTTCCGATACTATGGCGACAGCACGAGGCGAAGGCGCAAGTTTCGCACCTGCTACGAGTACCTCCTGTACTCCAGGTTTCTCCGGGTGGCGTGCGAAGATGGTGACTTCGTGACCCGCTTTGAGTAAATTAAGGGTCATAGGGCGTCCCATGACCCCGATACCTATAAAACCTATCTGCATAAGAATCTATCCTTTCGTTCCTGGTTATCCCGTCTCGTAACTCTTCAGGTCTGCTCACCACCTGCGGTGGCTCGCCCTCGTTTTGTGTGGGTTTTGTCGCCTGTGGCGGAGGTTGCGACGCAGACGACAAAACCCACACAAAACGATTTGCGAAGCGCCAGAGGCGCTGAGGAATTAGAAAAGAGATCTGAGTAGTTACTCCATTTCGATAATCGCTGCTCCACCTGCTACAACAGCGCCCTCTTGATAATAGACACGTTGTATTTTTCCTGCGTAGGGAGCGCTAATGGTATGCTCCATCTTCATGGCACTCAAGACAACGAGTACCTGATGTGCTTCTACTATATCACCATTGTGTACCTGTACCTTAACAATTGTTCCCGCCATCGGAGCATTTAGTGTTTTGTGTAAGTGGAGTGTCCCACGGTCATGGGTGGCTCTTTCCACATCGGGTGGTTGTTTGCGTTGCAGACGGTAGGAATGTCCAGCAAGCACTACCTGAGTCTCACTCTTTTGCTGTTGCACATAGACCCGTACCTGTGTTGCGCCACGTTTGAGCAAGATCAGGGCGTTAGCAGCTATGGTGCATGTAACATCTTCGGAGGGCTGTGTATCGACCTGGATATTCCATGTATCGACGTTACCTGCCAGTGGTTTAAGTGTGACCCTGTGCTCCTGCTCATAATAATTGTAGATGATTGTACGTATTTCTCCAACCATACGCCATGGTCCAAGCAGATGCCAGGGATTCGTTGCCGATGGTTTCTGACCATTCGTAGAAGGCTGTAGCCTTCCTATCTCATATTTGATTTCGTAGAGTGCGGCTGCTATCAATGCATCCCTGGGTACCGCTCTATTCTGTGAAGTCTCTATTGCCGTTAATGAATGTTCAATCAGAAAGCCTGTGTGGGTGAAGCCTTCCTGAAATGCAGGGTGAAGGCTAATGGTATGCAACAAGGGGACATTGGTGGTGACGCCGAGGATGGCGCAGCGTTCCAGTGCTCTCTGTAAGCGTGTGATGGCTATAGATCGATCTTCTCCATAGACAATGAGTTTGGCAATCATAGGATCGTAATATTGTGTAATCTCATCGCCGTCTTCAATACCACTATCGATACGAATGCCAGGTCCCTCTGGTTTGACGAAACGAGTAATCGTTCCTGGCGATGGCAGAAAATTCTGATCAGGATCTTCTGCGTAGATACGTACTTCAATAGCATGCCCATGGTGGTTGATCTGCGGCTGACTGATACCGAGTGGCTCGCCAGTGGCAATACATAACTGGTGTCGTACAAGGTCCAACCCAGTTACCAACTCCGTCACAGGATGCTCTACTTGTAATCGGGTATTCATTTCTAAGAAGTAAAAGCGTTTATAGGCATCAAGAATAAACTCTATTGTACCCGCGTTCACATAATTTGCTGCTCTGGCAATACGGACAGCCGTAGTTCCCATCTCAGCGCGTAGAGTTGGAGTGAGTGCGATGCAGGGGCTTTCCTCAATAATCTTCTGGTGTCGTCTTTGAATGGAGCATTCACGTTCTCCCATATGAATAAGGTTACCGTATTGATCACCGAGGATCTGTATCTCGACATGACGTGGTTGCTGAATGAGCCGTTCCAGGAAAACCGTCTCATCGCCAAAGGCTGAGCGAGCTTCCCGGCGTGCTCCTGCCAGTTGCTCTAAAAAATCCGTTGTGGAGTGAACAACACGCATCCCTTTGCCGCCGCCGCCTGCCGATGCCTTGATCAGCAATGGAAATCCAATGCGTTGCGCCTCGCTCATCAAGGTCGCATCATCCTGACTTTCGCCATTGTAGCCTGGAACAATGGGGGCACCTACCGATTGAGCAAGATGTTTGGCGGCAATCTTTGAACCCATCAAACGCATGGTGTCTGCTGATGGCCCGATGAAGATAATATTGGCCTGTTCACATGCTTCAGCAAAGGCGGCGTTCTCTGAGAGAAAACCATAGCCTGGATGGATTGCCTCCGCGCCACTTTGTTTGGCAATGTTGATGATAGTATCTATGCGCAGATAGCTCTGTGTTGCTGGAGCTGGACCAATAAAATATGCCTCGTCGGCTTCGCGTACATGGTGAGCATAGCGATCAGCCGCTGAGTATACAGCAACGGTGTGTATACCCATCTCCTGGCATGTTGCCATGATGCGGACTGCAATCTCCCCACGGTTAGCGATAAGAATTTTTTTGAACATAGTTGTGGCACCATTACCATTTTACTGCTCTGCTCTTACTGAGCAGAAAACATTAGCGAACCCAATTAGCATTGCGCTTTTCGAGGAATGCTTGTAGCCCTTCCTGTCCCTCATCACCAACACGCAAGCGTGCAATTGTCTCTGCAGTGTAGCGCCGTGCATTCTCGTGACTCATCTGTCCAACCGTCAAGGCCAGTTGTTTACATACACGTATGGCTTGCGGTGCGCTGGTTACCAGCTCTTTTAAAGTATTTTCCACTGCCTTGTCAAGTTGCTCAAGTGGTACAACTAAATGAACCAGACCAATTGCATGGGCACGGGCTGCGCTAAAGCGTTCACCTGTTACAAATAACATGCGAGCATTGCTTTCACCAATCTTACGTATCACATAAGGAGAAATAACGGCTGGTGCAATTCCTAGCTTGACTTCACTTAGAGCAAAGCGGGCTTTCTCTGAGGCAATCACAATATCGCAAACAGAAATAAGGCCGACACCACCGCCCATCGCAGCGCCATTAACCCGCGCTACCACTGGACAGGGAAAGGTATTGATCATATTGAAGAGGTCAGCGAGGCGTAGTGCATCTGCGAGATTTTGTTCCTTACTGAAGGTTGCAGATTCCTTCATCGAGCTTATATCGGCTCCAGCGCTAAAAGAAGGACCTTCTCCAGTGAGCACAACCCCATGTAGTTGCTCGTCTCTACTCAATTCCGTAAAAGCTGTGGTAAGATCCTGGATAACCTGCGCATTAAATGCATTATGTACCTGAGGGCGTCGCAATGTGACTGTTGCGATTTTATCCTGAAAGCTGCGTTCGACAGTAAGATGCGTATAAGCTGTCATAGTTCCTCCTCCTGTTATCTCGCTTCACATTCTAAAGACGCCAAATGGTCTATCGGGCATTGGTGCATTGAGTGCTGCTGCTATACCCAGTGCCAGAACTGTCCGCGTATCACGTGGGTCAATAATCCCATCATCCCAGAGGCGAGCCGTGCTATAGTAAGGATTGCCTTCTTCCTCATATTTATCCAGAATTGGTTGCATAAATGCTGCCTCTTCTTCGATGCTCATGGTTTTGCCGCGTGTTGCCAACCCCTCTTTGCGTACCGTTGCCAGCACCATTGCTGCTTGCGGACCACCCATGACCGAAATACGTGCATTAGGCCACATCCATAGCTGGCGCGGTGAGTAGGCACGTCCACACATGCCATAGTTGCCAGCGCCAAAGGAGCCGCCGATAATCACCGTAAAGCGTGGAACTGGAGCATTAGCGACCGCCATCACCATCTTTGCGCCATCCTTAGCGATACCCCCATTCTCGTATTGCCGACCTACCATAAAGCCTGTGATGTTTTGTAAGAAGACCAGAGGGGTCTGGCGTTGTCCACACAACTCAATAAAATGAGTGACCTTTAGAGCGCTTTCGGAGAAGAGAATACCATTATTAGCGATGATGCCGATCGGATAGCCCATGATACGGGCAAAACCACACACTACAGTGGTACCATACAGTTCTTTGAACTCATGAAAGTCGCTCCCATCGACAATACGCGCGATGACCTCGCGGACATCATAGCTCTTACGGGGATCTTTGGGAATGATCCCATAGAGTTCATTGGGGTCATAGCGTGGTGGCTCTGGAGTGCGGATAGTCCATGGAATGTGCTTACGACTGTTAAGATGGGAAACAATGCTGCGACAGATTGCCAGCGCATGTGTATCATTCATAGCATAGTGGTCGGTAACGCCAGAGGTACGACAATGGACATCGGCTCCGCCCAGATCTTCAGCGCTTACCTCCTCGCCTGTGGCGGCCTTGACTAGAGGAGGTCCACCGAGAAAAATCGTACCATTGCCTCGTACGATGACCGTTTCATCGCTCATAGCTGGCACATAGGCTCCCCCGGCTGTACAGGAACCCATCACAACGGCAATCTGTGGAATACGCTGACTCGACATACGTGCCTGATTATAAAAAATACGTCCAAAATGGTCACGGTCAGGAAAAACTTCTGCCTGGAGTGGTAAAAAGGCACCCCCAGAATCGACCAGATAGATGCAGGGGAGATGGTTCTGTTCGGCAATCTCCTGAGCGCGCAAGTGCTTCTTGACTGTCATTGGGTAGTAGGTACCGCCTTTGACAGTAGCATCATTGGCGACAATGACGCACTCCTGTCCCTCAACCAGTCCAATGCCTGTAACAATACCTGCTGAGGGAGCTTCGTTGTCGTACATATCCCAGGCAGCCAGTGGACTGAATTCCAGGAAGGGAGTATCGGGATCACAGAGCAGTTGGATACGTTCGCGTGCAAGAAGCTTATTGCGTTGGCGATGTTTTGTGATTGCATTGGCTCCGCCACCTAGCTGAACCTGTTGTACGCGCTGGCTGAGCTGGTCAAGAAGTTGCTGGAAGTATTGTGTATTCTCTTGAAATTCCGGGCTATTACGATCTATGTGAGTTTCAAGTATTGCCATTTTTTCCTCTATTGAGTAGATGCATGTGCAGTGTTGACATCCTCTCCATGCGTAAACGCAGGGGATTCCCATCCTCATGGTTGGAAGCTTCCTGTATAAATTTGATGGCTCCCTTTGTTCTACCGAAACCCGCCTTTGAGCGCCCCTTGCTTGAGCTATGGGGGTGAAAAAGGCGTTCCTTTGATGGCGGCTTGGGATGGGTTTTCCCTTGCCTCTTGACATATCTAATCTTGTGCATTAGAATATCCGCATGAGAACGTTTGAGTATCGCCTTTTCGTGAATAAAGAACAATCCCTCAGGCTTTTGCACTGCTTGCGTGGGTCTCGCATTCTCTATAATGAGATGCTTGAGACCTTGAAGCTTCAGTATGAGCAGGATGGCACATTTCCAAGCAAGTACGATTTGACAGCCAAATTCAAAGGACGTGGTGGTGAGCATGTACCAGCGACCACCGTACAAATGTTGGCGGATCGACTCATCAAGGCACTCAAACGCTTCCTCGCTGCGAAAGAGTTGGGCATTCCCGATGTAGGCTTTCCCCGTTTCAAGAGAGCCAATCGCTGGCATAGTATCCAGTTGCGGCAGTACGGCAAAGATGTCTCTCTGCATGAAGACAAGAAACATCTCATTGTGCCGAAGAAACTTGGTCACTCCCTCAAGATCAAACTGCATCGTCCGATATCTGGAACTCCCAAGACCGTCCATCTCGTTCATCGTGCCGATGGGCATTGGTATGCCCTGATCGTCTGTGAGACTGAGCCACACACACAGCATGAACCCACCACATGCGAACATCCCTCTATTGGTCTGGATGTGGGCTTGAAATCTTTCCTCACCGATAGCGAGGGGAACATGGTGGAGAATCCCCGTTTCTATCGTACATCTCAGAAGCGGCTTCGACGCAAACAACGCCAACTCTGCCGACGTAAGAAGGGCAGTCACCGACGCCGTAAAGCTGCCCGAAATACGGCAAAGACGCATCTCAAGATCAAACGACAACGCCGAGATTTTCATTATAAGACGGCCAAACAGTACGCCGAACAGTACCAGATGATTGCAGTGGAAAAGCTTTCCGTTCTTAACATGGTACAAAATCATTCTCTTGCGAAAAGCATCATGGACGCCAGTTGGGGCATGTTCCTCAACATTCTTGAAGTTAAGGCTGAAAGTGCTGGACATCAAGTCATTCGAGTGAATCCGCGTTTCACCTCGCAGAAGTGTCACAAATGTGGAGAGATTGTGCAGAAATCGCTGTCTGTACGAACTCATCTGTGTCCTTTCTGTGGATACATTGCTGACCGTGATGTCAATGCTGCCCAGAATATCTTGAAACGTGCAAGGCCAGGGCATGGCCTTCAGGAGCCAACGTACACCGCTGGGTGATGCGTTTCCTGAGAAGCCCCTGCGTTTACGCATGGGGAGTTGTCACACTTTCTTAGTTGGAATGCAGGTGATTGCTTCTCTTACTCTACCACAACATTCTCTTTTTTACTATTACCAGTCCTGAAGAATCAGAATTTTTCATGTTGACAAAACCCTTCATATCGTGTACTATACATCCATGTGATGCAAGGAATTGCTTCCATCTAAATTACCCAGGGTTTCTCTTACATTGTTCGGGTGTGGCCAAGTGGTAAGGCGGCGGTCTTTGGAACCGCTATTCCCAGGTTCGAATCCTGGCACCCGAGCCATCTATCTTCGATTAGGAAGAGTGTAGCTGGTAATCTATTTACTCTCTACACTAATAACTCCCTCCAGGTAGCAAGAGAACAGAAAAGGGTTTGTGCATCCAATTATGAATACATATGCGACCGTAGTCCTTGCAGCAGGCAAGGGAACTCGGATGCGTTCTACATTACCAAAGGTGCTTCACCCATTAGCAGGGACGCCCCTTCTGGCACATGTGCTCAAGACTGTTGAGACTATTCCTGTAACTCCTTCTTTTCTCTTCGCTGAATATTCCCATCTCCACTCATAAATCCATCGTTGTACTCGGCCATGAAACACCACAGATAAAAAATATTTTTGGCGAGCGTTGCTTATATGCTCTTCAGGAAGAACAATTGGGTACCGGTCATGCAGTGTTGTCCGCGCAGTCTGTCATAGATGCGCTTGAGCCATTACCACAAACGGTCCTGGTCTGCTGTGGCGATACGCCACTTGTAGAAGTGAAATACTGGCAAGTGTACTGATCGAGCATATTACAGCGCCGTGCAACGATAACGTTCCTGACTGCCTATACCGAACAACCCAACGACTTTGGGCGAATAGTACGTGATGTCAGTGGTCGAGTGCGAGAAATTGTAGAAGTGAAACGGGCTACAGAAGAACAGAAACGCATTAAAGAAGTCAACTCTGGTGTCTATTGCTTTGATCGTGCCTGGCTCTGGCCAGCATTACAGACACTGCCACGTAATCCATCTGGTGAGTATTACTTAACCGACCTGGTAGGGATTGCAGTTGCCCAGGATCGTGTTGTAACAACCGTCAGGGGAACGCTGGATGAAACTATCGGTATCAATAATCGTGTGCAACTTGCTGACGCTGAACAACTGCTCCGCCGTCGTGTGCTAGAGCGACATATGTATGCGGGAGTGACGATTGTTGATCCTGCGGCCACATATATCGACGATGAAGCGTGCATTGGCATGGATACGGTAATTCTTCCTGGAACAATGATCACAGGTAAAACTACAATTGGTGCTGCATGTCGTATTGGACCTGGTACAACTATCGATCAGTCGGTGATTGGCGATCGCTGTATCATTCGCAACTCAGTGATAGAAGAGTCGCTTCTCGAAGAAGATGTGAGCATCGGTCCTTTTAGCCATTGTCGCCCAAAGGCACACCTGGCACGTGGTGTACGTATGGGTAATTTCGCAGAGGTCAAAAACTCATCTATCGGCGCTGAGACAGATATGCACCACTTTAGCTATCTTGGTGATGCTACAGTGGGAGATCATGTGAACATCGCTGCCGGCACAATTACCTCTAATTTTGATGGTAAACACAAGCATCATACTACTATTGGTACAGGTGCTTTTATTGGGTGTGATACGATATTAGTTGCCCCCGTCACTGTCGGTGACCAGGCCTATACAGGTGCTGGTGCTGTTGTGAACAAAGATGTGCCACCTGGGGCATTGGTCGTTGGTGTTCCTGCGCGTGTACTGCGTATGCCCCAACTGCCAGATGACTCTCCAGCAGAGAGTGGTGAAAAGGAGTAAGCGTTTTATGGAGGACCCTCACCTAGCCATAACAGGTATAACTGCTGTCATTGATTTTCATATGCCACAACTGAATGCGGAAGTATGGTTACAGCTCTCCGTTTTAATCATCGCCCTGATTATTTGTGGCGTGGCCTCAGCGGCTGAAACAGCTCTTACTTCTGTCAGTCGCATTAAACTGAAAAATCTGGTAGAAGAGGGCGATGAACAGGCCCTTGCCATCGAACGTTTACTGGCTGAACCAAATACCTTCCTCTCGACAATCCTGGTCTTCAATAGTGTGGCTGTGATTGTTGCTTCTAGCATGGCTACAGTACTGGCTTTACGCTTTTCAGCAGACCTGGGGTGAACTAATCTCCACTGTACTTATTTCTTTTATCGTCCTGATCTTCTGTGAGATTACCCCAAAGACCGCTGCTGTGCAAAACCCGTTACGTTGGGCGCGGGTGCTGGTTCGTCCTGTGCGCAGGTGCTGCCTGGTTGTTGAGTCCAGTCGTCTGGTCGCTCAGTACAATGACCGCATTCTTTGTGCGCATCATGGGTGAGCAGGTCAAGCACAAAGGCCCCTTTGTAACTGAAGAAGAGTTACGCCTTCTGGTGACTGTGGGCGAAGAGGAAGGTGTCCTCGAAGAAGAGGAAACCGAGATGATTCATAGCATCTTTGAGTTTGCTGATACGACCGTACGTGAGGTGATGGTCCCACGCATCGATATGGTTACTTTGTCCGGTGATGCGACGGTAACTCAGGCGGTAGATTTCGCTTTGCAGGGTGGATTTTCGCGTATTCCTGTCTATGAAGCGCATGTTGGTGTTGATGAAATCATTGGCGTGCTTTACACTAAAGATCTGCTTAAGCACTTACGCGAGAACCATAGCTCTTTGTCCATTCGTGACCTGGTACGTCCAGCATACTTTGTTCCCGAAACGAAAAAACTGGATGACCTGTTGCGAGAGATCCGTCAGAACAGAGTCCATATGGTCATTGTCGTCGATGAGTATGGTTCTGTTGCTGGTCTGGTGACGATCGAAGATCTGGTGGAGGAGATTGTTGGCGATATCAAAGATGAGTATGATCATGAAGAGAATTTATATGAAAAGGTCAATGAACATGAATATATCTTTGATGCCAAAATCAATATCTACGATTTCAATGAACTGATGGATATGCACCTTGGTGATACGAATTATGAGACGCTCGGAGGATTTGTGTATGCCCAACTCGATAAAATTCCGATTGCCAGCGATACCATCACGTTTGAAGGTGTAACCTTTACTGTACTGGCAACGCGTGGACGACGTATTACCAAAATTCGTGTTGAGCGTATCTCTAATACATCTGCACCAGAGGAAAAATCTGACCTGCTCCTCTTGCCGGCTCAGAAAGAACGTGAGGGAAATACGCGCCACGGTGAGAATACTCCCACATCTGAGCAGCCATCGCACTACGAGTATAGAAGAGCATGATGAGAGTTCCTTTTGCAAATATTCCACCATCTGTGCGTATTGTTGAAGTTGGACCGCGTGATGGTCTCCAGAATGAACAGGTACAGGTTCCTACTGAGCAGAAGATCCAGTTTATCCAACTGTTAGCCGAGGCTGGTCTCCCTGTTGTCGAAGCGACCTCGTTTGTCAGCCCTCGTGCTATTCCGCAGTTGTGTGATGCCAGTGCAGTGATGGCTGGACTGACATGTTTACCAACAGCACAGTATCCTGTCCTGGTACCCAACCTGAAAGGTATGGAGCGTGCTCTTGCATCTGGCGTTCGCTCTATCGCCGTCTTTACCGCTGCAAGCGAAAGCTTCACTCGTCACAATATCAATGCTACCATTGCGGAGAGTCTGGCAAATTTCCGTCCCGTTGTGGATCTGGCGCGACAAAAAAGCATTCCTGTCCGTGGCTATATCTCAACAGTCTTTGGTTGTCCCTATCAAGGAAGCGTAGACCCTCGGCAAGCCCTTCTCGTCGCGCAAGCATTGCTAGAGATGGGAGTCGAGGAACTCTCACTCGGTGATACTATCGGTGTGGCAACCCCTAATCAGGTTGTGGATGTCCTTAACCTCTTGTTTACAGAAGGGGCTATTCCTGTCGAACGCCTGGCCGTCCATTTCCATGATACTCGTGGTACCGCCCTTGCTAATGTCTTAACCGCTTTGCAGATGGGTGTGAGCACCGTTGACTCCTCGGCAGGTGGCCTGGGTGGTTGCCCCTATGCTCCAGGTGCAGCAGGCAATCTTGCGACGGAAGACCTGCTCTATATGCTCCATGGTATGGGTATCAAGACCGGAGTGAATCTTGAAAAAGTGGTGGCCGCTACACGCTTTATTGCTCCTCTACTGGGTCATGCCCCAACCAGCAAGTATTATCAAGCAACCTGCTCGGCCCTGAAGAACTTTGACAATAATCTGAGATAACGCCTCGTTGTATCTGGACAACAAAATCCAGATACAACGAGGCGACCTCGCAAGTTCTAATGGTCCTGCAAGTACTTAATCGCGGCCGCTAATTGAGCATCTCCACTCTTAAGAATTTGCTGCTCCGTCAAATTTCCCTGATTTTCGTCATCAGGTGTCAGGTCGTTATTTGGACTCAGTGCCACTTTGATATCAGGTGTGATCCCCTTATCACGAATAAAATGGCCCCTGGGTGTGAGCCACTCTTGTATTCCCAGTAAGAGTGCCGAACCATCTGAAAGCGAAATTTGTTCTAGTACGGTGCCTGTGCCAAAAGTGGTCTCCCCAATGAGGGTAGCACGCTTGTTATCCTGTAGTGCACCAGAGACAATTTCAGCGGCACTTGCCGAATTCTCGTTTATCAGCACCACAAGAGTGTCCGTCGTATTAGCGGTGCTGCCTGTGACTGGAACGGGAGTTCGTGCGCCTGTGCTGTCCTGCTCTAACAGCACATTACCGCTTTTGATGAAGAAACTGGCTGTATTGATTGCCTCTTGCACATATCCGCCGGGGTTATTGCGCAGGTCGAGAATAATCTTTGTGGCCCCCATGCTCTTTGCTTTAGTCAGTGCATCCTTCAATGCAGTTGAAGTCCCATCAGCAAATTGGACGATTTGAATGTGCGCAATATGGCTTTCAGGAATGTAATGCATGAGCACATTTGGAACCTGGATCTCGGCGCGTGTCACATGTATAGAGATGGGTTTTTGTACACCGGCACGTTGCACAGTGAGAATAACGCTTGTGCCTGCGGACCCTTGAATTGATTGATCCACGGCAGTTATATCCTTGCCAGCAGTGCTGGTACCATTAATGGAAATGATCACGTCACCGCGCTTAAGGCCAGCCTTCTCAGCAGGAGAGCCAGGAATAGGAGAAGCGATAATTAATTGTTTGGTATTGGCATCCTGGCGCAGGTAAATGCCAATACCAATGAACTTTCCACTTAACTGTTGGTTTTGAGATTGTACTTGATCTGGCGTAAGAAAGCGCGTATGCCCTTTATCATTGAGTGATTGTGCCATCGCATCGATTGCTGCATACGCCATTTTCTTATAGTCAACAGCTTTTCGATCAACATAGCGCTGATCAATCGTTGTCCACGCTTGTTGAATGAGTTGTGAGTACGCCTGGGATTGGTCGTTTGTAAGAGAGTCGCCAAAGGATTGGTGGGCGAACCAGCCAGCACAAAATGCAATGACTACAAAGGCTGACACTACAAAAACCTGCCCAAGAATCCGCTGAATGCGGTGTTCTGGCTCGGGAGAGAGTGGTTGCATGAAAGGGTTTTGCTGCTGAGCATCAGGATGTGATTGTAGATGGGCTGGATAAGTGTTGAAGTCATCATATGCTGGTGGGAGTGCCGGGTTGGTATCTTGTTCTTCATACCAGCGTGGATCATCGTATCTGCTCACCGATTCCTCCGTATGGCACCGCATCTGTGTAGTGCTCTTATATGGTTATGTATTTTGTACAGCATTCATTATTCTTAATCTTAGTGGTCAAAGGGTAAAAAGTCAATCGGGGTTACCCTAACACAAAGGAGGGTGTAGTCTAAAAGAACTACACCCTCAGGAGCTTCTCTGATTACTTACGCGGAACTCACTGTCTTGCTACCGAGCGAATGACGTCTGGCATGTGGAGTTGAGTACCTATTGCTGTGGAGTCTCTGTCGTATCGCTGTTGTGTGGCGTATCGTCTACAGAGTTCGGTGTTGTGTGCTGTTTACCATTACTAATAGGAGCCTGTTTCTTCGGTGGTTCCCATCCAGGAGCACGAGAGACGATCATCGACATCATTCGGCCTTCCATCATAGGCGAACGCTCAATGGTAACCGTCCCCTTCAACACTTCTGCAATTTCGTCCAGCAACTTACGACCAATATCCGGGTGACGCATCTCAGCTCCGCGGAACTGTACACTCACTCTTACCTTATCACCTTCAGCCAGAAACTCCTGGATCTTGCGTGTCTTGACTTCGACATCATGCTCATCTGTACGTGGCCGCATGCGAATCTCTTTGAGTGTAATCGTTTTTTGATTTTTGCGAGCCTCGTTCTCTTTCTTCGCTTGCTCATACTTGAAGCGCCCATAATCCATCAGCTTGCAGACTGGTGGGATGGCATTGGGCGATACCTCAACCAGATCAAGAATTCTTGTCACGGGCAATATCAAGCGCACGTACAGGGGGCATCACTCCCATCATCTCGCCATTCTCATCGATTAAGCGTATCTCACGTGCACGAATGCGCTCATTCACTCGTGTCTCACGCGGACGGTCATTCCCCCGAAAGTCCCTGTTAATAGGCCGAACCTCCTCTTTTGATACTAACAAACGCAAATGCTCTCCTAATTTGTCTCCGTTCGTCTGGCCTGACATCAGGCACCGTTGTGCTCTTTGAGGATGTGATTCCAGGCAATGAACGGTCTGTAACGAACTGTTCAAGTATACTACGAGCGGGACACGTTTGCAAGTATGTTACATTCCTTCAGCGACCCGACTTGCCACTTCTCCGTTTGGAGGAAGCAGTAGAGGCCAGATCTCCAGAAGCGTTTGATGAGTCGCGCTCATCGGTTCGCGTGTGCCCCACGCTACGTTGCAATGCTTTCTGCAAAATGTTGAGAGCGGCATTATGATCGCGATCCAACACCACACCGCATTCCTGGCAGATATGGGTCCGTACGCTTAAGCTTTTCTTGACCAGCGTGCCACAATCCGAACAATTCTGGCTCGTGAACTGAGGAGCCACAGCTATCACAGGGATGTTGTGCATGGCTCCATAGGCTTTCACCCATTGCAGGAACGTTCCCCAACCTGCGTCATGAATGCTCTTTGCCAGATGACGATTTTTCACCAGATTGCGTATCTTGAGGTTTTCAAAGGCAATCAGGTCGCAAGACGTGACTAACGTGTTTGCCGTCTTTCTGGCAAAATCTTCACGCTGCCTTTGCACCTTCAAATACGCTTTTGCTAAAATTTTTCGTGATTTCTTACGGTTACTGCTTTTCTTCTGCTTGCGAGAGAGTTGACGATGAAGTCTTTTGAGTCGCTTTTCAGCTTTGCGATAGTGGCGCGGGTTCTCTACGGTACAGCCTTCTGAGTCGGTATAGTAGGCTTTGAGTCCTACATCAATTCCGATCTGCTTCCCTGTGGGCGTATGCGAGATGAGACGATCTGCCAGGACTCCGAACTGGCAGTAGTAGCCATCAGCACGCCGTACGATCCGAACACGCTTGATCTGTTTAACAGGAAATATTTCAATGTCACGGGTTCCAATCAAGCGGAGACACCCAATCCCACAACCATCCGTGAAGGTGATATGTTTTCCATCTGGCTCTAATTTCCAACCCGTTGCCTTGTACTCTACACTACGGTTGTTGTGCTGAAACTTTGGGTATCCCTTCTTCCCAGGCTTCTTTGTCCGGCAGTTCTCATAGAAGCGAGAGATGGCAAACCAGGCACGATCCGCAGCCGCTTGACGGGCTTGTGAGAATTGTTCATGTTGAGAACTCTTTTCTCAAGAGGAAGGAAACCTTACGCATGATGTGAAACTATCTTCGCAAAAATGATTTTTGGCAGGTTTTCTTATCTTTTTCTCAGCCATATCACGCAGTTTTTGTGGTATACTTATAAGTATGAAGAGCTTTGAGGCACAAGATAGTGAAGGCTTGTCTAACATGTATCCCCCAAAAAACAGGATTGACGCGAAGGAGGCTTGAGCATGAGCAGCAATGTAGTCGCCAGTCACTCATGGTCATCTGCCCCAATACCTGAAATATTTCGTTTTTCTCCGCGTCCCAACCAGGCCCATAAGATCCACTGGCGATCATGGGGAAAAATGGCGTTTGAAGAAGCTATCCAATTGGATAGGCCTATTTTTTTAGTAATTGCATCGTCGTGGTGCCAGTGGTGCCACATCATGGATGAGACAACGCTTTCTGAGCCAAGTATCATTACTATTGTGAACAACGATTATATTCCCGTGCGGGTCGATAGTGATTTCCGTCCTGATGTAAATCAACGCTACAACCAAAATGGCTGGCCGAGTGTCGTTTTGCTTTCTTCCGAAGGAGAGATTCTCTGGGGAGGTGTCTATGTACCTCCTAAGCAAATGCTGTATTATCTGGGACATATACGACGCTACTACAGTGAACACAGGGAAGAGATTGCTGAACAGGTACATCTGCTGCAAAGCCATCGTTCCACTCGTAAACTTACCCAGACACTTCCTGCAACAGGGCTACGCTCGTTATTGCAGGAAGAACGTGCTGCTTTGGAAGACCTGCCTACCGAGGCTGGTGTGGTACTGCGTGACCTCTATGACGCTGATAATGGTGGTTTTATTATCCATCCACATCTTAAATTTCCACATCCAGAAGCCCTGGAACTCTTATTGCTGTTAGCACAAAATGGCCGTCAACCCGATGCATTAAACATGGTGTGCTATTCTTTGGAGCAAATGTGCGATGGTGGACTGTGGGATAAAGAGGAGGGCGGTTTTTTTCGCTATTCTGCCGCTAGCGACTGGAGTACACCACATACAGAGAAGATGCTGGAGGAGAATGCTGCATTGCTTCGCCTTGTCTTGCTCACTGCGCAAGCGACGCACGAGCAAAAGTGGATTGATCTGGCAAAGCATCTGTTGCTCTATATTAATAGCACACTCTGGCAGCCAGGGCTGAGTCTCTTCAGTGGAAGTCAGAGCGCTGATGAAGAATACTATGAGCCAGGACCGTATTCCCGTGCATCACAAGTAGTGCCTCATGTAGATAAGACTGTCTATGTCTCGTGGAATGCCCGTATGATCTCGTCCTACTTGCTGGCTGCTCAGGTACTGGGTCATTCTTCATTGGATACGATGGCGTTACATGCTCTGGATTGTCTTTGTGAGCATATGATGCACCGGGAAGGCAGTATGTATCATTATGCTGTGAGTGGACATGCCGATTTGCCGGGACAACTGGCGGATCAAGTGTGGATGACTCGTACCTTGCTCGATGCCTATGAAATTCATGGACGCAAACAGTATCTTGAGACAGCAATTGCATTGATGCATTTTGCTTGTCAAGAGCTGCTCGATAGGTCAAATGGTCTTTTTTATGACTATCCCGAAGATATCCACGCTATGGGACGCTTATCATTGCGCGAGCAACCGCTTACGGAGAATGCTATTGCGGCCGAGTGTTTGCTGCGTATGGCGGTCTACAGTAATCGGCAAAATTTACGTGATACGGCCCTGCTTGTCCTCTCTGGCTGCCGGGAAAAATATCGCCGAACAGGGATTCAAGGTGCGATTTATGCCTGTGTTGTGGCACAGGCTATCGAGAATAAATGGCTGTAAAGGATGCTCTTTACAGGGCATCCTTGTTGTGCTTTTATCAAATGTGGAGCTGATCGTCGAACTTCTATGTTATTGCTTTCGCCTGGAGTGTTCTGGTTAATTCGCTGACCACATCATAGCGCCCATAGGATGGCATAAAATAGACACCCTGGATCAGACTTTGCGCCATTGCCAGCAACCCCTGTGCCAATCTCAAACCCTCTTCATGTCCTCGTTCTCCAGCGGTTCGCATACGTGCTCGTACGTCATCTGGAATAGTAATGCCAGGTACCTCGTTATGCAGGTACTCTGCATGTCGGGAACTATGCAAGGGGATACAGCCAAGGAGTAAGGGAATTGGCGGCTTCCCAGCCCTGTTTAAGAAGCGCTCCAGTGGCGCAAGCTCGTAGATCGGTTGTGTCATAATAAAATGTGCGCCAGCCTCAATTTTACTCTGATATTTCTCAATCTCGCGATCCGTCTCGTCGTCGGTCATATTCAAGTTGAGTGCGCAACCGATATGGAATGAAGCTTTGGCTCCAATCGATGATCCTGCTGCATCATGACCTTCGTTCATACTTCGTATAATCCGCATCAGGCCAACTGAGTCCACATCCCATACGCCTGTTGTATTGGGATAGTCTCCAACACGTTGCGGATCACCAGTCAAGGCAAGAATATTGCGAATTCCCAGAGCGTGGGCACCCAACAACTCGGACTGTAATGCCATCAAGTTGCGGTCGCGGGTAGTAAGGTGAATAATTGTCTCGATGCCCAGATGATCCTGAATCAGGCGGGCCAGAGCAATACAGCTCATACGTACGCGTGCCATTGGACTATCAGCAATGTTAATACAATCGACGCCAGCCTTTTGTAACAAGGCCGCACCTTCAAGAATTTTGGTCGGATTTAAGCCCTTGGGTGGATCAAGTTCAACGCTTACGACAAACTCACCGGCAGCCAGCCTCTCCTGGAGGAGGGTTTGCGAACCCTGACGCGGTAGGATGACCTCGTCTTCAATCAATCTGGCAATAGTTGTCTTACCATCAACAGAATTTTGTGGTTTGGGTGTCTTGACATCTTTGACTATCGCTGTCGCAAATTGGTGAGAAACCCCATAATGTGCATCGAGTGCTTTACGCATTGCAGCGATATGGCGTGGGGTAGTACCACAACAGCCACCAATCAAGCGTACGCCTGCTCTGGCAAAATTCAAGGCATAGTCGGCAAAGTACTCAGGTGCCGAGACATAGAAGAAACGGTTGTCGATACGTTTGGGGAGACCTGCATTGGGTTGTGCTGAAAAGAATGGGGAAGTAAGAGTTGTATCCCCTAGCAACTTGACTGTTGCTATCATCTCTTCCAAAACATCCAGCGTAGCGGCTGGCCCTACGCTACAATTGGCTCCTATCACATCAACCCCAAGATCACTCAGGACTGTGGCCACGCGAGATGCCGAGCGTCCAGAGAGCGTATGACCATCTTCATAGAAACTCATTTGAGCAACGATGGGAAGGCCACCAACTTCCTGGGCAGCCAGTACTGCCTGGCGTAGTTCTGCCAGACTCGAAAATGTTTCAAGGATGAGTAGATCAACACCACCTTCCTGGAGAGCTTCAATCTGCTCACGGAAAGTAGTACGTAGTTCACTCAAACGCTGCTCGTCGGGAGCCTGAAGTGGACGCCCGCTGGGACCTACCGCCCCGGCAATGAAGACAGGTTGTCCTGCTATTTCGCGTGCCTCACGGGCCAGGCGTGCGGCTCGGAAATTGATCTCTCGAACTTGCTCGCCCAGATGATGGGTTTCGAGTTTTGTTCGGTTCGCCCCAAAGGTATTTGTTTCTATAATCTGGGCACCGGCATTGATATATTCGCTATGGATACTTTGGATCAGTTCGGGACGCGTTAAGTTGAGTGCATCAAAGCATTGTTCATAGGTTACTCCGCGCGTATACAACAGCGTACCCATGGCACCATCACAGAGCATGGGACGCTGTTGTAGCTGTTCTAGCAACGGATATTTCATCAAAATATTCTTCTCCCACCAGATTGAATGATCGTTTGTCTTTATTGTATCTCTTTTTTTCTGTTTGTGGAATGGTGTAAGACTGCAATTTAGAGAGGAAACTGGCTATGCCCTGGAGAGGTTGCCCGTTGTTCTTCAAGAACTATCCTCTCGACGGCTCCCCCGTATTCTGCTACAATGCTGGCAAGCTGCTGAATACATAATTTGGGAGGAACGCGGAAGTGTCTGTGAAACAACAACCAACATCCAGAGACATTGAATACCTGTTGACACGAGGTGTTGCGCAGGTCGAGAAGGAAGTGGATCTGCGCCGCCTGCTGCTGGAAGGCAATAAAGGCGAGCCGCTACGTGTGAAACTGGGGGTAGATCCGACTCACTATGAACTGACAATTGGGCATGCGGTTGTTTTCCGCAAACTCCGCCAATTTCAGCGCCTGGGGCATAAGACTGTCGTTGTGATTGGCGACTGGACGGCACGCCTGGGTGATCCTAGCGGGCGAGTTGAGGCACGCAAATCCTTAACGGCTGAGCAGGTCAATGCTAATGCTAAGACCTACCTTGATCAGTTTTTTAGAATCGTGGATCGCGAACAGACAGAGGTCCATCGGCAGAGTGAATGGTTTGATGCTTTTAGCCTTGGTGATGCCATTAAGCTGCTTGGTTACAAGACCGTAGCGCAGATGTTAGAGCGTGATGATTTCTCGAAACGCTATAAGGGTGGTATCGAAATCTATCTCGCTGAATTCATGTACCCTCTGTTACAGGGCTATGACTCTGTGGCCTTGCGCTCAGATATCGAAATTGGTGGAACTGATCAAACCTTCAATCTTCTGGTTGGGCGTGAGCTACAGCCGATCTTTGGGCAACTATCGCAGCAAATTCTGACCATGCACTTGATTGTCGGGCTGGATGGCGTTAAGAAGATGGGTAAGTCGCTAGATAACTATATTGCTATGACAGCGCCAGCTAATGATATGTACGGGAAACTGATGTCGTTACCCGATCAGACCATGCGCTCTTACTTTGAGACGCTGACGGATGTTGACGAGGCCGAACTTGACGAGTTCGATCGCAAGATGGCAGAAGGAACGCTTAATCCTAGAGATGTCAAGCGTCGTATGGCTCGTGAGATCGTCGCCGAATTCCATAATGTGGCGGCAGCCCAGGAGGCAGAAGAAGCCTTCATTCGTCAGTTCTCTGAGCGCAAGTTGCCAACCGATATTCCTGACTACCGTCTCAGCGAGTCGAAAAATGTTGTTGATCTAATGGTCGATGCGAAGCTGGCGGGAAGCAATAATAAGGCCAGAGAGCTTATCAAGCAAGGCGCTGTCACGTTATTCCCCAAAGGGGAAACAGGTGAATCTGTGCGAATTACCGATGGGGATTTTAAAGTAGACGTTATTGAGGGAGCGATTCTCAAAGTTGGCAAGCGGCAGTATATCAGGATTAGAGGATAAGATACAGGGGCGTGCGATATCGCGCCCATATTAATTTTTTTGTCTCTTTCTTTAAGGAGGTTTTGCGCATATGCCACAAGCGACCATTGGTGTGATCGGCGGTAGTGGTCTATACCACATGGAGAGTATGACCGATGTTGAGGAAGTCAGAGTGCAGACGCCCTTTGGTGATCCCAGCGACATTATCACCGTTGGCAAAGTCTCGGGAGTATCGATGGCCTTTCTGCCACGTCATGGGCGAGGACATCGTATCAATCCCAGCGAGATTCCCGTTCGTGCCAATATCTGGGCATTGAAAAGCCTTGGTGTCGAGTGGGTGATTTCTGTCAGTGCTGTGGGAAGTCTGCGCGAAGATATTGCACCACGTGATCTGGTGATACCCAGCCAGTTATTTGATCGCACAAAGAGCCGCGTCAATAGCTTCTACGAAGGTGGTATCGTCGTCCATTGTACCTTCGCCGAACCATTTTGTCCTACTCTGAGCAAACTCCTCCTTGACTCTGCGCGTGCACTGGGTGACGTGAAAGTACATGAGGGAGGCAGCTATGTTTGTATGGAAGGTCCGCTCTTCTCCACCAAAGCCGAATCGAATGTGTACCGCAAGCTAGGTATGGACATTATTGGGATGACAGCCCTTCCAGAGGCGAAACTGGCACGTGAAGCAGAACTATGCTATGCCACAATTGCCTGCGCTACCGATTATGATTGCTGGCATGAGTCAGAGGCTTCTGTCACTGTCGAGATGGTGATTGCAAACCTTAGTGCCAACGTTGCTAACGCACAACGTATTCTCCGGGATGTGGCACAAAAGATCCCCGCTGACCGTGCTACTGTAGCCTGTGATTGTGCCGATGCACTGGCAATGGCTATTATCACAGATCGTTCATTGATTCCGGCAGAAGTGAAAGAGAAATATGATTTGCTGATTGGCAAGTATATTTCTTGACAAATCCTTCGTAAAAGAGTACAATAAGGCCGTCTTACAGAGAAGAAACATTCAAGTAAGACGGACCGGTTTTCTTCCGGCCCTGTCGGTCGGCGTAATCGGGTCCTGCGCGGCAGATGTCTATGAACCCCGCTAGGTCTGTGAAGAAGCAACGGTAAGTGGACCTCTCTGGGTGCCGCAGGGGTGCCTGGTTACGCTGATCGGCAGGGCCGGGCGAAAATCGGTTTTCTATGCCTTTTTGTTATTCGGTGATCAGCTCGTGACCCATCAAGAGGATATACAGGCGGAAGTTGTGCTATGGCCTCGCAATCACTCTACCGTAAATGGCGCTCTCAGACCTTCTCAGACCTTGTTGGTCAGGAGCCTGTTATTCGTACGCTGAAAAATGCGCTGAATAGTGGCAATCTAACCCATGCTTATCTCTTTACTGGACCGAGAGGTACCGGTAAGACCAGTACGGCACGCCTCCTGGCAAAAACTATTAACTGTTTGCATTCAAGCAATGGGGAGCCATGTAATGAATGTCAACAGTGCAAGGAGATTACGGCAGGCAATTCGTTCAATGTTATTGAAATTGATGCAGCCTCCAACCGTGGTATCGATAGTATCCGAGAGTTGCGTGAAAAGGTCATGGTTCCACCCTCTACGGGTAAATACAAGGTCTATATCCTCGACGAAGCACATATGCTTACTACCGAAGCTTTCAATGCCCTCCTCAAGACCCTGGAGGAACCGCCACCTCATGCTATTTTTGTGATGGCAACCACTGATGTACATAAAATGTTGCCTACGGTTCTCTCGCGTTGTCAGCGTTTTGATTTCAAACGTATCACGACACGCCAGATTGTTGAGCACTTGCAGTTTGTTGCTGAGCAGGAGCAAATTAAGCTGGATCGCGGTGCCGCAGAGTTGATCGCTAGAGCAGCAGCTGGTGGAATGCGTGACGCGTTGAGTCTGTTGGATCAAGCCATTGCTTATTCTGGGCAAGAGGTCACGCTGGTTCAGGTGCAGACTATGCTTGGGGTTGCAGATCCCCGTGCCATTCAAAAGTTTATTACATATATTGCCCATCTCGATAGTGCTGCTGGATTACACCTGATTCATGATCTTGTTGAGGCTGGCGCTGATCTGCGTCAGATCAATAGTCAGGTTGCAGAGTACTTGCGTGCTATGATGCTTGCCAGGGCAGGCGCAAACATCGCTGCTATCGTCGAGAGTCCAGAAGATGAGTTGCGTGAAATAGCGCAGACTGCTCAGCTTTTCGGATTGGAGGAACTCACCGAGTGTGCTCGTGTCTTTGCACAGAATGACCTGATGCAGAAGAGCCTGGGTGCACCGCAACTGGGTCTCGAACTGGCACTCCTGGTCTGTATTGAATTGCATCGCCGTGTACAGGCTGGTATATCTGCTACACCACTTCCCTCAGTTGCGCAGTTGGTACACCCTGTATCGCCAGTTCAGCCGAGTTCAGCACCTGTTCAAGAACCGCCACGTATCCAAAACTCCACAGTGTCATCGCCATCGCATGCAAAAGTGGAAATACATACTCCACCGTCAGCGGTGACAACTCCAGCAGTTCCCCCCGTGGTCAACAAGGATGCAGCTGTCTCTGAAGATTTGCCAGACTGGGATGCTGTCTCGTATCTGGACGACGAAGGAGAGCCAGAACCCGCGCCCTCAGTATCTCCTGTGACTGGCACATCAGTCGTGGGCACAATTGTACAGAGTGATCATGTGTCTGTTGCTTCACATGAGAGTAATGCTCTTACCCTACAAATAGAACAGGTAAGGGAGCGATGGGAGTATGTGAAACGGCGTGTACGAACGAGGAAAGATGGGGCGAAGATCGCTGCACTCCTGAATGGCTATACTCTTACGAGTATAGAGGGTACTGACGAGCAGCCAGTTGTATTTATCAAGGCCCAGGCGGATTTTCATTACAAATCTATGCAAAAGAATGAGGATCGCGAATCCATTGAATGGGCATTGAAGATCGAATTAGGGCGGGAGTGTCGGGTACGGCTTCTTCCTCCTGGCAATACAGGATCATCTTTATCTATCCCACCTCCTCAATCGTCTGTTTCACATGACGATAGTAGTCGTTTGTCGAATACGGCAACGACCGTATCTTCCCAACAATCTGCATATCGTGAGCGCCCTCTACCTGAAAAGACATCTGCTCTTCCACCACGGCAAGAGGCACCACAGAAAAAAACGGCCCCTCCTCCAGCGGATTCTCGTAATCATCAGCCTCCACCACTTGCCAGAACGAATATTGTGAGAGAGAATACTAGTAGAGTATCGTCGGATGCTGACCGAACTCTTGCTACAAGTGAAACCCGTCAGCAGCAGATTGAAAGGAAGGCGAAGAACGATCCAGTAGTCCAGGAAGCGGTACGGATGTTTAAAGCAGAGATCAAGGATATTCATTTTAAATAAGGAGAGTTTCTATCCCATGAACATGCGTGAAGTACAAAAAATGCAACAGAAGTTAATGAAGATGCAAGAGGAACTGGAAGCAACCCAGTTCGCAGGTACTGCCGGTGGTGGTGCTGTGACGATCACTATGAGCGGCAAATTTGAAATCACGGATGTGAAAATTGACCCGGAAGCGTTTAGTGCGGAAGATATTGTCGAGCTAGAGGTGATGGTGCGAGCAGCGGCGAAAGATGCCTTTGAGAAGGCAACAAATGCGCAACAAAAGCTTGTCAATAGTGCTACTGGCGGCATGAGGATTCCAGGGCTGTTTTAAAAGATGAGTGATATTGCACCACCAGTGGCAGCTCTGATTGAAGAGTTTTCAAAATTGCCGGGCGTCGGCGTAAAGACGGCGCAACGCCTGACCTTTTTTATCCTGCGTAGCCCCAGTGACCAGGCCCGTCGCCTGGCTGAGGCCATTATACGCGTTAAAGAGAGCATTGTCTATTGTTCGCAATGTTTCAACATTACTGAAACAAACCCATGTCCAATTTGTAGCAATCCCAGTCGCGATCAAGAGGCGATCTGTGTAGTTGAAGAGCCACTCGATGTACTGGCTTTAGAGAAGACGGGAGCCTACAAGGGACTCTACCATGTGCTTCATGGTGCACTTTCGCCTATGAATGGCATTGGACGCAAGGATATCCGTATCGATGAACTCTTAAGGCGTGTGGAAAAAGGGAACATTCGTGAGGTCATTCTCGCAACCAATCCAGGCTTTGAAGGTGACTACACCGCAGGTTTTATCAAAGGTGAGATCAAGAACGAGCTAAATATACCTGGACTGCGTGTGACATCATTGGCTCGCGGTCTCCCAATCGGTGGTGACCTGGAGTATGCCGATGAAGGCACCCTCAGCCGGGCACTGGAGGGTCGGCGCGAACTGTAGGAGTATTGTTATCCTTGTGTAGTTCTTTCCTGTATTCATCCATTTTGCAATCTCACGGTCGTCTTGCTTGACATGTAGATGTACTTATGGTACTCTTGTTCTACTTCTACGGAATGGATAAAGAGGGCATCCATTTCCGACTTTTAGCTCTTGTCGGAGAATAGGTATGTGTAGGGGGAGATGCATAGCAGACAACGCATTCCGACATGTAGCACTCTTGTTATGCATCCACCATATTCAGAATTCATCGAGAATTGCTTTTCATTTAAAAGTGTTGTAAAAGGAAGGAATGCAGGGTTGGTGAAGCGGGATAACCACAACCTGATTCTGTATCTCACGCCCTGTAACAGGAGAAGCCAATGAGTAAAAAAGAAAAGGCCTCTGTTGATCGCAATGGTACTGCTGCTGCTACTGCTGGTATGAGTGAGCGTGAGAAGGCAATAGATCTGGCGCTTACGCAGATCGAGCGTCGTTTTGGTAAGGGCGCGATCATGAAACTGGGGGAAGCGGCAAAGGTTCACGTTGAAATCATCCCTACGGGATCAATTGCCCTGGATTTAGTATTGGGTGTGGGTGGTATTCCCAGAGGACGTATTACCGAAATCTATGGTCCTGAGTCTTCCGGTAAGACAACGCTTTGTCAACATATTATTGCTAATGCACAACGTGCTGGTGGCTATGCCGCCTTTGTTGATGCAGAACATGCACTTGATCCGACTTATGCTGCTCGCTGTGGCGTTGATATCAATAATCTGTACATCTCACAACCGGATACTGGTGAGCAGGCGCTGGAAATCGTTGACTTGCTTGTACGCAGCAATGCCCTGGATGTTGTGGTGATTGACTCGGTGGCGGCCCTGGTGCCACGTGCCGAAATCGAAGGCGAGATGGGCGACTCCCATGTTGGCCTGCAAGCCCGCCTGATGAGCCAGGCCATGCGTAAACTCACAGGTGCTATTAGCAACTCAAATACTGCCGTGATCTTCACTAACCAGTTGCGTGAGAAGGTTGGTGTCATGTTTGGCAATCCAGAAGTCACCGCAGGTGGTAAAGCTCTGAAGTTCTACGCCTCTATTCGTCTGGATATTCGTCGTACAGACTCCATTAAACTGGGACAGGATGTCGTAGGAAACCGCACACGTGTACGCGTAGTGAAGAACAAGGTGGCCCCGCCATTCAAGACCGCCGAGTTTGACATCATGTACAGCGAAGGTATTTCCCGTGAAGGTGGTTTGATAGACCTTGGTCTGGAGATGGGCCTCGTCAAGAAGAGCGGTGCATGGTTCAATGTTGGCGATATCCGTCTTGGCCAGGGACGCGAAAACGCTAAGGAGTTTCTGCGCCAGAATACAGATGTGGCGATGGCCATTGACGAGCAGATTCGTGGAAATATCGTCTCCTTCAAAGCCGGCGAGATCGAAGGTGCTGAGGAAGCAGAAGAAGAAGAGGAAAAACTCGACGAGGAACTATAACATCGTAAAGTATCAGGTTTCCTTTCCCTGATTCCTCAGCGCCTTCGGCGCTTCGCAGGTTGTTTTATGTGTGGTTTTGTTGCCTGTGGAGGAGATTGCGACGCAATCTCCTCCACAGGCAACAAAACCACACATAAAACAAGGGCGAGCCACCGCAGGTGGCGAGGGTACCTGAATAGTTACTACTTTACTCATGCTCATCGAGTTTTTGTTTTTCCAGGATCTCAGGCAACTTCTGTTCTAATTCAGGCTGTTGCAGATGGACAAGTGGTTTCTCTCCTGTTGAGAGCAGTGGATCTAATTTCTCACTTTCAATCAGTGGAGGTTCCAGGACTTTGGCGGCAGGTTCAATCTCGCGCCACCATTTTGCCAACGATGCAGGGTCAACAGCACCAAGTTTGCCTGTCTCAGCGCGCTTCATCGACCAGTCCAGGATGGCCTCGTCAAGGGGAACTTCATAGCCTGCCTTGCTGCTTAACTTCCATTTATGCTGCATGATGGCGAAATAGGCTTGCATGGGATCTTGTCCACTGGTCAGATGCTGACGTAGCAGGAGAATAGCAGGGAGATGGTAGTTGGTGTACCAATTTTTTGCTGCCTCCCCAATGCTAATGTCACGTTCCTCTTGTTGGCTCAGAATGGCCTGATGCCCAAGGATCATATAATAGAAGCGTTGAGCATAGATGCGCGGCATGGTAATGTGTAGCAGTTCATAGATGCGACGTTGATACCAACCAGGAAGCACTGTTGTGAATTGCTGGAGGGTATATCCCGTTGTACTAAGCAGAGAGAAGCCCCACTGGCCCAGTGTATGTAAGAACTGCTGTACTTGATAGACTGTGTTGAAGTTTGGAGAAGCGGTTACGCGAGCGTGTTCTCGTCGTAGCCAGCGATAACGTTGCTCAAAATAGCGGAAGTCGCTATCATCCAGGATTTGTTTGTCCTCCGGTAACCCTCGTGCCTGACGTAAATCCTCTGCTTGCCAGCAGAGAGACTCGCCAAACGCTGCTAAATCCTGTTCACGCAACCCTTCCCCAATTGGGCCAGAAAAGATTTCGGCAGTTTCAGCGTCTGCCATAATTGCCAGGATGCGTTTCCCATCGATGCGAATCAATGCGTTGGCTAACGAAGGATCTCCCCAATAGATGCCATGTTCGTGTAATTCGATCATCAGCACTGCAACAGCCGAGAGAAGATGATGCTTTGTGCGTGTTGTAAAGGGGAGGCGGTAGAGTAACACATGTGGTACTACACGTGGGGCCAGTCGTGTGACAGTGTAGCCACGATCTCCGCTGAGATATTGTGTGATGCCATAAACTTTGGGAATGTCGAGTGCAATGGGTGGAGCGGGTACTGTTACCGTACCTGTAGCGCTAAGTGTAGGGATGCCTCGATGTTCAATTTCGCGCAGGTTGCGTATTTCACGCTCTGCCATCCGTGGAGTCGTCTCTTTAATGGCATAGCGCATTCCCTGGAGCTCGACAAAAACTACCGGGTGGCGAGACTCACCACGGCGGATGGTAAGTAATTGAATACCCTGGGCAGGCCATTCTTCTAATGGAACATGCCAGGGCAATTCTTCCAGGCGATGCCTGTCATCTGCACTCATCTGAAACTGTATTTTTGTGTTATTTGTTGTTATGGCGATCCCTCGTTGTGTGTTATGGCTGGTTTGTGTTGGAAAGAAGAGTATGCTACTATTATAACACTTTTCTTTGCTGTTATTGGTGGGTACAAGAAAGGATGTTTGATGCTTGCACTTCTCTTTGTGCTTGGATTGCTTGCCGTTGGAACCCTTTTGCTTGTGTTTGGGGCCGACTGGTTTCTTGATGGCGCAGGTGATCTTGCACGATCTCTTGGTGTAAGCGCTCTTGTGTTGGGGGTGCTGCTGGCTGGACTCGAACCAGAAGAAATGCTTACCGCCGCCATTGCTTCTGCTCGTGGTGCTCCAATCCTTGCTGTGAGCAATGTTATCGGTACCAATGTTACCATTATCACCGCGGCCATGGGTCTTTCTGCGCTCATTTCTCCAATGATAATCGACCGGAGCGTGCAACGACAGGCTTTGATTGCTACTCTCGTTTCGGTTATCCCTGTTGTGCTACTTTTTCTGGGCGTTGTCACTCAGCTTGAAGGGGCGCTCCTCTTAGTCGTATTTGTGGGCTACACGATCTTCTTGTTTCGGACAGATCGGGAGGCTGTCAAGCGCATGGTGGAGTCTGAAGCAGACGACGATGATGAGCAGGAGTTACCAGCACACCATCGTCTTCATTGGAAACCTGTGATGCTGACCTTGGGCGGTTTGGCTGCAATGGCAGTAGGAGGTCCCGCAATTGTGGAAGGTGCCCTTCGTCTCGCTCAACTCATTGGACTCAGTCAAGGAACTGTCGGAGCAACCATTGTCTCTCTAGGGACAGGAGCAGAGATGATTGCACTTGGAGTAAGTGCAGCTCGCAAGAAACAGGCCGATATCCTGGTGGGTGGTATTCTCGGCTCCTTTGCCTACAATTTGCTGGTTACGCTTGGGTTAGCTGCTACAATTCGCCCCATTCCAGTGGACCATCATATCACCTTCATTGCCTTACCTGTTATGGTAGTCGTTCACCTCGCGCTCCTCTTCCTCGTCTGGTACGGGAAGATTCCCCGCGTAATGGGAGGTATTTTGGTAGGAGCGTACATTGCTTACCTCGTCGCGGTGGTGCTGACCTAGAAGAGATCAAGAATATTAGCTGCACCTTACTTCATCCTCAGCAGATGCATCTCATGCTTTAACGTCTGAGTCAGCCCATCTTCCAGTGAACGAGGATTGTAACCCAGCTCGCGCTTAGCTTTCGCGTTTGTGCCAATGTAGGTTACTCCTGCACTGATGCGCAGATATTCAGCACTATACTCATCAGCAACGGGTATAACTTTCTCAACAATGCCCATCGTTGATGCCATCACCTTCATCATGGATGGGGCGACCTGAAGACGCGGCGCGGGTATGCCAGTGATTTTCTCAGCGAGGTGCATGGCGTCAACAAATGTATGTGTTGGCCCGGCAATAATATAACTTTCTCCAACTTTCCCTTTTTCCATTGCCAAAATGTGCCCATGTGCAATATCATCAATGTATGCCCAGGAGTAGGCGGTCTGTGTGGGAATTACGGGCAGCTTTCGTTGTAAGTATTGTATAAGAGTGGTACGGACGCTGCTGGTATCGTCTGGCCCGTAGATCAAGCCAGGTTGGACGATCACGAGAGGGAGGCCATCTGCAATCATCGGGTCAGCAACTTCGTAATGAGCTATCCACTTGGTACGGTCGTATTCGCTCAGATGAGGCCCGGTATAGTGATATGTTTCATCAACAAGTTTCCCATGAGTATCTGAATTCACGGCGAGCGTGCTGGTATAAACTCCTTTCGCGATACCCAATTCTTTCATCAGTTCCAGTACATTGCGTGTGCCCTGTACATTGATTTTTTCGCCATCACTCTTATCTTTAACCCCAACTTTATACCAGCCGGCAATATGAAAGACGCCATCAATACCTTGCATGGGAGCACGCATGCTCTCTTTATCGGTGACATCCCCTTGATAAATGGCTACGCCGAGGTCGGCAAGCTCTTGGGCTTTTGCCGGGTTACGCACAACGGCGACCACTTCATGGCCAGTTTCAATAAGTTGGCGTGTCACATGGCTACCGACAAAGCCAGTAGCTCCAGTCACAAAGTACTTCATAAACGTTCCTCCTTTGGGGACTCTTGTTGTATTTGCTCTAAGCCATACAACAATGCTTGTAAGGCTGTAGAGAATTCAGAAGCAAAATGTACTTGAAACATCTGTAATTCCGGTTGTTGTAGAACCTGCTGGACCACAGGTGCTGGATTAGCCAGTTGCCAGAACCCAATCACCAGGGCATGACACTGCATGAGAAAATGTGCGCCCTGTCCAGGCATCAGGAAAGGTAGACAGTGTTCGAGTAAAGATCCTGTACGCTCAAAATGTTGGAGAAGCATGTGCTTAAAATGGGAAGCCACGTCAAAATCTATATTTTGTTCAAGGATTGTGTGTAGGATAGCGAGAAGTCGTGTCAAAGAAGGGTATGCCTCTAATGACCGAATGAGTACTTCCGTGATTTGCTCAATGGTGCAAGCGCTCGCCAGGTCAATCAACTTAGCGTCAACCTCAGCAAACCAGAGAATGAGTTGCTGCTCTACCAGAGCCAGGAAGAGCGCTTCTTTGGTCCCGAAATAGAGAAAGATCGTCCCCTTTGCTAACCCCAGAGTGTTGGCAACATCGACTATCGTTAGCCTCTCATAGGTGGTCGTCTGAAACAATCTCCAGGCACTGTCAAGGATATCCTGGCGTCTTGCTTCTTTCTGATCATTACTCATTGCCCGGCGTCGTATATTAAGATTTCCCATTGTTCCTCTGTGTCAGTGAGTAGCTTCAATTAAATGACCATGGGTCAATTATAATTGACCCATGGTCATTTGTCAAGTTTTTCTTGCAATACATATGCTGAAATAGGAGATTCTCTGCCGTTGCTAGTGATAGAATATGGAAGAGAGTATGAGGCTATCATAGCTTCTTACGGTATTTGCTGCCACTCAAAAACACAACTTGCCTGATGTGATAATTGCAAGCTACAATTTAAAGTAAGAGAGAACGAGGAGATCGGTATGGGTACTGCTACTTTTGATTTTTCGGGCGAAGTAGTTTTGATTACAGGTGGATCACGGGGCCTGGGATTGGAAATTGCGCAGGCTTTTGGTAGGCTGGTGCTACTGTTGTCATTACTGCTCGTCGGGAGCAATGGCTGAGTGAGGCAGAACGCCTTCTACGAGAGCAGGGCATAACGGTCCATGCGCTGACCTGCGATGTAGCCGATGCAGCTTCTGTAGAAAGCGTAGTTCAGCAAACTCTTGGTGTGTGTGAAAAGATCGATGTATTAGTCAATAATGCTGGCTTAACCTGGGGTGCACCCGCTGAAAGCATGCCTCTGGATCGATGGCAGCAAGTTATCGATGCAAACGTTACTGGAACATTTCTGATGTCGCAGGTCGTTGGTAGGCATATGCTCGAACGTAACAAGGGTGTAATGGTGAATGTTGCCTCAATTGCCGGTCTTGGCGGTGGGCAAATGAATACAGTTGGCTACAATGTCAGTAAAGCGGCTGTCATCAATCTCACTCGTGCACTGGCTATGGAGTGGGCTACACGTGATATTCGCGTTAATGCTGTTGCCCCTGGTATGTTTAGAACGCGTATGACTGAAGCCATTCTGGATCGCGCAGAGCAGGCTGTCGCCGATATCATGCCCATGAAGCGTATTGGACAACCTGGTGAGCTGGCTCCTACGATACTCTTTCTTGCCTCTGATGCTGCCAGTTATATTACAGGTCAGGTTATACCCATCGATGGGGGCAAAACTGCGCAATAATGCACCCTTTCACTGGAGATAAAGGATGAATCTCTATGACAACTCTGGTAACAAAGAAACCCATTCCTGGGGTACGACGAGCACTGCCCATGCTTGGCAATTTGCTCGAACATCGAAGAGATCGTCTCGGTCTCTATCTGCGTGTGGCTCGTGAATGCGGCGATGCTGGCAGATTTCACTTTGGCCCGTTTCCTCTGATTCAGTTCACTACTTCTGAACTTGTGCATAGTGTGATGGTTGAGCATGCCTCTGACTTTGATAAGGGAGAGGTGCTACGCGGTGCTTTTCGTCCGGTGATAGGCAATGGGCTATTTATCAGTGAAGGTGAGTTTCATCAGATCCCTTTCTGGATACCCCTGGCTTGAGCCATGGGGAGGAAAGAAAGCGGCCCGCAGGCCGGAAAAACAGTTGACATTTTACACACTATCTGTTACGATGTGAAACATGAAACAGAAACGTGCATACAAGTACAGATTTTACCCCACTGACGAGCAGAAACATCTTCTTGCTCGCACATTTGGATGTGCACGCTATGTCTACAATTGGGGCTTGCGTCTCAAGACGGATGCCTATTATAAAGAGCAACGCCGTCTCTACTACAAAGACCTCTCTTCGATGCTCACTGATCTCAAGAAACAGGAGAGTCATGCATGGTTGAATGAGGTCTCGTGCGTTCCCACGCAACAAGCCTTGAGACACCTGGACAAGGCATTCATCAATTTCTTTGAAGGACGTGGGCAATATCCAACCTTCAAGAAGAGGCGGAACCTCCAATCGGCGGAATATACCAAATCGGCCTTTGTCTGGCGTGGTGGGAAGATGACTCTTGCCAAGATGAATGATCCTCTCGACATTACGTGGTCTCGTTCCTTGCCTGATGATGCGGTCCCTTCGAGTGTCACCGTAACGCGCGATTGTGCTGACCGCTACTTCGTCTCCATTCTGGTCGAAGAGGATATCCCTCACCTGCCACCATCTGATGATTCCATTGGTGCCGATCTGGGCTTGAAATCCTTTGTCGTGCTCTCTGATGGTGAAGTTGTCGGCAACCCCAAATTCTTCACATCCGATGAGAAGAAACTTGCGAAAGCTCAGAGACGACACGCAAAGAAGAAGAGGGGTTCGAAGAACCGACGGAAAGCCCGTCTCAAAGTAGCCAGACTTCATGCTCGCATTGCTGATCGTCGCCGTGACTTCCAGCACAAGCTCTCCACTCGCCTGATACGTGAAAACCAAACGATCTGCGTGGAGAGTTTGCAAGTGAAGAACATGGTCAAGAATTCCAGGCTCAGTAAAGCCATCAGTGATGTGGGTTGGAGTGAGTTTGTGTCCCAACTGGAATACAAAGCGCAGTGGTATGGACGTACCCTTGTCAAAATCGATAAGTGGTACCCATCTTCCAAACGATGCTTTGACTGTGGACATCTTCTCGACTCCTTAACGCTCGATGTTCGTGAGTGGCTCTGCCCTGAATGTGGGAGCCACCATGATCGTGATCTCAATGCCGCTAAGAACATTTTGGCTGCGGGACTCGCAGTTTCTGCCTGTGGAGAGGCCATAAGACCTGGTGCGGTGAAAACCAAACCAGGCAAGCCTCAGCGAAGCAGGAAACCCTCTCAGTGATGAGAAGAATCCCCTGCATTTATGCATGGGGAGGATGTCAATGGCCTCTCCCACGCAATTGGCGTACAAAACGTGCGATGGTTGTGCTCAGGGGAAGGATTCAGCAGATGATCAATGAGCGGCGTGCCAGTGCGAACGATAAGAGCGACTTCCTCTCTATTCTGCTACAAACCAGGGAAGAGGATGGGAGCCGCATGAGTGATGAGCAGATCTCTGATGAATCCCTTACGCTCTTTGGAGCAGGCCATGAAACCACTGCTACGGCATTGATCTGGGCGTGGTATCTGCTGGCCAGTCACCCTGATGCTTATCGCAAAATGCAGCAAGAGATTGATAGTGTCCTCCAGGGTCGTACACCTACCTATACCGATCTTGCTGACTTGCCCTATACTTTGCAGGTTTTTAAGGAAACATTGCGTCTCTATCCACCCGCCTATGCCTTTACAAGAACAGCATTGCACGAAGTAGAGATCAACGATTACTTAATACCTGCAATGGGACTGGTGATGGTATCCCCCTATGTCATCCACCGCAAATCCGACTACTTTCCCGATCCGGAAAAATTTGACCCGGAGCGCTTTACACCTGAGAAGGAGAAACGTCTCCCTCGTTATGCCTATATCCCCTTTGGCGCAGGCCCACGAATTTGTATTGGGAATCATTTCGCTATGATGGAGGGCCACCTGCTGCTAGCAACGCTGGCTCAAAGAGTGACATTCGAGTTAGTGCCAGGGCAACATATTGTGCCTGACCCCAATAAATCGATAACAATACGTCCCAGGTATGGGGTGAAGATGGTTGTGCGGCGTAGAGATGCTGACAGGTAAATGGGTACGCGTCAAATCTTGACCCTGCTGGCGAAAGGAATGGGGTCGCCGTAATAACATCTGCCAGGTTTCCCCCTATAAATCACGGTGCTGGAAACGCCACACCGCCGAACCGACTAACACAGTGCTATATAGAACTACCCAGATCAGCAATGCGATGGGTACAGGTGTACCTGAGGTGAAAGGAGTATCAAAAGAATTCGTAGAAAGGCCCAGTGCGGAGAAGAGATTTGCCGAGGGGAGCAAGTAAAACGAGGCACCACGCCAGAGTGCATCGGTTGGCATAAGCAGATTAACGACGATCGCCATATTTTGTATGGCCACCCCCTGGTCTGGCGCTGTTATGCGTACGACAAATTGGATGATGCTTGCAATGGGTGCAATGATGAACATCACCAGCACAATAGCGCCGTTGACGGTCGTCGATACACATGTGCTTCCCAGCGTGGTAATACCCAGTAGCACAAGCATTACCAGCTCAAGTGTCCCCAGTGCTCTCCATGCCTCCTGCGGCCAGTAGCCAGTTTGCCAATAAATCACGGCTAAGAATGCGAAAAACATCAGCGCTGTATATATTCCCACCGTCAGTGCATAGCCCAACCATTTCCCCATCACGATCTCAACACGACGAATTGGTTTCGGCATGATCACCGCAAAGGTACCGGCATCGATCTCGCCAGAAATCATATTGACCGTCATAACAATTGTTAACACACTGCTTAGTAAGTAGACAAGCCAGATGGTCAAAATCGCAATGGATACACCGAAGCTTAACAAGAAGATCGACGGAGGTTGGTTACCAGGAGCGCGGTTATCCATGATAGCACTGATAGCCTGATGCAACAACGAAGAAAACGCCCCAAGCATCAAGACGCTCAAGATAAGCACGGCGAAGAAGAGTCTGCGACGTATTGCTTCCTGTAGAGTAAAGCGCGTCATTAACAATAATCCCATATTCTTCCCTCATATTAAGAACACAGAGCAAATTTTAGAGAATTGCCAGTAGGAGTCACATCAGTTTCGTAAAGCATCTATTGTGTGCAAGAAAAGATCTTCCAGTGAACGACGGTAGGGAGCCAGACTATACAGACGTGCACCACATTCATGAATAATAGTGGCGACATCAGCCGTAGCCTCGTCGTTCTGGACTTCGATGATGAGTTGACGGGGATCGTTTTTTTCCTGCTGTACAGCTAGAGCGACAGAACCAAGGCGATGCAGCAGTTCAGCACTGACGCAGTCAACACGCGCCGCAACAGTGAGCACTTCATCAAAGAGCGATTGTGGTGCACCAACTTTGAGAATGAGTCCCTTGTTGATGATTGCTACACGATCGCAAAGTGCCTCAACATCGGCAAGCTGGTGCGAGTTTAGAAAGATACTAATCCCCTCAGCCTTTAAATGATGGAGTAGATCGCGCATATCCCGCTGCCCAACAGGGTCAAGGCCCGAGACCAGTTCATCAAGCAGCAAGAGTTCCGGCTTGTTCAGAATAGCCTGAGCAAGGCCAATACGCTGCATCATACCTTTGGAGAAGGTTCCCAGTCGCTGCTGTCCTCGCCCTTCCAGGCCAACCAGTTCGAGCGCCTCTTTACAACGCTTCTCCAGCAAGTGACCGCGCAAACCATACAAACGTCCGTGAAATTCGAGAAACTCTCCAGCCTGTAACCACTTATGAAAAGTGGGCAGTTCGGGAAGATACCCAACACGGCGACGGGCGGCGAGATGACCAATTGGCTCTCCCAATATGCGTACTGTACCTTCTGTTGGCGCGACCAGCCCGGTTAGTATCTTCACAACTGTACTTTTACCAGCTCCGTTTGGGCCCAGAAAACCAAAAGCCTCACCATGTTGCATGGCGAAACTCACATCATCTACAGCCACAAGGTTGTGATAGACCTTGCGGAGACCCTCAACTTCTATGATAGGCTTCCCTTTATCTATGACCATATATCATCCTTGAAAAGAGACGTAACACTTCAGGGCATATCTTGTGGTTGCCCTGAAGATCGAACTCACCGTAGCGATCTGGCTGTAGTAAGAATATCTGCGCCACTACCTGAAGTTGACATTACCAGGTAGATAATACCATCTTTCTGCCAGAGCACAATGCCGATTTTTAAGGAGTCATCCGCTATCTGCAATCCAGAAACGCCTTGCACTGTTACCTGCTGAGACTGCAATTGCTCTGGGATGGGTATCGGGATCGTGCCAGTCTCCAGATCAAGCTGCTGCAACAGTGTACGTTCTAGCGGCGAGAGTTTGGGCAGAGAGAGTGCGAAATCACGCAGATCCTTTAGCGATGCTTTCCCTGTAGCCTGTATCGTTGGGCTGGGGATTTCGGCAATAAAGAGCTGATCACCACTATTGCTACACTGCACCTGCGGCGCTTGGGTAGCTCCCGTCTTCCGATCCTTCTCTACGCGACAATTGTTATCATAAGTGATGGTAACCCCGGTTTTGATGTCCACGGTAAATGTTGTGCCATTCAACTGTACAGGTATCGTGACAGAGTTCTGCCCGCTCTTGTTAAGATAAACACGAGCTTTCTGCATATTAAGTGTGAATGTTCCTTTGGTGCCACTCACCACGGAATAATGCGCCGAAGGACTAACCCCTGCTGGTAACTGATCAGGCAGCAGGAGTGGAAAATCGATCGCTGCTTTTACCTGAGTGATAGTTGGATTCTCCGGTGGCGTCTTACTTGTATCATTCATGTGGACGTCAGCGAAATCCTGGAGATGCGGCAAGAGTTCTGTGCGCATATTCTCTATATTAATGGTTACTGGCTGGAACTGCTGTGGGCGGAACAAAGAGAGGAACTGATCCGCGAAGGCACTGGCATTGGGAAGCAGTAGCATGGCAACTAATACAGCGGCAACGCCAGCCACCAGCCATCCAGCTCGATGATACTTTCTTGCCCGTGGCAGAGCCGTAATATTCATGGGCAAAGTATGGACTGTTATCGGGTGTTCTTGCTGTTTGCTACTACCAACGAGCCTGGATTGTAGTGCGGCAAATGCAACATCTACAGCAGGTATCTTGTCAGCTGTAGGACCCAGTTCAGCCAGCAAGGCATAGATTTCTCGCCCATGGACAATACTCTGCTGTTTGTCAGCAAAACAATCTGGACACGTAGCCACATGATCGCTGATCCGTTCTGCCTCACCAGCAGTCAGTTCATCATCACGTAAACTGACCAGGATTCCCATATCCACACAGTGTTCATTCGGCTGCGGCCGTTCGTTCATGATATTTTCTCCGCAATGCTCGCTCAGCGCGTGCTAGCAATGCTCCAACAGAAGCAGGAGCAACACCAGTGGCTTGCGCTATTTCTGCATAGCTCAGACCAACGCTACGTAATAAGAGATACGTTTGTTGTCATTCTGGCAATTCCGCCAGAACGGATCGTGTGAATGCTGCTTGCTCCTGAGCAAGCACATACTGTTCAGGATTTGCCTGCACTTCTTCGCCCGCCATCGTCTGCTGCCTCATTTTACCAACTTGATCCTCATGATGCGTACGACGTTGCTGCGTACGTAGCACATTCAAGCTGAGATTAGTTGCTACACGGCAGAGCCAGGCACGTCGTTCCCCCTCACTCGTGGCCTGAGGTGGCACACGGTAATAGCGGATAAAAACCTCCTGTGCTATATCGTCGGCTTCATTCTGCTCTCCGGTGCAGCGATAGGCCAACTGATAGACCAGGGGATAGAAGCGCGTAAAGATAGTCTCAAACGACTGCTCATCGTTTTCCATAACGAGAGACACATTTTTTCTATCTAGCGACATACCTATCTTTCCCTAATAGCTTTTTTCCCTGTACCATGCATAGTATCTATAAGACACCTGTCGAGGAAATTTTGTGACAGGTATCACTGCTGGAGGAAAAGATTTGAATATGAGGTATCCCTTTCCCTGATTCCTCAGCGCCGTAGGCGCTTCGCAGGTTGTTTTATGCGGGTTGTGGTGTTTGCGGCGCAAACACCACAACCCGCATAAAACAAGGGTGAGCCACCAGTGGTGGCGAGGGTACCTGAATAGTTACAGGGATACCTCATGTTCGTGAGGGAACCTGACCGGCAGTGTCCCCTGGTTAGCATTACACCAGGCCGTAAGCGGAAAGGTTGCCGTTGTTATCCGGAACATAGATTCGGGCATTGACGACAATCGGACTTTGCCAATGTAGATCACCAATAGAGCCATTAGCGGATGGCTGATCGCTGCTCCAGAGTACTCTACCTGTAGTAGGTGCTATGGCCATCAGTAGTCCGTTGGCCTGGACGAAGAGCATGTTGTTAGCCATAAATGGTGAACTGCCCCCATGACCATTGTGATAGGCGACCCGGAGCGTGGTTTTGCCTTTGGTGTCTGTGACAACCTGAAAAGCAGAAAATCCACAACCATTGGTGACGAATACCCATGTGACGTTGTTGGTATCGTTCCATGCAAGTGGCTGACTGACAACACCACAGGCGTTGGGTAGTGCTATCGTTTGGAGTTCACCACCAACATGGTTAGGTCCATGCATTCCTGATAAGTTCTGACGGTTAAGCAGACGCAATACATTATCCTTGCCGGCTTGAACAGCCAGATAGGGTGTCTTGCTTGTATTCTGTCTGGGAAGCATGGCTGGCGCTGAACTACCAAGGTCTGCATCCCGATTTTGAAGAGCCTGGTAGCTGGCTGGAGTGTAAGTATCGATCAAATGGGTCACATCGGGACTGAGTTCGATGACGGTATCACCGTAGTTATGGCCTCCCGTATTGGCATCGTAGGTTCCGTTTCCAGTGACAATAAAGACATTTCCCGTCACTGGATCAACTACAGCCCCGGCTCGTGCCCATACTCCAGCCTGAACTTCCGGACAGTAATTTGGGGCAGAGGGAATGTTGATAAGAAGTTGTGTGATGTTAGCGCAGAGTACGTTAAAGACGGTTGTTTTGCCTGTCGCGAGATTCACGGCCACAACGTGACCCTCGTAGTGTCCACCATCGCCGGGGTATCCGCTGATAGTGGCATAGAGGTAGCCATTGCCGATATTAAGAGATGATGATCCTTTCTCGTCGTTGGGCATAAGTGTAATCACAGCGGGCCAGGCTCCCTGGATAATTTCTTGTCCGGAGTCCACAGCGTACTTATGTACTTTGCTGTCGAGTCCGTAGCTGTAGACAAACTTTCCGGATGGATCAATAACAGGTGAACTGGTGGTGAATTTTGGTCCAGAAGTATCTTGACTCCAAATAATTGTGCTTGTCTCGGCGTCTATAGCGAGTAAACTACCAGATTTTGTCGTAGCGAAGAGGATGTTTTTGGTACCTGTGCTGGTATGTACATTGGGTAGTAAGGCAAGTGATCCGTCAACAACGTCGGGAAGTTTTTGTTGCCAGATGCGTTTCAGGCTTCCCAGGTTACCAGGCGTGATCTCTTGCTCTGCTGTATTGATCCCCGTGCGGGTTCCTCCGCCGTTAAAAGCAGCCCAGGTGATCAATGGCTCATGTACTTTTCTTGGAATGACTGATATAGAGTTTCCTCCGGTTGTTCCGCATGCTGTGAGCAATAGGCAGAAGAGGAAGAACGGTACGAGAAGCAAATTTCTTCGTTGTCTTTTCTGTATGAAACCCATTCAAATTCCCTCAAAGAATGTGTGCAGGACTTTATATGATTTGTGGTTGCATACAGTGTGATCTCATTGGCGGCTAATGTCAAAGACATAGTACTACTCAGGTTTCGTTTTATGTGGGTGATGTGGTTTACGACGCAAACCACATAAAACGAAACCTGAGTAGTTTAGCTATCATATTGTTGGTACTACAATCATTTTGCCAAATTGCTTACGATCTTCCATTGCTTGTTGTGCTTCTCCGACCTGCTCAAGAGAGTACGTACCATGGATAACAGCGTGGAAGCGTCTGGCAGCTACCAGTTTCAGCATATCAGCTAAGTCCTGGCGTGTCCCACCATAGGAGCCAATTAAAGAAATCTCCTTGGCGAACAGATTCCAGATATTGACTTTCCCCTCATTTCCTGTGGTGGCTCCGCAGGTTACCAGGCGTCCACGGCGGGTCAGACTTGCCACACTTTTCTCCCAGGTGTGCTCACCGATATGTTCAACGACCACATCAACGCCACGTTTGTTGGTGATACGCCGTACTTCTTGCAGAAAATCCTGCTCCTGATAGTTAATGACTTCGTCTGCGCCAAGCTTACGGGCATGCTCCAGTTTCTGTGCTGAACCGGCAGTAGCAATTACACGTGCTCCACTTAGCTTGGCAATCTGGATTGCGGCACTCCCGACACCGCTTCCTGCGGCCTGTACAAGTACATCCTGTCCTGGTTGAAGCAGTGCTTGCTTTGTGAGCATATGCCATGCGGTAATCGCTGCAAGGCCTACTGCTGCGGCTGACGTAAAGTCAACTTCCCTGGGCAAAGCAACAATGCTTGAGGCAGGCACTTGTATATATTCTGCATAACCACCCTGGCTACCCAATCCAACGATGTCGCCTTTCAGGCATAAGACTTCTTCTCCAGAGCGACAAAACTCGCATTGTCCACAAAATAAGTAGGGGGCGACTGCGACGGCTTGTCCAATGCTCAGTCCACTAACCGCCTCGCCAAGTGCGGCGATCTCGCCGGCTACCTCTGATCCAGAAATATGGGGTATTGGTGCAATCTTTGTGCGCCCGGTACGTGAATAGATATCCAGTCGGTTAACGCCACAGGCTCGTACTTTGACAATAACATCATTCAAGCCTGGAGTAGGTTGAGGTACCTCTTCCACATGCAATACGTTGACATTACCTTGTTCATGAAATACAGTTGCTTTCAACAGACTCTCCAATCTTGCGATGAGCATATCCTGGCAAGATGTATCTTCTTTAACACATTGCTTCGACTTAAGAAGCAACACTTTCATTGTAAGGAATGCAATGGGGAGATGCAAGGCATCTGGATATCAAAGGCGATCAGATACCTCAGGTGCTTTGCACTGTTGGCTGTGCCAGGCGCGCAATCTCTGGATAGTGTGGAGCACCTTCGCCAACGAATTGTCAATAGGATTTGAGGTATCAACGATACAGCCCTCATCATCAAATACCTCGAAGCGCGGCTTCCATCTTTCCCATTCTTCCCACGAGGTAATCTGGAACTCCGAGACTTTACCCTTGCGATCTTCCAGTCGATGCCGCTGTATCTCCGGTGGACATTTACAGTGTACCACCAGCATAGGCGTCTGGAGGGATTGTGCTAACTTCCTGGCCTGTTCATAGGTTGTACGATAGGTGAGCGGAGTATCGATGACTACGCTCAGTCCCAGACTCAATTGTTCGCGTGTTAGAGCAAACATGAGTTCATACGAAAAACGCCCAATTTCAGCCAGGTTTCCAAAAATATCTACCCCTGTCTGGCGTATAATGTCCCGGTCGATGAGCGGAGCATGGATGGCTCGCGCTAGAACTCGCGCTATTGTACTCTTTCCTGTTCCGGGATAGCCACGCATTACTATCAACGTATTTGCAGCAAACACTGCCGTTGTCTCTTTTCTCTGATGCTTGTCAGGGTTATATAGAGAGCTATTGATGGCTCCCTTGTATAAGACGACTGAACGACTTGACGTCTTTTCTCCATCGCGCTATTATCAATAATACAAGAATACGAGTAACTACTCAGATCTGCTCGTCGCCTGCGGCGGCCCACTCTTGTTTTGTCTAGGTGTGGCTCCTGCAAACAGGCCTTATCCCACCTGCGGTGGCTCGCTCTTGTTTTGTCTGGGTGTGGCAGGTTTGCGTCGCAAACCTGCCACACCCAGACAAAATGGCCTGCGAAGCGCCATCGGCGCTGAGGAATTCTGAAACAGGGGGCCGAGTAGTTACTAATACGAAATATAAAGGTACAACATTTTACCATGATGAAGCGATTACGTGGGCGCAATCTCGCGCACCCTGGTTGTCTTATTGGTATAACGATAGGTCTAACCTTTGGCATTGTGCTGGCAGGAATTTTAGCCTCGGTTTTCTCTGTTGAACTCAATACCGCCTTGTGGGTTTGGCTTGGCATGACTCTTGGCCTTGGTGGGTTGGGTTGGATTATTGGCAATCGCCTCTCCTCGCGGTTCCCTGCTTTAGAAGTAGAGACGGAGCAAATACCTGGACAAGAGACGATCTCTTCGGAAGCTACCACCATCTCCTTGATGTGATTTTACTGTGAGTCTCTAAACTAGCGTTTTGTCTGGAAGTATGCTATAGTCTCTGTTAGAGAGGCAATGAATGATGTCTCCAGGTGTTGTCAGGGACGGAGCAGTGTGGCTCCTTTGAGCGATGATGCGCTGTATTGTGGATACCGTATCATCGTGGATATCTCAAGCTGTTAACCACTAGATACGAATATTCCTCTTATATACTGCCTCTTGTTTCTTTTATGGATAGGTGTACTGACCAGCATAACTTGGGAGGGTATCCTCATGTCAGACAACGAATTCCGCCGACCTATCTCTGTTGACTTTGCTCCTCGTGGTAGCCTGTGTGAGTGGTGTGGGAAGCCCGCCGAACGGCAGTTGACCGCGATTGGTGGAACTTATCACAATGAGGGTGGGCTGTTTTGCCACTCATGTGGTGAGAAATTTTCACAAGCCGTGATAAATTCTCTACGGGTGGCCGCCGTGGCTCAATTGGAGAAACATTAGAGGAATGGGGTGCGTGAGTATCACTGCTCGTCGCCTGTAAAACTAGAAAGCTTTGTAACTATTCAGGTTTTCTCACCACCTGTGGTGGCTCGCTCTTGTTTTATTGGCAGTGGCAGGGTTTGCGCCGCAAACCCTGCCACTGCCAATAAAACAATCTACGAAGCGCCTGTGGCGCTGAGGAATTAGGAAAAGGGGACCTGAATAGTTACCCGAGATGCCTCAAAAGGAGCTACTGTTGTTCGCCCTTAACATCCTTGCGGGTGATTGTCAGGTAGCCGACGAAACCGATAATCAAAATCGTTAAGCCCAGGCTGACCGATCCGGTACCCAGTCCAAGGCCACCCCCACTGGGTGGTCTCCCCATCCAGTCAGCAAACGAAGCACCGAGCGGTCTGGTTAAGATGTAGGCTAGCCAGAAGGCGAGAAGCTCGTTCAGACCCAACCACCAGTACGCTAGAGCCGGCACAGCGATCAATACGGCAAACAGCACACCCGAGGAGAAGTAGCCCAGGTTCATGGTTGTCGCTGTCATATCACCAGCGGCGGTACCAAGCGCGAACGTAGCCATTACAGTGGCCCAGTAAAACATCTCACGACGACGGGTGTAGATACTGTGGATCGACAGGGTCTTCTCACTCATGTACCAGACTACGAAGATGACGGCCAACGTGACCAAAAATAACGCGGTTGATACGAGATACGGGATGCCCAATCCAACATGTAAAACATCGGCGGCCATCGTGCCGAATATGGCAACCATGACGACGGTTAACCAGTAGATCCATGCCACATATCGGCGCACTGAGAACTGTAATATCAGCGCGGCTGCCAGGCCAATGCCCCCGAGAGCTACCGCGATAGTCGGATCGATCTGGTGGGCTAGATAGTCTGAGGTCGTCTCACCCATCGCGGTGGTCAACAGTTTGATGATCCAGAAGTAAACCGTAATTTCCGGAACCTTTCTCATGGCTCGCAGTGCGTGATGTATGGGTTGAGCCGCGTCGTTGCGGGTGCGCAGAGAGATGGTGGCCGAAAGGGTAGGTTTGTCTGGTTGGTGTCGTGATATGTGGTTACTCATATGCTAATTCTCCTGTTAACAAAATAGCGCTCTATATTTAAAGTTATTCTTTGTACATATACTGGTGTGGTTTCTTTAATTTAGCTTTACAGAGAAGATTCTTTAAAAGACATCTGTGTATAAGGTACAAACATCCTGGTCCCACCTGGAAGGGAAACAATGTGAGCAGTCCGGCCAGAGCAACTCCAGAATAAGGGAACTGAGCCGTAAAACTACGGCTCAGTGCGATAACATCAATAGCGTCCCGAAGAGGATCGCATGAGTACTGGTGGTACCTACATAAAACGCTGCATGTAGTGTTCGATGTCGAATGGTCTGGCTTGTTGGACCAATTGTTGAGCATCATCATCCATAGTTGGTCGCTCTTCCTGGTAGAAGAGACCAGTGTACTGTTTCTCGGTCTCTATTGCCAGTGCCAGCGCCTGTGAACGATCATGAGTCTGGTGGCCAGGAGCAATGGGTGTTACTGCTGCATCCCAGGCATCGAATGTATGGTAGAACGTTGGGCAAGGACTGAGTACATGGATAAAGGAGAAGCCCTTGTGTTGTATCCCCTGTTCAATCAGTGAGGCCACTTCTTTTGGCTTTGCTGAGTAGCCACGTGCCACAAAGCTGACATTCAGGGAGAGCGCTGTGGCAATGGGGTTAAACTGCGTTGCAGACCTACCATAGGGGGTAGATTTAGTGATATGGCCCTGTGGAGATGTAGGAGAAGTTTGTCCTTTTGTCAATCCATAGATTTCGTTATCCATAACAATTGCGGTAATATTGATATTGCGTAGTGCTGCATGAACAAAGTGGCCCGCGCCAATACTGAAGAAGTCGCCATCGCCTCCAACTGCAACAACGGTAAGATCAGGTCGTGCCATCTTTAGTCCCTGTGCGACAGGCAGTGCCCGTCCATGTACCGTATGAAAGCCAAATGTTTTCATAAAGTGCGGGAAGCGACTGGAGCAGCCAATGCCAGATACCACAACGGTCTGATCAGAGGGCAGTTTCAGTCCAGCCAGACCACGATAGGTAGCGTTAAGCACACCAAAGTCGCCACAACCAGGACACCAGGTGGGCTTTACTTCGCTCTTATAGTCTTTCGGTGTGGGATTGACGAGTGTTTGTGTCATGGATTAACGAACCTCCTCGATTGCCCGTAGGATGTCGCCGGCGGTGAACGGGATGCCACCGAACTTATTCACACGAATTGCTTGCAGACCATACTTTGCACCCAGCAGGTTAGCGAGCTGGCCTGAATAGTTGTTTTCAGGTACAATCACTTTTTGCACTGAGTGGATGAAATCTTGAATAGCGCTGTCTGGTAGCGGTGAAAGAATCTTGGGATGAAGTGCCGCAACCTTGTATCCTCTGGCCTGTGCCCGGTCAACAGCCTCTTGAATTGTCCCTTCGGTTGATCCCCAGCCGATAATGCCGATCGTTGCATTCTCGTCACCATAGCGCTGAGGCTGAGGAAGTTCTTTAGCGGCTGTCTCAAGCTTACGGAAGCGTTTCTCCATCATGGCTGTGTGATCTTCTGGTTCATAATCGGGGTGACCATGCTCGTCGTGTTCCAGTCCCGTTGCAACATACGGTGTTGCACCATATCCCGGTGTAGAGATAGGTGAGATGCCACTTGCTGTGTAGGCGTAGCGTGCAAAACTGTGTGATGTTGCCCCTGCGGTAACGGGTACCTTGCCATTACCATTGTTACTGGTGTCATTGCTGCTGTAGAGAACACGCTCTTGTAGTTCTTTCTGCTTGAAGATATTCCGGTCAACGCTCTCTACACGCGCCGTTAAAGACTGATCAGTAAGAATGATAACGGGCATCTGATAGCGTTCAGCCATATTAAAAGCCGTAATCATAAGCGTATAGCAGTCCTCGATGTTTGCAGGAGCAACAATCATACGAGGAGTATCCCCATGACCAGCATAAAGCGCAAAACTTAGATCAGATTGCTCCATTTTGGTAGGCATCCCCGTACTGGGACCAGCACGCTGCGCATCCACTATAACCGCAGGGAGTTCGGTCATAGAAGAGAGCCCTATCAACTCAGTCATCAAGGAGAAGCCTGGACCGGAGGTTGCGGTCATTGCACGAGCGCCTCCATATGAAGCCCCAAGAACGGCGGCAAGAGCAGCCATCTCATCTTCTGCTTGTAGGAAGGTACCTCCAACTTGTGGTAATTCCTTTGCCAGGGTCTCCATAATATCACTGGCTGGCGTGATAGGATAGCCTGCGAAGAAACGACATTGTGCGGCCAGTGCCCCGGCTGCCAGTGCCTGATTTCCGTTCAAGACGACCCTGTCGGCTTTTGCTACAGCACTAAGATGGTAAGGATCATGCTTGGATAATTTCTCTGTAACATACCGACTTGCAGCCTGCAAGGCCAGTGAGTTTTTTTCCATGAGCGTGGCGTTAGATTTACGTGACTTGGAAAGTTTAGATTGCACTACCTGTATGATGGCTTCTGGTGGTGGACCAAACAAAGCGCTGAGTGTGCCCAACATAACCATATTCTTGGTTTGAAAGAGTTGTATCTCTTTACGAGCAATCTCATTAAAGGGAACAGCATAGGTAATGCAGTCACCTGTTTCAGGTGTGAAATCGGAAGGATCATAAATGAGTACGCCACCATGACGTAGCTCGCCAATATTGCGGTCGTAGGCTTCTTTGTTCAAGCATACGAGCACATCGGCATAGTCACCCATAGATTTCACGGGTTGGTCGCTAATGCGAATTTGAAACATACATGGTCCACCGAGAATTTCGGCAGGGAATGTTCGAAAGGTATACACATGATACCCCCAGCGTGCGGCAGCCAGTGCGAGAATGTCTCCGCCGGAGATAGTACCTTCGCCCGATTCGCCACCTATTCGGATTGTTACTTCATTCACCATCGAATGTCCCCTCAGAAAAATGTTGACCGCGCCATATTTCTAGCGCGGTTTTGTGTCTGATAGCAGGTTTTGCTGAGACGGAAGATGCTGCCACATGAGACAGGCGTAGATCTCTATCTCTCTACTCGACGAGGAGGAGATATCTATTCTGTGAGTTCTTCTTCTACTGTTTACCAGGCAGCCATGAGACATAATTGCTAGCCTGCTATCTTTCTGGATATGTTTTCTGTCTGGTCCTGTATCTTCCCATTTTCTTGCTTGTTGTCTACTCCAGAAAATGTTATGCAAGACCATTACAGGCAACTGCCATCATTATAGCACACCCCATCAATTTGAGTGAGAAAAATAAGCATATTTCTCTGTGTGTATCGAAAAATTTATCCTTGCAAAAATGGCGTTTTTTCCCTCTTCACAAAGCAAGCAGGATATGGTACAATGCGTTCCGCAAGGGCCCATAGCTCAGCGGTTAGAGCTGCCGGCTCATAACTGGTAGGTCGCTGGTTCGATCCCAGCTGGGCCCACCCTTCGTGTAGTTACAATTTTTCTAGCGTGTATTGAGTCGCGTCGGTGATCCAATACACGCTAGAAAAATTTTGTGGATAGCTCATCTTTTGCCAATTACTGCCTCTTAATCAGTGAAAGTGGCAAATCGAGTCGGTTTGCAGTAGGTATATCGATAATAACAGATGTTAGCGCGCCTGGCTCAATCTGTGCGAAGTCGACCGGGTTGGCCTGAATGCCCCGCATATCTGCCCCGGCGAAATTTGCATTTGTCAATATTGCGCCTATGAACTGTGTTCCTTGCAGCTTAGCACCGCTCAGGTTTGTTGCACGCACGTACGCACCTGCAAGTTGGGCAGAATTTAAGGTTGCCTTGCTAAGGTTGGCCCGGCTCAAATCAGCGTTGCTGAAATCTACATGTGTCAGGATAGCCTGAGTCAGGTCGGCTTGTATAAGATCAGCATTCGTCAGGTTTGCACCCATCATATGTGCTCGCTTGAAAAGAGCACCACTACAGTTCGCAAAACTGAGGTTGGCGTACAGCAAATTCGCACCATGAGCATTTGCCATACAGAGATACGCTTTACTCAGATTCACCTCGCTCAAATTTGCCAGGCCCAGATTCGCTCTTGCCAGGTTAGTCTGGCTCAGGTTGGCTTTTTGGCGATAACGCCGTGTAACCTGGCCTCAGTCAGATTCGCGTTGCTAAGGTTAGCTGTACTTAAAACTGCCCCACTCAGATTGGCACCGCTCAAATCAGCTCCACTCAGATTGGCATTACTCAGATTGGCACCGCTCAAGTTGGCACCGCCGAGATCGGCACGGCGCAGATCCACACCAATCAGACTGGCATTAGCCAGATAGGCATGTTTCAGATCAGCACCATTCAGATTCACACCACAAAGATCGGTTTCACGCAGGTCAGTGCTTTTTAAGTTAGCGCCGAGTAGGTTCGCCCCAATGAGACTCACGCCGATCATGACAGCCTTACTCAGATTTGCGCCACTCAGATTTACCCCGTTCAAATTAGCCTTATACAGATATGCCCCACAGAGATACGCTCCGCTCAAGTTCGCATCCGAGAGATCAGCCCCATTAATGCTTCCTCCGCTCAGGTCTGTTTCCTGAAGATCCATACGCCTGAGATCAGCGTAATCTAATATGGGAACACGTTTGGTAAGGGTTGCCTGAATGATCTCTTGTAAAGCGGCTTTCTGTGTCAGAGCATAAGGTATTTTGAACATTCCTATCCTCCTGAATGAAACGTATACTGTGTACTACATATTATTTCTTCTATTACTGGAATAGCTCGTTTGTTATCTGTATCGCTCTGATACTTGTGAGATCATGTAACACCCTATAGATATCACTGATTTCACGTCCTATAAGGCGTGCTAACTCCTCTGCAGAACGCTTTCCATCGATCAGCAAAACGAGTTGACGATGAATGCGTGAAAGTTTATTTTGTTCTATCAAACTTAAGACATATGGAAGCGGCTGAACAAGAAAGGGAATACCTGGTGCTCGTTCCTGTCCCATTGGCATTTCGAGCCTGGGAAGAGGTCCGGAGGTGGAATAATTCTCCTGCCTATTATTGTCTTCAGGAACGGGGTGGACTCCCCTGAGTAGAGAGCTGGTTGTGTATGGCGAAGTGCTCATCGGTGCGGGCGTGTCCTTAGATGCGAACAAGAGAGAGTTAGAGGAGTCTGGTGAACGAAAAGAAACCAGGCAGTTCTCCCATGCGCTTATACGATTGAATGCATCTGAGCCACGATGGCTACCTACTCGTGTTTCAGTAATCCGTCCATTCGTAAATACAATTCTACCTTCTTCACTAAAAGCGCCATCTCCGCGCTTAGCTATCAATGTTCCCGTTTCTCGGCTCAGTTGAAGCGCTTGAATGATGTTGATCAGGTGAGCCGTTAGGATATCTTCCTGTGGCATACGTTGTCTCCGCTAATCATAAGCCATCACACCGCCAAACTTGTCGCGAAGTAGGATCGATATTTATCAATATTGACAGGGAACAACAAGAATGAACTTCCCATTTGGAGTGACATCCGCCAGAGAACTCGTAAGCAGTAAAAAACAATTGTTGAATATCGCTTATCGCTCATGAGTTGATGCCTGTCTTTGCTGTGGCTGAAGATTTCTGGCATCTTTCGATGTGTCTCGATTCGATCTAATATTTAGACGGGGGATGGATTGGAAATCGATATTCTTACTGGCGGATAGAGATGGAGCCGTTATTACTCCTATATCCCTGAAATGCACGGCTGGTTGAGGCTCAAAATCGGTAGGTGTAGTCGCATCCACTGCAGCGGGGAGGTTCATGTTTCTAAAAACAGGCGTAAGGAGCACACTGAGTACAAGGTTGGCCACGAGCGCAAGCAGGCCGATATAAACAGGAATAGCCGTCCCATTGAGCGGAATCGGGTAGACCTGCGAAGTAAAATTTTTCAGCATTGCTAGTAACGTGCCAAGGCACATCCCCACAGCCCAACCGACGATTAATGCCCGGTGATGGAACCATTTTGTATAGAGGCCAAGCATTACTGCGGGTAGTGTTTGTAAGATCCAGACACCGCCCAGTTGTTGAAGGTTAGTTGCGAATGTGTTGGATACGAATAAAATGAAGAGCAAAGCCCCAAACTTGATCAGCAGGGAAGTGATTCTCGCTACATTGAACTCCTCTCGTGGGCTACAAGAGGGATTGATGTACTCTCGATAGATATTCCGCGAGAACAGATTAGCTGCACCAATCGACATGAGAACCGCTGGTACTAAGGCAGACACGGCAAGCATTGCCAGTGCCAACCCTGCGAACCAGGCTGGAAAAGCCTGTATGAAGAGTGAAGGTAAGATACTGTTGGTCTGATAGGTTGATGATGGTTCAATGCCGATTGCGATTGCGGTAAAACCCAGCAGAACGGTCATACTGAGTAAAAGCACGAACGCAAGGAGTAGCACCGTACTGAATTTAAGCTCTTTATGGCTACGGCTACTCAATGTGGCTGTAATCGTGTGGGGATATAAGAGTATGGCGGGGGCAGATGCCAGCACAAGTGTTATATAGGTACTGTACTGCGCTGGAGAAAGAATTTCGTGAAATGTGGATGGTGCCTGAAGAGCTTTTTGATGAACTGCGGCAAAAATATGCTCGAACCCTCCTGAGCTTGATACAAGCGTAACTAAGGCGATGGGAATGATCAGCCAGAGCATTACATTTTTGACAATCGCGATCAAGATAGCTGCACGTAATCCACTCACATATGTATAGAACGAGAGCAAACCAAAGGCAACTAGCAAGGATAACTCGACAGGGAGGCCTAGCTGGCCGATAACAATTTCGAGTCCAAACAGCTGTAGGGCTAGATAAGGCATGGTGGCCAGGATGCCCGTGAATGCAATCATCAGCGCCAGGGTACGACCAAAACGTTCTTTGACGAAATCAGCGACCGTCAGGTATCCTCGGTGCCTGGCAATGATCCAGAAGCGAGAGAGTACGAGAAACGCAAGGGGATAGATAAGAATTTGATAGGTAACGATATAGAAGCCTTGAGCACCTACACCGAAAACAAGCCCAGGAATAGCAACAAAGGTGTTTGCTGAGAAGATAGTTCCTCCAAGGAGGCACCAGGAAATTACCACTCCGAAACGACGACCCCCTAAGCTCCACTCTTGTAATGGGTCACGGTTGCCTCGTCGCCAGGTAACCGCCAGAAAGCCCAGGACGGTTACCGCTACCAGTACAAAAGCAACAATGTCCGCTATTTGCCAGTTCATTGCAAACCCTCACTGGTTGTCAAATCCTCCAGCATATGCTAAAGGTGCCCATATAAAAGTAACACTCTAACTATTCATATCTCCATCCAGTAGAGAATGGAGGGCCGAGAAAGACAGCGGCTAGCGTAGAGAGATAGCTGCAAATAGTGCGAAAAGCCTTATTGTATCGGCTTTGTCCATCTCTTCCGTTGGCTCTGTCGGCTCTACAAAACGGGGCGTGGGTAGTTACGGCAGACTGCAAAATATTGTACCGTTAATAAAGCATATTTGCAATAGCCTATTAAGATGCATATGCATATATACAGAAGATATTGTGCTTGAGGATATTTTTCTGCAAGATATTATCTCTCTTTGTGCTATCTGTGACCACGCTCGCACAAGGACATCCACATGAGTCATCCCGGTAACTATTCAGGTGTTCTCACCACCTGCGGTGGCTCGCCCTCGTTTTGTTGGCAGTGGCAGGGTTTGTGCCGCAAACCCTGCCACTGCCAACAAAACCTGCCATGGGTCATCCTGAGTTTTTAGAACAAAGGTTCGCGATCTCTCAAGCGGCTTGAGAAGCGGGATTGTCAAGGGCGGCCAGCCCTTGACCGGGGTTTGGGGTGTCCCCAAAAAATTTCTTTTTTTCTCGCGCCGCCGCAGACGGCGCACAAAAGAGGTAAAAAGAGTTTTTGGGGACACCCCAAACCCCGGCAGGGATGCTGCGCTCCCTGCACCCTCGCTTTTGCGAAATTTTGTTTCAAAAATTTGGGATATCTCATGTAATCACAACCACTATGAAAAGCAGGATGTCTACAGGGATAGGTTGTATAACGTGATAGAAGAAAATGGGTGGTGGGTGATACCAAACATGCAGTGATTGAATGTTTCAGGTTGCTTTATAATTACTAAAGATGTACTGAAACATAAAGAGCCGGTATCACTAATGAGCTTGCCAATATTCCGCCTGATTGATTATCATCAAAGGGAGAAGGTGAGCAATTGCGCTTGAGGTGAATGGATGCGAGACGTACAGACAAAATTCCCACGAGGAAAAGTTGTACGAGATCGCTACGTTGTCGAGGAACTGCTCGGCAGGGGCGGATTCGCTACTGTCTATCGTGTGAGAGATAGACGAGTCAAAGGCAACGTCTTTGCTCTCAAAGAACTGATCGATCCAAATGAGCGCGGACGAGAAGGGTTTGCTTTTGAGTGTGAAATACTCAAACGGCTCGATCATTTTGCGCTCCCTCGTGTCTATCGCGTTTTTGAGGACGGTAAAAATAACCGTGTCTATATGCTGATGGATTATATTGAGGGATCGAACCTGGAGAAATTGCGGCAAAGGCAGCCAGAGAAACGTTTCTCTTTGTCGCAAATTATACGAATAATGGGTCCTATCGTTGATGCTGTGACCTATCTTCATACTCAGCAACCTCCAATCATCCATCGGGATATCAAACCTTCCAATATTATTGTGCCAACGGCTGGAGATGGGGCGGTGCTGGTCGATTTTGGAATTGCCAAAGAGTATGATCAGGATGCGACAACAAGCGCCGTTCGTCACTGCTCACCAGGCTATGGTGCGCCTGAGCAGTATGCCAGGGGAACTGATACTCTGTACGGATATCTATGGCCTTGGTGCCACTTTCTATACACTCTTGACAGGGATTGTGCCCGTTGACGCATTGTATCGCATGACTCGGATGGGCAGTAAAGGTACTGATCCTCTTGAACCTGCTAATCTGCTTGTCTCAACAATACCCACTCCGATCGTGGATGTGTTGCAGCGCGCGATGGCGATCAGTAGCAATGACCGCTTTGAGACTGTTGAGGAGTTCTGGCTGGCGTTGAATGTCCTCCTGGCCGAGAAGTCAGTTTCTGTCCCAGTGACAGATGAAGTATCCTCGTCAGAGGAACCGGGTGTTCTGGATGCTTCGTTATCGGCATTACCAGCAGTGATAGATGCAACACCCCCTGTCATCGTAGAGCGACTCACTCCCCTCGCTTTGGGGTCTCCTGACGCCTCTTTGCACCGAGAGGCGCGCATAAGACCTTTGTTGAGGGGAAGGTCTTATGTACTTTTTTTTACTGTTCTTGCTCTCGTCGCCCTGTTTATGGGAGTCGTTTTTGGAGAGGATATCTGGCCGCATGTAACGCATTCAGGCCATTTGGGGTCTTCTGTAACTTCCACCATGACAATTCCATCAAGATCAGTTCCTACTACTGCCGCCGTATCCCCATCACCTGTGGCCTCCCCATTGCCCACTGTGTCCCCATCATCCCCGACTGTGTCGGCAAGTTATCCTGTTCTGGTACAACGCTATGAGGGTCATATCGTTGATAGATACACTACACCTCCGACTGAAGCGGGCATGTCTCTTTTGCAAATTCGCCAGAACCAAACAACTATTTACGGCTACTTCTTGGTAGGACCAGGGCTGACCGGGAGTGGCAATTTTGCTGGTACTGTCTCTGCTGAGAACAAAATTCAGTTTCTGGTATCAAGTCAGGGAGGGAGGTTGCCGCTCTTCTTCGAGGGCTATGTACAGCCAGGCGGGAGTATATCGGGAAGGTACTGTAGCTATCAGAATAACCATTGTAATTATGCTGGTGGTGGTTATGGTATCTGGTATGTTTCTCAATCAGCCGGCTGGGTTGGACCTGAGCGAGGCGATAGCCCCACGATTTTCGGTTTTGATACATTCCATGCTTTGTCAGGAAAGGCATCACCATTTTCATCCTCCTGTGAAACTTCATTGTGATAGTGATCGTGTTAGCTGCGTGTGTAAACAGGCAAACAATGCGTTCAATGAGGAGGTGTGCTATGTGGCCATTTGACCAAAACAAGCAACAGACATATCAGAACTATGCAAATGCATGGGATCAGGGAACCTATTCACAAATTCCTGATCAAGATGCATACCATAACTATAGGCAATTTGTGCAAAATGCACCACCGCAGGTGGTAGAGCATGTGCATGAGCAATACTACAACCAGATGCCTCCGCAGCAACGTGGTGGCTTGATTTCAGGGCCTCCTTAATCGTCTGACGCAAGCAGGGTTTAATCCGCAGCAGGCAGGCATTCAAAATACAGATCCTAACAGTATGTCATCCCGTGATGCGGCCAAATTGACGAGCTATGCTCAGCAGCAGAATCCTGATATCTTGCATCAGATCATGGGTCCTGGTGGTCCTTTGGGAAGTACTGGTGCGAAACTTGCTGTTGCGGGTATTGCTGCGCTGGCAGCTAAACATCTGCTTGGTGGTGGTGGCCTGGGTGACTTAGGGAGTACTCTGGGAAACCTGGGTAATCCCGGTGGCAGTGACAAAAGGTTCTAACGAGAAAAACTGCAATGCTCAAGGGAGGTTGGTATATAGAGATATGTACACCAACCTCTTTTTTGTGAAGCGAACAGCGCCGCTGATAGGTAACTACTCAGGTTCCTTTTTCCTGATTCCTCAGCGCTTAAGGCGCTTCGCTGGCCGTTTTGTGTGGATTTGTGAGGGTTGCAGAGCAACCCTCACAAATCCACACAAAACGGGGGCGAGCCACCGCCGATGGTGAGCAGACCTGAGTAGTCAAGCTGATAGCACTTCATCCTTCAATATGATATACTGCTTTGCACTACAATGATGCTATTTTTTCACCCAGAGATGTGTTGAGGACACGTTATGTTATACGATCATACCAAAATTTACGTGAAGGCGGGCGATGGAGGCGATGGCTCTATGCACTTCCGCCGTGAAAAATTTGCCCCCCTTGGTGGACCTGATGGGGGTGATGGTGGCAGAGGGGGCAGCGTCTATTTTGAAGCCACTAACAACTTGAATACACTGATTGATTATCGCTATCGCCACCATTTTAAGGCAGAATCCGGTGAGCCGGGCATACGTCAAAAGATGCATGGTGCCAAAGGAGAAGATGTCGTTCTGATGGTACCGTGCGGAACGATCATGCGCGATGCCGATACGCATGAAGAAATTGCAGACTTGCTAGAGCCTGGACAACGTGTGATGGTTGCGCGTGGTGGTCGTGGAGGGTTGGGCAACGTTCATTTTGCCACTTCTACTCACCAGACTCCCAAGGAGGCGCAGAAAGGCGAGCCTGGTCAGGAACGCTGGATGACTCTTGAACTGCGCTTGATTGCAGATATTGGGCTGGTTGGTTATCCCAATGCAGGTAAATCAACTTTACTTTCGGTGGTGACTGCGGCACGTCCGAAAATTGCCGATTACCCTTTTACCACGCTGACACCCAATCTGGGTGTTGTGGAAGTTGGTCAAGCCAGGAGTGGCGATGGTTTTAGCTTTGTACTGGCCGATATTCCAGGTTTGATCGAAGGAGCGGCCAAAGGAGTCGGACTCGGTCATGAGTTTCTACGCCATATCAAACGTACTCGTTTATTGGTCCATATATTAGATGGCGCTGCATTCGATCGTGATCCCTGGCAGGATTTTCAAGCCATCAACCTTGAATTATGTGAGTATGATGAACTACTGGCAAAACGTCCACAAATTGTCGTTATGAATAAGATGGATATACCTGAAGCACAAGAGCACTGGCCCGAACTCAAAGCGAAAGCCGAAGCTGCCGGGTATCCAATCTTTGCTATCTCCGCTGTTGCTCATCAAGGCACTGACGAACTCATGCAATATGCTGCCCTGCGACTACGTGAAATTTACCAGGAAGAGGCAGAACGCATCGCCACGCAGGCGGTCTCTGATATGGAAGGTCCAGTACTGCGTCCACAATCAGATGAAGCTTTTACCGTTTCCAAAGAGAAAGGGATCTATATCGTGCGTGGCAAGCGTGTGGAGCGTATGGTGAGCATGACCAATCAAGAGAGCGAAGAAAGCATGGATCGCCTTCAGGTAATGCTCGGAAAAATGGGTGTGACGAAAGCTCTAGAAAATGCTGGAGTCAAGGTTGGTGATACTGTGCGTTTCGGCAAGGTCGAACTCTATTGGGGCGAGTAACGTAGAAGACGAGAGATGCTGAAAAATGGGAGAAACGCTGAACCTATCGTTTCAGAGTCGCGAGAATGGCACATTTGAGTTACAAGTCAAGGAGGGCTGGTCTGGACATACGGTAAGTGGTAACTTTGTCCCTCCATATACCAGTAAGCAACTTACTACTCTCCAGAAAAAACTAAACAATTTGGAGAGTAGTAACCATGAATTACGTGAGATTGGGTTTCGTCTCTTTTTAGCATTATGCTGTTCTGAGGTTCCTGATGCTGGCCAGCGCAAATCCTCAAAGCAATCGATACAGGCTCTATTACGAGGAGTCATTCAACGCACGCTCAGGCGGCGCGGTACGGTGGCTATGATCTTCTGCTTCGGCCCTGGTTGTGATGAGTTTGTGCGCTATCCCTGGGAGCTATTGCATAATGGGGACCATTTTCTTTTAGGTTCAGGTATTTTCACTCTCACCAGGGCCTTGCTTCGTCCAGATATACCAGTTGGCTGTGAACTCCCCGTCCATCCGCCAATGCGCGTGCTCTATATCGGTGCTTCCCCCACTGATTGTGCTCCACTGGAAACAGAGCAAAGCTTTCAAGCACTGGAGCTTGGTCTTGCTTCTCTGATCGAGACGAGCCAGGTATTTTTGGACCGTCTGGAGCCTCCCACTTTTGGTCAACTTGTGCGTTATCTGACTTCTTATGGTGGGGTTGGGATGTTGGATGATAATGATACGACTATCCCTTGTTATGTTGTCCACTTTGATGGACATGGAACGTATGGACGCCTCTGCCCCGAAGATGGCTGTGAAACCGTCAATGATGCCAACGCTCGTAAATGTGTAGAATGTAATGCATCGTTGCGTCGTATCAAGCCACAAACCTATCTGTGTTTTTGTGATGATGAGGGACGTAGCCACTTTATTGATGCACAATCCCTGTGTGAGCTGTTCCTGAGTAGCGATGTGCGTCTGGCCGTCTTCTCCGCATGTGAAACAGCGACCGTAATGGGAAACAATGGTCGTCAAACACGACGCAATGCGGTTGATACCACACTGGCAACCGCCCTGGTTATGGCGCAAGTACCTGCTGTAGTGGCTATGCCTTTTGCGTTACAAGATGACCTCAGCCCGATCTTTATGTATCACTTCTACGAAGCACTCGCTGATAGAAAGACACTCGAAGAGGCCTTATCGCGTGCTCGTCAGGCCTTATTGCCAAGGCAACAGAAAAGCTGGTTTATTCCTGTCCTTTACAGGCATGTACTTGAGGGTGAAGAGGGTCCTGTCCCACTACTGGTTAGTCAGAGTGCTCTTGATGAACATCATCATCCTCTGGCACACCTGGGAGCCTCATCAATGTTTGTAGGTCGTGAGCAGGAATTGCAGGATATAGCGAACCTGCTGACTGCGGCTATTGGTGGTGAATTGCCAGCAGGTGCTAAAGGATACTTGAAACAGCGATCAGAGACGCATCATATTGCCTTGACTGGTCTGGTTGGTATTGGTAAGAGCGCCCTGGCTTTTGAAGCAGTACGGCGCAGTCGTGAAAAGTTTCCTGGTGGCACGATTGGTATTTCCCTTCAGGGAGGAAAATCGTTTGGAGATGCGCTGATTGAAATACTCCACCATTTGCATATTGCTACCAAATCCATCTCTGGGGCTGATACAGGTCAAAGTATGAGATTGGTGCTAGGGACATTGCGCTCGCTTGCGAATCGGGAGCTTCCCTGCCTGCTGCTCCTGGATAGCTTTGAAGAGGTGAGAGACCGGGCCGAGTTAGAGGCATGGTTGCAGTTTCTGTGTTCTCTCCCTCAAGAAGTTGTGATCATTGTTACCTCACGCTTAACTCCAGAGACTATGATGGTCGTCGAGAGTGCCCGCTGTCGGTGGTATGAATATCATATAGGCAAGATGCAGAATAGCGATTTGCTTCATCTCTTTATAGAACTGGCCTCTGCCAGTGGGTTAGATCAACGCATCCATCTGGATGATCCCCGGGCAGCAGGCCATCTTGCAAGAGATCTGTATATTGCTAGATGGTTATCCTCTAGGTGCAGAACTCATCTTTGGTATAGCTCGTTCTATTGGAGGGAAGGTCTATACTCCTGAAGCGGCCACTCGTTCATTAGAAGAGGTATGTGATGAGCTATGTAGTGCCCCCCTGACCGGTATTTTTGTGCCCTGGAGATTGCCTATAAGCCCTTGTCTTCTCCCGCACGTTTGTTGCTGTCTTACCTGGCAGCTTTTAGATTCCCGTTCAGTCGTGAACAGATTATGATGCTGCTTGTTCCGGAAACCCTTGTTGTTATGAAGGCACCTCAGAAATATGGTGTATCCAGTAATCATGGCCAGAACCAGGATGAGGTCTCTATGGTCAATTCGGAGGAGGAAGTCATTCTCCCCGCAGTGTTAACAGAAAATTGGCGTGCTGCGCGTGATGAGTTGGTGCAGACATCGTTTATGCAATTTGATGGACAGATTTATGCTATTCACCCTCAGGTGCGCTATTTTGCGCTCTCACTTCTGCCCCTTGAAGAGCGCCGTCGTGTCCATCGGCTTGTGGTAAGGTATGATTGTGAAGCGTCCCCGAGCTAAAACTTGGCAGCTTCTATTATCCTGAGCAAGCGAGGTGTCCTCGCAAAACCCTTTTCTAAAATCCCCCCAAGGATGGGGAGCCTTTCATAATGTACTATAGCCTATTCCTGCCAGGCAAGAATAGGCTATAGTGCGTTAAATAGTGTTTCGGCTTTTGGAAGAAGGGCGCAACAGGCGAACCAACCAGTTTTGATGTGTAGTAGAAGTTTGAATAGGATCTTGTTGTGATTCCGGTGTGGTAGATTCCTTGATGTGTTCAGGTGAAATTGCGTTCTGACCATTGGAGGATGAGAGGATAATGATTTCGTTGTGGAGTGGGGAAGTGACTTGATGTTCCTCCTCATCCTCTTCATTGTTGGTGTTGTGTGAAGATGGCTGTCGAGAGGTGATCCAGGTTCCTGTATGTGCGTTTTCTGTCTCCTCGCTACGAATAGGCTCATGAGGATTAGGAAGATCAGCGGGTGATAGATTTCCCGACAGGATTGGCTCATTTTTCAAAAGCTGGTTGAGCTGATCGCGCCTCATTGGTTGTGTTTCTTGTTGTTCCAGGGCAAGTCGGTTATCTACTTCTGTCAGGAGTCGTGCGATCTCTGGGCGTAGGACACGGTTACGCTCAGGAATACGTGTCCATTGTGCAAGTGCTGCGGGATAGTAGCCAGCGCGGTAACAGTAGAGGCCGAGCATAGAGCGAGCATCGAAAATATTCATACGCTGCCAGAGGGCAAGTTCCTCGGCTGGAGTCTCGATCACATCCTCGCTGGCCTCAATAATCTCGACCAGATGATATAGTTTGAGGCCTATTATGCGATAAGGGTAACCGTAGTAGAGGGCCAGCCTGCGGCGACGCAGGCGTTCAGCTGGATGCTTTCCTACAAAGTATTTTTTGGACCATGAACCGCTAGACCAGACGATACAGGCTATCACCAGTATAACGATACGGAGCAGATAGCGTTCCCAGGACAGGGGAACTATATTGACTATCACGCCTAATGCAGCAAAGCCTGCTCCCAGGGCCCAGGCCCCGTAGACCAGACGACGGCGGTCCCAGCCTAGCAGATCGAAATGATGATGTAGTGGTGTTGCCAGAAAAGGTAATGGAAATTCTGTATGTGGTACGATATACGGCACACCACTTTCACTACTGGCGAGATTGGCGAAGCGCAGGATCTGGAGTTGACGGCGAAAGAAGCGTGTCATGAGGCGTGCTGAGATCAATGCTGACAGCCCTTCTAAGACAAATGCGCCACCTATCATGATCAAAAGAGTCTCGGTGTGTGCAAAGATGGCAATCATTGCGAGGAGACCCCCCAGGCCCAAAGCTCCACTATCTCCCATATAGATCTTGGCGCGTCGTTTTGCCGTGCCACGACGTGCTGCCCAGGAAGAAGGCCAGTTCCAGGGGAGATACCCAAGAACCCCGGCTGCACACAGCAGGGCTAACACTTCCAGCACGATTACCGTCCGGGTGTTTGTTATCAATGATACCTGTTACAACAATGCCCAGAGCCAGGGCGGCACTAAAGACCAGACCACCGGCCAGACCATCCAGTCCATCACTGAAGTCAACAGAGAGCGAGGTAACGCTCCCAACAACTCCTGTCATAAGCATAAGGAAGATCAGCCAGACAAAGTAAGCAACAGGGCCAGTTGCAAGGGCGCAGACGGTGAGTTCTGTTTTAGTGGCGGGAGTACACAGGAGCGTATTGAGAATGGGGAGATCTTTCCAGGGGCTATATGGTTCACGTGCACTGTCGGGAAGAAGGAAAAAGAAAAGCAGCGCAGCTGCTATAGAAATAAGAAAGACACCAGCCAATTTTGCTCGTTCAGAGAGACCTTCATTGCTATAAACCTTATTCCAGTCGTCGATAAAGCCTATGAGAGTGTAACCCAGAGTAGTGCCAAGACCGATTAGTAGGAGTTTCCACTGGTCTGGTTGAAGTGAAGGAGGTAACCTGCTCCAATGCCTGTAAAGACAATGGCTAATGTAAAGGCAGGTCCCCCTACTAGCGGTAGTTCAATAGTTTTGATTTCTCTTCCACTGGCTGGTAAATCGGAACGATGTGTACCAGGTTTGTGCTCACCACTACGAAACTTAGGAAAGAGTGTTCTGGCTATACCGCACAAAAAAAGACTTGCAACTGCGCAAATGATGAATATTATTAATAGTAGCAAAATTAGCATTATACCTACTCCCGAGCCGAAAAATGACTCTAACGCTCCACTCATTGAAACGCGATATGAGCATACATAGTAACGCGCTTATTTTTTGTATGAGAGAGAGATACACGAATCTCTACTACTCAACGCACTTTTTTTAATTGTTCACGTGCTATCCGTCGGTCATCCCAGGGGAACTTCGTTCTCCCTAGAATAATGCTTTGCTCATGACCTTTGCCTGCCAGTAAGACCGTATCCCCTGCTTGTGCATGTGCGAATGCAGTTGCAATGGCTTCAGTCCGATCTGCGATACAGAGAAAGTCGCGTCCCAAACGTTTGCCAATGGCTTCTGCACCAGCTGCAATATCCTGAATGATATGTTCTCGATCTTCCTCACGAGGGTCCTCATCGGTAATAACGAAAAATTCTGTCATTTGTGCTGCAATACGCCCCATCACAGGACGTTTCTGTATGTCCCGTTCACCGGCAGAGCCAAAGACAACCAGCAATTTGCCTTTGGTTAATGGTCGTAAAGTTGCCAGGACTTTCTCTAAACTATCGGGTGTATGAGCATAATCGACGATCACTGTGAATGGCTGCCCTTCATCGATGCGTTCCATTCTGCCTGCCACACCTTTAGCCGTCGCCAGTCCGCGTGCAATTTCAACGAGAGGAATATCCTGACTGTACGCGGTAGCGATAGCCGCCAGGCAATTGCTAACGTTGAAGCGTCCAACGAGTTGTGTTTCAATCATACACTCATCGCCAGAAAGTAGTACACGAAAACGAGTGCTATAAGCTTGCAGTTGTATGTCTACAGCGCGTATCGTAGCCTCAGTGTCAATACCATAGTCGAGAATGGGGACTTGACAATAGGATTTCAGGACTTCATAACTCACATCATCACGGTTGAGAATGGCAATGGGATGACTGCCTACACCTTTATCGCGGAGAGGATCAAGCATCTCGAAAAGACGGGCTTTGGCTCGGCGGTATGCATCGATGGTTTTATGGAAATCCAGGTGTTCGTGTGTAATGTTTGTGATCACTCCTACATCAAAGTTGCAGCCGTGGACCCGACGTAACTCCAGTCCATGAGATGTCGCTTCGATGACTGCATGTGTTACGTTGGCATCAAGCATACGACGGAGAAATTGTTGGATCTCCAGTGCCTCCAATGTACTCTGGCGAGTGGCGTTTTCCCACTCCTGTCCACTGATCTTAAAGTTTGCAGTGGTCATGAGTCCAGTGCGTAATCCTGCTGTTTCGAGCAATGTACTAATGAGATTACTGGTGGTTGTTTTCCCATCTGTACCTGTGATTCCAATGGTACAAAGGTGTTGAGCCGGATATCCATAAAAAGCACAGGCGAGATTGGCGAGTGCGGTACGTACGTCTTGCACCTCGATATATGGGAGGGGAAGTTCTTGAGTGTTTTGTAGAGGAGCGCCAAGGGCTACACTAGCGCCGCGCTGGGCAGCATCTTTGAGAAATCGGCGTCCATCGGTATGTACACCGGGCACTGCAACAAAGAGCCCCCCTGGTTCAACTTTTCGCGAGTCGTAGGCCAGAGAAGTAACTTCGACACCCATATCAGGTGTGTCGAGATTGTATATGTGCACAGGTGACTGTTCCAGGGCTGTGAGTAATGTTTGTAATTGCATAAATGTATGTGATCTCTGTCTTGAATTGCTGGATTAATAATAGATAGTTCGTGTCCGATGATAAGGACGCATCTCATCCGAATGTTGACCCAGGAGCCAGAGCCGTTGATCAATCTCGGAGGAGGTCAGGACATAACCCTGTTGGAGCATGGCTCGTCGTAACTGTTCACATGCCCAAATCGTTGCTGCTCGTATTTCTAACTCTTCCTCACTGCCAGGCTCTAATAGTTCCTGCGCATCAACATGCTTTGCCAGTGCCGATTGATACTCTAACACGTGGTAATGACGTAGTACTTGCGGCAGTTTATAATCTGCAAAGGCTGTAAGTTGATCAATATTCGTGAATTCTCCCCATTGCTTACCGCCAAAAGCATTATAGAGATCTGCTACACAGATCTGGGCACGCTTGAAAAAGCGTACTTCGTGATTGCGGTAGAGGGCTACATCATGAAATGATGAGAAATCCTGTGCTAGCAGTAATACAAGCTTGACGGCATTTTTCTCTACCTGCTCAATAGCATGGGCAAACTGACCATCATAGCGCTCTAAGAGAACCTGCCCCACTTCTCGTGCATGAGTGGCTCGTTGTTCGAGTAATGGAATAGTTTGTGTGCCACGGAAGATGTGTGCCATCGTTTCAGTAGAAAGAGAACTCAAGTACTCTGCATCCCATAAGGGAATACCTTCTTCGACGGCACGTGTGAGGGCGGCAGCTTCTGCCCAGTAGCCATTGAGTGTCTCTCCCTGGTAGTCGATGGACCAGCGTGGTTGGCCCTTCTCGGCCCAAAAGCAGAAATTTAATGCGTCAAGGAGCAGTAACCAATTCACCGTCCGTGCTGTTCCATCGTGAAAGTGATACTGTTCATACCACTGAGCTGGTCTGGCTGTAGTATTTTCTTTCTCGGCCTTTATCCATTGTTCACTAAGTAACTTGATTTGATCTTGATTGATCCAGACATCTTCTCCCTGCTCGACAACGGTGCGTGTACTGCTCAGGATACCTAGCTGGTCAGTATCGAGCAAAGAGTAAAGATCTTCATCATCAACGTCTTGCCAATCCAATGTATCTGTCATGAGATCATACCCCCTCCTGATATTATCCCTTCGATTCTACAGAGAATGCTCGCTGTAGTCAATCTCTGTGGTGTTTTTGAAAATTTTACGTTTCTTCTGAACTGATTTTCTTGAGCCAACCGTGATACGAGAGAGTACCCTGTAGCCTATGTGCTCTCTCGTATCACTGGCTTGGCTCATGTCGTATTCAATGGAGTTAGGAGGTTCTACGTATGGCACTTTTGCACAGAGTATATTATGCTATGGTTGAGCGTGTCCTGACTGGTATATTTGGTCTCATTGTTTTACTTCCCCTGGTGGCTAGTTGTAATGCTCCTGAACCACTGCAATTTATCCCACTTAACCTTGGCATACCTGCTGAGGCTTTGATCTCGCCAACGGTAGGACCATTGCCAGGTAATACAAAATTGCATGTTCGTATCACGTTCAAAATCGATCAAAATGTGCTGAAACAGGCAGAACAGCGGGAAATAGAGCCTGGAAAACGTTCACATCTGGAAGATTTTGCAAACAAGATAGGTATCGATGATGGTACCTACCAGAAGGTGAAAGAGTTCTTTCGTGTGCAAGATATTGCTCTCAAGTTGAGTAAACTGCGTACTTACCTTTCGGTTGATGCCAAAGCGAGCACGTTTGCTAAGCTGTTCCAGACAACATTTGTTATACACAAGTACCATGATCGTATCTTTTATGCTCCTGCTACTCCGCCCAAAGTTCCACAATTTCTGGCTAACTCAATTGATGCCATTACAGGTCTCGATAACTTTAGTATCCTACCGCAGCATGACTTCTCGATGTATTTCAAGGCTCATCAAATGCTACGGCACCAGATGCAGGATTGTTCTCCTGACGCGCAAACGCTGCTTCCGCGAGAAGTGGCAGATGCTTATGGCTACGATAAGCTCTGGAATCGTGGCTGGCATGGCGAGAATATGACTGTCAACCTTGTGGAAATTGATGGCTTTTATCAAGAGGATGTCCAGAACTACTTCGACTGCATTCAGTTCAAAGGAAATCTCTCTGTCGTCAATGTCGATGGTGCACCAGGAGATGCGTTGGGAGAGTCTACGCTGGATATACAAATGATCGCTGGTTTGGCACGCTCCATCAATATTATATCCTATCAGACCGATGGCAGTACTAATGGTGACATCTGGACGCAGGTCAATGATGAACTTCAGCAGATTATCGATGACAATGTGAATAATGCGAATTCTGGGAACGTTGTTAGTATGAGTCTTGGTACTGCTGAACGCGAACTTACATCAGAGAATTTGAAGGCTCTAGATAGTAGCTTCCAACAACTGACTCGTCTGTTGCATATGTCGGTCTTTGTAGCAAGCGGTGATTGTGGAGCATTTGGCAGTCGCGTCTACGGAAAACTTGCGGTCAGTTTTCCCGCAAGCGATCCATGGACAACCTCTGTAGGCGGTACGATTTTACAGGTTGATGGGAACAGCAATCGTATTAATGAGGTGGCCTGGTCTGATGACTCCAATCGTTCTAGCTGTAAAAATCGATGGGGTACTGGCGGTGGAAATAGCGAAATGTTTAATCGCCCCTCCTGGCAAAATGGTCCAGGAGTAAATAACCAGTTTTCCCGTGGCGTGCGTCAGGTACCCGATGTCTCGGCTGTGGCTTATGCGCTTGCTGTCTACTTCAATGGTCAGTGGGGAGTGGTGGGTGGTACGAGCGCTGCCGCACCAATCTGGGCAACAGGTATAGCGCTGGTCAATCAAGGTTTAATCCAGGAAATTCGCAAATTTGGCTATTCACCACAAATATTCTACCTTGCCGGTAATCGGAATAGCGGAGGACATCCTTATTATGATGTAACGCAGGGAAACAATCTCTATTATCCAGCAACCTCTGGTTGGGATTACTCTACCGGTCTTGGAACGCCAAACCTGGCAGATTTCTATCAGGCAATGAGCAAGGCCATTGTGTGAGCAAATAGACCCTGTACTAGTGAATCAGATCACAGCCATTCTGTCTCCTTGTGGTACAGTTAAAGATATACTGTGAAAGTGTGTGGTGTTCGATAGTTGCAATATCAGGAGAGTGGCTATGGCACAGATTCAACCTCGTTTTTGTCCAAATTGCGGTGCTACAACAGTTCTTAACCAGCACTTTTGTGCTAAATGTGGCTTACAAGTGGCTCCCAGGGAGTCTGAGGTGGATCAACAACCACCGTCAATACAATCGCCCTCAACCTCACAATATTCTGGTACACCTCCCATTTCTCTGCCATCTATATGGACTTCTAAGAAGCGTGGCTTGCTTGTGCCATGTCTTGTACTCATCCTTCTGGTCTTGCTTGTGCTTGCTGGCCTGATTGTTCTCAATTTAGGCGGGATTATTCAACCGACAATAACGACAACATCACTTAATTCGACTGTGACCTATGCAGGTCTGACAATAACTGTCCTTAACGTCCAGCAGTCGGAGCGTTTGAATGATGATCCGAATACAAGTACAACTGGTATGGTGCGCGTACATCTTCAGGCAGAGAATAAAACAACGGTTCCGGTTAGTTTGAGGTATAATGATATTGCTCACCTGGTTCTTCCTGGTGGCAATATAGTAGTGGCTACTTATGTGATGGCAAGCAGTCGTGTGGCTCCAGGGACAACGCAAACAGGGGTAGTAGATTTTACTGTTCCTACCATGACTAAGGTGGAGCAGCTAATATTGCGGTTAGGGGCTGCTAATGAAGAGCAGATGGACATTCCCTTGATGAAGAACGCTGATCTCGGTAAGTATGCGCCAGTAACAACGAGCCTCAAAGGCACATTGCAGTATCAAGGATTGGATTGGGTCTTGACCAGTGCAACCTCACAACTGAGTGTTGAGGGTCAGCAGGCCAGCAAAGGAATGCACTATGTTATCCTCACTCTCAGCGTTACTAATACGTTATCGCAAACGGCTATCCCAGGTTCTGCCTATGATTATGTACGCTTAAAGGCCGGTAATGTGATGACTATGCCACAGGATACGACGCTCCCCGTTTCATTTGAAGCTGGAGCGACTGATAAGATGGGAACAGTGACCTTTCTTGTCCCGCAGAATGCTACGACTTTAACGTTCATTTTGATGTCGCAGCATGGTTTTGATCAAGCTACCACAGACTTCCGACTCTAATGGCCTTATTATTATCCTGTTAAAAAGGAGAGACTATGGCACTGCCACCTACCCGTGCTTGTCCGACCTGCGGTACTCCGATGACCGTTGGCCAACGTTTTTGCTCAAATTGTGGGTCTGTAGTGGAGGCGGGAGCAAATAAGCCGACCGAACTTACACCTGGCGGGGGATTTGCAGTTCCCATTCCCCGTTTAGAACCGTCTATACCCCCACCTCCCCCACAGAATGCTTATACACACTATCCACAGCTTTCAGAGCAGCCGCAAACGTTCCAACCCCCTCCGCCAACGGGGTATCAACCAACCCCAGTCTATGCGAGGCCACAAAAAAATTCTTCAGGTCGTGTCCTTGGACAAATTGGCTGTGGTGTAGGGATTGTCATCCTGCTGATTCTCGCCTTGTGTGGAGGTGCTGGCTACTTTGCCTATACTGCTCTTTCTCATGCTGTTAATACTGTGCCCACGACCACTGGAGGTAATACCAGTGTTGGTAGTACCAATACTGGCGATAGCACGGCGACCTCTACCTCTGGTTCTGTGTCGACTACACCTATCAACACGAAAATAACCTATGCAGGTGTCGTTATAACTGTGATCAATGTGCAGCAGAGCGATAAATTCCCTGATGATGCTGATCCTGCTCAGCCTGGTGTGGCGCGTCTGACAATCAACGAACAAAATGCATCTACCAAGTCAGCCTCTTATTATTATGATGATGTATTCCGGTTGTTGTTGCCTGATGGAACCAGCATTGCACCTATCCGCGAGCAGGATATTGTAGGCCCTGACGCATCAGTATCACGAAAAAACTGGATCGATTTCCCTGTACCTACCAGTACCAAAATAAATCAGCTCACGCTGCGCCTGGGTAAGAGCACTGAGGCACAGATGGATATGCCTTTAACAGGCAGCGCCAATCTGGATAAATATAATCCGAAACAAGCAAACCTCAATGAACAGGGCCAATATGGAGGGGTGAACTGGACCCTTGTCAGTGCAACATCGCAATGGAGCGCTGATGAACAGCAGGCTCCAAATGGTATGATCTATATTGTCGTAGCACTGAAGATCGATAATAACACTTCTAGCAATTTTAGTGGGTATCCTGGCGATTATCTGCGGCTGAAATCAGGTGATACGACGAGTGTGCCGTCGAGCTACACTGTGCCTCTTGGGGTGGATGCAGGTCAAACTAATGTGCAGGCAACCAGCACTTTCCTGATGCCACAGGGCGCAACAGACTTTACGTTCATCTTGCTGGCTAATGCCGTCACTGGTGCCACACAGCCACTCTCTGTACCGTTCCAAATTCACTAATAGTCAGGCATGAGTTATCCCGAATTTTTGTTTCAAAAATTCGCAAAAGCGGGGTCCAGGGGGCGGCAGCCTCCTGGCGGGGTTTGGGGTGTCCCCAAAACTCTTTTTACCTCTTTTGTGCGCCGCCGCAGGCGGCGAGAGAAAAAAAGAAGCTTTTTGGGGACACCCCAAACCCCGGTTAAGGGCAGCCAGCCCTTGACAATCCCGCTTCTCAAGCCGCTTGAGAGAGTGCGAACTTTTGTTCGGAAAATTCGGGATGACCCATGGTTACTCTAATAAGAAACTTCCCATCAATTCGCGTCGCAAAGCTGCCATTTGTTCTTCTTCTGTAGCCTTTTGCTTCTCGATGGGAGCTGACCATATTGCTGTTGGGCTAGTCGATGCTATTGCGAATTCGTCAATCATAATCTCTTCCAGAAAAGTTGGTGTGGTCGGCTTCTCGTCTTTCTCCTGGTGAGGAGTTCCTTCTTCTTTCTGTGGCTGTGGCGGCTCAGAAATCTCTACGTTTGACGTTGTTGTTACAGAAGATGGAACCGCCACATTTTGTGCTTCTGGTACAGTGACCCTGGTAGAAGGAATGGTATCTTGTTCTTCTCTCGGTGTGAACTGCTGACCACCAATTTCGATGAAGAGACCCCGTCCTGCTTTTAAATCGGCAATCTGACGACGTAACTCGCGATTCTCTATTTGCATCTGCTGCATAAGATGTTGTTGTTTGATCACTTCCTGTGCTATTGAATCGAAACTACTCCTGGCCATTTATCTGCTCTCTCCTTTAGAGGATGCTTGTTAATATCGACTTTCCTATCGGGAATGTAATCTTATCTCTAACCGCTTTGGTATAGGAACGTATCAATGTATACGCAGTAACAATGGATGTGTTTTAAATTACTCGTGTACAAGCTGAAATCGTCCATTTCCCTCTTCTCATGTGACTAATATCATTATAGCTGTTGTCACCGTCTGATCTTTCTTGTGAGGACTATATTACTATGCATTTTTGATACCTCTTTCTGGAGCCGGGTTTCGTTCTCCTTGAAATCCTGCTTAGAAGATTTCTGAAAATCTGTACAGGCGACTTGTTCAATTTCGCCGTTATGCGGTAGAATAGTATGTTGAGAGGCCCTTTCGACGTAGAAAAGTGAGGTTTTGTACTATCGGCTCGTTTTTACCTTCAGCTTGCTTTGTAAGACAATAGAGGTAACTACGAGGTTTGGGGATAGTATATTTTGAAAAAAGTGAAAAGGAATAAAAAGATGAACGACCGAGTTCGAGAGATTTTAAGCTGGTATACCAGCGAAAATCCTGGTGTTCGTACCAATCTTGCTCGTATGCTCAATCATGGCCGTCTGGCTGGCACAGGGAAAATGGTGATCCTCCCTGTAGACCAGGGGTTTGAGCATGGGCCTGCCCGTAGTTTTGCACCCAATCCAGCGGGATACGATCCACGGTACCATTTCCAGTTAGCTATTGAGGCTGGCTGTAATGCCTATGCTGCACCACTAGGCTCCCTGGAAGCTGGCGTTTCCGACTACGCTGGCGAGATTCCGCTAATTCTCAAGTGCAACAATCATGATATACTCAACGATGAACGCGACCCTATTTCAGCAATTACCTCTGGTGTAGATGATGCCTTGCGGCTGGGATGTGTTGCTATTGGTTTCACTATTTACCCTGGGTCAAGCGAGCGTGTGGCAATGTATGAGGAACTGCGTGAGCTAACCGCAGAAGCTAAAGCTGCAGGTCTTCCGACGGTTGTCTGGTCATATCCACGTGGTAGTAGCTTGAGTAAAGAGGGTGAAACTGCCATCGATGTAGTGACCTATGCTGCCCAGATCGCTGCTCAGTTGGGGGCAGATATTATTAAGGTGAAGTTGCCCAGTGCTCAGGTGGAACTGGCCGAAGCTAAGAAGGTCTATGCGAAATATGAGATTCCTATCTCGACGCTGGCTGATCGTGTTCACCATGTCACGCAGAGTGCCTTTAATGGTCGGCGTATCGTCATTTTCTCCGGTGGGGCTACTGCTGCTGACGAGCAGGTTTTTGCGGAAGCTCGTGCCATTCGTGATGGTGGCGGTTTTGGTTCCATCATTGGCCGTAACTCGTTCCAACGTAAGAAGGAAGATGCAGTGAAATTTCTCGGTACAATCATGGATATCTACGCAGGCTCAATCCAGTAAATCCAGTAGTATCTCTGTGTCCTCACATTGATGTCCACATCAATGTGAGGACACATGGCGATTTGTGATAAAGAGATAGTATTCTGGCAGAAACCATTGCTGTCGGAATGCTATCTCTCCACATTTAATGTGCTGCTCCACGTGATCTTATGATCACATGCTTCATCATCTTTTGCTTGATCAGGGGAAGCTGAAAGGAATGTCACACTGCTTCCTTTCAGAGAAGGGTTGGTGGTTTATGCAGCTTTTGGGCATTGCGCTTGGAAGTGGTGTTGCTGTTTTCTGGGGAATAGCAGACTCTGTTGCAGCATTGTCAGCCCGCCGCCTGACAACGTTTAGTACTACATTTGTGGCTCAGTTAGCTGGTTGGTTCGCCCTTATCTTTCTTGCTGTGCTCTCTGGTTGGCTCAGGCCGGCTATCCCTTTTAAAATTTCTCTAGAGAGTGTTTTTGTCGGTGTATTGGCAAGCGTGTTTGCCTCGATTGGATATTTTGCTCTGTATCGGGCATTAGAGATTGGACCAATCGCGATTACCAGCCCACTCTCTTCCACCAATGCGCTCGTCACTCTGGCCCTCTCAATGCTCCTACTCCAGGAGCAAGTTACGCTCCATGACGGAGTAGCGGTTGCCATGGTAATCCTGGGTGTTATGCTAGCTGCTACGCACTATCAGGATCTTCTCAATCTCTTTAAGAGGGGGTCGAGAGGAATATTTGTGAGCAAGGGCGTTTATTGGGCTTATGTAGCGATTCTCTGTCTTGGAGTCATGGTTTTTATCATTGGAGCCTCTACTCCTTTCTATGGCTGGTTCGAACCCGTCTTTTGGACACGCACTTTTAGTGTGCTTATACTCTTTATCGCTTTACTCTGGAGACGATATCACAAGAGACAGAGTATCAGATGTTCCCGTACAGGCATTGGCACGTTCCTGTCGCGAACGAACTCTAGATGGATCATGCTGGCTATTTTGGCGGGTCTCTTAGATAATGCTGGCGTATTAACTTTTGGCATAGCCACGCAAGTTGTCAAACCTGGTGTAATTGCGGCTATTACCTCCAACTATTCCCTGGTCGCTGTATTATTTGGTGTTGTCGTGTGTCGTGAACGGCTTACCGTGAATCAAATTTTCGGTATTGGGCTGGTCGTATGCGGACTCTCTTTCCTGGCTTTCCTTCATTAGTAAGGAGTTGTGCTCTGTATCGTTGCTTATTGATACTTACCGGCTTAGTTCTGCTGCAAACTGGCGAAAAACATGCACATGATGTTCGATATCATCTTGCTTATGCTGAACAGAGACTGTCCACTGATCATCAAAGCCCGGAGGGAAGAGAATTCCCCGATTTGCCAGGAAGAGCCAGTAGGCATACGAGACTGCCATATCGACCTCCCACCATGCACGATAGTTCTGCGCACGCTTATGGCGGAACATCGCACAACCCTTTGCACCGATCTGGGCTACGTGCATAGGTAGATCAAATTCTTCAATGATGCCAAGATATTCACTCGCCAGTTGACTGGAAAGGCTGGTAGCATGGGTGTGAGCTTCTGGCGTAAAGATCTGCGTGAGTGTCACCCATCCGGCACGCATCGACATCGGATTGCCATTAAAGGTGCCAAGGTGCAAAACTTCCTCGTGATTAATGCGCCGCATGATCTCTTCACGTCCACCAAAAGCACCAATAGGCATCCCCCCGCCAATAGATTTGGCAAGACAGATCAGGTCCGGCTCGACTGGATACAATTCGGTAATACCACCGGGCGCAACGGTCACCCCTGTTTTCACTTCGTCAAAGATGAGTAGTACACCATGTTGTCGCGTGATGTTACGTATGTTCTGGAGATAGCTCTCCTCAGGAAGCATAATACCAACATTCATTAACACGGCTTCTGTGATGACTGCTGCAACTTCGCCCTCATGCTCGGTCAAAATGCGATCCAAAGCTTCGGCATCATTATATGGGGCAATAATGACATCGCTCTTTACATGCAGAGGGATACCCTTTGATGCAGGAACGGAGTTTGGGCGATCTGGCGGCCCAGCCGCATCAACTGAAGGCTTTGTGCTCATCAAAACCGTATCGTGATGTCCATGATAAGAGCCTTCGATCTTGACAATCTTATCACGGTTGGTATGTGCACGTGCGAGACGCAAGGCATCCATCGTCGCCTCAGTGCCAGAGTTACAAAAACGTACCTGCTCAATGGGAGCAAAACGCCGTACAAGCTCTTCCGCCAGAAATACCGTCTCAGGACAGGGTAACGAATACAACGTTCCCTTGCCAAGTTGGTCGCGCAGAGCCTCCACCAGGATCGGGTGTGCATGACCAACAAGCAGGCTACCAAAAGCCAAATGGAAATCTGCATACTCATTACCATCGTAGTCCCAAATATGGCTCCCCTCCGCACGACTAATAAACAGGGGATAGGGTGGCACGGCCTGGAAAGAACTGGAGACTCCCATGGGCAAGGATGCTTTGGCGCGTTCGTGAATCTCATGTGAGCGAGGTGTTCGCTTTCTAAACTGAGCCTCTTCTCGTGCAACAATCTCTTCTACCAGTTTATTATTAATCGTAATAGGCTCCCGAAGCATAAAAAATCCTTTCTAGAAAGATGGTAGGGGGGACACCGATTGCAGGATGTCCCCATCACTGTGTCATTTTACGCCCCGTACTTGTCGAATAACAAGTGTACCAAGAATCAGGTAGACGACAGTCAATGCGAAGAGTGAAGTATAGCCTAGATGGTTGGGGATACTCTTTAAGAGTTGCAGTATCACCCCACCAATTGTGATACCCACCACCTGGGGCAGAATACCAACCGCTGACCAGATCCCCATAAACTTCCCAGCTTCATCCGTTGGTGGTAGCACGTCAGTGGTTAGTGCCCAGTCAACGCTGGTATAAGCACCATAGCCGATGCCGAAGAAAGCTCCTGCAACAATCGCTGCATATTGGTTCTGGAAGAGAATGAAGATGAGACAGACCATCGTCATCATTGCGCCTGACAGGTACACTAACCCCTTGCGTCCCCAGTGATCTGAAGCCCAACCAGCGAAGATCGAGGTGGGTAGTGCCATCAGCAGAACCGCCGGTTGAAAAAGTGCACCATTGAAGAATTCGCCAGAAAATTGTGTATTGAACAAGATGGTTTTTACATGAGGTCCACCCAGAACATCATCAAAGTAGTACTGGAGGAAGTAGTAGATGCTCCATATTCCCATCATCACCAGGAAACGTGCCAGCAGCACCCAGGAAAGATCAGGGTAGGTGGAGGGTTTGAAGAAGAACTTTTGAAAGAAAGCTCGTAGCTTGAAGGGAACATATCGTTCGGGAGGGAGTGGAGTTTCTTTGACGGTCAATATTGTGTAGGTTACAACAATGGTCTGTACAATAGCGATAAGCAGGAAGATCTGTACAATTTGGTTGCGATAGATGGGTAGTGAGTCGTTCTTGTTTACGATAATGCCAGCGACAACGGACCCAAGCACAGTCCCCAGCAGGTTAAAGAGACCATTAAAGCCAGAAGAAAGGCCGCGCTGATGCTGTGGCACATTGTCTGCGATGATTGCGCTCCATGGTGAATTTGCCAGATTGTTACTAAATTGCAAGAGGAGGAAGAGGAGTGCAAACATAAAGAGGAGGATGCCAGGCGGAAACCAGGAAGGTGAGAACGCGAAGACTATCAGGACAATCACATTGATAACTGTACCAATAATCATAAAAGGACGACGACGTCCCATACGAAATTTCATATAGTCAGAAGCGGAACCAACGAGCGGATTGACAATAAATGCAACCAGCGTTCCCCAGGTGACCACAAGTGCCAGATTGATGCTCTTATTGGCGGGGTCCAGAAACTTTGCCACCATACTCGGTATGACGACGGCGAGCAATGCTTGCCAATGGAACTGATTAGCGAGCCAGAATAAGTTCAGGTTGACTTGATCGAAGAGAGAAAGTGGACGCAATTTTGTGGTATTGGAAGAATCAGCGGTGATCCCTCCTGGATCGTCGGTAATCTCCATGCTATGCACCCTTCTCGTTAACGCGGGACATTGTATCGCTTTGTCTCTAAGAGGCTAGACATGAGCTTATTATACTCAGGAAATACCTTTCTGACAAGCGACTATTTATTTTACTTGTGCTGCATGGTTTGTATGGTAATTTGAGGAAGAATTAAGTAAATTGTTGGTAACTCTTCATGTCTGCTCGCCACGAGCGGTGGCTCGCTCTTGTTTTATGTGTGGTTTTGTTGTCTGTGGAGGAGATTGCATGCAATCTCCTCCACAGGCAACAAAACCACACATAAAACAACCTGCGAAGCGCCTCCGGCGCTGAGGAATCAGAAAAAGAGACCTGAAGAGTTACCGGGATGACTCATGAAACAGCTTGCGAGCCACCGCAGGTGGCGTGAAAGGCTAATGATTAGTCCCAGTTCTCGACATCTACATCTTCGCCCTGGCTCTCTAACCAGCGCTCCACATCTATTGCAGCACGGCAGCCATCACCAGCAGCAGTAATAGCCTGCCGATAGCGGTGGTCGGTGACATCACCAGCAGCAAAAACACCAGGAATGTTCGTCATCGTATGCTCAACCGGGATGATATAGCCAGCTTTGTCCATATCGATAAGACCTTTGAACAAATCTGTGTTGGGCTGGTGACCAATAGCCAGGAACACACCCTGGATCTCCAATTTCCGCTCTTCACCAGTTTTCACATTGCGTATTTGCGCACCAGTGACAGCGTCTTCTCCCAGAATCTCAGTGACATCACTATCCATGATAAAGCTAATTTTGGGATTGTTGCGTGCGCGATCCTGCATAATCTTACTGGCGCGAAACGAATCGCGGCGATGGATCATCGTGACATGGTTGACATAGCGTGTCAAAAAGGTAGCTTCTTCCATCGCTGTGTCTCCTCCACCAATGACAACAACATCCTTATTCTTAAAGAAGAAGCCGTCACATGTGGCACAGGCCGTCACTCCACGTCCCTGCAATCGCTTCTCGCTAGGTAGCCCCAGCCACTTTGCGCTTGCTCCTGTGGCAATAATGATTGCACGGGCACGATATTCACCAGTATCAGTCTTTACTGTAAATGGTCGCTTGCTAAAATCAACCTCTGTAACATCTTCAGGGATCATCTCTGTGCCGAAGCGCTGTGCCTGCTGCTCAAACTTGTCCATCATCTCTGGACCAATGATACCTGTTTCAAAACCGGGGTAGTTCTCAACTTCACTGGTCAACATCAACTGACCACCCGTCTGGTAGCCCTGGAGCATCAATACAGAAAGGTTAGAACGTGCAGCATAGATAGCGGCTGTATAGCCTGCAGGTCCTGAGCCAATAATAATAACACCGTAGACTTTTGCCATAATGAAATGATTCCTCGCTTATCTTGTAAGATCAATGTATTTTACCTATAGTAACACAATGCATCCCTTTTTTATGCCCGGCACCAGGCACCTGAAACCTGTAGTGTATCCTGTACCAATTGTTCCAATGGTGCCAGGGCAACGTACTCGTCCACTGAATGTTCATTGACAACCCCGGTGGAGACTGTGAATACTTTGGCCCTGGAGCGGAAACCACTGGTGTCACTGCCTATGAAGGTGGGTTGTAACTGGATGGTTGTCCCACGTTGTGCAAGAACCATCCGATAGGTGTTCAAGAGTGGTTCATCAGGCGCAAGTGTGTAGCCTGTCGAATGTGTCTGAAAGCTGACTTCTGCCTGTCCACCACAGCGTCGGGCGGTTTGCTCAAAGGCCTGTCGTATAGCTTGCTGGTAGTGTTGGCGTGTCTCAAGTGGCTCGAAACTGCGTAGCTCCCCCTCAATGATCACGATATCGGGTATTGCATTGCGTGCACTCCCTCCAGTAATACGCCCAATATTGATGCGCGTCTGATCGTTAGCCAGTGACCCATGTGGGTAGTTGGTAGCACGGAATATGTCGATAGCATTCACCGTCTGAGTCAGATCTTTGCCAGGATGCCCTGCGCGACCAATGATCTTTATATCGAACGCTTCATATGCGGCTCCTTGAGAGACGACTACGCCCGCAGCGAATGCGTTATCGAAGACGATGCCATGCTCGACTTGCCAGATTGAACTATCAAAGGTGTTTGCTCCGCAAAGGCCTGCCTCCTCCTGTACGGTAAAAACGATAACCAGAGGAGGATGTGGGAGTCGTTGCTCTATGGTACGCTTCAATACTTCCAAAATAATGGCAATGCCAGCTGCATCATCGGCACCCAAATTTGTTGTGCCGTCGCTATAGAGGATACCGTCACGGAGGACAGGTTGGTGTCCCAGACCAGGAGGGACACGATCCATATGGGCATTGAGTAAAATGGGTGTTCCTTTACCGGCTAATGTAGAGATCAGGTTGCCTGTAGTATCCACGTGTGTTGTGAGGCCAAGAGCAGTCAGTTGTTGCTCTAAATAGCGCCGTACCCATTCTTCGTGACCGGATGTACTGGGGAGACGTATAATCTCTATAAGAGTGTCAGTGAGACGATCACTAGCCAATGTAACCTCCTCGGAGTGAAAAACAGACTTTGTCCAATTATAGCAAACGAGATGACTGCATGCTGATTGTTTCTTGGACAAAACATCTTCGAAAATTATGGCCGCTGCATCATCTTCTTCTGCCAGACTAAGTCGGCCCGGATCTGTGCGGCGGTTTTGTGGGCAAAATGCCTGACATCGTTGCGGACGTGTTCATTGTAGGATTCCCACTCGTCGAGATGACCAAGGAGCAGGTGATGATCTCTGCCTTTGGCTTCACACAGCGTGATCAGGTTGTGCGGGTCAAGTTCTAAATGAGGATGAAGATGGAAGGGTTTGATATGATGTACTTGTAGCCCCTTGCCTTTGTAGCCACAGGCCACACAAGCCGGTTCACGCAGTCGATGCTCCTTTGCCACTCTGGCCCACTCAGGGCTTCGTTTATGCCCATGCTGTCTGGCTATGTGTGCTCCATAGTCCGTTTTCCTTAACATCCCCCACCCCTTTTTGAGCGACCCTTTCCCAGTCCGATGCTTACGATGTCTGCCAATGAGTTGCAAGAGCGCGAGTCCCACAATGAGTACAATAACAACCACGAGTAACGAAATCTGCAATGAGACGTTCATATTTTCCCCTTATATGTCAGAAACAACATTCTCAAATCCTGTTTTCTTGCTCTTCTGAGCGCATTGGTTAATGATGAGTTTCCCTGAAATCATATCCAATTGAAGAGAAAAAAACAATCCTTGTGGCAGATCATTGAAGAATTTTGTGTCATGTGCTCATTCTGAGTCCAGATCGTGTGCTGATACGTATTGATGGTATAAAGATATGTTGAGTTCTTTGGAGTAGGAATGCTGTTCCCAAGGAGCAGAGATGATGAAACCTTCAGATTCTTCATCTGATATGCATGTTGTGGCATCACATAAGACCACCCCTCCAGTTCACCATGGTGGGAATGTCACTCCCGCTGTGGGTAGAACTCCGCCCCACATATTGGCGTGTGATGCGGCAACTGGACGGCGAGGCGCTGCCTGGCGACTTCTACAACGAATTGTGGAAGATGATCCACAGGCTGTTACTGCGGTTGTTTCACTGGAAGACGATCGTCTGGCGCAGTATCTTCTAGAGTTTATCGCTCTGGGGACATGGGCGGGTAAGCCGTTTGTTCTACCCATGCCATTGCGCTCCGCCCATATCAGGAAGCGCCTGTATACGCTTTTCCTGCCAGATGCCGGAATGGATACTGGGCGTGTTGAACGGGTATTATTAGCGGCAGTACATGATAAGCGCCCTGCTATGCGCGAAGCTGGGATCCATATTCTGGGTCTTGTCGGTGGTATAACAGCGACATCGGTGCTCATTGAAGCACTGACCGACCCTGTGCATATGGTAAGCCTACAGGCAGCGAAGGCACTGGGGCAGAGTGGTAACCCATCAGCAATTCCAGTTTTGCTCAAGGCCCTCCATGGCGCTGATGAACAGATGGGAAACCAGATTTGCTCTGCCCTGGTTCGCTTTGCGCATGCGGCAGTACCTGCCGTACTTGCCGAGAGTACAAATCCTTCGGCCTGGATACGCTGGCATTGTATGTACATTCTTGGTGAAATAGGTGATAATCGAGCGATACCTGTACTGACAGATGCGCTTTGCGATTCTGATCATGCAGTTGCATGGATAGCTGCTAAAGGGCTGGTACGCTTTGGCAAGTTGAGCATAGGGCCTGTATTACGCTTGTTGCTGGCCACAGATGCATCTCCGTGGTTAGTCGAAACAGCCTCTTATGTCTTGCGTGATTTGGATCATCGTGATCCCAGTTTAAAGCATTATCTGGAATCAGTGGTACAGGATATGCACGGTGTCGCATATCGAGTTGCTACCCCGACTGCTGTACAAAAAGCTCTCACACAGCTTATTGCAGATGGTTTGGTGGAAGGTCCATCGTGAGAGAGGAAAGCGACAGCAGGCAAGAGGTGAGCCAATAGAGGGGAGAGGTCGCTCAGTCAAAACCAAGACTCAACAGGGTATGAAGGATGGCAACCTGCACCGGAGGGGACGCGGTCTGTGGGCTGACGGCAAACGGCGAATACCATCTCAGCAGGCTTCACTGTTGGCTCGGAACAGGCATTGGAGACCGATGAGGGCAGTTCCAGTGAACTGGGCCTCCCTCTCCGGACGTTGGGTCTCTCTCCTACAAAGACCTGTCAAATCCTTTCACGGTACAGGAAATCGCGGAGCCTTTACAAAATGATCGGCTCTGAGCAGCGGTTCGTGCAATCCGTTCGGATATTCGTAGGCAAGTTCTTGGCGGTCGAAGTGGGCATCGGTGGCGTGGATGATACGATGGTGGTCGGGCAAAGAACCACGATGTTTTCGCTGACATCTGGGCCTCCGCGGGAGAGATATTGGATGTGGTGGGTTTCAGAAAAAGCGATGCCGTAATCCGGAAGGAAATCCTTGTCGCACACTTGGCAGCGGTTCTCGTAGTACGACTTGAGACTGTCGGCGAGAAACCGATTGCGCCCGAATCCCTCTTCTTTTATCACTCTTCTAGGTACCGCTTTGAGTACAGCAATACGGTCGTGGTTGTAAATTGCCGAGAGCGTACGTTCTGATCCAAATTGTTGCGCAATTTGGGAAATGGGAACGGACTGCAGCGCTGGCTTTGGTATCTCGGCGAGGGACCACTGAATGTAGGGTATGATCAGACGCTCATCGTGTGGCTCAATGGTGCGAGGGTTAGTCTGTCCATCGTAATCCATCGAGAGGCTGAGATCTTCCAAGCTAAAAGGGATGGTTGGTACAGTTGCCGAGCCGTAGACAATCCAAGGCCATGTGCGGTTTTCCTTTGGCCAGTGCAAACGGCTGATTGTTCCGTCGTGGTCTGGCTCAATATGATCAAAAACGAGAGCGAAGTCAATCCTACTGTGTAGCTTCCCTAACTTGGCGGCCTCCGTTTTTGACGAGTTGCAACAGGAGGAGTTCGCCAGGTCGCAGTTCCGGATTCTGAGGCCTGAAACTGAAGGCAAATAGAGATTTTTGGATACACTCATCAATTTGTGCTGGACGCACGTTGAGTCGTCGCATTACGAGTTCACTCCTTCAATGATGGAATTTCAAGCAAATCCAGAGCTGCTTGCGCATTTGCAGCAGGCAAATCATCTCACTGTTGCAGTTGGATCATCTGGTGATAAACCCTGCCATGATTGTCTTGCCTGCTCCCGGATCATCGGCGAGAAGGAAGCGAATGCGAGGTTGTGCGAGAAAATAATCATAGACTGCTTCAAGCTGATGAGGGAGAGGATCGACTCGTGTGATTGCTCTGCGAACAGCGTCTGAAAAGAGTTTCTTTTTATCACGCGAGAAACTGGAATAAACAAAGCAATAGGTTTCTCATTGTAGGGCAGTTTAGAGTCATCGTCAAGATTGTGCTATTAAAAAAAGCACGCCCCCATGTGCAAGTGTTAACTCCCCAGGAGTAGCTGAATCTCCGAGGAATGCGTTTCTACCAATATCGGAGGGAGGCTCTCGGAATGGATACGGTAGGGATGTTGTCGGCAGAAGAGAAGGTAATGTTCGTGCAAGGAGTGCTTTTCCTGCACCAGATGGGCCAACAAGAAGGATATTGTGTTGTCCGGCAGCCGAAACTTCTAAAGCTCTTTTGACATGAGCTTGACCGCGAATTTTCTGGATATCTTGTGCTAGAAATGGGTGTTCCATCCTCTTCGCGTTTGCTTGAAGAATATGTATCATCATCTGTGTGATGTAGTGCTGCTGATCGGCAGAAATATATTCTGTACTTGTTCTATTCCGTGCCTCTTGTAGCAATTCAAGAAGGGAAAGCTCATGAGGCTGTTTTTTGATCCTCTTCATGGAAGACTCCTCTTCCACTACTATACAAAAGCTCACAAAAGGGATCATTGCTCTTGATATAGCCCACCCAGCAAAAGGATGACCTCGCTGAAACCATTGCGGTCGCCATCCTGGCAACCCTCTACCTCCAGCAGTGGTGGGTCTTTCGCTTAGCCTTTGCCTTGTCCGTCAACCAGATACTTCTCCCATTAAGCAACACAAACTAGAAGTATACACAGGACAGCTCAATCCCGTCGCCACGGCATCTTCCGTTCTACGATCCAGAAAACGAGGACACTCAGCCCGGCTAACACTGCCAAATCCACCAGGAGTTCTCCAGTAATTGGGCCAAGTAGCATCTGGCGGAGTGCGGAGGATGCATAGGTAGCAGGGCTAAAGTGTCCCAGGATCAACAGAATACCAGGAAGATGATTGGGAGCGACAACGACAGGGCCAATGCCAACGAACAGGAACGTCAGCAAAAGAGCGAAGCTGCCCGCTTCTTCTGGAGAACGGGCAGAAGATCCAAGAAGTGCCCCAATGCCAGCGAGAGGCAACGTACAGAGAGGAATCACCACAAGGATGAGAAGATCAGGATGCCACGGAATACCAAGAATCCAGACACCCAACAAAATAGTAACGAGGAGCGAGGGTTATATAGCGAAACAAACGGTTGACTTTTGGGAACATTTGTGCTATTTTCTCTGCATGAAAGAAAGTCGCTCTGCGAAGAAAATGGGTGAATGTGGATGAAAAGATGCTGGTGAAACGCGGCTATAGAGCGGAACTGGACTTGAATAACGAGCAGATCACGCTTGCACGCAAGCATTGTGGCGCAACCCGGTGGGCATACAATTATGGATTACGCCGCAAGATCGAAGCGTACAAGCAGGGACAGAAGACACCGTATGCCGCTGACCTGCATCGTGAGATCAATGCCCTCAAACACACAGAAATCCCCTGGGCCTACGAGGTTTCCAAGTGCGCTTTTCAGGAAGGATTACGAGACCTGGACGATGCCTTCAAGCATTTCTTTCGCAAGTGCACACTCAAAAAAGAAGGCAAATGGAAAGGGAAATGCGGTTTTCCCAGGTTCAAGAGCAAGAAAAAGGCCATTGGCGGGGCCAGGTTTACTGGTTCGATTCACGTGTATCCCGATGCCGTTCAGTTGCCACGTATGGGATTGCTCCGGCTCAAAAGAGCCAGGCGATCTTCCGATGAATGTGAAGATTGGCAGTGCCACGATTTCAGAGAAAGCTGGTCGATGGTATGTCTCCCTCTGTGTTCATGAGGAGCAATTGGAGCCAACGCAGGCCACCGGTGGCGTCATTGGTGTTGATCTGGGAATAAAAGTGCTTGCTACGTGCTCAGATGGATGCACCTTCGCCAATCCCAAAGCGTTGCGTAAGAAACTCACCGCACTCAAGAGAGCATCACGACGGCATTCCCGTAAGAAAAAAGGATCAAAGAACCGACACAAAGCAAAACAGCGATTAGCCAGGATGCATGCACGTATTGCCACGGTTCGTCAAGACGCACTGCACAAAGCAACCAGCTCCATTGTGGCGAAAACCAAGCCCGATCAGGAGCGACCTCGTGTGATCGTGCTGGAAGATTTGAACGTGTCAGGCATGCTCAAGAACCGCAAGCTGTCCAGGGCAATCGCTGATGTGGGTCTGTATGAGTTCAAGCGCCAAATCCTCTATAAAGCGGCATGTGCGGGCGTGGAGGTCAAACTGGCTTCACGATGGGAACCATCATCAAAGACCTGTCATGTCTGCGGATGGGTGAAAGAGGATTTGACGCTTGCGCATCGGATCTTTGTCTGTGAAAATTGTGGCCTTGTCTGTGAGAGAGATTACAACGCCGCCAGAAATTTAGCGGCGTTGACATAAGCAATGGAGTACCGCGAGTGACGCGGGAATTGACGCCTGTGGAGATCATGTCAGACCTGGGACTCCAGGCAGTGGTCAACGAAGCAGGAACCGGACCTCGTTTAGGCATGTCCTAAATGTCTAAGTTCTGGATAACGGAAGAGGAGGAAGAACAGCCACAGTGGGTGATGAGCCATTGGGGCTGGCTTACTGTGAACTGGAAACGCTGCAAATCCGTGGACCTGGCGACGGGACTGTTTGCCGGAGCTGCGACGCTATCTGGTCAGTCGAGACCGCCAAACGCGACGGTCTCAGGAAACCGAGGTGCAGCTATTTAAGGTCCTTGTATCTACTATTATGTGCTGTTCTCTGATATGAGGATGGGTAATCGAGTATACCTTCTTGCAAGGGGGTAGTAGAAGGGTTCTTAAGTGCTGATACAGTATCAGGGAACGTCGCTCTATCGAGCTCTACAAGTAGCGGATCAATTATTGTTCCCGTATGACTGAAGCGAACAGGTTTCCGAAAGCGCTTTGCGCTGCGAACAACATTAATCTGTTTCTCTACTTCCTGCTTCAGCAATCTCGTTTTGTACTCAACCTGATGTGCTCATTGTGACTGGCGTTGTAACTCTTCTACTCTACGTTCGGCCTGAATCGCTCGTTGGTAGCGAGAGAGTAAATTGTTGAGGGCACCAGCAACCTCCCAGAGCACATTATCCTGTGTAAGAGGGACGCGAACTTTCAGATCACCATTGGCAACTCGTGTATGAGCCTCCACAATCTGCCGAATGCTTGCATCAAGTTGTCGCTTTTGCTCGGCAACAACGCGATCCTGCTCCGCCAAATCTTGTGTAAGAGTTGCAATCGTTGTAGCACGATTCGCCCGGTAGATAGCCTGCTCAACACTCCTCACCCAAAGGAAGGAAACCACAGCCGTAAGGATTTGAATGACAACAGGCCGTGCCACCGCATCTCCAAGAGATGTATGCAAGGTTGCTATTAGCTCTGCATTATGTGGAAAGAGGAAAGTAAGAACTGAAACAATAAATGCTATGTTAATTGACGCGACAATAAAAACGAATCCTGGTGGCAACAGGGATGCAGCAATGAGTTCAGGCAAAACAAGCATATCTAGCACTGGCAAGGCATATACAGACATTAGAGGAAAGCTAACGGCTGCAGCAGAACTCATAACGGAAACTTCCACCCCCAAGACCATCAGAATACCCGCTATTACGACCTGACCGCGCCGATTCAAGAAAGCAGTAATAGCAACCACTACTATATAGGGACTAACTACAAGAAAAATGCTATGTACGATAAAAATACCAACAAACGTCCCAATAGTGGCAACTATCAACACTGCTAATAGAACAATGCTGATCAGCTTTCCACGCCGATAAGCTTCACGTTGCCGGATACTGGCTGAAGCAGAGGGCTCCGGTGGAGCTGCCAGTCGATACCACCAATCTAGAGTACTCGGCTTAGTAAGCTCACCACGCTCAACTTCTTCTATCATCGAGGGAGTTTTTGCAGTACTATACATTCTTCTTCTCTCCATAAGAGAGTATGTTTCATTTTACACTACATGAAAACACTGTATCAATATTTCCAAATACCATAATTCTGGACTACAATAAAACAACGATTCTCTTGTATCTGGAAATCTATCTTTTCTTGATGCATAAAAAATGTTGTCTAAGGCTCGTCCTCAACCATCCCAACTAATACGGATATCTCCGCAGCTTTGAGTCGGTTGGGAACCTTGGACTCGTAAATTGCACTCCCTGATTGTTGTTAAAGATCTCTGGCATCCCACCTGCAAAACCCGATCCAGCGCTTCCAAGCAGAAATGGCTATCCAGAGTCACAGAAATCTCCCAGGATAAAATATAGCGGCTGAACGATCACTGCCATGAGGTAGATAAACCCTTGCTGGAGGTGAATATAGGTGATGTCACAACTCCACACCAGGGCTTGTCTAGGTAAGTGTAACACAAGGCACAAATGGATGTCAACAATATATATAAGATATCCAGGGATTCCCATAATAGAACGGATACATCCAATTGAGATCGTCCTCCAACATGAGATTTTTGCTTTCCTCTTGTTGTGACGATCTCTTTTCTTAGTTCATTTCCTCTTCCCAAAAAGTGTCAGGGAGAGAGCCAGGCCTACTGGTGAGTGCACTTAGTAGTTGTTTGGTTAGGAAATGCAAAAGTACCAGTGTTGTAGGTCAATCCATACCCCTTACTGGTAAAGGAAATGGTGCTTCCACTTTGCTGGAAGCCGGTGACTGAATGAACAACCTGTACATCTGTAATTCCGTATAAAGTTTGGTAGCTGGGTGGCAATAGCTCGCGGAATGAATAGTTGGCCTGTTCATTGGTCACCCACCAGTATCCTTGTCCACTGAGCCCTGTGGCTGGAACATTGGACGACACGGTTCCATTAGAGTTAAACGTCAGCGTTACTTGTTCAGTCTGACCAGACTGAGGACCTGAAAGGAAGACAGTACTACAATTGTATGCACCTAAAGCCATGGATAAGGAGTTAGCAGATGCTGCCTTTGGAAATAAGCTAGCGCTGATCAAGCAAACGAGTGCGAGTAGTCCTAGTCCTAGACTGATATAAAGGGGGCGGAAACGAATTTTCTGCACTTGTTTCATAGGGACTCTTCCTTTCGTATGTTATTAAATTACAAGATATAACGACAATTCGCTATACCATGCAAAGTTTAACATACCTCAAGCAATTACTTGAGGTGCGCAGTATTCTTGCTAGAACTTTTGGGTAGGAGATCCTTGATTTTGAGGACTCCTTTTCTATCAAGATTCATTTGAGAAATTCTCTCTTAACAGATTGAGGAGTTTTCTTCTCTCAGCAATAATTCACAGACCCTGTGTTTAGATGTTTAGATGTTTAGACAAAATGAGGGAAAAAGGCAGCCTTGGGTTGCCAAAAGCTGCCAGGTGACGTAAAGTTCTTTTGTCCAATTTGCCACGTTCGAGCAACTCCACTCTGTATTAGTTGAGTATAGGGACACCTCTCAGTTTGTCCGGGTTGACGACGATGTCAATCTCCTGGATACGCCCATCGACAATATCCAGGGTCATGATAGAGTAAGGCCGGCCATTGATATAATTGACAATACCTGGCTGACCATTGATGTTTGCTACGCGCAAAGTGAGGCTGTCCGGCACTTTGCGCATAATGCCGAGTAAGAAACGTGCAACCTTGTCCGCGCCATAGATCGGATTGCGAGCCGCAGTAACCTTGCCACCGCTGTCAGAGTAGGTCACGATATCGTTAGCAAGCACGGCCAGGAGGCCATCCATATCACCGCTCGTGCAAGCGCAGAGAAACTGGTGCAGAATGTTGTCTTGCTGCTCTCTGGAAGCATGATACAATGAGCGACGCGTGCCCAGGCGCTGACGTGCTCGGTGCATGATCTGGCGACAATTGTCCTCACCTTTGTGCACCATTGCAGCGATTTCTCCATATTCATAGTCAAAGACCTCGCGCAGCAGGAAGACGGCACGCTCTATGGGAGACAACTGCTCTAAAAGATACAAAAAGGCTATTGAGAGTGCCTCCGAGAGTTCTGCCATACCAGTCACACGGGTCTCATCGATTGTCACCAGTGGCTCTGGAAGCCAGATCCCAACATAACGTTCGCGCCGCACACGTGCTGAACGCAGTTGGTCAATGCACACACGAGTCACGATCGTGCTGAGGTAGGATTTGGGAGAGCGCACCGCTTCTTTCTCATTGTTGTCGCTGGCTTTATACCAGTGCAGAAATGCCTCTTGCACGCAATCCTCAGCATCCATGACGCTGCCCAGCATATTATAAGCAATCGAAAAGAGTAACGGTTTATACATTTGAAAAACTTCTTGCTGCTGCATATTTTTGAGCCTTCGAGATCTTTCCCCTAGCAGTTTGTCGGAGAGAACGCTTTTCACTAAAATTTCCCCGCTGGAGGACCGCTTTTCACCCAAAAGTGAACGATTGAAGGCCCCGCTTTTGGGATCGAAATGGCTCTTGCCAGGGCTTGAGATTTTCTCTCCGACAGGCTGCTAGTTTACCATGGCAGAATTGCCCCGCTGAGCCGCTAGAGTCGTCATGATCATGTGAGCAGCACTCCTGGCGCTGGCAAAGCATGCCTCAGCAAGCTGACCTTCTGCTTTTTCCGACCCAATCACCTGCCACGTAGAGATTGCGTATGCCGGGAACAGCGGGGCCGGGTTCGCCGGACGAACCACCTTGTCCTGCCTGAATAATGGCACTTGAGGCTATCATATGAGGCAAGAAGTATGCTCTATGACTTCCACGCGCCAGCCAGGCTGCAACATATCTAGCAGAGCTTCCAACTCGTGTCGTGAGGTCTCCGCTGGTTCACCCTGTCGCAGGTATTTCATGGTATGGATCAAGGCACTGTCCTCCGGTGCCAGGTTTGCCCAGGTGGAATGCACTGAATAGTAGAGCGGGCAATCAATGCCGAGTGCGAACAGGTGCCGTGGCTCTGGTAAACGACGCAAAGCAACATCGAAACAGGCAACACAAGCCGGGACTGATTGTGTTGCCCAACGGCCCAGTGCCTCATGCGCTCCATCTCTGACCAGAGTAGAGGCCGTCTGTGGATTGATGGCGAGCAACACTGCATCAGCAGGGTAGCGTGACCCGTCCATCAGGTGCACGACATGTCTTTCTTCGGCAACCTCGATCGCTACAACCCTGGCATGCGTCACAATCTTTGCTCCCGCCTCTTGTGCGATCTGCCGCAGACCATCCACCAGCGTCTGCCAGCCTCCATCCAGGTAGCTCACCCGAGCATTCAGGAGGGGAACAATCAGACTGGCTGCTAGCATATCAGGCGCATTGGCATAAGTTTCCAGGCGTGCCATAGCCAGAATGAACTTGCGAACATGCGGATGTCGCACCTGCTGTCCCAGCCAATCCTGCAAACTCACATCCTGGAGATTTGTGTGTTTCACGTCCTTCAAGGTGCTATAAAAGCGCGCTAGTTCTACTTTGGCATCGAATCCCAACAATGTTGTCCCAAACAGGGATGCCGCTCCGGTGGGTAAAGCGTGCAATTTTCCACCGTCAAGCGCCAGAAACTGGTGTAAAGCAGGCGGTGAGCCGCTATAGTGTATACCAGTTCACTCAACAGCTTTTCACCTGGGCCGCCCAGATAGAGGCATGTGGACCCAGATTGAAGAAGAATTCGCCATGTTGCTTTGTCATAGCACCCCACCTGGAGTACCAGCTTTCTCAAAAAGGGTAACCGCGTGACCCGCTCGCGCCAGGATAGCAGCAGCCGAGAGGCCTGACAATCCACCTCCAACAATAATTACCGGCGGTTGAGCAAGAATATCCATCATCGTTCGTACGTCTCCTTTGCCAGATGTATGTGTAGGGGGTCTATTCAAAATTCGTACATGAGACGGAAGACTCTTTGTGTTTGTGACAACCTTTCTCTCTTCGCTACGCTCTAAGTTTGAGTCATCATTCCACTTTGCCCTGTCAGAGAAAGCGATGGTAGCGGTTTAAGAAAGCATGGTGGTGACCCTCTACCTCCAGCAGTGGTGGGTCTTTCGCTTAGCCCTTGCCTTTGGTCGCCTCCCATCGTTTCCTGAAGCATTATTTGCTTCCTTTGGTGCGAGTAAACAAAAAACTTTCTAAGAGCAAGTTGCTAACCATTGCATTGTTCCTGGAATATCAAGAACATCATTGATATAAGCTTTCTCCAACAATGTGCGTGGAGTCAGGGTAATCATACTTCCCTTGCCAGAGCTGTAGATCTTTCAACTCAGCGACCAGGACTCTCGCCAGCTCTGGTACTTGTGGACTTAACATCCTCAATGTGGCAAGCACATCAGCCGCATTCCCATCATACACTATTTCTATGTAATTACCCAGAATTAGGATGACTCGTATACCAGCCTATGTGTTCCAAAATGTTAGCAAGCGTTCTATAGATGCGCGATCCAGTCCAGGGAAACAAAACAAAACGCCCAGGTTTGAGGGGAACAACACAGCTATGAAGCCAACCCGTATGTCTGACAAGATCACGTGCTAAGGATAAACGTTGCTGGGCGGGAGGAGAAAGATATGAATACGTTGTCTCCTCTTGCAAAACCTGACGCAGGCGCATCATTACCTGTTCATGGAAGTGCAAATCACCGGCATTCAACCAACCTGGATTGACAAGACCCTTTGTCCGTTCTACATGTACAGTTCCTCCACGTTCATCAACCGAGATAACTCGCCACGCATATCCTGCTAAACCAATGACGCCATCAACCTCAGGTACCTCTTGAATAGTTCCAACTTCTTGCGTTCCGGCCAGTACGCGATAATCTCTCGTGTTGGCAAAAATTGCATAGAAGTGATAATGGTTCGTCAGTTGCGCACCTTTCATGCCTACAATGAGCGTTCCCTCATCCATTTTTGCAAGCTGATCAAGAGCTACCAGATGTTGCAGAAACAGGCGATACTCGTCTTGAGTGACCGATTGAAAAGGTGAGAGTGTCAAGATAGACTGCGCTAATTGAGGTGGGGTTAATTCTGTGCGAGCTCGCATGATGCTCATCGTCTGCTGATACAGCAAGCTCAGTGGCATGGTTGGAATATCCGGTGGTTCGATCCATTGTCCTTCGAGATAGAGCTGGATGATAGAAATCGTCTGGAGAAAATTCCACGGCATTTGCTTCAATGCTGATGGAGATTGTGTATCTTGGTCCAGGCGTTCAAACGTATAAAAACACATACGCGATGGTTTGTCGCGCCGACCGGAACGTCCCAAGCGTTGGACAAAACTGGATACGGTATGAGGTGCATCAATCTGAACAGTAAGATCAAGATGCCCAATATCAATTCCCAGCTCCAGAGATGCGGTCGCAATAGTACAAGATTGTTGAGTTTCGTCGCGCATCTTCATCTCGGCCGCTTCACGCAAATCGGCGGCTATGCTACCATGATGAACAAAATACCAATCAACGCCAGGTCGCTCCTGCACAAGGCGACTGCGAAGTTCAGCGGCAATACGTTCTGCCTTGTTGCGTCGATTAGTGAACACGAGTGTTTTCTGGTGACGCATAGTCACGGCAAAGAGATCATCATAGTAGTCTTTGCTCTTTTTCTGTAACTCCCAACGTTTATCAGGAGGGCTGGCAGGCATTGTTTCATCCGCTTGCGCTGGTTCTGCCTTTGTCACTGAAGAGGTTTTACGACGACGAGTCCCCACCTCTGCCGGAGCCATTGCCGCGTGAAACTCACTTTCTGTGGATGCCATCACAAAATGATTGACACGCAACTCAATTTGCCGTCCCTGCGTTGCTTCCCTCACAAGGCGAGCACGAGTCTGAAATTGAGAACTACTTTCAAGCCACTGCAAAGCAATCTCGGTATCGCCAATTGTTGCTGATAGCCCAATACGCCGTACAGGTCGGTGAATGGCACGTTCCAGGCGTTGAAGATGGCAAAGAACCTGCTGACCGCGTTCCGTACCAAGAAAAGCATGGATTTCATCAATAATAATAAAGCGTAGATCACCAAAGATTCTGCCCAATTCTCCCAGGCAATTCATTAGCAAAGCTTCCATTGATTCGGGAGTGATCTGCAAAATGCCACGGGGCCGTTGTAAAAAGCGTTTTTTCTGATGTTGTGAAATATCGCCATGCCAGCCTTGAATAGGGATATCAGGTTTTTCTTGCAGTAACCCCTGGATGCGTTCAAATTGGTCATTTATCAAGGCTTTCAGCGGACCGATATATAGTACACCAACTGACTGTGCCGGTGATTGCTCCAACAACGTTAGCACCGGGAGTAAAGCCGCTTCTGTTTTGCCGCTTGCAGTGCCGCTCATCATCAATATGTGATCGCTTGTATCGAGAATAGCGGGAATAGCGGCTTTCTGAATATCACGCAGATCCGTCCAGCCATGCTGATAGATATATGTTTGAATGAACGGCGCTAGCCGATCAAATGGGTTAGTTGCGTTCATAGCGTGAAACTGGCGAAAGATAAATCATCATCAATGATCTCGTTCTGTGGCGTCAATTCATCTGGATTGGCTTCTTGGTGAGAAACAACAAAATCGCGTTTGTGAATAATATTTGAGAAAGTGATTGTGTTATCGCGTCGCATCATCTCCATCACGTCGATCAAGTCACGTGTTATCTCTCGCGGAGTAATCTGTTGTGCTGATCCTATTTGCCCTGCCACAACTTCCATAAATTGCTGGATATCGCCGTCATTGATCATCGTTGGGTAATGATAATGAAGAGCATGAATATCGCGTAACTTTTGCAGAAGGACAAAAAGTTCCTCATTGGTAAGTGGATCTAAGCGCACAAGAGGCCCGGCAAATGAGCGTCGCCCGTTCTGGGTAAAGCGACTCTCCTGCAAACGAGAACGGAGCGCTTCATAACTGTACAAACCACGTTTTGGGTCTTCAACAAGCTGAGGCGTGCCACTGAAAATCAAGCCAATATGTTGAGCAACGCCTTGATTGACATCATTAAACAGAGTTAATAACTGCTCATAATTATTGTTGCGTGAAACCGTATTACTAATTTTATAGAGATTGACAGCTTCATCAAAAAAGATGACAAGACCTTTATAGCCAATCAGTTGAAAGAAAGAGGCAAAGAGCTTGAGATAATCGTACCAGTTCTTATCTGTAACCTTCGAATTGACTTGCAGTTCTGCACGAAACTCGCTGAGCGATTGATATTCACCGCGCAACCAGCGTATTGCACGCTCCATTTTCCCATCATCACCAGTCTGATAGGCCTGCCAATAGAGGGAAAGTACACGCGCGAAATCAAAACTGTTTGATAAAGCATTGATCGAACGAAGCGTATCCTGTACCTTTTGTTCAACCAGAAGAGAAAATTTAGGGTCATCAGGTAGCAGATTTGAGGAGCGCATCACCTGTTCCTTGATAGTGTTCATCCAATGCTCAAGTAAAGGAGCAAATGCGCCGCCTTCAGGGCGAGTGCGAATGGCCATGTTCTTCAACAATTCGCGGTAGAGGCCAACGCCCTGACCACCTGTACCAGTCAAACGGCGTTCAGCGCTTAGATCGGCATCTGCGACCACAAAATTGCGTTTGAGTGCATAGTTGCGAATGACCTGAAGCATAAAGCTTTTCCCTGAACCGTAAGGTCCAACAACCAGCCGAAAGCTCGCTCCCTCTTTGGCAACTCGATAATCCAGATCGTCGAGCATAGCCTCGATCTCTGCGCTGCGTCCCACCACAATATGCTCAAGGCCAATACGCGGCGTGACGCCATTGCTAAACGCTTGCAGAATTGCGCTACTATGGCGCGGTGAAATCTTACGTTCGCTCATGAAAATGCCTACCTATCTTTCGCAGAAAAATACCAACTGACCAGACCTCCCGCGAGCGCATGAAGGTGAGGGGAAAGTGTTTGTGTATCGGGATCAACGAGCAAATCTCCAAGTTGCTCATCAACGGGAAAGTTGATCTCATCGATAAGTCGAGAAACAGGACGGTGGACCTGATGTTCCACAGTTGTTAATTGCGCAGATTGTTCGTGATAAAGCAAGCGAATGATTTCCCAGTGTTCCGGTTGCCACTGTTGAAGGATGATCTGCCAATCTTCATCCACCTCTGGAGCAGCTTCATCGGTTTCTCTTACCACAGGAGCAGCGGGAGTCGGATCTGGCATGGGTGTAACATGTCGTTGCACTTGTACTACTTGTAATTCTCCTGTTTCCACTAGCAAGCGATCGTGCAGTTGCTCAATTCTTTCTGCAACTTTGAGATGGCCTCCCGGTTCAGTTGAACAGTGGGTCGGCTCGTTGATGAAGAAGAAGATTTGACACTTGCAGGCCGAGTTTTTGCAGGTTCTCGCGTTGTTTCTGGCTTTACACTGCTGAACATAGTTTTGGGAGGATCATACGTTATTTCTGAAGTGGGCAATACTTGTTTTGCTGCATTAATCGCGCTCAAAAAAATCTTCCAGGCTTCATTTATATCTCCATCCAAAATTTCGCTTACTTGACCAAATTTGCTGGAACCAAAATCTTGTAAGGTGGGAGTACGTCCAAGGGCTTCTTCTAGCTGCACATACCAGAAACTGAGTGCAGCTAGTTTGTTTAATTGGTAGTATTGAGCATTCGTCAGTCCGCTTGCCTGAGGGATTTGTTGGGGAGTCTGCGTGTTTTTTTGTTCAGATAAATGATTCTCTGGTATGCTAAGTTTTTTGAAAACAGTAAAAGCAAATGCCACTCTATCAGAAGGTAAAATGGCAATGCGTTGGGGTTAAATCGGCGATTGCTCTTGTATCGCTCCATACAACCCACTTATATTTCCGCCAAACCAATGATTTGTTGCTGCTTTTGCGTCTTTGGCGAATTGTTTAGTAGTGGGTGGGATTCCTTTCTGCTTGATATAAAGTTTATAGGGATGTGCCGCTTCACGAATCTCTGTTTCCCATCGCTTTTGAAGATACTGTCCCAAATATCTCTCTGCCCATTGACGCCGATAAGATGAGATGATATCTCGTAATTTTTCAAAGCCTTTTCTACGAGTACCGTAACTTATCGTAGAGGTGATTGTTATATCAATGTTTCCCCGAACCGTTGGTTCTTGTCGAGTAAATGGTTCTGGTTGTCCGAGTTGCGCCTCAGCTCGCACCAGTTCTTCAAAAAGCCGTTCATTTATCGGCGTACCCATTTCTTTTAGTACTTGAATATCCTTGCTATAATACTCTGCTAACCCGGCCAGATCAGTACGGGATGAGGGACCTTCGCAGAAGAACCATGCAGTAAGTGCGCAACCATGCCAGAATTTCAATGCCGTCCCGAATGTCTCTGCAAGAAGTTTGTGCGGGAAAGGCTCACTGATGATACGTTCTGGCCAGCGAGGCAGCATGGTTGTTCCCCAGAGTTGTTCAATCTCAGCAAGGATGGTGGGTAGGAACAGTTGTTGGTAGAGTTGAAATTGATATGGCTCGTAAGAGCGAAAACGATGTTCAAAGTCAAACGGGCGAGAATTCTTCGACCAATCCCCAAAGCGGTTTCATTCCAGCTTTCTGGCGTGCATGAATTTCATCAAAAATATTCCAATATCGCTTCAAAACAGCAACACGCTGTTCAAGAGGAGCCGCATCTTTTTTAGACACAATTGGAGATGCTGTTGGGGCAGTACCTGGGCTAACAGTACGTTGACCCATCACAGGGCTATTCAAGCTTTTCAGCGAATCTATTGGCACAATTGAAGAGACGGTTAGAGTTGTATTCGAATTGATAGTACGTTGGCCTATCACCGCATCATTAGAGCCTTTCAACGGATCAAAAAGATAACGTGTGCTGAATTGTTCGCGGTATTGATCAGGCAAATGCAACACTTGCATGATCGATGAACTTACTGCATCCCTCGAAGTGACTGAAAAGAGTGTCCACTGCCATTTCAGCCGAGATAACATCATGACTGGATAGCTTCCATCCGACGATAATATATCTAATCCTTGAAAAATGATCAGTGTCCATGAATGTGAAACAAGTGCAGGTTCATCACGCAATGTTATGGGTGATGCCACTGTCACATAACTACTGATCGTGGAACCATTCACTGCTCGTGTCACTGAGCCTTTCTTATTCGACGGAGCCAGCCAGAGAATGCGTGCCTGCCGATTGTCGCGCAACAAATTCTCGCAGGCACTGACAAACATTGCCGCAAGCTTTTGTGGTTCACCAAAAATACCTCCAGGTATGCCATGATGTCGCAATTGTGCGAAAAAAGATTGACTGCGTTCAGCAGGCGTTGTTCCACTTGATTGAATAGTATGAGCAGTTGGTCGGTCATGCAAAAGAGCCACACGCTTCGTATCAAATCCCATCACCTCTTCTGGCCGTAATACTTGTATGGCCAACCATTGTTGAATAGTATTAGCGAGGTCATATGAGTTAGAAGGCCACTCAAACCAGGTCGCATGTTGTTGAGCAAAGCGTTGATTTTGCTGGCGTGCTGCCAGAAAGGTCGATATATCAAGGACATGTTGGTTACACTGATATGTCGCATTTATGATATATTTGCCGATGCCATCTTCGCGTCTATGGAGCAATGTGAAAGTTGGCTGCAGTGTAGCAATAGATACAATAGGATTTGATTGAGTAATTTTTGCTGCCATTTCATCACTTATCAGATGATAATGGCGCATGGTCGGTAATTGCTCCCTGATGAAAAGAGGAACGTTAGCTCCTTGAATGGTAATAGAAGAACCACGTTGGAGTAACTGAATGAGCGCAGGCGTTAATGCCTGATGGGGGAACCGGATGATAGCCTGGTTTGCCAATAAAACATCCACCACCTGCTGAGGTACCTGAACGGTTGGCAGAAATTGAGGGGAGTTGCATTGTAATGCCAGCGTAAGTCTTCCATTTCGAGCATCAGGAACAATCACTCGTACATCAAAATTGGTAATAAGCTGAAAATCAGCACGCGTAGGCAGATATTGTTGCAGACCGGGTATAGTCGAGTTCAGCAAGAAATCTGCCTGCTGGATAGACATAATCAGATCTTTCCATGGTAAATCCGTAGCAGCCGACAGATGATTGTTCATCGACCAGATTTTTGTCCCTTTCTGAAACCAACCCATCCCCAGATAGTGGTCTATACCTTCATAATGACCCTCAATACGCTCCAAAGCACAATTAAGCACCCAAACCAATGCAAAATCCTGCGGTTGGTTTACTTCTTCTAATTCAATAAGAACAGATGCATCGATAATAAGCTTTTTAGACGCCAGCGGCAAAAGGGATTGCCAGAACTGCTTGATGAGTGGATAAGGCTGGGGTCCAATGTGTATATGATTCTCATTGATCCATGTAATGAGTGACTCTGGCAACACACGATGTAGCCTGGAGAGATGCCAGTCTTTAACCAATCGATCATTTCTATAGAACTGGACTGCAATGCCACCATCTGCCAGCACAAATTTGATCACCCATGGAGAAAGCCAGGGAAATAAAAAGGAGAAAAGAGAAGAGCGACTTTTTCCCATGATAATTATCACCGTAAGAAAGGTTATTTTTTATGCAAACCCTCAAAAGTTTTTTCTGTGTTTATTTTATCTACCTGATGCCCTGTTCGATATATGCATTGAGGAATTTTACTGTTGCTAGCAGTGTATCAGTTCATCTGGATACTGTCAAGAAAATAGCTCATCCTCTTCTAGTGCTCACATCTGAAAAGCAGTTTTCTTCCATAAAGTTTGCAAAGGTAATTTTACGCTTTATAGTATACTTCTGGTACAATTAATATGACATTATTGTTTTGTCTAAAAGTCCCCTTTATTAAAGAAAATTTTGACATACATAATTAAAATATTATAAATTGTTAAAAATAGATTATTTTATAGAGGAATGTGCTATGAAAATTGCTACCTCATTACTCAAAGTTCCTTATTTTATGAATGAGCAACAACGTGTAATTGTCTCTCACAAGCGTGGTCCTCTCCTTGTGACTGCTGGCCCAGGTTCTGGGAAAACTCGTAGCCTTACACTTCTGGCGATGAACCTGTTGTTGTGTGGGGACGCGGAACCATCGCAGATAATACTTTGTACCTACACAGAAAAGGCTGCTTATGAATTGCAAGACCGTCTCACGTCTATTGCCAAAAATGTTCATTATTCTGGCGATTTATCTCGACTCAAGATAGGTACTATCCATAGTATCTGTCAACAACTGGTCAATGAACATCTACACCATACCACTCTCGTCGGTGAGTATGAAATGCTCGACCAGTTTACCCAACAGTTACTCATTTTTGATCATCTGGCAGAGATATGTCAGAAAACCTTGCCTTTCTTTCAAGATCGTTGGGGAACACGCTGGGAAGTTGCAAAGCACCTCGCATTCTATTTTGACACAATTACTGAAGAGCTTATTTTTGAGAAACTTCAGGCCGACACTGCTCGCTTAGAACAATCGCAAATCTTAAAGGATACGATCCTTCGTCATGTAACTGACGCCTATGATCGCTATCAACGAGTGCTTGTAAAAACCAATAGCACTGATTTTGCCCACCTTCAGAAGTGGGCTTATGAGCTGTTAACCAGCCCGGATACCTTTCAAAAAATCACGAGAGAGATCTGCTATGTTCTCGTTGACGAATATCAGGATACCAATTACATCCAAAATCAGCTTCTCATCTTACTTGCTTCCGGCTCCGATCCTAAAAACCTGATTGTGATTGGCGATGAAGACCAGGCGCTTTATCGGTTCCGAGGTGCGACTGTGCACAATATTCGCACCTTCACTCAAACATTTCCGGATTGTGAAGAGGTTCACTTGACTGTCAACTACCGCTCGCAGGCAGGGATTATTGACGCCTGCAATCGATGGATCAGGAATTTTGACTGGTCTAATGGAGATGGCTCTCTTTTGCGTGTAGAGAGATCTATGCAGGCCGGTTTTTTGCCACGCCCATATCTATCGACAGTATGTCTTGAGGCCACTGATGTTCAGGATGAGGCAGCGCAATTTGCTGATTTAGTGGACAGGTTGAAAAAACGGCAAAAAATCGAAGACTACAGCGACGTTGCACTTCTCCTGTACTCTGTGAGACCTGAGAAGAGTGAACATTATATCCAGGCTCTCAAGGAGAAAGAAATACCAGCCTACTGTCCCCGTGCCAGAGCCTTTTTTCAGCAAGAAGAAATTATGCTTATACTTGGTTGCTTTGCCCATATCCTTCAATACTCGACAAAAGAGAAGCACTCTGAAATGGTAGACAAAGATTTTTCAGACTATCTCGCTGATTGTCAGCAGGAATTAGTCAGACAGTGCCAACGGTATCCTTTGTTTGCCAGAGAACTCAAGAAGATTGAAAATGAAATACACCTGATCCGCGAAGAAGGGAGAGAGTTCGAGAGCCAACGTCTGGCAGAGTACTTTTACCGAATGATTTTTGAAGAACCATTTCTCTCTTTTCAGCGACAAGAGAATAAAAAGAACAACTTCGTTAGTTTCTCCAGGCTGCTAGAAATCTTCCAGCAACACTACCGCCATCGCCTTGCTTCTGTCGGTAAGCTAGAAGAAATCAGGGCGTACTTCTTTGATCGATTTGTCTTTTTCCTCCAGATGAATGGGATGAATGAAGATGGAGATCAGCAACAGCCTTTTTTAAAAGGACATGTCCAGATTATGACGATCCATCAGGCAAAAGGATTAGAGTTCCCAGTAGTTGTCGTTGGTGGACTGGATAAGCTTCCGACTCTCTCTCTCAATAAAGAGCGTTCTGTTTTGCAGCCATATTTTCATCATCCTCTATTTGAGCCAGTGGGCCGTATTCCTGGCTATGATCGCAGACGCCTCTATTATGTGGCTCTCTCGCGTGCCAGGGATTTACTTGTTCTCTCAGCAATTAGACAGCCACATGCAGATTTTCACAACGTCTGGCAAAGTACATCTTTGTGGAAAGACCAGCGTGATAAGCCTAACGTTTTGCCACAGTGTGTCAACCCCAAAGAATACGTGTTGCCAAAACCTCGCTATGGTTTTACCACGCATGTGCAGACCTATCAGACCTGTCCTCGTCGGTATCACTATTTCTATGAACACCGCTTTTCCCCTTCGCGCCGGGTCGACGCCTTCTTTGGCCAACTTGTGCATCAGACCATAGAGCAGCTTCATCGTCAGGCTCTTGATGGTGTGTTTGATCTGTCCGGGGAAGAATATGTAAGGAGGAGCTTTGAAAAGATTTATGGACAACTGGCTCGCACCTCTGTACATCCTGTTACTTTAGCAGAGAAAGAGCGTGCCTGGCGTCAAGTACTTAACTATTATCAGCAGAATCAGCAAGAGATACGCAATATTCGAGCCACTGAATTTCCCGTACGGATAGATCGCGATACCTATATTTTGCGAGGGAAAGTTGATCTGCTTGTAGATGGGAAAAGGGGATTAGAAGTATTTGATTTCAAAACGCATGCTCGTCCGACTCAGGATTTTGCCTATCTTGCTTTTTATCAACAACAATTATACCTCTATGCCTACGCACTCCACAAACATATTGGGCAGCTCCCCAATCGCCTCTGGCTCTACTGGACTGCCGAAGAGCAGAAAGAGGATGCGTTGATGGAGGTTGCTTATGACAAAGACGACATAGAAAAGGTGGTTTCTTCTGTTGATGAGTTGGTTGTGAAAATCCAAAGCAAGCAATTTGAGGTGAAGGTACCACCAGGTCCCGCAATCTGTAAAACATGTGATATCCGACGCTTTTGTAAAAAAGAAGGGGTCATATGCTGAGTCTATCTATACATGTAAAGATTATACACATCACCTTCATTGTCCAGAAATGGATTTGAAGATGTCAACGGGAGAAATGCTCGTATTTCCTGGCGATAACGATTTCACTCACTCCGCGTGCGTTTACGCGTCAGCCACCTGGTCGCGAAATCAACCGCAGGACGCTGGGGCAGCAGTTTGCACAGCGAGGAGCCGACAGGGCTGTTTTTACCAGGCCCGTCTCTTCAAAGGCTGCGCCAATCTCGGGAAACTGGTCGGAATCCAGCTCGATATTCTGGTACGTTTTCCACACGCGCTGGTTATTTTCCAGGATCGGGCCGCCCTCGGTCAGTAACTGAGGATTGGGGGCGCGGTATTCGGCCAGGTGCAGCGAGGTGCAGCTCTCGTAGCCCACGCCGAGCAGGAGCACATACCCGTTCAGATCGTAGAGACGAGCCAGAGGTGAATGTTCTCCCAGGCCGTGATCCAGAGAGTGATTGGCCGTGATTGTTTGGGCATGGCATCCCCAGGCGGCGAAGGAAACTGCTGGGTGTGAACTGCGTAGCGCGCCTGGCCAGGTGCGGAAGGTCTCGACCACCTGACCCATAAACCAGCTCGGTGTGATACGTGAATTAAAGGCGGGCATCTGTTCGTAGAGCATCGGCCACCACGACTGCGGGACCGGCGGGTTGCTCCATTTCGCAGGATCGGTATAGTTCGAACTATGCGTAGGCATCACCAGCGTGCCCGTTTCAGTTATTACATCCATCAATGCTTGCACTACGGCCACAGGGCCGCCGCAGACCCAGCCGAGGTTACTGAGCGAGGAATTGCCTCCAGCGTCTACTGCTTGATACCCAGTGCGCGCAGGTCATGTGCCAAACTTTCGCGTGTACGCGGCGTGGGTGTTTCCTGTATCAAACTCTGTTCGTTCATATGGGCTTCTTTCTTTTGTCCATCCTACCATTTTCCGCTCTCTAGCTTACTATAGCCTTATTTATGCTGTCAATTTCTTTTGAAAAGCATTCAATTGTATATAAATAATCTCTGCATTTAATAAATACTATAAAATAAATCAATATCGTTGCCGTTATTTGATATTTATCAAATACAGATCGATATACTTGACAAGATAATAAAGGTAATCATATATTTAAAATAGAGTGAAAACATATTTGGTTGAGAAAGTTCCTTCCGAAGAGATTCTCTTTTCTGGATAAAAAACGTTCATTGTATTTTCTTCTGACCAGAGAACCAACGATGTTTTTCCGGTTTATTTTCTCATTGTCGAGCAAAAGGCCGTTGCAGTTTGAAAGGACATCTCATGAGTGTACATGGCAGGAGTCATCAGGATTGGGCCGTAGCAGCCATTACCACTGACAAAAACAACTTTGTCGCTCAAAGCGCAAGATGGAATATTCCTTCTGAGTGGGGAAATCTGGCTGTCCATCACCAGATCTCGAAAGTGTACTTAGAGCGTCTCGGAAATGAAGTCTTTGCTATCATACAAAATCCACAGGCTGATGGAACACTCAAAAAAGCGGCTCAAGCTTTCTGGAAGGCCGCACAAGATGCTGTCCCGACAGAGATCAAACAACAGGCGAACAATCAAATCGTCACCATACTCTGGAATATGCCTCTGAATTTGGAAATTGGCCCCGATCTTGTTTCCAATAACCCGGGGATCGGTTTCGATCCCAATACCGAGCCCCTGGAGAATGGTCACCGTAAACTCAGCAATGTCTCCATGCCGCTTCAGCAACTTGAACGAACCTATCTGAAGGCGATGCGCAAAGGCCAACTCACAGCCACAGATTGGAACAGATGGCTGGCAATCTGGCACAGGCGCAAAAGAATTTCCAGCCCAAGGTCGTCGGGAATTACCTTGCAGTCCCCCTCTGTTGAACAGTGGGTAGTTGATCCACAACTGGACGCTTAGAAGCCTGGTAATTTCAGCGCAAAGGACTCAAGATGTTCTTAGGCGCAAAAGAAGGAAAAATCAGTTTGACCGA
>CAWFFV010000053.1:0-158553 GCA_963814985.1 uncultured Chloroflexia bacterium | reverse complement strand
ACCTGAGAAGAAGTTACCTAAAAATATTTGTTTTGTGCCCTATTGGCTCCCTGCATCGTCTAGTATAATGAGAGGGTGAATAGTTCACTCAACTCATCTCACTTCTATACATTTTATGACAATACTGAAAGGAAGTTCCACTACTATGCTACGAACCATGTGCAAAGGAAAAATTCACCGCGCTACCGTCACCCAGGCTGACTTAAACTACATTGGGAGTATTACGATCGACCAGGATCTGCTGGAAGCTTCCGACATCTACCCATATGAGCTGGTCCATGTTGTGAATGTGACGAATGGCTCACGATTGGAAACCTATGCTATCGCTGGTGCTCGTGGGTCTGGTGTGATCTGCCTGAATGGTGCTGCGGCTCGTTTAAACTCCGCAGGCGATATTGTCATCATCATCAGCTATGCTCAGTACAACGAAGAAGAAATCCGCTCACTGGTACCACAAGTCGTCTTCGTTGATGCAAACAACCATCTTACTGAGAAGAAAGAAGTTCCACTAAGCGAAATGCTGCCAGCGCCAGCCATGCAGATACATCCAGAAGTCGAAGTTGCTTACAGCTAGCTTCGAGTAGTTCACTTCATTCGACCATACGGTTGAATGAATTGCTCCTTGGCACTTCCCTACCGAACGTTTGTAAGTCTCTCCTCTCCCGCCAAATCCCTACCGAATCTCCGGCGCTTATCTCCACATTGCCATACACCTGCACGAGTGATATAGTATTGTTATGCGTATTACCTCCCTACAACCACAAACAAGCAACCCAGACCGTACCAATGTTTTTGTTGATGGTCGCTTTCTGCTTGGTGTCAATACGCTGATCATTCTCCAGATGGGACTGAAAACTGAGCAAGAACTCTCATCTACCCAACTGGAACAACTACGCAGCGAAGAAACTCTCCAACAGGCAATAGATCGCGCCCTAAACTATCTCTCATTTCGCCCACGAAGTCGTGAAGAGGTGCGTCGCTACCTGCGGCGCAAAGAAACCCCACCTGCATTGATTGAGAGCGTCTTATCCCACCTGCATCATCTTGACCTGATCAATGATCGCGACTTTGCCACATTCTGGATCGAATCACGTGAGCAGTTCAATCCCAGGGGAGCACAGGCTCTCAAAAATGAGTTGCGTATGAAGGGTGTAGAGCGGGAAGTTGTAGATGAGTTGATTGGCAGTGAGCAGGACGAAGAGCGAGCATTACGCGCCGGCCAAAAAAAGCACTGTCACTGGTACGCCTGCCAGACATGGATTATCCTACTTTTCGTACGCGTCTTGGCTCCTTCTTGCAGAGGCGTGGTTTTGGCTACGAGATCGTGACGCGCACCGTCAAGGCTCTATGGAAAGAGGTAAAGGAGAATTCAAGAGAAGATGATGAGAATTTGTAACTTTTCATCATCTTCTCTTATTCTCCAAGCATATTTACACTATTGTTGACTTCAAGGGAGGAAGTTGCACTGATGGTAGGTTTGCAGGATTGAGAGTTACGATCCTGATCTGTTGTACACTTGCGGGTATCGTATCGCCATATGTCACATGAACCACAATAGTATTGGCATCAATACCAGTCTGCTTTGCAATAAAATCGTGTGCTGCCCCCAGTTTCATCCCCTTGATCTGATTCTGAATCTCGCTGCGTTGCGCTGATGAAATTTGATATTGCACTATTCCGCCGGCGGCAATAGCAATCGTGACCGTATCATCATTATTGATACTCTGTACAACAGGTTGCCCTATTTTCGTTAACTGATTAAGCAAGAGATAATTAGATCCAAACTGTCGCTGTACCTGTTGTTGTAACAAGGTGCGAGCCAACGTTTGCGCATCTTTGTTAGCAACATACTGCATGCCTCCTTGTTCTGTCAGAGTCACAGTCACGGTATCACTGGTATCCCCCACCTGTGGCTTCACCGAAACGTTGGCATCAACAAAATCTGGTTTACTGACCGCAGTAGCATCCATAGCTTGCAACCGGACATTCAAATCTTGCGTCAGTTGGGTTATCAGGGCTTGTTTCGCCTGTAACTCTAGTCTGGAGACATCATCATCAGAAACCATTCTATGACAGATCAAAGGGAGGCATATTAAAGGTCTCCCAGTCGTCTGTCCAGTTTCTGGCAGCGTCTTACTACTACTCAGGACATTCATAGGAAGAGAAGCCGAACCAGTATCAACAACCGTAATTCCAGGCTTTGCGGTCATAGTAAGAACGCTGCTAACTGGACGTACCTGGGGACTGAGGGCAATATTGGCTGAAACCACTGATTGAAAGGCAAAGAGAGCCACGCCAACAATGATCAACAGAACAATAATGATCGATAAGGAAATGATACTGATAAGAGAGTTCCGACGTTTTGTCTGGCGAAAGCGAGGTGAAGTTTTCACAATAACAGTACTATTGGAACCCTGCCCATATTTTCCTGTACCCCTATTGGATTTAAGAAAGGCTGTGGGAGCACTGTAATCTTCACTCTGAAAGGAAAATCCAGGTTTGGATGGAGGAGACGAGACTATATCAGCGCTTGACAACGACCTGTGCTCTTGCATAGGAGGATTTCCAGCCGGCGGAGGAGTCGTTAGACGTCTGGGAGGAGCAGGCATACCCTCCGGTCGAAGAGTCGATGAGGGCGCAGGCATAATAGCAGGGCCTTGTGCCTGGAGAGAACGATAAGCATCCTCGAAAGCTTTTAAGAGTTCGTCTGCCGTAGCAAAACGGTCTTGCGGCCTGGGAGCAATACAGTAGCGCACAACTGCTTCTAGTGGTGCAGGAAGCGGGAGCAAACTCCCCGTAACAGGAAGTTGGCCGGTCAACATCTGATACAGCATAATACCCAACGAATAGATGTCATTGCTGGCTGCCGCGACCCCATCAAGACGCTCAGGAGCCAGGTATGCAACAGTTCCTACCTCACCGCCTGCCATAGTAAGAGGAGCACTGGCAGTCATTCCCTGAATGGTAGCAATACCAAAATCAATGAGGCGAACATAGACTTGATCGCTATCCTGTCCACGATCTAGCAAAACATTGTTAGGTTTGAGATCACGATGAATCACACCACGCTTGTGAATATACGCAATAGCCTGTACCAATGCGGAAAAGAGTTGATAGACTTCAGAGAAAGAAAGAGGGCCACTCTGGAGACGGCGGGCCAGCGTTCCATTCTCAATATAGGGAGTAACCAGAAAGAGGCGTCCCTGCTCTTCGCCAAACTCAACCAGAGGCAGGATATGCTCGTGTTTGAGATGAGCACTGACCTCAGCCTCTCGGAGAAAACGCTTGCGTGCCGTCACATCATGCACCAGATCGGAGCGTATGATCTTCAGAGCTACCTCGCGTCCAAAAGCGGTTCGCTGACGTGCCAGGTAGACTTCACCCATGCCACCCACATCAATACGACGGATTAGATCATAGTTACCAAAAGATGGTTGGCTCTGGCTGTTTTTGATGGGACCTGGCCCTTCTTTGATAGGATCTTGCTGTTCTTTCATATGTTTGCTTCAGAAGTTGTTAGGATGCCATACCAGGTTACACTGAAAAGGGTTGACACATTTAGCAGTATAGCATCTACACAGAAAGATGGAAAGAGTTTAGGACTTCCTTAAAATTCTCTTGCGTAGCTGCTTCTAATGGTGTATTATATAGCTGCTTCGCACTCTCACGTTTAGAGTGCTAACTATGGAGGCAAGGTTTATTTTGTCTTCTTAAAATACATACACAACAAACAGGGAGACATGGAAGATGTCAACAGTGAGTGTCAAGCTTCGACCGTTGGGTGACCGTGTGGTAGTCAAAGCCCTGGCTCGTGAAGCCGTCACAAAGAGCGGGATTGTGCTACCAGATACAGCCAAGGAAAAGCCTCAAGAAGGTGAAGTGCTAGCTGTAGGTTCCGGCAAGGTCCTGGATAATGGTAAGCGCCCCGCTTTAGAGGTAAAGATTGGACAGAAAGTGCTATTTGCTAAATATGCTGGCACCGAAGTCAAAATTGATGGCGAAGAGTATTTGATCCTCCGCGAGAGCGATATTATGGGCATCGTAGAGTAGTTAGTCTGACATACTAGCATTGTAGGAGTAAGTTCCGTGGCAAAACGATTACAATTTGAAGAGAAGGCACGCTACTCCCTGAAGAAGGGGATGGACGTAGTGGCAGATGCCGTAAGGGTCACACTTGGTCCAAAGGGTCGCAATGTTGTGCTGGACAAAAAGTTTGGTGCACCCACAATTACTAACGATGGTGTTACCATTGCGCGTGAGATAGAATTGCCTGATCCTTTTGAGAATATGGGTGCCCAGTTGCTCAAAGAAGCGGCAACCAAGACCAATGATATCGCAGGAGATGGTACAACAACCGCAACAGTGCTGGCCCACGCTATCGTGACTGAGGGCCTGAAGAACCTGGCTGCGGGAGCCAATCCCATGATTTTGCGCCGTGGTCTGGAAGCCGGTGCTGACGCAGTCATCGAAGAGATCAAGTCGATGAGCAAGCCCGTCGAGACTCGTGAAGAAATTGCCCAGGTCGCCTCTATTTCTGCTGCTGACCCTGAGATTGGTGATTTGATTGCCGAAGTGATGGAGAAGGTCGGCAAAGATGGCGTGATCACGGTCGAAGAAGGCCGTGGTATTGTCATGGAGAAAGAATACACCGAGGGCATGCAGTTTGACCGTGGTTTCATCTCCCTCTACATGGCAACGAACCAGGAGCACACCGAGGCCGAGTTATCAGACCCCTATATTCTTGTCACCGACAAGAAAATCAGTGCCATCGCTGACATCTTACCTCTGCTGGAGCGCTTGCTTCAGAGCGGTCACAAGGATCTTGTGATCATTGCCGAAGATGTGGACGGCGAGGCTTTAGCGACCCTGGTTGTCAACAAGATGCGTGGTGCCTTTAATGTGCTGGCTATCAAGGCCCCCGGTTTTGGTGATCGCCGCAAAGCCATGCTGGAAGATATTGCCATCCTGACAGGCGCGACCGTCATCAGCGAGAAGAAGGGTTTAAAGCTAGAAAACACTTCACTCCACGATCTTGGCCAGGCCCGTACAGTGACCGCCAACAAAGACACTACGACCATCGTCGAAGGTGCAGGCGAATCTCAAGATATCCGCGCTCGCGTACAGCAAATTCGTGTGATGATTAACGAAACCACCAGCGATTATGATCGTGAGAAGCTCCAGGAGCGTCTGGCGAAACTTGCCGGTGGCGTTGGCGTGATCAAGGTTGGTGCCGCTACAGAGGTAGAATTGAAAGAGAAGAAGCATCGCGTAGAGGATGCACTCTCTGCTACTCGTGCTGCCATTGAAGAGGGTATCGTCCCTGGTGGTGGTTCTGTACTCGTTGCAGCTCTCTCTGCTCTTGACAAAGTCCTCGCCGTGTCTCACGGTGAAGAGGCAACAGGTGCCAATATCCTACGCCGCGCCCTGGAAGAGCCACTGCGCCAGATCGCCTTCAATGCTGGTAGCGATGGTGCTGTGGTCGTTGCCGGTGTGCGCAACAGCCCACGAGGTTTCGGTTTCAATGCACTGACAGGCCAATATGTGGACATGTTCAAAGCAGGCATCATTGACCCCGTGAAGGTCACTCGCTCAGCTTTACAGAACGCCGTCAGCATCGCGGGAATGGTTCTCTCGACGGATACTTTAATCACTGATTCTCCCGAAGAGCAGTCAGCGGCCCCCGCAGGTATGCCTGGTGGCATGGGCGGTATGGGCGGCATGGGTGGCATGGGCGGCATGATGTAGTTTAAGTGTCCCATTCGATGAATGAAAGATAGCACAAGGGGGGTGTTCTTCATGGCATAGCCAGGGAGAATACCCCTTGTTAGTTGAATAAAATGTAACTACTCAGCTCCCTTTACCTGATTCCTCACCACCTGCGGTGGCTCGCCTCCGTTTTATGTGAGTGGCAGAATTGGCCGCCAGCGGCCAATCCTGCCACTCACATAAAACGGAGGCGAGCCACCGCAGGTGGTGAGAACAAACACCTTACAGTGAAAAATAGGGATTTATCCTAATAGGCAGTATCTATCGTCGGAAGTATACTGGGCTAACAACATCCATTGAGTAGTGTGAAAGGAGGACACTCATGCGTATACGCCCCTTTTTCTACTTACTTCTTGCCTTGTCATGTGTGAGTATCCTGACCTTTGCTGCATTCCTACACACAAATGCGCCTGCATCATCACAGGTGCATCTGGATCAGCACCCTACAGCGCACCAGATAACTCTCTTAAGCTTGCATTTAACCGATACTCAAGGGTTGCCTATTGAGCAAGCTCAGGTCATTTCACATGCGAACATGCCTACGATGGATATGGGTGAGCATCTATGGAGTATGCAAGCTGTCGGACAAGGGAACTATCGTGCAAGGCTCCAATTCTCTATGGCCGGTCCCTGGGTGATTACGATTCTGATACAGGCAGAGGGTTTTGCTCCACTTCATCAGATGTTGTCTGTCAATGTAGGTTAGGAGTACCTTGCTACAAACGCCAATGTTTGTAGCAAGGTACTCTCTGGTTAGCTCTGCCACCTTGTTGTACTCTCTTCTTCAGTATAAGGAACTGCCAAATTCGCTTACTCGCATATGGGCATTTATTCGACTGACTCGAAAAAGGGAATTCAGGTGTGAATGGCAGGATTGGCCTCCAGCAGCCAATCCTGCCATTCACACCTAAATCTCAACCTTGCGGGGAAGCCAGGTCAGTGTATCCTGTTGCTGCGAATAATGAAGTAGCGGGGCTGTGTCAGGCAAGAGAATGCCGTGTGAACGCGCCATGGTATCGTGAACCGTCTCAAGCTCGGCTGCTTGCAAGGGCCAGGGACCATGATGAATATCCGTACGGTAGATCTGGCCGCGCTTATCAACTGTATACAGGCAATAGCGCTCAGTTAACCAGAATGGCAGGCTTCCCGACGTGGCATAGGCAACGGGTGCGATAGGACGATAGTGTGCCTGATATTCTGCCGTATGGTCCTTTGTACGTATACGCTGACTGCTATAGTGGATGGTATCGCCATGCGACACAATTCTCATACTGGCGTTGAAGTAGGGCAGGGAAAAAAGCGCACGGGCAACCGCGACGAAGAGTGGATTAGCTGCATCCAGGCTGAAGAAGTAGACACCTGAAACGCCCTGTATCGTGACATAGGTGCGTACATTGAGTTCTGGCGATTCTGAAAACCAGGGTAACGCAGGTGTGCCGCGCGGGCATACCTCGCGCATCTGAAATGGCACGATCCCAACCCAGGCTTCCTGTTCAAAGGTATCCAGCGTAAGGGCCGTAGGGATCAAATGGGCGCAATGTCTGTGGTGCAATTGGCCAGTGCGCAAAAAGGAGTTCTTGCCAACTCTGACGCAGAACCCACCCTTCCCTGGGCAGAGGTATCTGGCGATGAGCGTGTTTTTGCAGGATAGCACCAGTGTTCATAACTGTAGATCTCCAGCGCTCTCGGATTTCTTCTCTGCCATATTATAGCGAGAACGCAGGCGTACATGCAACCAACCTACTATCTGTAGGATCGCGCCCTTTGAGTTTGTCCGCCATCGGGAGTTCGCTCCTGAGAGGGTCGCAACTAATTCATTATGCGCCAGATCCATTTAGTAAAAGGAATCAATTGCGGGACTCGCTTTTTAAATTGCACATATTGTTCGCCAAAGGTCGAGAGTAAGAGACGCTCTTCTTGCACGATTTTGATCTCTAAGAAGGTCAGCACCGCTACAATGATCAATATATCTACCATGCTGGCAAACCATTCACCACTGCTACTCAGGAGACAAGAGCCAATGACCATGCCAAGCAAACCAGTATAGATAGGATGGCGTGTAATGCGATAAGGACCATCCGTATGCAAAATATGTCCGGATTTGATAACAGGCAAAGAAGTCCACATCAAACCCAGAACAAAGCGAGCCCAGAGCGTAAAAGCCGTCGCCGTAAGCAGAAGAAGTGCACCAAGAAGATGTAGCCAGAAGTTACCAAAAATCAAAAATTCCCAGGCGGATGGCGGAGGGGGAAAGAGCTTGGTAATATACAACGGAGAGAGGAGGAGCGCAGCACAAATGAGCATGACGTCAGGTACCCAGGAGGGCAACCATCCTGACCGTCTTTGTGTGGCTGGTGCTTTGAAGATATTGTAGATTGCACCTGCGCACCAGACGATGAGGAATGCTGACCAACACAGTATCAGTACCCCAAAATACATCCAATCCCAGAAAGATGTAGGCATTGTCCTGTCCTTTCGCTGCTATAAAATCGCCAGTACCCGCCCCACGTATTATTTCCAGGCTATCACAGAGCAAAGCCAGATTGTTCAGGCTAGCATGAGCAGAAGTGCTCCTACTACTACTAATATGATTACTCCTACCAGACACCCAATAGTCTGATTAGCCTGATATTGCTGTTGCTGCTGCTGTTCTGCTGTCGCGGTTGCTGTGACCTGAGCAGTCACGGTACTCGCAACGGCTGTGGCAACAGCAGCCTGACTCGTCGTCCCGGTTGGAATCAGTGACATACTACCAGACGATGGCTCAGTAGGAGGGTGAGGTACGTACCAAATAAATACAGCAAAAGCAAGCGCGAGAATGGTTATAACTGTTGCTGTAACTGTCCAAAGAGGGTGAGATAAACATCCTGTATTATTTCTCATATTGTAAGGTTATCCTCCGAAGTTATTGCTTGAGGCTTATGATAGCATCAGCATATAAATCAGACATATTCAGAATGTTCCTGAGCTTCTCACAACACGCCACTTCCCCCGACGCAAGAGCTTCCGAAGCTCTTCCAAATGTTCGCTCACTATCAAAAGACGTTAATATGGTTATTTTTTTGTCTATTACTATTTCCTCTCACGAAATCTCCATTTACTTGCTTTGTTATCTCGATTCACCAAATCTTGTCATGAGCCAGAATGATAACCACATGCTTTAGATACTTATACCAGATACGCATTATTGAATTGAAAGTTGTATTTTCATTAGAGTATGTAAATTTTGGGAATAGACTGAGGAGATTCATACAATTAATGTATATGGAATATGAAGCGGTATTGTAGTTAGTGAAACTACATACTCAACTAAAGCTTGGATTCTTGCAGTTCCGTTAGTTCGCGTGCAAAGGTCTTTGCCATAGCGGCCTGCCGTGGATCACCGCTATTTTTGAAAGCATCCAGCCATATGCGCCAGGTCTTTATTGCCTGTGCTAAATTTCCTTGATTTGCTGTGAACTGAGAAGCTATATTCGCCAGTTCGCTACATGTAACGCGACGTTGTGATGTAGCTGGCTCTTCTTCCTGTGTAGAAGAATGAGAAAGAGTTCGCCATCCCACTACAAGATCAGCAAGCGTAACTTCATTTGGTATAAAAATACTCAACTGTTGAAGCGTCCTTGCTGTTGCTATTGCACGAGGTGGCGGTTGCATTTGCAGTTTAACAGTTTCCATAAGTTGATTAAGGTTTGCTATCAACATCTTTCTCTCTGCTATCGGATCAGATAAGCGATGGGCATTCCATTGCCCCAGTACCTTAACAATACCATCGACTACGTTTTTAAATCCTTCATCTCGATCAGTCCACTTTGAGATAGGTTTGGCACGATCTGGTAGGACTTGAAGCTTATCAAGTGGTGGTTCTTCCCAGTGAACAGGGCGAAGGATTATAGGAATAACACGCGCTTCTTTGCACTCATGCCGTTCGATGGCTCGCTGCATTTCTATTCTATAACAATATTTAGAAGCTAAAAACGAAGAACTTATTAAGAGTAGGATAATCTGAGCTTCGTCGAGATGTTTATCAATCTCGTGTTCCCACTCAGCGCCAGGGCTAATATTACCATAATCCCATAGAGCAATGCGGTCATTGTGTACTAACGAACTTAGGTGATCCTTGAGTTGATCTACCATGCGCTTATCTCGATGAGCATAACATAAGAGGATTGTTACAGCCACAAAACTACTCTTTTCTCTTCTAACTGGTAAGTTCCCTAATATTAGGGAATTTACCAGTTAATACTGCAATTATTAATATTTCAATATATGAATTAATCACGACCCTCTGACGAGGTGCCCACCCTTGCCCGACTTGAAAATCACCTCTGTGCGAGAGTATACCTGATCTATAGTTGAGCTGCAAGAACTTGAGAAGTGCGGCGATACCGCCCAAGTTGAATGTGGGTTGCGTCGCAACCTCCGTCATGAGCAACACAACCCACATTCAACTTGATGGATATCCCTTGCAAACTTCAAAAATGATAAAAATGATAAATAAAATGATAACACATGTTCCTAGAGTTAGCGGTAGTTATACTACATAATTGAGGAAGAGAGAAAATGAGCATAGCTTATCAGCTTTCGTCAGGAAGTTGAGATATTGTAATAAGAGGTAGGGGCCACACATGGATATCAGGGAGATCAGTACCATTCTGATAGAGCCAGTAGACGAACTCTTCTTTGAGAAGAATGAGGTCGTTTATCAACTAACTGAAACGTTCGCTCCGCGCAGAACATCACAATCATTACAGCGTCGATCTCCAAGAGCAACGTATGCACGTCCGCGCCCGCCTTCTCATCCTCCTCTGTCTGAGGCGAAAGGGCCTGTTGTGCGGCGTTCCCGGACTACTGAGCCACTGGTTCGACAGTACCGACCGGATGCTCCCACATATGTGACTCCCCAGCGGCCTGTACAGCAAGTCCCACCAGCAGTTGCGCAGCCGATCCCACCAGTGGAATCGCCGAAAAGATCTTCGGGTATGTCAGCCTACCTCTTATTGTTGGTGTTGTTACTGATCGGAGTGCTGGGAGGAATTGGGTTTGGTTACCTGCTCTCGACCTCACAGAGCTTACCCGCACAGATATCATTTTCTTTGGCTCATCATTTGATTAACTCCCATGTTAATTTCCTACATGTCGGATAATAGAGGACAGCTCATAGGGTAAGGAGAACACCATGCAAAAAGTTTACCAGCGTAAAGCCAAAATCTCCCCAGATTATCTCAAACAAGATCAAGAAAGAATTTTGCACTTTTCCCTCCAGGGGGCGCTCCCTGAAGGGCATATCATGGCTTTAAATACAGCTTTTGGTTCACTGTCGTATCTTTCTTGTGAAGCTGGTCGACCACGGCTCATCGCGCAAGAACAGTTTTCGAGTAGCGAGATGAGTGTGCTGCTGCCATTATTAGAGGCCTTTCCCTATTATTGTCCCTATGAAGTCATGTATGCAAGTTTCTATCATGGCAATGTCGCTGAACGCACTGTCGCCCGTTGTCATCAGCGTTTACGTGAGTCCATGGAAGCAGGCATTTGGGATCAAGAGATCAAGCCTGTGCGTTGTGCCCTTTCTCGCACACGTCTGAAAATGCGTGACTTTGGAGTCGATATCCTCTCGATCCTGGAAACAGGGTATATTCTGATGCTGGCATCCAAACCCAGACTTGTGGAAGAATTGATGTAGAGCAGAGAAATAGTGTTTAGGCCCTGATTCCTCACCACCTGCGGTGGCTCGCTCTTGTTTTGTGTGGGTTTTGTCGCTACTGATGGAGGTTTCACCAACCTCCATCAGTTAGCGACAAAACCCAGCATAAAAGGTTTGCGAACGCGCCTGAGGCGCTGATTTGGTAATAACGAAAAGTGACTGAGGAACGCATTCAGAGAGGTTTATCTGTATGATACAAGAAGAAACAGTTATTCTCTCGGCGGTACGTACCCCTATAGGACGCTATGGTGGATGCTTCAAAGATGTGCGGCCTGATGATCTGGCCGCCCTTGTTATTCGTGAGGCGGTGCAACGTGCAAAGATTGACCCGGAGAGTGTAGAGGATGTTATTCTTGGCTGTGCAAATCAGGCTGGGGAGGATAATCGGAATGTAGCGCGTATGGCTTTGTTACTGGCTGGTTTGCCCATAGAGGTAGCAGGTCAGACCGTCAATCGGCTCTGTGGTTCAGGGCTGCAAGCCATCAATAGCGGCGCTCAGGCTATTCAGGCCGGGGATGGTCATACTTTTGTCGCTGGTGGTGTGGAGAGTATGACGCGAGCGCCATTTGTGCTGGGTAAGAGCGAGACACCCTTCAGCCGTAACATCAATCTGCAAGATACCACGCTCGGTTGGCGTTTTATCAACCCCAAATTGTCAGCCATACATTATCCCTATAGCATGGGTGAGACAGCGGAGAATGTAGCAGGGCGTTACCATATCAGTCGTGCTGACCAGGATGCCTATGCCCTTTGTAGTCAGCAAAAAGCGCTTGCAGCCCAGCAATCAGGACACTTTACGGCTGAAATTGTCCCTGTAAGCATTCCGCAAAAGAAGGGCAAGACAACCATCGTTGAACTCGACGAGCATCCCCGCGCCGATACATCTTTGGAAAAGCTGGCAGCCCTCGAACCCGTCTTCCGCAAAGATGGCAGTGTGACAGCAGGCAACTCTGCCGGTCTCAATGATGGGGCTGCCGCTCTTGTCTTAATGGCGCGAAGTCAGGCAGAACAACTTGGTTTACGACCACGGGCACGTATCATTGCCAGCGCTGTAGCTGGTGTCGATCCCGCATATATGGGACTTGGTCCTATCTTTGCGGTACGCAAGGTTTTACAAAGGGCTGGTTTGAGCATCAAGGATATGGACCTGATCGAACTAAATGAGAGCGTTTGCTGTACAGGTACTTCAGTGTGTGCGTGAACTGGAGATCGATGCGGGAGAAACTGAATGTTAATGGTGGAGCAATCGCACTAGGGCATCCGTTGGGTTGTAGTGGAGCACGGATTGTGGTCACACTCTTACATGAGTTAGAGCGGCGTGGCGGTCGTTATGGACTGGCAACGATGTGTATCGGTGTCGGACAAGGCATCGCTACGATAATTGAACGACTTTAGCCTGGCCTCTTCCCCCTGCATTGCCGAGTCGTAGGCTTCCTGTAACTTTGGCACGGTCTTATAATCAGGTAATTCGGATGGCTCAATCCAGCGCATCCTGCTTGCCTCCCAATCGGTTCGTATAGCATCAGGTGTGAATACCTCGAAAAGAAATGGGTGGATGTAGAAGTGTCGTCCCAGCTCCTCATCAATATGTTCTACAATTGTGCCGCGTTTGAGCAGACGAACTTGATTACGCTGTAAAGCGGTCTCCTCGTGAATCTCAGTATACGCCTGTTCATCCGGCGTGACATCTGGCTCCAGAAAACCACTAATCCCTGCCCAACGACCATGGTAACTGCCAACCTGTGGACTACGCTCTACAATCAGCATACGACGCATATTTTCATCTGTACGTAGCAAAAAACATGTCACAACGTGTGTAAGACGTAACGGTTGTTGCGAAGTCATATTTCAGATTACCTCCTTGTTGATCCTCCGTACTTTGAGAGAGGTGACAGCCGGATTAATTTCCGCTATACTCATGGTGACCTGATTTTTCGCTTAGTTATGATAAACCTACAATAGTGTAGCATACCACCAAAATAAGGAGCATATCCTCGTATGCAAATACAAGAGCCGACGCCACCGGCAGAAACCACAGTGCAAACCAATCAGGAGCCGACGCCACCGGCAGAAACCACAATGCAAACCAATCAGGAGCCAGAAACCGTACGCCAATCCTGGCGCAACATCGTCACGCCCTGGCAGAAAGCTACAGTGGCAGTCCTACCCATTTTCCTTATCACGCGTTTGATTTTTCTTTTGTTGACATATTTCGTGGGAGTGCTCTTTTTTGTTCCTAACTATTCACCCAGAGCATTATCGTGGCGTGCCGTACTTTATACCTGGTATCATTGGGATGTTGTTCGTTTTGCTACCATTGCCTCTAAAGGATATGTAAGCCTGGATTATGCAGCGTTTTTCCCCCTCTATCCAGCCATGGAAAGTGTGGTAAGTAAATTCTTACATATAGATATAATAATATCTGGTATGATTATATCCAATGTTGCCTTTTTCGGTGTCCTGATTGTCCTCTATCGTTTTGTCGAGATGGAGTTTAATAGCGAGATAGCCAGGCGGACAGCTCTCTATCTTTCGATTTTTCCCAGTGCTCTCTTCTTCTTTGCAGCTTATAATGAATCGCTGTTCCTGCTCTTTTTGCTCCTCTGTTTCTATACTCTGCGCCGTGGTTTATGGTGGTTGGCGGGCCTCTTTGGCTGTCTGGCAACCCTGACACGCTCGATAGGAGTGCTGCTCTTAGTGATCTTCTGCTGCGAGTTTTTCCGTCAGGTATTCCCACAATTGCGCCAGTCCTGGCGTGATAAACGCATGTTGCATAGTTTGCGCTTACTTGCAGGTCTGCCGGCTGTATTGCTTATTCCACTAAGCATGGGAATCTATGCTTATGGCCTATGGATACGTTTTGGCGATCCTCTAGCTTTTTCCCATGCCCAGAAATACTGGCGTGTTGGTCCCAGCTTTCCCTGGGTTGCTCCCTTGATTGCCATCAAAAGTGTTGTCAGGCTGTCACCATTTATCTTTGCCATTCCTCACGATATCATCGATTTAACGGCATTGGGCCTGTTTCTCGTGCTACTGGGACTCACCTTTTTTGGGCCTGAGCGCTTTAGAAAGGACCAGTGGACTTTTGCCCTCTTTGGTCTGATGGCTCTTGTCTATGCAGTTCTCTTTCCTGGGATACCGACGCCAGGTGTACCATACGATCCGATGCCTTCAATGCAGCGCTTTGTGCTGGAAATTTTTGCAGGCTTTATCATGCTGGCTCGCCTGGGCCGCCGTTCGTGGTTCCACGAGTGGTATCTCCTGCTCTCTTTACCAATGCTCACTTTTCTGGTGATCCAGTTTCTTACAGGACACTGGACTGTTTAGAGAGCTTTTCCATGAGTCGTCCCAAATTTTTCGAACAAAAGTTCGCTATCTCTCAAGCCGCTTGAGAAGCGGGATTGTCAAGGGCGGCCAGCCCTTGACGGGGTTGGGGTGTCCCCAGAAACTTTCTTTTTTTTCTCGCGTCGCCGCAGGCGGCGTACAAAAGAGGTAAAAAGAGTTTCTGCGGACACCCCAAACCCCGGCAGGGATGCTGCGCTCCCTGCACCCTTGCTTTTGCGAACTTTTGTTTCAAAAGTTAGGATGACTCATGCTTTTTCTACAATAAAAAGACAGAAATATCCTGCTTTCAGGATACCTCTGTCTTTTTATTGTAGACATGTAAATTTTCGTTCTTGACGTATGGTCAACACTCTTATATAGTATGCTTGGCGCATAGTACACTTTTGCACATTGCCCACCGGACATAGACATATATAGTACACATGATCTCATTTAAAGCCTTTTATAGGGCCTGTTCACCTTATTAAGGGAGGTAGGCCAACGTGCCAAATACAATCTACCTCGCACCCATCATTGTGATCACGATGGTGGTCGGTGCTGGTATTGCTCTCTTTGTTGGATATCAATGGGGATTGTTACGCAACAAAGAGAGCTTCGAAAAGCATCTGCGTGTTGAAAAAGAGACCAGTGAGCAAAAGCTCCTGGAGGTCCAGACCCAGCAACGCGAAGCCATATTGGAAGCGCGAGATGAAAGTGCACGGTTTCGTGCATCGATGGAGCGCGAAAATGCAGAGCGCCGTACCGAATTACAGCGTCAAGAACGGCGTATCCAACAAAAAGAAGAGAACCTTGAACGCAAAATTGAAGCATTGGAGCAACGTGAACAGAAGCTAACACTTAAAGACCGTGATCTTCATCAGGCACGCGAAGAAGTAGAAGAAGTGAAGCGCCAGCAGCTAAGTGAACTTGAGCGGATCACACACATGAGCGAAGGACAAGCCCAGGAACTCCTCTTGCAGCGTGTCGAAAATCTGGTACGCGCAGAAGCTGCTCATCGGGCACGGATGATCGAGGAGCAGGCACGCGAAGAGGCCGAGGCACGTGCTCGTGAGATCATCACTCTGGCTATTCAACGCTGTGCCTCTGACCAGGTGGCTGAGGCGGTTGTCTCCGTTGTTCCGCTACCCAATGATGAGATGAAGGGGCGTATTATTGGGCGTGAGGGCCGCAACATTCGAGCATTGGAAGCGGCCACAGGAGTGGATCTGATCATCGATGATACTCCAGAAGCCGTGATTCTTTCGGGTTTCGATCCTGTACGTCGCGAAGTTGCCCGTGTTGCTTTGACCAGGCTGATCCTTGATGGACGTATTCACCCGGCACGCATTGAAGATGTCGTTGCTAAGGCGCGGCAAGAAGTCGATATTATCGTACGCGAAGCCGGTGAAAATGCTGCAATGGAGGCTAATGTTCCTGGTTTGCCGCCTGACTTACTCAAAATCCTTGGACGTCTTTACTTCCGTACCAGCTATGGACAGAATGTGCTGGCTCACTCCGTTGAGGTTTCAATCCTGGCCGCCACAATTGCACATGAGTTGGGAGCTGATGTCAATGTATGTAGAACCGCAGGATTGTTGCATGATATGGGCAAAGCCATTGATCAGGAAGTTGAAGGTCCCCACGCCATTGTCGGCGGTGAAGTAGCCCGGCGTTTCGGTAAGTCACCAAAGATCATTCATGCTATGGTTGCGCACCATGCTACGGAGACAGAACCGCAGTCGCTAGAAGCTGCTATCGTACAAGCGGCAGATGCTATCTCTGCAGCGCGTCCTGGTGCTCGTCGTGAGACAGTTGATCTGTATATTAAGCGCCTGGAGGCCCTGGAATATATCGCAAACTCGTTTACGGGTGTAGAGAAATCATTTGCAATTCAAGCTGGTCGTGAGGTTCGCATTATTGTTAAACCGGAAGAGGTTGACGAATTTGCTGCTGCTCGCCTTGCCAGTGAGATTGCCCAAAAGATCGAGGAGAGCCTTGATTACCCTGGACAGATCAAAGTCTGTGTGGTACGTGAAACTCGTTCGGTTGATTACGCAAGATAGATTGTATTTGCTGAACGCCCTTGTTTGGATGGGATATGCTTAGACAGAGATGTTCAGCGAGTCTATTTGATGAAGAGAGACTATGAAAACATGACGAATTCTATTGATCTGCATACTCACTCAACCGCCTCAGATGGTATTTACTCACCGACCGAGCTGCTTCACCGCGCTAAGGAGGCAGGATTACAGGTGCTGGCACTGACCGATCATGATAGTACGGGAGGGCTGGAAGAGGCGGCCCAGGCCGCACAAGTGCTAAATATTGATTTTATTCCCGGCATCGAGATTAATACCGATGTCAATGGTGGCGAGATCCATGTTCTTGGCTACTTTCTTGAGTACCAGCGACCAGCCTTTTCAAGCCATTTTACAGGTGTTGCGAGATGCCCGTGAGCGTCGCGGGGAGCGTATGGTGGAGCTGCTCAATCAAGAGGGAGTAAATGTCTCGTGGAAACGTGTGCGTGAAATCGCTCTTGGATCGGTTGGACGTCCACATGTTGCCCTGGCCTTGCTGGAAGCTGGCTATGTCCAGACTATTGCTGAAGCCTTTGACAAATATATTGGGAAAGGACGCCCTGCCTACGTACCACGCTACAAGCTCACACCAGAAGATGCTGTGCGCCTGATTACCAGCGCTAATGGTTTGCCTGTCATGGCCCATCCTGTTGAACTGCCAGGACTGGCAGTGCTACGCGAGTGGTTACCTGGACTGCGACAAGCCGGGCTGGTCGGTATGGAGGTCTATTATGGTCCCTATACCCATCAACAAGAGCAGGCTTTACGTGCTCTTGCTGATGAGCATCATCTCATCCCCACTGGCGGTAGCGATTTCCATGGTCCTGGCATCCATCCTACCCCGTTGGGTGGTCGCTATGTTCCTGCTGAGGCGGTCGAACGTCTAAAGGCCGAAGCGGCACTACGACGTGGCAAAACTCCTGAAGCTTTTGTCCTGCCTCCCCCCGTTGAAGAAAAATAAAGGATCTAATATTGTATGTGGGTTTTATCTCCAACATTGGAGATAAAACCCACATACAATATTAGATCCTTCTCAATACCTCTTTGCGGCCCACATCACGCCATCGGCTTACTTCCTCAAAATCCTGTGTCACAACGTGTCGTCGTATTTTCTCTTCGGCTAACTGCTCATGCATAAGGAGACTCCCGACGACAGATGCTACCTGAGCAGGGGTAAGTTCAGCATCAATCGCATCCTCCGGGCTATTTTCCTGGCTGGCCTCTTCCCGGTTACTAATGTCCCACTCTTCAGCAATGAAATTAGTAGAGAGATCACCGGCGATAAAACGAGGATGATCCATGAGCCAGCGTGCAAACGGGAGCGTGGTACGTACTCCAATGAGATGATATTCAGCGAGAGCGCGCCGCATCCGTGCAATCGCCTGTTGGCGATCCTTGCCCCAGACAATCAACTTGGAGAGGAGTGGATCATAGAAAAGTGGTATTTGTAATCCTGGATATAGACAGCTATCGATTCTCACTCCAGGGCCGGAAGGTTCCTGTAGGGCCTGAACCGTCCCGGTAGCAGGTAGGAAGCGATTCTCTGGATCTTCCGCCGAGATACGGCACTCTATTGCAGATCCACGTAACTCGATCTGCTCCTGTGTGAAAGAAAGAGGTAGACCTGCGGCAACGCGGAACTGCTCTTGTACAAGATCAATGCCCGTGCACCATTCAGTGACAGGATGCTCGACCTGGATACGTGCGTTGACTTCTAAGAAGTAGAAATTGCCATTGGGTCCCAACAAGAACTCAGCTGTACCTGCATTGACATAATGAATAGTGCGTATCAAGTTGATTGTTGCTGTTGTCATGCGTTTGCGCAGTTCTGCATCGACCACAGGAGATGGCGATTCCTCAACAAGTTTTTGGTGACGGCGCTGTATGCTGCACTCGCGTTCACCCAGATGTATAATATTGCCATGTGTATCGGCAATGAATTGTATTTCGATATGACGGGCAGGGGTAATCGCTTTCTCCATATAGACACGCCTATCGCCAAAGGCGCTCTGTGCCTCGCTTTGAGCTGTTCGCAGTGATGACAAGAGATCTTTTGCCTCGCGCACAAGACGAATACCTTTGCCGCCGCCGCCTGCCGCCGCCTTCAATAAAATAGGATAGCCCAGGCTCTCAGCGACCTCTTCCGCTAATTCATCATCCTCCACATCTGTCATCGCTCCTGGTACAATTGGTACTTTTGCGGCTTGAGCAGTGCGACGCGCTGCTGTTTTCTCTCCCATCGACAATTGGGCTTCTACGGGAGGACCAACAAAAATTAATCCTGCTGCCGTACATGCTTCAACAAAGGAGGCATTTTCAGCCAGGAAGCCATAGCCAGGGTGAACTGCCTGTGCTCCTGAACGCTTTGCGACATCGATGAGTGTGGGGATATGTAAATAGCTTTTTGCGGCTATAGATGGGCCGACATGGTATGCCTCATCTGCCATGCGAACATGCAGTGCGTTACGATCAGCATCACTATAAACCGCAACACTGGCTAAGCCAAGTTCACGACAGGCACGAATGATGCGTAGTGCAATTTCTCCCCGGTTGGCAATAAGTACCTTTTGGAACGGCCAGCGAGCCACTGAAAATGTGTCCATAAGAAAGCTCCTTCGACTATATGTCTTGTAACTTTTTCTTTTGTCCACAGTATAGCATGTATTCTGCAAACAAGCATAGGAGAAATGGGCTATCCTCTCCAGAGAAGATGACATCTTATAAAGATGTGAGGTACACTCTGCTGTGATTAAGTGGCAGAGGTTATCATATTGGGCAATATTTTTAGCATATCATGTTTTTGTGCTGGGGTATGGAATGCAGCGGACTAAAAAAGCCGTTTGAGGAGAAATTGAAGCTGATATGTTTAAGTTCATTACGAGTATCCCCATATTTCGCCGTCTCTTTTATGCTTTTCTGTTGGCGGCTGTGATCCCTGGTATTACCATTATTATATTAGGTGTGACATTTGTCAATACATTGAATGCACGGGGTATAGCGGTTCAAACAAGCGTAAAATCGGTACGCGCTGCTATGGATGCCAAAATTCCTTTATCAAACCTCTTTGGAGTACTCAATTTTGCGTACCATAGCCAGACCCAACCGAATATGCCTGGTATGCAGGAATGGGGACAGGATCCCCTTACGCAAACGCGCACCCTGGAAAATACATTTGATAGAGATATTAAGCAATACCAACAGGAATATCAGATTACAACATCTCCTCAAATGAGTGTTATCCGTAATATTTTGTTGAGTGATGATCCCGCCTCTTCCCTCCCTGCTTTGCAGCAAAATGCACTTAATGTGGTAATGGAAAAACTCTGGCCCGATTATAAGAAAATACAGGACCAGACATTAGATAGTATTCAGACACCTGATCTCCTTGGGCAGGTTCCTGCTCTATTGCAACAGGCCCAGTCGAAGTATGGTCCACTGGTGAGTGGATGGAATAAAGTGGAACAACTGGCTGAGGATATGGGTAACAATATTGTACAGGTCGGACCGTCGCAGATCAATCCTATTATTATAGCAACAATCGCTTCCTTCTTAGGCATGATCATGGTCGTTGTTGTAATCGGCTATGCTATGAACCTGACAATCACTCGCCCCCTTCGCCATCTTGCCACTTTGACCAAGCGTATTGCCAAAGGAGAGACCAGCGCACGCGCCAAATTGTTAAATCAGGATGAGATCTCCATGGTGGCGAATTCCATGAATAACATGTTGGATAACATCGTACGCCTGATCCAGGAGACGCAGTCTCAGCGCGATGTGTTGCAAGGGCAGGTAGAAAAATTGGTCAGAGAGGTGAGTGGAGTTGGTGAAGGTGATTTGCGTGTGCAGGCGGAAGTGACGGCAGATGCCCTGGGTGTGCTGGCTGACTCCTTCAATTATATGGTGGGTGAGCTAGGAAGTCTGGTTGTGCGTGTCAAATCGGTCTCCCATGAAGTGGAGAGTTCCACAACTTCGATTGTGAAACGTATGACTCAGCTGGTGGAAGCTGGTGATGGCCAGATCAATCAGGTTACTAAAACCACTACAGAAGTAGAGCAGATGGCAGCAGCGAGCCGTCAGGTGGCTGAACGGTCTCAAGTACTCTATGATGTGGCGTATCTGGCGCGTCAGAATGCACAATTGGGACGTGAAGCATTACAACAATCTATTCAGGGAATGGGCCGTATCAACGACAATGTGCAAACAACAGCCAGTAAGGTACAAAATTTGGGTGAGCGTTCCCGCGAAATTAACGAGATCGTTGATGTCATTGCTAGCATTGCTCACCAGACGAACCGTCTGGCCCTTGACGCAGCTATTCAGGCCGCTATGGCAGGAGAAAACGGAAAGGCCTTTGGAGCTGTAGCAGCCGATATTCGTCGTCTGGCAGAGCGTGCCAAAGATCAGACTGTTATGATTGGACGAATCGTTCGTGGTGTCCGCGATGATATTGGGGCGGTTGCCGTCTCTATGCAGGACACTGAGCGTGAGACTTCTGTAGGAACCCAGCTGACTCAAGAGGCTGGCGTCGCCCTGGAATCCATCTTTTCGGCTGTTGAACAGCAGGCTAAAGAGATTGAGGGTATTCATCTGGTTGGAACGCAGCAAGTGCAATCTTCAAGTGCGGTGGTACAAATCATGCAAGATCTTGCCGATTCTATACAGCAAAGTAGCGCAGGTACACGTGAGGCATCACTGAATATGGAACGGCTGGCTCATCTGGTTGAGCAATTGCGGAGTTCTGTTGAAGCCTTTAAATTGCGTGAAAATCAAGAGTATCTTCTCCTGAACTCTCGCAAATAATGCTGAGCCAGAAGACGAGTTAGATGATCAGATGACAGTCAGCGCGATTTTGCGCACAGTTAATGTGACTGAGCAGTCAGAAGATCTTTTATCTGTCTATCCGGATCAGCAGAAGAGTGGGAGTTTATGGGGATGGGACAAACCAGAAGATCAATGGTATAAAAATGGCAGTAACAGCATTCGTTGGTAATTTTGAGTAGTTACAACAAAAAACCGGTGTGGTCAGCTGACCACACCGATTTTTTGTTACATATAACCTTTTGCTTATGCTTAGTATCCAGAAGAACTATCCAAATTCGTAGACTTTCAGCAATCTCCCCTGTTAGACTTATTTCATGCCCTTCAGGTAGTGGTATATCTGGTGAGTGCTCTTTAGGAGAGAATATAGGAGGCCAACCTATGACTGCGCAAAGGATAGCGACGAATGCTGTAGTAAGAGACAGCGATGCTGCTGTACACAAAGCCGTCAAAGAGATGCTACTTGAGCATTATAGGTCAACAAAATCAACTGTACGGCGTCCGGTTTGGGTTTGCGAAATTTGTGGTATGGTCCATCTTGCTCAAGTTCCCGATTGCTGCGATTGCTGTGGTGTTGCTAACGCTCTCGTTCAACAGCAAGATACACGCCAGGAAATAGGCAATCACTGGTAGTGTGTCATTCTCTTCTCCAAAGAGAAGAGGTACGCATAGCCTATGTGTGGTTCTGGCGTACTGCCTCGTAGAGGAGGATACCAGCTGCTACCGCTGCATTAAGTGACTCCGCACTATTAAATAGAGGTATGGTAATCGTTTGTGTTGCCAGCGCTCGTGCCTCAAGCGAGGGGCCATGTGCTTCATTTCCAATGATAAGCGCGAATGGTTGTGTGAGGTTCTGCTGATAGTACAGATTTGAACTGCCGGCCTCTGCCAATAGAACATGCTGAGAGTTATGTATTGCGACTCTCTCCGCAATTGCTGTCCACGAAAGGTCGGCCTCAACGGGTAGCGCAAGATGTGCACCTGCCGCAGAGCGTACAACCTTGGGGCTGAAATAATCTACGCAGTTGGGGTCAGCAGCACGGTATGGACGTTGGCGGCGAGAGCTGTGCGTAGAATAGTTCCCATATTGCCAGGATCGGCCAGATCATCCAGGATGAGTAAGAGTGGGCGTTGAGCTACTGGGCGCCGTGTATGCACTCTGATCGGGTCGCATGCGTCGAGAGGTAGCACGCATACCACTCCCTGTGATGTTTGGACATCACTGATAGCTTCCATAACACGTTCATTTACTTCAATAAGTTGGTGGTGAAGCAGGCCAGAGGTTTGCAGAAGGCGCTCAAGCAGAATACTCCCTTGAGTGGTATGCTGAAGCCGGGCAGGTTGGTAGTAGACCTCATATGGTAGCAGGTTGATGTTGAGTAATGCTTCCAGAAGATGGGGACCCTCCATTAAAAAGAGTCCGCTTTTTTTCCGACCTCGTGCCGTATGAAGGCGTTGCAGTTTGCTAATGCGTGGATTTGATGAACTGGTAATGAGCGTTTGCATGCTCGAACCTCAATCATGGGTCATCCCGAATTTTGAAACGAAAGTTCGCAAAAGCGGGGGTCCGGGGCGGCAGCCCCTGGCGGGGTTTGATGTGTCCCATTGAAGTTTTTACCCTTTGTGCGCCGCAGGCGGCGGCGAGAGAAAAAAAGAAACTTTTTGGGACACCCAAACCCCGGTCAAGGGCTGGCCGCCCTTGACAATCCCGCTTCTCAAGCCGCTTGAGAGAGGCGAACTTTTGTTCGGAAAATTCGGGATGACCCTATGAGTTCTACCTCTCTGCAAGAGTTTTACTTGATGGCTTCTAAGGCCGTTTTAACCAGCGCACTGAAGGCAGCTTCATCATGCACAGCCATTTCTGCAAGGATCTTGCGATCCACTTCGATATTGGCAACATGAATAGCATGCATTAATTGACTGTAGGTTACGCCATGCATGCGTGCTGCAGCGTTGATACGTGTGATCCATAGGCGGCGCATATCCCGTTTGCGATTACGGCGGTCACGGTACATATATGCCATTGAGCGCATAACCGATTCATGCGCAGGACGGAAGAGGCGTTTACGCGTACCACGATGGCCTTCAGCCATCTGAAGCAACTTCTTATGTTTCTGGTGAGCGGGAACTCCGCGTTTTACTCTTGGCATAGTTCTTTCTTCTCCATCAATCCTGGTATCTTAGAAGGCGTAGGGGAGCAGACGTTTCAGGCGACGTGTATCGCCGACCGCCAGCTTAAAAGACTTGTCTGCTGATCGGATAGATTCCGGTGATTTGTGGCGGCGCAGGTGACTGATTGCCACTTTGCGGCGCAAGAACTTGCCGGATGCGGTTACTTTGACCCGCTTGGCCATCGCTTTGTGTGTTTTGAGTTTCTGCTTCATGGACTCTTTCTTTCTGTTCTCATTGGGGCAACATTTTTTACATGCACATACTGCGATTTTATCTGTTGGAGTACAAGGCTCACAAGTATGTTTCAATCTCATAAATGCTCTATCGAAGGCGCAGAGAAGCCTATTTCAGGAGCGAACCCCACTTGTGATCGCGATTATAACATACTTCACTTGCTACGTGCAATACTCCGAGTGACCTTTGATCTTCGTAACTCCTCAGGTCTCCTCGCCACCGAAGGTGGCTCGCTCCCGTTTTATGTGTGGTTTTGTTGCCTGTGGAGGAGATTCGTCGCAATCTCCTCCACAGGCAACAAAACCACACATAAAACAACTTGCGAAGCGCCGAAGGCGCTGAGGAATCAGAAAAAAAGGGACCGGAGTAGTTACCAATCTTCACCCATTCCTAATAAGACATGCTGAATCAACTATTGGCGACGACCAGGGCGTGAAGGCCACGATGGGCGTGAGAGCAATGGGGGACGCGAAGGCCACGATGGGCGTGAGAGCCAGGAGGGGCGTGCACGCCTCTTCCGCCGCTTTTCAGATTGGGCCGTTGCTTCTTTTGTGTATGCCTGTCGTATCGAAGAGATGAAAAGTGTCCATCCCCATATCAGAAGTGGTAATCCCACTGTCGTCAGTCCCTGTCCTACCCATACAGGCTGCCTGAGCCAGTAGTAGTAGCTGAGCAGCGCACCTGATGTGAGCAATACTGCCAGGAATATTATTGTGCGGTTGCTGGCGCAGAGTGCCAGGGTCAGCGGCAGGATGATTTCCCAGGGCCAGTAAGCAGGTTGTAAAAGAATTAGCAGGAGCAATAGCCAGCTCCCCATAAGTAAGATGAGTTCCAATGTATCTACCAACCAGATACTGAAAAGCAGAAAGATTTCCCACAATGATCAGTGCAATGAGTGACCACTGATGAGGGGTAATCTGCCAGACTGTTGCTTGAATCGGCAAATTGATAATGGCCGCATCTACAGAATTGATGGCACTCTGTTGCCAGAAGGTTTGACTGAGACTGGTGAGAATACCAATACTGCCCCCCTGTTGCCAGTAAGGCATATAGGCCAGTGTTGCTGCTGATACTGAGATAACTGTCAGGGCTGGCCACCAGAGGATGCGCCAGCCCAGGTGGAGGAAATGTATCTGTTTCATGATCATGCGAAGAAATAAGGGCAAAAGTAGCAGTGCCAATGGGTTGACCAGCGCTGCCAGTACTATCAGGACCCAGCCCAATATCAGCGAATTACGTAAAAAGAAGAGGACCGCCAATAATACAAGAAGGGTAAGTACAACCTCATAATGCATCTGGGCAATACTCAGTAATAGGATAATCGGGTTCCAGGCATAGAGAAGGGTGGCTGCAAGACGTTTCTCTGGTTTGAGCTTTGCCAGGATGACCCAGATCAAGATTGCGTTGCTCAGATGTGCGATTAACCCGATGAGACGAAAGCCAAGCAGGATATTGGCAACACTGTCATGCGCTAGCAATGTGACCAGGATACTCAGGTCTGTCCATACTGGCCCGTAGGGTGCCGTTGAATGTGCACCAAGGATCATTTGCAGCATATCCTGAGGAATGGTTGTGGGGGCAACACTATAGGGATTCACATGATGTGTTGTTACCATGCGACCATAGAGACCATAAAGTAGCATGTCTTGCGACATCGCTCCCTTTGCAGCAGGAAGTAACAACATTGTCACCCCAAAGAGAGCTGTCAGAAGAAGTGTGATACGGAAGATGGAATGTATCTCTGAGTATGAGAGTTGTTCACGGACGACCCGGTTTCCTATACGGACTGCAAAGAGCATTAATATGCTTGCCAGACTTAATATGAGTAGCGAAAGGTTTGCTTGTCCTACGCTATTACCCAGATTTAACCAGGAAACGTGCGCCAGAAGGCGTGGAAGTGCCGGCCAGAGCGTTGTCCAATAGAGTTTGAGGAGCCAGGGAAAAAGATCTGGTAAAGCCTGCCGTACAGGATCATGGTCTGACATGCCTCCTGCCAGGAGTGGATAGAGCGTAAGATAAAGAAGCTCCAGGAGGAGTCCCAACCCTACTAACTGTAATAGCGCACGCCGTCCAACCTGTAATGGCAATCTATCTCTATGATGTAACCTGGTAGCTGATGGAGCGGTCCCCTCTGGATGGGCGCGTGGCGTTCTTCTGGAGCGTGTAAAATCAGCTGGGTGGTTGTCAGAATGCATAGCCTCTCCGTCTTGTTCGTGTCAGCAGATGTTCACTCAGCTCTCTGGAGAGTTTCGTGAAAAGATCACAAAATTGGTGAGCAAAGCCAATCCAAAATTCTCAACGCCCTGGGCGCTTCCATGAGTCATCCGAACTTTTTGACCACAAGTTCCAAAGCGAGAGTGCGGGAGCGCGCATCCCCGGGTGCGGGGTGTCCCCGAAAAACTCTTTTTACTTCTTTTTGCGCCGCCGCAGGCGGCGCGAGAAGAGGTAAAAAGAATTTCTGGGGACACCCCGCACCCCGGCAGGGATGCTGGCCGCCCCTGACACCCCGCTTCTCAACCATTTGAGAGATCGCGAAATTTTGTTTCAAAATTCGGGATGACTCATGAAGAGCCACCGCAGGTGGCGAGAAAGACCTGAGCAGTTACAAATACTGTTTCTCTCGCAACAGTATATCCAATATAACAGGAGCAACGCCAGTGTTTCAATATAGTGCTCTTTTCAGGCATACAGACAGAAATAGGCGCGGCTTCTGTCGCATTGCGCTCTTCACTTTCCGCTTTTCCACTTTCCCGATGTATGAAAAGAATAGAAGGTTGAATGTTACTACACCACTACACCCGGCTCTATTGTCAGACATAGCGAACGATGCTATAATAGCGTGAAATTGATATCTTCTCTTACCATACAGTTGGTGTTTGTGCTTGCTCCAGGAGCAGTGTGAAGCGCCCTAGAAGTTGGAAGAGAGCATCCCCACAACCAGTGTGGGACAATTTTCACTGAATCCGCTGAAGATTTGGCGGTATCTATTGTATAGCATCAGCATCGTGTTGATGCTCCACCTGCTTTGGCAGAGACGAAGCTTGTAGCACACAAGCTTCCCTGACCAGATGCATACCCAAAGGAAGGAGGTGGCTTCGTGAGGCGTGATTACGAACTTGCGTTCATTATCAACCCCGAAGTCAGCGAAGAAGGGACACGTGCCATTCTGGATCGTGTCGAGCAAATTGTCGCCACATATGGCGGTCAAATTGTCAAGGTCAATCAGTGGGGGCGTCGTCGTCTGGCCTACCCCATTGAGCGTCACCGCGATGGCTTTTATGTATTCATTGATATGATTCTGACTCCTGAGACCGTGATCGAACTCGAACGTACACTTAAGGTTTCTGAAGTGGTTCTTCGGCATATGGTCAAGAAACGTGATCATAAGGCTGTTCAGAAGGAACGTGAGGAGCGTGAAGCTCGTGCGCGCGGCTGTTGCTGCTGCTGCCGCCGCTGCTGCCACTGTTGCAACCCCAGAAGTAGAACTGGAAACAGTGGAGCAAGCTCCAGCAGAGGATATTGTGGAGTCTCCGATATTGTCCGAAGCCGAGATGGAAGATGTTCCGCCTGCCATCGAGGAAGCAGTCGAGGCTACGTTATAATACGTTTGGGTACGTTCAATCTCTAAAATGAAGAGTCGGGGTGGGTTTTATCACGTCGAAAGGATTTGGTTCATGAACAAAATTATGTTGATCGGGAACCTGGGAAAAGACCCCGATATGAGCTACACTACCAATGGTACCGCAGTTACCAAATTTTCTCTTGCAGTCAACCGCATTACCAAGTCGGCCAGCGGTGAGCGCCAGACGAGACGGATTGGTTTAATATCGTTGCCTGGAATCAGCTTGCTGAAATATGTAGCAAATACCTGCAAAAAGGCCATAAGGTCTTCGTTGAGGGACGCCTGAGCCAGCGCAAGTACGTGACAGAAACAATGTCGAGCGTACAGCAATCGAAGTCATCATCAATGATATGGAGATGCTCACGCCGCGTGACAGACAGCCCAGCCCCGCAGGATCAGATAACTTTCTGCATGACAAAGACGACGGCCTTGGAGAATTGGACGAGCACCCCTTCTAAATTTGAAGGAGAAAATCTGTGCAGAGACGCAGTGAAGGTGGCGCAGGCCCACGCCGCGAACGACGCGAAGGTGGGCGTGGAGAGCGCACATCGCGCCGCAAAATATGTCAGTTTTGCCATGACCACGTACGCGAAATTGACTATAAGGATGCTAGCCGTTTCATGAAACGCTACATTTCAGATCGTGGTAAAATCGAACCTCGTCGTAAGACGGGGACATGTGCCAAGCATCAGCGTGGATTAGGTACTGCTATCAAGCAGGCCCGTTTTATGGCCCTGGTCCCCTATACCGCAGAACACATGCGTGGAATGTAGTCGGTGGCGAAGCATCCCCGCAAAGGAGTGAAAGAGTGAGATATTCTTTTACCTCCCTTGCGGGCCTCCTCATGGTTCTTTCGGGCCGGGGGTATCCGTATCCACTTCGGAGGTTTTGATGAATAGTCAGACAGCGCGTCGCCCCGACAATCAGCGATCAACGCGCTCGACCAAAGCAAAGAAATATGTGAGACAGACGGCGCATGTCGAGGCTCGACGTGATGGTAAACCTCTTATTTTTGGATGGGGGGGGCATCTCTCTCGTAGCGAGAAAATTCGACTGCAACGTCGTGTCATCTGGTCTATGATCGTTCTTACCGCTTTACTGATGGTTGTCGTTATTATTGGTTACTGGGTGAACATCAATGTGGTCACTCCAGGTCTGGCAATTACATCCGTCAACGGCCAGAGTGTATCACAATCTGATTATCGTAAGCTTCTTGCACTCAAGGCACAGTTGGAAGCGAACAAGCTGAATGGACCAGAGGGGCTGACTGCCCAAAGCAGCGACCTGAAAAAGCAAGTTGATGCTCAGCAAAAAATTATTGATGACACAACCAGGCAGATTGACAGCTTGAATAAGAAAATTCAGGCACTGCCAGCTGGATCAAGTACAGATCGTACCGATCTGAATAACCAGCTTGCGACAGCCAGGACCACAGTCAAGACTGCTCAGACACAGCATGATACGTTAAATGCGCAGTATCAAAATTTGACCCAAAATACGCTTCCTCAAGAGCAGCAGCTTGATAATCAATCGCAGTTGGGTAATGATAGCGCTGCATGGTTACAGGATGATCTGTTCATTCGTCAATGGCTGGCAACGCAAAACAGTACGCTACAAGCCAGAATCGAGCCATCAACCAATGCGGTCAACCGCGCCATGAACGATTTCTCAGCCAATTTTCCCAATAAGGGTACCTACAGCAAGTTTCTCAGTGATGACAATGTAAGTGATGCTGATATGCATGCTATGATGGCTTTGACGCTAAGGCGTGATAATATGCAGACCTACCTGTCATCGCAGATTAGCTCCCCAGCTTACCAGGTATTAGCGCGTTCCATAACATTAAGCACAACTGGTGATGCAAATAACGTTCTTGCGCAGCTCAAAAAAGGCGCTGACTTTGGCAAGTTGGCCAAGAGCAAATCTGTTGATACCAATACTAATACCAAGGGTGGTCAGTTAGGCTGGTTGGCGCGTGGTCAATATACCGAGCAATATGCCACAAAAATTAGTGGTGTCATTGACAACTGGATCTTTGATCCTTCACGTCGGCTGAACGAAATCAGTCCTGTCTTGACCGAAAATGGTACCTATCACATTGTACAGATTTTGAATGTTGATCCGTCTCGCGAGATAGATGCCGTGACGCTCAAGAGCCTGCAGACTGATGCCTTGACGATCTGGTTGTTGTCACAGAAGGCTCTACCCGGAGTGACTGTCACGCCAATTGATCAGAATATGTTGACTGATGCAGCCAATATGCCTCCCGGGTTGCCTGCAGCGGCACCTGCTGCGACACCTCCTGCAAGTGACGGCAGTGGTCTACCAACTGGTAGTAGTGGTCTACCGGGACAACCATAATACGTGCTTATAGGGGCATTCCCAGGGGATGTCCCTACAAGTTCAAACAGTACAAGGGATTAGATTGTACACATGACCATTGGCACAACCTGTACACTACAGCACACAGAAACAATTCAAGAGCTTTTAGAGACAACCTCACTCTACCTGCATATCCCTTTTTGTCACACCCGTTGCCATTATTGTGATTTCAATACCTATGCTGGTATCCTTCCCTTAAGAGAACCGTATGTGCGTGCTTTGCTCACTGAAATTGAACTCGCAGGCCAGATGGTACAACAGGTCGATGGAACACCACGCCGTTCACGTACCATCTTTTTCGGTGGTGGAACTCCCAGCTTACTGAGTGTCTCGCAGATTACGCACCTGCTGAAGGCATGTAGCCGCGCTTTTACTATCGATGAGCAGGCCGAGATCACGCTAGAGGCCAATCCAGGAACGCTTACTGAGGAACAGTTAATAGGCCTTCGTGCAGCGGGCATTACTCGTCTGAGCATGGGTGCCCAGAGCTTTGATACAGAACTACTTAAGATGCTGGGGCGCATCCATTCAGTTGAAGAGATTACACAGGCTGTCAAATATGCGCGTGCCGCCGGTTTTACTTCGCTCAATCTGGATTTGATGTTTGGTCTTCCTGGGCAAACGATGCGTCACTGGCATGAGACACTTGATCGCGCTATTGATCTGCACCCTGACCACTTCTCTCTCTATTCCTTGATTATTGAGGAAGGCACCCCATTTCACACATGGACACATGAAGGTAGTATCACACCTGGCGATGAAGACCTGTGTGCTGATATGTACGAATATGCGGATGAGCGTCTACAAAAAGCTGGCTATCTCAACTATGAAATTTCTAACTGGGCTTTGCCGGGTCAGCAAAGTCGTCACAATCTAACCTACTGGCAGAACCTGCCCTATATTGGCATGGGAGCAGGGGCCTATTCGAGCTTCGGCGGCAGGCGTTTCTCTAATGAGCGTGAACCGCTTGCTTATATTAAGCTCCTCAAAGCACGACGCTTTCCAGAGGTAGAGAGCGAAGTCATTGGACGCGAACAGGCGATGTCCGAGACTGCATTTCTTGCACTTCGTACAGCGATGGGGCTTCATCTCCCCACTTTTGAGCAACGTTTTGCGGAACCTTTTGCCGTGTTCGTAGGTGACCGTTTGCACATCGTAGAAGAAGCTGGACTCTTGGAACAAGATGAGGAATGGCTGCGCTTGAGTAAGCGTGGACGCCTTCTTGGCAATGAGGTATTTCTACGATTGCTCCCTGATGAACCATAATGCATTTTCATTTGACTTCTCAGGGTTTCAGATGTAGATTTCTCCTCAAGAGGGGCGGCGGGAGTAACTTTCTTTTCTCGACCTGCTTGAAGGTACTGAAAATAAGGAAATGCACGTGGAAGCACCATCTCAAAAATCTATACCGTGGAAAGTTTATCCCATGCTCTCGAACAAGGAGTTTCGCAAGGCCAGGGAGCTTGGTCTTGACCCTCTTCATGCCCAACTCCTCTATAATCGTGGCGTTCAGACACTTGAAAGAATGAAGACCTTTGTTAATGCAAAATACGAGGAGACGCCTGACCCCTATTCTCTCATTGATATGGATCGTGCCGTTGAACGTATTCAAAAGGCTTTAGAGAACCGGGAACATATTACCGTTTACGGAGATTACGACGCTGATGGTATTACCTCCTCATCTCTCCTCTTCCGCGTCTTGCGCTCTTTGAAATATCCGGAGGCGTCGCTCGACTATCATATCCCTCACCGTCTGCGTGATGGTTGTGGTCTTAATCTTGCCGCTCTCGATCTGCTCAAAGCTCGTGGGACGCAGCTTATTATCACCACTGATTGCGCGAGTTCTGATGTTGAACAGGTGGCACACGCGAATGCTCTGGGGATTGATGTAATCATCACAGATCATCATCATCCGCCAGTAGATCGTCCTCAGGCTTATGCGATGGTTAATCCCTGGCGTCCAGATTGCGAATATGGTGAGCGTTTTCTGTGCGGTGTAGGTATAGCCTTCAAGCTCTCACAAGCCCTCTATCGTACGTATGGGCGCTCTATCGAAGAAGAAATGGAACTCCTCGATCTTGTTGCTGTTGGTACCATTGCTGATGTCGCGCCACTACTGGGTGAAGAATCATACACTGGTGCGTCTGGGCATGCAGCGCTTGAATGCAACGCAGAAACCCGGCTTGAAGGCGTTGATACGCAATGCAAGTTTGCGCTCAGGGAGGATTCGTGAGCGTGATATCGCTTATGGGTTGGCTCCGCGCATCAATGCTGCTGGACGTATGAAGGAGGCCAGTATTGCCTTTGAACTTCTGATCACTGATGACGAAGAGGTGGCAACTGCTCGTGTTGCGGAACTGGAGCAACTCAATCTCGCACGTCAGCAAGAAACGGAAGAGTTGATGAGAAATGTGCGTGAACAGGCACAACACCAACCCAAAAAGGCGATAGTTTTGGTGAATGGCGATAACTGGCATGAAGGTATTATTGGATTAGTGGCAGGCAAGCTGGCTGAAGAAATTCACAAACCTGTTCTGGTCTTGAGCAATGATAAAGAGACACAACTGAGTCGTGGCTCGGCTCGTAGTCAAAATAGTTTTGATCTGATCGCGGCATTGCGAGGTTTTGCAGATCGCCTGGAACGCTATGGAGGTCATACCCAGGCTGCGGGGTTTACTATTCGTAGTGAACGAATAGAGGAACTGCACAATCATCTGCTGGCATGGCATGAGAATGGTGGAGCAATAGTACCGGCAGGAGTTGATGGTACCATACTCCCAGATCAGGCAGGTGTGATGACCGAACCAGAAAGTACAGAGAATCCATCTCATATGGTTGATCTGATCTTTACTCGCCTGAAGCGTCTTAACTATAGTCTGTATACAACGATGCGCGTATTGAGTCCATTTGGGGCAGACAACCCGGAACCTATCTTTAAGATGGAGGGTTTGCGCCTGATCGAGAAGTGGTCGAGTGGTATCAACAAGCAAAATTTACGCTTGCGCCTGGAATCTAGTGGTGAGGATGTTCGACAGGTTGGGACGTTCATACGTGGTGCAGGGCAAGGGCAGGCACTCAAGGGAGTAACGCACGTCAATGTGATCTTCAAGCTTGAGGCATCGGACGATGAGAGCAAGCAGGAGATATGGTTGAAGATCCTGGATGTTGAGCCTGCCACAGGGGCGCAATAACATGGGGGATTGCACCCCTGTTGTTGTTTGTTTTTTTCAGGGATAGACGCAGCGAACCTCTGTTGCTTCGGCGACACAGGCTGCTGCCAGCAAATATGCTCCCATTCTCAAGTTGGTATGTTGTCCCTCTGCTTTTTGGTAGATTGCGTGAAAGGAATGTCTACAACGGCACACTTCCATGTCATCCACATTGCCAGGGCACGCACCTCGTCGCGTGAAACATGAGGACTAAGGGAAGCTAAAAAAATAAATCGTTCTCCAGAGCGAGGTCGCCATTCGTACAGGTACAGGACTGACCTTTCGGACAGCGCCAGTTCTCTTCTCACACGCTATACTCATCCAGAGAGCCATCCGTCTTTTCGGGAGGCCAAACGCTTCTCCCCTCTCTCGCGCCGCGCGCCGCCCGCTGGGAGCGCAAGGATATGTGCGCGACGTTCCGCAAGAACCAGCTCAACGTTCCCGAAGGATACTTCTCGGTTGAGAACGGAGGAATGAAAGCCATGAGAAAGGATAGCATGAGATGATTACAGGAGAACAAACCTTTCCTGAGGCCTCTCAACCCAGGAAGAACCACGTCGCAGGTGTCACCGCAGGAGGACGAGTATGCAACGCGTGATTCTGGTGACCGGGGCAACCGGTCATGTCGGTCGACACGTCGTGTCCCAACTGCTGCAAACGTCCGCCGCTGTCCGTGCATTGGTCCGCAACCCTGACCAGGTTTCTCTGCCGAGCGGAGTTGAGGTTGTACGCGGCGACCTGTCCGACCCGGACACCCTGAATGCCAGCCTGATCGGGGGCGAGGCCGTCTTCCTGATGTGGCCGTTCCCCACAGCCAGGGCAGCACCAGCAGTCCTGGATGCGGTCAGCAAACACGCGCGCCGGATCGTGTACCTCTCCTCAATGAGTGTCAGCGATGACCTCGAACGGCAGAGTGACCCGATCAGCGCGTTCCACGCCGACATCGAGCACTTGATCGAGCAGTCCGGGCTGGAGTGGACCATGCTGCGACCGAGCGGGTTTGCGACCAACACCCTTCTGTGGGCACCGCAGATCCGCACCGATGGGGTCGTGCACTGGCCCTACGGAGCGGCGGCCAGGTCGCTAATCCACGAGCGAGACATCGCGGCTGTCGCTGTCCGTGCACTCACCGAGGACGGGCATGTCGGGGCGAAGTATGTCCTGACGGGTCCCCAATCGCTGACTCAGATCGAGCAGGTACACATCATTGGTGAAGTGATCGGTCGCCCGCTGCACTACGACGAGATCGCGCCAAAGGCTGCACGACAGCAGTTGCTCACCTCCTGGGGTCTCCCCTCATTCGTTGCGCGTCTTCTCCCGGCGAACACTCTTCCTCGTCGGATGGTGGATGGCATGCTCGACACCTGGGCCAAGATGGCGACCGAACCGGAGCGGGTCTCACCCACGATGGAAGAGATCACCGGAGTACCAGCGCGCCCCTTCCGCGAATGGGCAACCGACCACGTGAGCGACTTTCGTTGAGTAGAGCCAGGTTATGAGGGACCAGACGAAACTACTCCAGAGCACACAGGCACTTCATGGAGAGCACTCAGAACATGGCGTAAAGGGAAGATATCGCCTACTCTAGAGAATAGACGTTTGGAAAGACTTCGTGAAGAATGTTGCAAGGAGGATATAAACGTGCTGAAAGCAATATTAAAATACTGGCTTCTCATTGCCGTTGTTGCAACTGGATTATCCGGACTGATCTATACAGCGGTCCAGCAGGATATCAGGCAAACTGCTAATGATCCACAGATCCAGATGGCCGAAGATATCGCAACTAAGCTTGCGGATGGACAGTCCGTTCAAGATGCCATACCTCCGGAGAAAGTTGACATTGCCAAAAGTTTAGCTACCTATATAATAATCTTTGATACGACCGGAAAACCTACGAACTCATCAGCCCAATTAGATGGTCAAACTCCAACAATCCCTTCTGGCGTTTTTGACTATGTGAGGCAAAATGGCGAGGATAGATTTACCTGGCAGCCACAAGCCGGTGTACGCAGTGCTGTTGTTGTGACCCAATTTAAAGGGCCAAACTCCGGTTTTGTACTTGTCGGCAGATCCATGCGAGAAGTTGAGAAGCGCGAAGACGGTATTATGCAGATAGTATTGCTCGGATGGGCTGTGATGCTTGTTGTTACCTTCGTTGCAACATTGATCATTTCCAGAGCAATAGCGATCCTCTTCAGAAAAACTTCAAAAGGATAAGCTGTTTTGTGTGAGTGGCAGGATTGGCCACCCACACAAAACAACTTATCCTTTTGCTAAGACAAAAGATCCGCTCATGCAGGCGTGTACTCTATGATAATATTCGCGAAATCGTCGGACACAAAAACGTTTCCCTGTTTATCGATGACCAGCCCTTGCGGCTCAATGTATCCCCGGCTTGCCAGCGTTTCATGAACCCCTGTCGTGAAATTCATGCGGATCAATGCATGAAATCGGTATGGCCAGATCAATGACCAGCAAATTCCCTTGTGGGTCGATAACCACATCATCGGGCATATCAAAGCCACCATAACGTGTTGTCTGGCTTGCGGGAGTGATACGCAAGACCGCTCCACCACACTCGTCGGCCACAAAGATATTTCCTGTTGCATCAATAAATGCTCCAACGGGTCGTACAATACCTGATGCCAGGAGGGTCAGATTTTTGCCGTCCAGGGTCATACGGTAAACATTGCCAATGGGACTGTCCGGGACAATGAGTGTGTTAGTCGTGGGATCATAGGCAACACCATCAACGCCATCTTTACAATGTGCTTTACTTGGTGTTCCTGGCAAGGTACGCAATACCGTGGTAGATGTTGCATTTGGGGCAAGGGAAAGAATACTGTTAGTGATTTGCTCGGCAATAATTATTGTCCCATCTGGTAAAACGGCGATGCCTTCTGGTTCTCCCACTCTGCGGAGCAATACTGTGACCGAACCATCAGCATTCAGTCGGTTAACGGTCCCATGATAGGAGTCGGTGAACAGCAGTCGTCCCCTGGAATCAAAGGCCAGGTCGTCAGGTCTGATTGCACCTCGTAAGAGGACATGAGGCGTATAACTTTGGGGAGTAGCCATTGTTGGGTCTGCGGTGGGTGCTGGTGTAGCGCCTGTCTTAGTGGGTGCTGGTGTAATGCTTGTTTTGGTGGATACCAGTGTAGTACCTGTTTTGGGTGTAGATGAAGAAGTGCATGCTACAAGTAGAAAGCAGCAAAAGAAAATAAAACTGGTGCAAATGATACTGGTACGAGATGTAAACATAAGGTATCCTTTCTATAGCCCTATCAGAACAGCACACGCCCTTAGTGTAATGTGCGGTATGATGATATACAATATATCAGAAAGGAACCTGACAAAATGGCTACTTTAGGGCATGAGGACGACACTACGCTTCCTACCCATCATGCGGTAATCAACCTTCCCAGGCTCCGCTGGACACAAATTCTGGCAATCAGCATTTTTTGGTTTGCACTTAATTTCCACTGGTCCGCCCTTACCATTATCATTCTTCCCAGTCAGGTACTCAAGCTTGTGGGTGAGTCATACAAAGGGGAAGCGCTGGCTATTGTGCTTGTTCCTGGTGCATTTGTGGCACTTTTTTCTAATCCTCTCTTTGGTCTGCTGAGTGACCGGACAAAGGGAAAACTGGCCGCCTGGGGTCGTCGCCGTCCTTATATTGTAATCGGGACACTGGTGAATATCGCTGGCCTATTCTGGATGGCAACGGCGCGTGATATTCCTTCTCTGGCCATTGCTATGGTGATTGTGCAGTTTTCTAATAATGCTGCCCAGGCTCCTTTCCATGCCTTACTGCCGGATATTGTTCCTGCTGAGCAGCGCGGTCTGGTCTCTGGCGTCATGGGTCTTCTTTTGACTGCTGGTAGCATTGCCGGTGTGGTTGTCGCTGGTATGTTTATCGATGCCACCAAACCGTTCTCACTCTATCAGCAGGGGTTATGGCTTACCTATGGGATCATTATGGCCGTGATGGTCGCACTTATGCTCATTACAATTATATCCGTACGTGAACGCACGGGTACGTCAGCCCAACTCGCGGCACTGGAGGGAGAACAAGCTGTCGAAGAGCCATCATTGGTAGCCCGTCGCCCATTGCTCTCACGCTCCTTTATATTGACTACGGCCTGGACAATCGTTGCGGTAGGTGTGGCATGGGGAGCTATGGCATTGTGGAACGGATTGCACATTGCTGGTATCGAGATCAGCGGCGAAGTGCAACAGATGATTCTGGAAGTGGTGGCAACAGTTGGCTTGTTACGAATGTTTGACTTCAGGCCTCGCCGTGATCCTGATTTTGCCTGGGTCTTTGCGACACGCCTGTTGATGATGCTCGGCATCTATACAATTCAAACGTTCCTGCAATTTTATATGAAGGATGTGGTTGGAGTAGCTCATCCAGAGCAACAAACGACCAATTTTGTCATTATCCTTTCACTGACGAGTCTGCTGAGTGCGTTTGCTGTGGGTTGGCTCTCTGACCACTTTGGGCGCAAACGTATGGTGTACATCTCTGGTGGTCTGATGGCCCTTGTAGGTTTCATTTTTATTGTCACGCACTCATTGCCGATCGTCTTAGCAGCGGGCGCAATCTTTGGCCTTGGCTATGGTGCCTATGTCAGCGTCGATTGGGCTCTGGTTGCTGATGTCTTGCCCTCACATCGGAATTATGCGCGAGATATGGGCGTCTGGAACATCTCGCTTTCACTTCCTCAGGTGATTGCACCTGTACTCGGCGGACCATTGATCAATTCATTTACGCGTAGCGGTCATACAGTGCTTGGCTTCCAGTTGCTTTTTGCGATGGCGATTGCCTATTGTGTGCTGGGTACAGTGACAGTACGTTATATCAAAGGCGTGAAGAAATAAGACAGATATCACAAGGCTGAAGGAGAGGGATCTTTTCCCTCTTCTTTTTAGGTCTTGTTGCGATCCACTCTATTTCACCTTCAATCAAGAGTAACTATTCAGGTCTCCTCGCCACCGCAGGTGGGGAGCAGTGGAGTTGAAGCAAGATAAGGGGTGGTAAAGTTTTTCCAGTGTATGATGGGAGTGTGTTATGTGGGTATTTCTTGTTCCAGAAGCTGGTGCGTTGTTTTAAGTGATGCGCCAGTTGCTTTTCTGCGTAGCATTACCATCTCGGCGGCAATACTGAGTGCAATCTCATCGGGGGTTTGTGCGCCCAGATCCAGGCCGATGGGGGCATGGACCTGGGTCAGGCGTTCACGAGCTATGCCCGCAGTGAGCAGATCTTTGAAGATGTGTTTAACCTTGTTGGGGCTGCCAATCATCCCAATATATGCTGCTCTGGTCTCTAAGGCGGTTCGTAGGACATGCTGATCCAGGTGGTGACCACGCGTCACGATCACAATCCAGCTTGACTCGTCTGGTTTCAGTTCACGGATCATCTGTGGAATATCCCCGAAGGTGAGTTGTACCTTGTCGCTGAAGGCGTGTGGATCAGCCAGTTCGCGGCGATCATCGACCACCACAATACGAAAGTCGAGATGGGCTGCCAGACGTGCCAGGGCTTGAGCCACATAGCCAGCGCCAGCGATGATAAGCCGTGGTTCAGGCTGTAAAATTCAAAAAAGACTTCCAGGGTTGCTCCACAACTCCCAACGGCCTCACCCTGATCAGCATCCAGGTGGATATGCGTGATATAGGGATGTCGATGGTGGATCGCCAGAAGCGCTTCTTGTATGACTTTGCCATTAGTCTTTGGTCCGGCAAAACTGCCATCCGTTGTGGCATCGGCATGGATAAGCATCTTGCTCCCCGACTCCGCAGGGGGCTGCTCCGATGGTTTTGACGACGGTGGCTACTGCGACTCGTTCGCCACGCTGTAGTGCTGCATGGATCTCATTGTAAATAGATGCGACGTTCATTAACTCACCTCGTATATGGGCTGATGCTCACTCATGGGGTACGGTAGCAATGATATTATACTATCACGTGAAGAGGAGGGATATTTTGCGTATCGCTGGCATATGTCAGATTGTGTCGTATGCCATCGTCTATTTTTTACAAAAATCCACAGGAATAGGAATTTTATCTTATAATAGGAATCTTTGTGGTTAAGGTTTCTTAATCTGAATTAGTACTTTCTTATATAGCGTATCTGAATTACGCGATGTATGCATTTAAGTATGATAATATTTGCATAAGAAAGCCACGACAGTGGTTAAGGTTTCTTAACCAGAACATGCCATGTATGGATCGAGGCAGTGGGTTGAAGGTGCGTTCAACCGGCTGTGTCCATGAGCAGATGTCCAGATCTATTCTGTAGGAATGCAGAATGCGTTTGGCAAGAAATTGAAGTAGGAATAGGAAAAAGATGCTTACGAAACCGCGACGTACTTCGATCAATTCCGTCGAGAAGCGCCGACGCTTCTCACCACTCATGCTTATCGGTGCCGGTATCACGCTCTTGCTAATAATAGGTGCTGGCGTGTTCGTTGTACAGCAGGTTGGGGGTAAATCGCATGCAGCTGCGGTACTCAATCCCAACTGTAACCTGAAGGTGCCAAATCATCCCTTAACGGCCAAGGGGCTGGCAACGCCCTATCAACTGAGCGCCACCGATCCAGCCGCAGGACCGTGTAATGAGGCGAATGTTAACCAGAGTGCTTTTGTACAGGCGTCCATCATTGATCCTGCTACGGGCGCTATCTCTGTCTACAATCCGCTGGTAATTGATGCAGGCACCAAACCACTGGTCGTACCGACCGCGCCAACTTTGCCTGCACATGCCATTGTGGCGCTACATTTTGGCTTCAATGGTACGTTACTCACTCTCAAGGGCAATGGCGCGGACCAGGGTAACTGTGTTAATGGTGCCAAAGGCACGGTCTTTGGACAGTTTGCCTATTGTAACGCCAAAGCATTCTTCGCCAAGGCCAATCAGCTGATTGCTGCGGGAACTCTGGTTGTGCCACCACTTGGAACAGCGCTCGATGGACAGCCCTGCCCAAGCGTACGTGATTTTGCGGTGGTTGATATGGACCAGAGTGATAACGTACAAACGCAATACATCACGAATGGTACTCAGACGGCTCAATTGACTGCTGCTAATCAAGCGAACTTTCCGGCAGCGACCACATTAGGCAATCCAAGTGATAATGCTCTGGTCTCCAAAATCCTTGATCCTGCCGTAGGTTGCAAGCCCTGGACAGCACCAGATCTGGCGAACAATGGAGCCCCAACACCTGCATTGGTACTAGACGAGTTACAGGCCAGACAATTCCAGGCGGCACCAGTTGCTCTGGTTCCTGCTGGCGACGAGATGGTGCTTGTCAACAATAACCTCAGTCTGGCAAAGGTCAATGCATATCGCAGAGGTGTTGACCAGACGCCTGCAAACACGCTCAATGATGCAAGTACCACCACATACTGCACAAACCTGCTCAATATTGCCCTCCCTCGCCTAAATCTGGATAAAACCATGACCATGAATGCAGCGTCACCGATGCCCGCCGTCGCGAACTCGCTATTCACCTTCCTGGCAACGCGTCTTCAAGCGACCCTTGGTGCGGGTGGTCTGAACTGTGTCGGCTTGCTGAATGTTCAAAATCCAGTGACCCTGACAGCAGACGGTAACGGTGTAACAACTGCTGCCGTAATTGCACCTGCGGCAGCTCCAGTAGCACCCGCTGCACCAGCAGCGACGCCAACGGCCGCAGCAGCGGCACCGACAGCAACCGCAGCCCCAGCAGTAACACCGACAGCACCCGCTGCACCAGCAGTGACACCGACGGCTGCTGCAAACTAACTTATAGTGTAATCATAGTAACGAGCACACTATCTGAACGTCGCGTTTCTTTTATCGGAGAACTCTGATGGAAAGAACCGAATGGACGGATAGTGTGCTCTTTGTGTGGTTACGACGGTAAATAGAGTGGGATACAAGCTGCGTTTGGCTACATTGCATAATTAAATGTACCTGGGAAAAGTCACGTTCAGCCAGCGCCTGTTGCGGAATGTAGAAATAGAGCATGCCCACATCACCCCACATCACCCCCGTATCATCGTCAGAATCAATTTTCAGGAGCAGTTGCCAGTCTGTAGGGTCTCCTTTCCACCGAGTATCTTGCTGGCATTCCTGGAGAAGATCTCCCTGTATCTGATGGGGATATCCCAGAAGCTGGTGATATGGGGCCGCGTTCTGGTACAACGAGTCTAATTGTTGGCCAAGGCTTATATATGCATCAGCTTCCCGCCTTCGCTCGAAGGGTGTATCAGGCATAAATGCGTCATAAGAGAGACCTGCCTCTCAATAGGGAGTGACTCGAAAGGAGGAAGCATCAGCTTGCTCGAAAATTCTATGGCACATGCTGGATAGACTGCTTGTTCTTCTGAAGAAACTGGCATTGAAGGTTTCTTCTTTAACCCGATTGGAGCGGCGTGGCTGGATTGAGGTATTGCAATCTGAGGATCGCCGTCGTCCGTACTGCATTACGGGTGCCGGGGAGGTGGCGTTCAAGACGCTAAGGTCCTGCTCCCCGTTTAGTTTTTGATTCCTCAGCGCCAGGGCGCTTCGCCGATCGTTTTTTTGTTGGCCGTGGCAGGGTTGGTATCGCCAATCCTGCCACGGCCAACAAAAAACGTCGACGAGCCACCACGGGTGGCGAGAAAACCTGAGTGGTTACGAAACGTTTAGCTATTAGTTAGTACAGCGACCCAAACCTGCATTCTGCAACCAGTTATTTGCCATTGCGATAGACCTATCGCAACCCGTATGAGTAACGCCGTCAACACTGGCTTTTTGATCCATAACATTACTCGTATCTTTCTCGATACTGGTATGTACCCATGTGCAACCGGTGTAGGTGACCCGCTGAACTGCTGCACCTAACCCATCGGGCCAGGCAGCCGATGAAGCACTGACCACGCCGTCGCTGTGTAAGAGGACGCCACAGTTTTCACCAATAGTCAGCCATTGAGCGTCCCCACCGATTTCAGTGTTTTTCAACCCCTGGATAAACTGGCTACCAGGCTTCATTTCTATTGCCTGGTGCTCGAAGGGATCAAAATCGGCGATGGCTGCCCCATCGTGAGGGGTGGAGATGGTTGCGACACGGCCTATCAGAAGATTAGGCGGAAGTGGTCCCAGGCCTGCCTTGTCAGTCTGGAGAGCGGCGCAGTTACCACTATGATCTTCGACTGTTTGAGCAATAGCCGAACGGATGATCAGTCCACCCATGCTATGGACAACCAGATCTACGGATATCCCTTGCAGGGTGTAATTCTGGTAGATATACCAGGCGAGGTGGTAGCCAAGTTTCTCAATGGGATAGTCTGTGTCTACGGTTTTCTGCTGATCAAGCGCCTGGGCAGCGGCTGCATCGGTTGTGCTACAACTGTTAGGTGCACTTATTGGTCCGTAGACGCCTTTAATAGTGGCATTGCAGCCAGCCTCATTTGTATAGTAACCCAGATTAACGGTCGTTAACCCCTTACCTTGCAGATATGTGGATGCTTTGCTCATGCTAGCGCCACAGTTGTCTGAAAAACCGTGAATGAGTAGGACCGGATTCGGCGCGGCAGCATGTGCTGACGACAGGCGTGGCAATACGACAAAACCGGCTGCGATGATCCCCAACAGTAGCATGCTACTGCACAGCCATGTGATAGCCCTAAAACCTTTCTTCTTAGAAAGTTTCTTACGGGTGTTAAGCACGCTAAATTCATCCTTTCGCTAGATAAGTGTACGTACGATCGGCACCAATATTTGGGTGAATGAGACGGATATACTGCTATATTATTATCAGCGGTATTAATGACTTTTTTTTACCAGGAAAGCGTAATTTGACTTAAAGTAATGGTGTGTGAATAAATTTCTATTTTCTGATTTCAGGCACAAGAAGGTGCTGTCGTCCGTCGTGTTCTTCTAGCGAAGTTTGGGAAAATAGAAGGTGTTGTAAGACCGAACCATTTATCTTAGCGGTGCCGACATTAGGGGGACTATGTAGTTGGATACAGGTCTTTCTCTGTCAGTACGAGTATTTCACCTGTAAACCAGGGTTTTAGGCCATCAATACGCTGTTGCGTTCCCCGGTTCCATTCTTCTTCAGATGTAGCAAAGACAATGCCGTCAATTTTGACTCGTTTGCAAACCTGTTCATAGAAATAGAACTGTTGTTTTTCTACCTTCGCGTTTTCCTCGTTTTTCTTGCTCTTAGCCTCGCCGACGTATAATTTGCCATCAGATAAACACAATATATCGAGATTCTTATGTGTGTGTTGGCGTTAGCCATTGGATCATTAGGGTGTAAGTAGATATTTGAGTCAGGAAGCCACTCAAAGCTATGTTTACTCTTGTTTTTCAGATAACTCACAGCAAGCAGAGGAACTTCTATATTTTGATTTAACCCTTGATAAATTATTTCAGGTAACTTATAGAGCCATATTGGATTTGTTTTATACACCTGCATAGTAAAACATCGAGAGCATTCAAAAGAGCGCCCAATACGATCAATAGGATACCATGCTTCAAAAGAACATGTTTCGCACCTTAACAGAAAACCTCGTTCTAGCAAATCCTTGTCAAGGAGTTCTATTGCTTCTTGAGGTAATTCATCACATTCTTTTCTAAAATACGATTGCAAGTCTTCTGGTAGACATTTCCCTAACTGTTTGCAAAGCTCAATGTGGTGGAGAGCACGGCGCTCTTCATTCTTTAAAACTTTTCCAAGTTTCGTTTTATCATTCTTGTTGTGCATAAGTAATTCAAACAAGTCACGATACAGCGGTATTGTAAAATAGTGAACAGCCTTTTCAAGACTACCCGCCCTTTGGACAAACTGTTGCTGATATTTGCCTGCACCGCTTATCTCCAGATGAGAAAAGTTACCAGCATCAAAGAATGTTTCAGCAACTTGTTTTAGTGATGGAATATTGAAATCAAGAGGTTCTTGCTTGTCGATTTTGATTTTGAGATATCGTTCTCTGGTGATACGGAATTGAGGTAGTGTTATTTCATTTGCTTCTGGCAAGTGTATGACGATGCTCTGATGATATCTCTTTGCTGTACGAGGGAACTGCTAGGAGGAAGCATACAGTTGTTCCATTGTAATAGAACGTGTATTTCCCTGTCGTGTTTTGTTTGTGGTAATTTAGGGATAAACGTAGCTTTTGAACCATCTCTCTTGCCACAACAACTCGTTCCTCTTCAATATGGAAGGCTGGATATAATTGTAAAATACCAGATCATTGTGAATTATAATATTCCAAGGATTGAAAGATTTTTGTTGTTATCTTTTCTAGTGAAGAGCATCAATAATAGCCTGAAGTCGCAGCTAAATCTTTGTCTAGTGAAGAGAACACGATACCAGTTCCTACCATAAGCAGTCTATAGAATGCGTATCATAATCTCAATTTATCCATAGCGTGACCGCATCTAAATTATTCTCCAGTTCTCGAGAATGGTAACCAGGCTACATAGATTCCCCCCGCTCGTAAATTCCAGAATAAAGTGGCTTCTTGCAAATCAAAGTTATCCGAAACAAGTATTACCATTGTAGGAGGCGTTTATCTTCTCACTCATCATAAAACGTAGGGAGTTACTAAGCGTCTTTTTTTATATGTATTGTCAAACCTAGAAAAGATTGATATACGCTCGACTTATCTTGTAGTTCAAAACAAGCTTTTAAAATGTTGGTTGCACCAGATAAAGGAAATTGATATTTTTGTGTGAAATATTTGCTGGTTGCAAAAGAGGAGGGACTGGTATGGGTTGAACATCTGGTAGAGGGACTTTATATATTGTCCATTCTGTCATGTTTAAATAATTCTTCGAAAGAAAATTCTCGATCATCCGGTGAAATCTAGAATATTGTATATCGAAGAGAGAGATGTATTAATCCACTGACACAAGCAAACCAAGTGCTAATCGACTGGTATTCTCTGCACATGTATCATCTGCCGTTGCGATAAGAGGGTAATTGTATCTTTAGGAGTGTATATCTATTCTACAACTAGTGTCGCATTCCTACCCCCGTTCTACCTGACCAAGGAGTCTAATGTTTTGCAATCTTGATAAAGATTCCCACGGAATAATACCAAAGGGGTGCAAGTTGCTAATAGAAAGATCTCCAGTTCTTTTGAGGCCATTCCTGGTGCAAGTATGATGAGATCTGGATCATAGTCATTAGAGAAACTTTGGTTATTGCTCGGAAATAGTATCTTGCTCTGTCATAGGAATTACTACATTAAAATATCCTCCCACCATTGCGCTAGTTGTACATAATGATTTCTTCAAAACGATCCCACTCATCAAGCCGGATAAGCCACGCTATACTTCTTGGATATACAGAGGCGAGAGCAAACTGTAACAATATTTAGATCCTTTCTTTTTGGCTGGAGAAAATATCAGAATGACTCATCTTTCTGCTATATCATTAAAAATTTGAGCCTGATGAGGTATTTGTTCGCTAATTAGCACATCAACTATATACCATCGAGTCGAGAAAATTACCAATTTTTTGATGATGATATCGTTCCCTCTTCTTTCAGGCACATCTTGGTATACCAACCAAAAATTTCCGCTTCCATCTTCACACAAAAGAATATATTGATATATGTCGATACTTGACGGAGAACAAGGTGCCATTCTATAATGTTAGAACAAAATTTCGATAAGGAGCAAAAGATGAGCGACTAAAGTAACTAGGAAGGTTGTGAAGAGCAACGCATTTGTACATTCAATCCGAATGACCATTTAATGCAGGTCAGATCAAGCCAGGGTTCTAAGGACTATTTACCAGTCCAATGGAGGTTGGTGTGGTTCAGATCGATCTGTCCACAGGGCACGATCGACACTGAAGAGGTTGTAGTAGATCTTGATCGCGAAATGGAAGCAGAAACCTATGTCTGGAGTAATGAAAAGCATCGTAGTGAGAAAATTGTCAAGCGTGCCAAAGGCTATGCCAGATTTCGAGCCATTGTCACTGATGGCAAGGGTGGAAGGGCAACAGGTACTAAATCAGAAAGTGCCGCAAACTTCCCCGATTTTATCGAGAAGGCTGAGACGGGCGCAATAGGTCGTGCGCTGGCTGCTTTAGGGTATGGCACCCAATTTGCGCCAGAACTGAGTGAAGAGCATCGTATCGTTGATGCTCCCGTCGAGCGTGCCGTTGCATCCTCTCATAGTGATAACCGTCGTAATGATAATGCTGCTGTTGTCCCTGTACGTTCTCGTGTTGTAGCTGGTAATGGTAGTAACGGTGCCAATGGCAATCATTTGCAGCCAGCCCCCACTGAGAATGCCCCCGAAGCTGTTGTGACAGAACAACAATTGGCGAGCATTCGTAAACTCTGTGAGCATATGGGTAAAGCTGAACCTGACAATGTGGCATCTACGAGCTACCTTAATGCAAAGAAGCTGATCCAACAACTGACTGCTGAGTACAAGGAGTACAAGCAGAGCAGTAGGGCTTCCTGAGAAAGAGAAACCATGATCCCAGCAGAGCTTGAGTATGCGGAAAAGCGTATGCGGCAGAAATGGCATGATCTGGTGATGGCGGAGCAGCAAGGTAGTTCAGTGCAGGTACTTGAGCGTATGTACAACTCTTATATTCTAGCTATGGAAGAGTACAATCACTGCTCTGAAGACTGTCAATGCGAACGTCAGGATCAATCGATATCTGCCCCTGTCAAGCAACAGTCAGCAGAGCGAAATGGTGGACATAAGAAGAAAGCTTCGTAGTTGTTGTGTCATTGTGTACCATAGATTAAGAAGGTACTTACGAGTAGTCCTCCGAATTTAACCTCTGAATCCTTCTTGTAAGTACCATTCTGTTTTGACAGAGCATTGTTTCTGCTAGATGCCATTTACAAAATCTACCAATGTACTGGCTACTGTGCCGGGCGCATCAAACAAAACCAGATGACCGGCATTGGGAATGATCACCAGTTGTGAGGAAGGAATTTCACGATGGAGGCGTTCAGCATATTTAACAGGGATCTGCTCATCTTTATCTCCCCAGATGATCAGTGTCGGCTTCCCTGTGATCGCCAGATCTGATGACACTGAGTTTATATAATTGGGAAGCAGTAAACGAATATGTTGGAACAGCACTTCCTTGCCCAACTCACTCTGCCAGGGTTCCACATAGTCATTGACCACATCGGCGAAACGGCTGGTATTGACAACCGCTTTGGGGAGGGTGGTTTGCAGATCATGGATCATCGTTTCAAGTTCAGTTTGCTTGGGGGCATCGATATCCTGGCGCTTCTTCATATCCGGCAAGGGCCAGTTCTCCGCGAAGGAATAAAGGTAGCAGATGGTATTGATGAGTACTAATGCTTTAACATGATCACGGTATAGACGCGTTGCTAGCACCTGTGCTACCCCGCCACCCAATCCGTGTCCCACGAGAATCACATTTGTGAGATTGAGGGATTTAAGGAGAAATGCCAGGGCATCAGCATGGCCCCAGATGGACGTATCCGCAGGCCAGGGATGATCAGAAAGTCCGTAGCCAAGCATATCGATGGCGTAGACCGCTCGGCCCAGGCCCACCAGTTGGGGCATCATCTCTTCCCAGACAAAGGCACCTGCCGGAATATCATGAAGCAGAACTATCGCGCCATCCGTGCCATATTCCGCACCCTGAACGATATAACTAAGGTTATAGTGAATAGCGCGTGCTGTACGCCGCTGTGCCGCGATGGCCACATCTGATGTATCGCTTGCCATAACTTTTCTCTCCAGATTAGCAGAGTCATCCCTTATAGCAGACCTTCCTGTGTCAAGTACATCCCTGCAAGCGAATGGCACCGGACGAAAGTAACTACAAGGGTGACACCTACAGGTATCTATGCCTTTGCATACAGGCTGGGTACATTATAGAAGGCGCTGAATCCCGCATAGCGTGCAGTCTCAGGGCCAAGCTCGTCCTCGATCACAAGAAGACGATTATACTTTGCCACGCGCTCAGAGCGAGCGGGTGCACCGGTTTTTATTTGTCCAGCATTAGTGGCAACCACCAGATCAGCGATTGTCGTATCCTCGGTTTCGCCTGAACGATGGGAAACAACGGCTGTGAACGCAGCCCGTTTTGCCATCTCGATAGCTTCCATCGTCTCGGTTAACGTTCCTATCTGATTGAGCTTAATCAAAATAGAATTTGCTGAGTGTTCCTCGATGCCCCGCTTGAGGCGAGTTGTATTGGTGACAAACAAATCATCACCGACAAGTTGTATACGATTGCCCAGGCGTTGGCGCAGTTGTGCCCAACCGTCCCAGTCATCTTCAGCCAGACCGTCCTCAATACTGATAATAGGATACTCATTAATCCACTGCTCGTAGAGATCTACCATCTCCTTGGAGTTGAGGGTACGCCCCTCGCGTGCCAGCACATATTTGCCGTTTTGATAAAACTCGGTGGAAGCAGGGTCCATACCCAGGAAAATATCCACGCCGGGTTTATAACCTGCGGTCTCGATAGCGGCTACGATGACCTCTAAAGCTGCACGGTTAGAGCCAAGCGACGGGGCGAAGCCTCCTTCGTCACCAACATTGGTGTTGAGTTTTTTGCCATGCAGAACCTTCTTCAGACCTTGATATACCTCAGATCCCATACGGAGTGCATCGCGGAATGTAGGAGCACCCACCGGGAGAATCATATACTCCTGCATGTCGGTGGAGTTGTCGGCATGCTTGCCCCCATTCAAAATATTCATCATAGGGACAGGAAGGGTGCGTGCGGAAACTCCACCTAAATAACGGTAGAACGGCTGATTCACAGCATTAGCTGCTGCTTTAGCAACTGCCAGCGAGACTCCAAGGAGCGCGTTGGCTCCCAACTTACCCTTATTGGGAGTTCCATCCAGCTCAATCATCACTTCGTCCAGCGTGGTCTGGTCAGTCGCATCCAGTCCTACCAGAGCATCACTGATAACGTCGACAACATGACCGACAGCCTTGAGTACGCCCTTTCCTCCATAACGGTTTTTGTCGCCGTCACGCAGTTCTACGGCTTCATGTGCTCCTGTAGATGCGCCCGAAGGAACCGCAGCGTTACCCCGTGCCCCTCCTAACAAAAGCACCTCGACTTGAATAGTAGGATTGCCACGCGAATCGAGAATCTCGCGGGCGGTAACCTCCTCAATGATGGTCGTATCGTTTGTGTTATTTGGCATAAAAATATATCCTCCACGACAACCATGATAAACATGGATTGTATAACTCTGTTGTTATCTATCTGTGTGGGGATGTCATGTTTCAACACATCCTCGTGAGGCTATTGTACATCGTAGGTGGGGAGTTGAGCAAGATAGAGGGCAGTGTGTTCTGCAGTTGTGACGATCAATACATGGTTCTGCCGAGCGGAAGCCATGTATTGATCGCCACAATTTACCTATTTAGTGTGGATAGCGCAGTAGCCAGACTATTCGTATGTTCGGGTAAGCCGACCGTGACTCGTAGGAAATTACTCAGGTAAGGATGGTTGAAGTAGCGTAGCAGGATGCCATGCGCCTCAACGGTCGCGCGTACCGTGTCCATCTTTACCTCTTCGTCGTGTACACGAGTCAAGATGAAGTTTCCTTGTGAGGGAATAGGCTCTAAGAATGAGTGGCTGGCCAGCATCTTGAAGAGACGATGCACGCTCGTCAATAATGCGATGAACCTTGTCCAGCGTGTAATCCAGGTGCTTGAGAGTCTCAATGGCCGCAATATGTCCGGAGAGATTGACCTCGAAAGGGCATTGGGCGCGGCGGAGATAGGTGACGATCCACTGCGGAAAGAGTCCATAGCCAATGCGCAATCCTGCAAGTCCAGCCCACTTACTAAAGGTTCGCATAACAATCAGATTGCGATATTCTGGTACCAGATGCGCCAGTCCTTGTGGATGATCTGAGAACTCGATATAGGCCTCGTCTACGACAACGATACGACCCGTTTTGAGCAACGTCAGCACATCCTGTTCCTGAATGGGATTTCCTGTGGGATTATTCGGTGAACAGAGGATAATCATTTTTGTCTCAGGCGTGAGAGCTGTCAAAATTCCCTCAACATCCACTTCATAATCTTCCGTGCGGGGCACCTCTAGAACATAGGCACCACAGAATGTAGTGATAAATGTGTAGAGCGAAAAAGTTGGTGGGCAGCAAATGATATTGTCACCGACAGAAAGAAAAATGTGCCAGAGGAGGTTGATCAATTCATTACTTCCATGGCTAACCACGATAAAACGACTATCCACTCCTGTATAATTAGCAAGTGCCTGGCGTAATGCTGTCGAATCAGTATCAGGATAATTATTATAGTTTGTATAATCACCTAGCGCTTTCATAACTTGAGGCGCTGGCCCATAAGGACTTTCATTGCTATTCAACTTGATAAGCTGGTGAATTGGTATACCAGTGCGGGCACTAAAAGTTTCTAGTGACTCGCCTGGTATATATTCGGCCATCCGGTCCAATTCAGGGCGCACATGAACGGGACGGGAAGAGTATGTATACATGGTTTGTCCTATTTCTCCGAGTCAGCGTCCACAAAAATCTGTGCTGGTCGTCGAATGAGTGAGTTACGGGATGTGACACCGCCATTTATCCCATTCCCATTGAGTAAGGAGCCACTCCTTCCATCACCAAAGCGCCTGGTAAGGGGTTGCACTACAGCGTGCTCATTTGTTGTATTTGCTGACTCGCGTGAATTTTCTAATCCCTGTTGTAGCAGGTCGATACCTCGTCGTAGAGTCATCATATCACGCATAAAACAAGCGACAGCTGAGGCGGCTGAGCCTTTATCTTTTGATGTATCAAAACGTCGGGCGGTTGCTTCCCCGGCTGATTGTGCTGCCTGTGCCATCGGATCAGATGTTTTTGCCGCGTAAGCATCCTGGAAGATATCTTCCCAGTTGCCCCATCGGCCTCGCAAAGGTTTCCAGCCTAACTGACTATCGCTCACTGTACGCCATTTTTCCTCTGTGAATTGAACCCAATCTTCTAGTAGACGAGCATAAGCGGCGAGCTGTTGGCGTAGACGCTCTTCGTTTTCAGAGGGACGCTGCGGAAAACTTTGTGGGAGTCCGTCTGTGCTCTGTGGGCTATAGAAACCATTTTCCCTTCCCTGCTGGTAGTTACCCATAGGAGACTGGCCTGCATAGCCATTCATATTGGGAAAAACGCTGGAATTAGCCCCAGGAAAAAAACCTGCCCCAGTCAATGATGACAGATCTGCAGTAAGTTGCCCATTTGCCATACTTAACATGGGGAGTTCTGTTCCAGCAGGAAGTTCGCCAAGAATATGGATACCGCTGGCACTGAGAGCAGGACCCAGGATAGCAGTACCATCTTGTAATATGACACTCTCAGCGAGAGAGGCAAGTCCACCAATTACGATTTCTTCGTGTCCGACAGCATCCATAATACGCCATGCCAGGTGTGGATGTTTGATTGCCCACCAGACGCGCCGCACAATAAAAACAGAGGCAAAGGTAAAATTGACCACTAACCAGACCATACCCCGTACTGCTAGCCAGTTGATGAGCGCAATTACAATAATCCAGTACCAGGCGTTATGTTGTCCCGCTTCTTCGATAAAGGTAAGTACGGCTGCTACCGTCAGGCTTGGGTCGCGCAATGGATTGATAAAATCCAGAATGCGCCATAGCCACTTCTTAGCCCCAGTTGGTTCGTTCAATGTGCGCTCCTCTCGACCTTGCCGCTGGTCCGGCAAACTACTTAATATATTTTTCTGCTTCTCGCAGGGCATTCTAGCATGTGCCTTGTCTATCCGCAAGTTTTGTCTCAATATAGGTAGTTTGGGTTATATTGGTATGAATTCTCTCAAGGAAAGAGTGCCTGTGAGGAAACCCCCTCTTCCAGTTTGCTCACCTATGTAAGGAATTCTCTTACGAGAGTAGATACTAAACTCTACAATCATCTCACTTCTCAACTAATTAAAACGAAATACGATGACAAACCTGAAGAGGACGGTACTAAGGTACTTCTCTCCAGAAGTGATTGGAAGTGGCTTCTGGCATACCGTCCGGCTCATTGACGATGAATGCCGTTGATCTCAAGTGAGTCGGATAGCAATTGCCAATACGTATCATGAAAAGGAAGCCTTTCAATATTTTGAGATTATTATACTGAATCACTGGTAGTACCAGGTGACCATATTCATAGTTTCCATGAATCCTAGGAAAATTGCTTCATCGTATGGTAACATTATATATAGTAGCGTGTGTAGCTATATGATGTCTTGCGTATCTATATCATACGTAATTTTGTTTGTTCAGTGTTGACCGTGCCATGCGTTCACTTCGCTGGCGCAAAGGTGTAGCTGTGGAGGGCCTTACGAGTTCTCTGGTCCCGGTGACAAAAACAGCAGGCACCTGTTAGAAAGGACAAACCCATGCCCGCGCGGATGACGACAGATGTCCATCCTCCGCAGTTGATGCATGCTCGTCGGCTCATTATAGCGTCTAATCGTGGCCCTGTTGAGTACCAACTGAGCCAGGACAAAACACTCAAGCCTCGTCGAGGTGCTGGTGGTATGGTAACGGCTCTCATTGATGCCGGTAACCGTATGGAGGTGACGTGGGTTGCAATGACAATGACCGAAGGTGATCGAGTGGCTGCAAAGGAGGCACAGCAAAGAGGCGGGTTATTACACTCACCCTTACGTGGTCAGAAGATGCAATTGCGCTATGTTGCTATATCAAAAGTGGCATATCGTAAACACTATGAGAAGATCAGTAATGAGCTTCTCTGGTTTCTACAGCACTACATGTACGATCCTATTCAGGATTCTGCTCGACAGTTGCAGGATGCCTGGGTCAATGGGTATTGTGTGGCAAATCAAGCCATTGCAGACGCTGTCAATGCCGAGATTGAACGCGAGAATACAATTCCGGTAGTCATGTTACATGACTATCATCTCTACCTGGTATCGGCGATGATTCGTAAGCACCACCCATCGATCGTTACGCAGCAGTTTATCCATATTCCCTGGCCTGATGTCCGCTGCTGGCATTTCTTACCCAGCAATATTGCACATGACATCTACAGTGGATTGGTTGGTAACGACATTGTCGGTTTTCAGACTGAGCGTGATGCTCGTAATTTCCTTGAGGGGGCCAGAACTCTCCTGGAGGGTGCCGTTGTTGATTTTGAAGAGGGTGCCGTGTGGTGGCAAGGACACCGTACACAGGCACGGGCTTATCCCATCTCCATTTCCGTCACAGGGGAACGTCGTGTGGTCAACAGTGCTGCAGGCAAACGGGCTGCTGAGCAAATCAAGCCTTTTCTAGGCAAACAGACTATTATGCGTGTCGATCGCTTGGAGCCAACCAAGAATATCCTGCGTGGTTTTCAGGCCTATGATATGATGCTTGAAAAGCATCCTGAACTGATTGGCGAGGTTACTTTCCTTGCCTTCCTCGTGCCATCTCGGCAAACCTTACCTGTTTACCGCCGCTACACTGCTGACGTCCTCGCTGCTGTTGAAGAGATTAATCATAAATACGGTTCAGAGGATTGGACCCCCATCCGCGCATTTTGTGATAACGATCGGGTACGAGCACTGGCAGCCATGCAGTATTATGATGTGCTGCTGGTGAATCCGATTATTGACGGTATGAATTTGGTTGCCAAAGAGGGGCCAGTTGTCAATCGGCGCGATGGTGTGCTTGTGCTTTCACGCACAGCAGGTGCATTCCAGCAATTAGCAAAAGGCTCTATCCCCACTTCACCCACAGATGTGATAGAGACCACTGAGGCTTTGTACAAGGCGCTCACCTTGTCATTAGAAGAGAGACGTATGAAGGCGGCACAGGCGCGGCAAGCTGTAGAACGGAGTGATCTTAACTTGTGGTTGACACGGCAGATATATGATATTAATCATCTGCTCGAACGTTCTTTTTCTGGTCCTCTACCTGCGATCTCTGAACCTTTTGACGAGAGTATTGTTGCTCATGTGAGCTAAGCGAATTTGAAAGGGCACCCCCGCGGGGGGTGCCCTGTTATAATTTCGCGGTACCACCTCTGGTTCTTTTTCCTGATTCCTCAGCGCCGAAGGCGCTTCGCAGGTTGTTTTCGGTGTGGTTTTGTTGCCTGTGGAGGAGATTGCGTCGCAATCTCCTCCACAGGCAACAAAACCACACCGAAAACGGGAATGAGCCATCACAGGTGGGGAGGAGACCCGAGCAACCTCATAAGAGCCTTAGATATTTTTTAAAGTCTCGACCATTTCTCGTAGCAGTTGTGCCATTCCAGCTACTTCCTGAACGATGATATCTGCGTGTGTGAGGAGCGTCGGTATGGTATCAGTATGCTCAACGACAATAGAAAGAGCCGAGAGTCCCTCCTTGCGCAGGGAAGCTATTTCTAAAACGGCATCCAGATCAGTGCGGTCGTCTCCCGCGAAAATGACGCCATGTAGCCCAAATTGTTGGGTGAAGCGGCGTAATGCCTGCCCTTTATTGACCGTGAGTGGGGCAAGTACTTCTATGACACGCTTTCCTTCTCCCAGGCGCATCTGTGCCTGACGGGCAGGTTCTTCCAGGACTGCCAGGATGTGCTGTCGGGTCTGCTCAGGATCGGGCGAGAGGCGGTAGTGAAGTGAGCCACCAACACTTTTTCTTTGGATAATCAGCCCTGGCAATGCTGCAAGTTGTTGTTCGGCTAAGTCGAGCAGATATTTGCCGGGTGCAATGTAGGGAATTGCCTGTGGTATAAGTTGTACTGGATGCACAGAGGGGAGTCCATCGCACCATTCCAGTCCATGTGTACCAATGTAGGTCAGCCCATCGATGTTAACTATGGAGGCACCATCTGTGATAGCCCGGCCTGTCATAATGGCTACATGAGCATGTTCTCTGGCTTGCTCTAAGAGAGCCGCAACTCCTGGATAGAGACAGGCCTCGTCGGGCGTAGGGGCAATGGGGCTGAGTGTGCCGTCGATGTCAAAGACCAATCCGAGTGGTTGCTGCTGTAGAATGCTGTGGATGTTCCTTGCCGTCATTGGTTGACTCTCTCCGTTTGCTATCTTTCCGGATTCCTCGCCACCGCAGGCGGTGAGGGAACCTGAATAGTTACTCTAAAAGATATTATAGAGTAGAGCCTGCTATATGTGCTAAAATAACAGCTATGTTGAGAACGCTGACCGTAACACGCTATGTGACACCTCTCAGAGAAGGTGGCTCTCTCCCTGCCATTGTGGAAGCCGATGATGATGGGCTATATGTGCTGAAATTTCGAGGCGCGGCCCAGGGACCGAAAGCACTGATAGCCGAGCTGGTGGCAGGTGAAATTGGACGAACTCTCGGGTTGCCTGTACCAGAAATCGTCTTTGCGGAGCTTGATCCTGTACTCAGTCGCTCCGAGCCGGACCAGGAAATTCAAGCTTTGCTTAAGGAAAGTGCGGGCCTTAATCTTGCCCTGGACTATTTACCGGGAGCGCTCACCCTCAATCAGAGGGATGTAAGCAGACTTGATCCGTTGCTGGCCTCATCCATTGTCTGGTTTGATGCCTATGTGACAAATGTTGACCGTACGCCACGCAATACTAATATGTTGTTATGGCATAAGCGTCTTACGCTTATCGATCACGGTGCTGCGTTCTATTTCCATCATATCGATGCCGATTATCTTGAGCGTAGTCGTATCCCCTTCACACCTATTAAGGAACATGTGCTTCTGCCTATAGCCAGCGAACTGGTTGAAGTCGATGCGGCTCTGAAAGGTCGTCTAACCCCAGTAGTGCTACGCAATATTATTGACACTATTCCAGATGCCTGGCTTGATCGTCACCCACTTTTTGCAGATCGTGACGCGCACCGTGCGGCCTACCTTGCTTACCTGCTGGACCGCCTGGCATCTTCGCATATCTTTGTTGAGGAGGCCCAGCGTGCCTACGCTCAGTTCCTATGACTATGCCATTATTCGCCTATGCCGTACGTTGAGCGTGGTGAGTGTATCAATGTGGGCGTCATCCTTTTCTGTCGTACTCGCCGCTTTCTTGGTGCTCTCACACACCTGGACCATCAGCGCTTGTTGGCTCTTGCCCCTGATCTTGATCTTCATGTTGTCGCGGATCATTTGAATCTGTTCATTCTCACTTGTAGAGGAGGAGTGGAGGCTGGCTCGCCTGGTCAGATGTCGCAATCGGAACGCTTTCACTGGCTTGTCTCGCCACGCAGTACCATTATCCAAACGTCGCCAGTGCACTGTGGCCTCTGTACTGACCCTGAAGCTACTCTGCATGACCTGCTCAAAAAATTAGTGGTAACTTCTCAGACTTCTTCTTCCTGACTCCTCAGCGCCTTTGGCGCTTCGTAAGGCGTTTGATGTGGGTATTGTTGCCTGTGGAGGAGGTTGCGACGCAACCTCCTCCACAGGCAACAATACCCACATAGAAATGAGTCATCCCGAACTTTTGAAAAAGTTCGGGATGACTCATTAGAACAAAAACGAGCCACCGCAGGTGGTGAGAAAACCTGAGGAATTACCCAAAATGTACCATGTTTTTGTATTTAAATAAATTAAAATAAAATAATATATTTTAGTTTATTTAAAAGAAAAATAGATAATGCAAAAGAAATTCTATATAGGGAGAGTAAATGGGCCATTTTTTAGAAGAAATATTGAGGACTCCGTCAACATTCATGCTGTCCAATAATCATCTGTACCAGCCATAAAAGGTCAAATATTCCTTTATAAGGTGGTCTCTCAGAGAGCAAATTTGCCAAAATGGCACAAAATTGGCACTGTTTATTTACTTTTGGGCCATGTTTTGTGATAAAGTATCAGTAAATACTTTATCACAAGTTCGCTTGTCTACTAGAAGTTAGGAACAGTTCTATGATTACTACTGCCCCTTTCTATAGCCAACTGTGGCTGATCAGGAAAATCACAACTGTAGCGCCTGCAAAAGACTACCTGGCATGCCAGTTATGCCTTTTGACATACGGAACAGGGAGACTCTCTCGTGACGTTTTCAGCTATAAGTAAGCCCATAGATTGTCTTGCTAATCTGTGGATATGTGATCGCACGATCTATTTATCGTCTCGTAGCGATGGATATGTTATGTGTCTGCATATCGAGAAAATTATACGATTTTCTCCTAAGGCTCTAGTAAACTAAAATTTTTATCCTCTTTTGAGATAAGAATTTTGCATGAACGAGCCTTTTTTATATGCAAAAAACCGTGAAAAAATCTCTTGTTATTCCTCCAATCTCCTGGGTGGGTTTAGCAAAGGGTAAAAGTTGATTGTCCAGCCAATCCCGAAAACCTGAGGCACAAAAAGCAGTGAGGAATGTTCATTCCAGAAGGTGGACCGGATCTTTTCGGGCGTTGGTCGGCGAAAATCATAGGGAATACCAAGGACGTTACCATGCCACGTACGATATTGGGGTGGCAGATCTAATTGATCCTTGATAGCTTTCCCGGCGATGGCCATCACTGTCAGGCCTAAAATTGTGTTCAATGGACTGAATTTCTTTTTATTCTTATTATGACTCATTGTTGTTTCTCCTGTGTTCTGTGAATTTATACATGTGTATCTTTTTGTCTCATTGTTACTCTTCTATCATACGCCTCTTCTGTGCAGATTACAAGAAAATTTGTGACTCTCCAGGTGTTCTCTTGTTGATTCCTCACTGCCGTAGGCAATTCGCAAGGGGTTTTTATGTGGATGGTGGGGTTTGCAGCTAGCTGCAAACCCCACCATCCACATAAAAACCCGGCGAGCCACCGCAGGTGGTGAGGAGGCTGGAGGAATTGCTCCAGTTCATCCACAATGAAACAGAATGGTAATTTCTAACTATGTATCCAGAGGAGTGAGAATAAAAGTGAATTGAAACGTTCATAACTAATGAAGACACGAAGTTGTATTATTTACGTCCTCTTGTAGGGACTGCAAAATGGAGGAAAGATTATGGCAACGAGTTCAGAAAGACCAGATACTATGGACGTATCGACGCCTACAGGATTCTGGACACCGATGAAAATCACCGTACTGGCTATCGGCCTGGTTGTATTAGTTGTAGTTGGATACGGTGCCTGGACAGTAATTTCACCCCTTGTGTTCCACACAGGTCCTCTTCATCCCCATTGGTAGAGTCGCACGATATGTCGTAGTTGCGCGGTTTACAAGTCCATACCCGTTATCCTGAAAATGAACATATGGGCTTGTAAACCGCGCACCTACACCATAATTTACCTCTCTTTCTCGGTAGTTTTTATCCCCTCTAGCCATTCATGCCCCTTTTGCAGATTTCTCAGCGCCTTAAGCGCTTCGCCGCCCTTGCTTTATGTGGGTATTGTCGCTCGTGGTGGAAATTGCGCCGCAATTTCCACCACGAGCGACAATACCCACATAAAGCAAGGGCAAGCAGACCTGAGTAGTTACAATTTTGGAATGAGCTTGATTGATGATATTGTGATGAGAATGTGAACTCAGTCCGGGCTATTGTGATGGCTGTGTATAACCAATGCTGCATTCTTCAAGAGTAATGAAAGTAAAGTGTTTTCTTACAGGAAAGAAGAGAAAGCTATGAATTCACGTGATATAAGGAAGAAGCGTACGACTGAGGAGATCCGTTGGCCTGTTAGGATACTCAGTATCCTGCTTCTGGTGCTGGTCATTGTTTTTGCTATCGGAGGACTGAAACGATTCCTCAATAGGGTCCGTCAGTTCAATAAGAGGTTTCTCAATCCTGCTGTGCTGACAGTTGCAGGCCATCACCGTAGTCCATATGCAGTTGTCCACCATGTGGGACGTCACTCCGGACGCATGTACTCCACGCCCGTTGTCGTTGAGTCAACCCCCAATGGTTTCATTATTCCACTACCCTATGGGAGTGATGTTGACTGGTGTCGCAATATCCTGGCCGCTGGCCGCTGTACGATTTAGTGGAAAGGGAAAGAATACACGGTTGTTGCACCAGAACTGATCGATTCGTCAGTGGCGTTGCCAATGATTTCACCCGCAAGACGGCTGGTGTTTCGTGCTCTAAAGATCAGGCAATGCTTGAGGTTGCAGTGTTCCGCTGATATTCTAGAGGCCATGCTCTCTGGCGTTTGAAGATATATCTGTGCCAACGCATATTGTAAGGGCGCGGTTTACAAGCCCGTTAAGCCGTGCCAACGTATATTGTAAGGGCGCGGTTCACAAGCCTGTTATGCTGTTGATGCAATGTGAGCTTGTAAACCGCGCCCCTACAAATTTCACTTCTATAATCGACTACTCTGCAAAAAGTGGGCATTTATTCTCTAGATGGGGTAATCATTTGCTAATCACTGCAATATTGTGCGAGACTGAAAAGAAAAACCCAAAGGAGATGCCCTGTGCTACTGTCCTCGGCCTATATACTGCCTGATATTCAGCCTCACTATTTTCATCGACGGTGACCGCAAGGCCAGTATGAGGAGGATTTCTGAGCTTAAGAGTGTGATTTATACCATTGTATATTCATCAAGGAGGAGTTACTCGATATGGCGCAATCAGAGATTCAGGCAATTGGGATAACTGCTGGCATACAAGAACAGGCGCGGCCAGATCTGGTAGAGCGCAGGTTACGTCGCATCAGTGGGTGGTTTATGCTCTTCTTTCTCTTTCAAGGACAACTAGGGGCAACCTGGGATCGAGAATGGCATGCATACGTTGGACGTGACTGGTTCTGGACACCGCCTCACACGCTGATCTACTCTTGCGTAACCGGTGCAGGATTGATCGCACTGGGCGTTGTGCTGGCAGAAACCTTGCGCTATCGACGAGGAGCCATAGGAGTGAATGATCAATCGACAGTGCGTATCTTCAGGATCTTCCATGCACCACTCGGCTTCATTGTCACAGGCTTTGGAGCTTTTACCGCATTGGTAGCAGCACCGCTCGATAACTACTGGCATCAGTTGTACGGTATCGATATTGCTCTATGGGCACCCTTCCATATGATGGGTGTCACTGGCGCATTCATTGGTTCACTTGGAATGGTCTATGTTTTCGCATCTGAAGCTGTCATTGATCGTAAAGCTGGCATTGTATCGCGTCGCTTCCTGGGACTTACCTTACTTGAATGGTCTGTCCTCATGACGACCGCCGGGCTGCTAAATCTGACTCTGACTGGTTTTTTGCAATTCCCCATCGTCGAACTTGGCCTTTTACGCATTCCAACCTATCTCCTACCCGCGACAGCTTGTGGAGCCTTATGTCTGATCAGCGCCGTACGTTTCACCTCTCGACCAGGGGCAGCGACATGTATGGTTTTACTGCTTCTGGTCTACACAGTAGTAACCGAACTGTTTGTCCCCTGGGCGATTCGCACCGCTGTTGAACAACAAAGTCTGCACTATCGTATCGCTGGCAACATACCCTACTACAGATGGAGTGATGCCCTGATACCACTATACCTCATCATCTCGGCATTCATTGTCGATGGTATCGGCTTCTGGCAGGTGCGTCATGGGAAAAAGCTGAGTGATAAGATACGTTATGCCTGGTTGCTTAGCTTCATTATTACACTACCAGAAATGGTACTTGCCTCATGTATTGTCATGTGGACTCCGAATCTGGTACAAGCGTTTCTGAATGAGCCAGGTGTGATTATCCCTCTCGATCTGAAGTTATCCGCCACCCTTCTTGCTGTGCCTGTCATACTCATCGCTGGACTACTTGGAACAATCTGGGGAATTGATTTTGGTGACATCTGGCGTTTGAGCACACGTTGATAAAGGATAGCTACTCGGATCTGCTCGCCACTGGCGACAAAACCTGCACAAAACGGCTTAGGAAGCGCCGAAGGCGCTGAGGAATAGGTGGGTGGTCACGACAAAAATTACAATTTTTTAAGGAGCGACTACAGTGTATAGAGCCCTTATCATTAGCTCATGTTGTGTGATAATACTCATGTGGTTACTTGTCCTGGCACCAGGGATTGTCCGGGCTAGCAGTGGACCAGCCAGCACCGAGGAACTCTATGCTGGTCCTTATCTTATTGATATCAATTTCTCCCAGGACCCACCCTTTACCGATCAAGCATTTGATGTGACCGTTGTTCCCCACAATAACACACTTCGTCTCTCCGGTCAGATCATCGCACAGCCAGGTTTGGGCACTGATGCGGTGAATCTCTATGCTCCCCTGATTCCTGTAGTGGGGGCGCAGGGCACATTGAAAGGCTCGCTTCGTCTCCCTGTGAAGGGAGCATGGCAGATTGTTGCTCAGACTCGATGGACCTCAGGGGCATGCCACTGCCAGTGTCCCTGTAACGGTAGCGGCACCAGGGGCGATGCCTTCCTGGCTTGCCTGGATCATCGGTTCTACGCCTGTTCTAGGGATTGCCTGGTGGGTCTGGCACCAGCGCCGCTATCGTCGTAAACTTCTGGTTGAGGTAGAAGTGTAAAAAAATCATCAGGGCATCTCCATCATTTTCAGATTGACTCTGAGTAGTTTTAGCGATTACAATAGGTAACAGACGAAAAGCGAAACAAAGAACTGTTTGTGTTTTGAGGAGGATTGATGCGTATTCGCAAAGCAGTGTTACCTGTTGCTGGCCTGGGAACACGTGTATTACCAGCCAGTAAAGTCATACCAAAAGAGATGCTTCCACTGGTTGATAAACCTATCCTGCAATATCTCGTCGAAGAAGCTGTTAGCGCTGGCATTGAAGAAATTATTTTTGTTACGAGTCGCAGTAAACGCAGCATTGAAGACCACTTTGATCTTTTTCCTGAGTTGGAACAGACCCTGGAACGTAAGGGTAAGCTGAAAGAATTAGAGGAACTGCGTCAGATACAAACGATGGCAACCTATACTGCGGTGCGACAATCGGAAGCACTTGGATTGGGCCATGCTATCTTGTGTGCCAGGACTCTCGTCGGAGATGAGCCATTTGTCGTTATGCTCGGTGATGAACTCGTTGCTCCAGAGACACCCTGGCTATCACAGATGATGGATGTCTATGCAAAATATCAGGGATCAGTACTCTCACTCTTCACTTCGCCTCCTGAGCTTATTTCTTCTTATGGTATTGCATCCGTTACACACCTTGACGACAGCGTGTCACAGGTCACACATCTTGTCGAGAAACCTCCACTTGCCGAAGCTCCTTCCGACCTGGCAGTAGCAGGGCGTTATATCTTGACACCAGATATTTTTGCATTGATCGAGCAGACTCCACCAGGGAGAGGTGGCGAAATTCAGATCACTGATGCTCTTCAGATGCAAGCACTGGCAGGCCATTGCCACGGTATCCATTTTGCGGGTACACGCTATGATACTGGCAATCCGCTTGGTTTGTTGACTACCTCTATTGCCTATGCACTCAAGCGCCCGGATATTGCACCTGCATTGCGGACATATCTACAGCAAGTTTTAGCAACAGGTTGAGAAGCAGGTTCCCTTTTCCTGATTCCTCAGCGCCACAGGCGCTTCGTAGGTTTTTATTGTCAGCGGCGGAGTTTGCGCCGCAAACTCCGCCGCTGACAATAAAACGAGAGTGAGGCACCCGGCAGGTTGATTATTTCCCCGTTGTTGGTACTACCATCGTGCCATCTGCACCACACCCTACAAAATGTAATACGCCGGCGACATTGTTTACATTTGTACAGGTATACACTTGAGGTGCACTGGCAGGGCGAGGTATGATACGGTGTTGAACTGCCTCGGTGACCACACATTGATTGTTTTTCTTCTCAAGCGTAAAGGTATGTGTGGTTACAGTGTCAATACCAGAAACACTCAAGACGAATGAGACGGGACTACATTGCTGATAGGCTTGCCAGAAACAATCTCCTGCTTTACCAGCGAGACCTGCGTCTGTCGTGGTTCCACGAGGAGAAAATGCTACCGTTCCACATTTCAGTGCAACGGGTGAGGGTACAGATGACGATGGGGCAGAGGAACCAACGGTTGATCCGTGGTTGGCACCACAGCCAACTAATGCAAAGACAATTAAGGGGATGAAAAGTACGAGACCCAGGAGAGACGAAGCTTTACCGCGCATAAGATTGTTCCTTTCTTGGCACCACAACAAGTATCACTGAAAAACGCAACTTACTGTTATGCCAGTCCCGCTCATTACGTTACTCTGTTGGACGCGAATGTCGTGTTACTGCCAAAGATACCAGCAAGAAGTGCTTCCACAGTTAAGACGCCTTTTCACGGAAAAAAGTTCCCCACTTGCCATTCCATCATACACACGCTATAGTAGGGCTGGTAGAGTTCCACTATTTCAATGCTACAAAAAGAATTGTTCACAGGACATGTCGCCAACTAGTTGCGACATGGAGGAGCATAACATTGGTAGACTTCATCATCACGCTTCACACATATAATGTCTATCTGGTTATTACTGCAGCCGCTCTAGCAGGTATCTGGGGCCTCATCCTCTACTTCACAAAGAACGAGAAGGCTCATTCCTGGTATATCATGCTACGAGTCGCTATCGGTCTGGGCGTACTACAAGGACTCCTGGGCCTCACCATGGTTCTCCTGGGTAAGAAACCAGGAACGGGCACTGGCCTCTATTATCTGCACTATGTCTATGGAGGTATTGTGGCCCTGGCGCTTCCAGTGGCCTGGACCTATACGACCAGTGGCAAGAATCCGCGCCGGGATGTCCTGATCTTCAGTATTGGAGCACTCATCATGGTCGCCGCCGGTATTCGTGCCTGGATGACAGGACCTGGATAAACTAGATCGGGGAAAAATATGCAAGCTTCTTTTATCCACATTGCTGATACACACCTGGGTTATGAACAGTATGGTGTGCGTGAGCGTTTTAATGACTTTAGCCGTGTATTCTGGAAGATTATCGATGATGCCATCGATCGTAAAGTTGATTTTATGGTCATCGCCGGCGATCTCTTTAACAAACGAGCAATTGATGCTCTTACACTCATTCATGCTATTGACGGACTAAAGAGACTCAAAGATCTAGGTATTCCAGTCATAGCTATTGAAGGCAACCATGATCGTAGTTACTATCGTGATGGCATCTCCTGGCTCCAATTTTTGTGCCACCAGGGTTATTTGACCCTGCTCTCTCCCGTTATGCAGGACGGTGTACCACTTATCACAAAATGGCAACCAGACAATATGCTGGGAGCATATATCGATCTGATGGGCGGACGCCTGCGTGTTTATGGTCTTCCCTGGCAGGGCGCATCGATAGCACGTAGCCTTGAGGGTATGGCCCAGGCTATGGAGGCAGTCCGTGCCGAAGAAGATGCCAGCGGCGTTGAGTACCGCCTCCTGATGCTACATACTGGCATTGATGGTATGGTTGCACGTGTCCAGGGTCTACCCACGAGAGCGCAATTCCAGCCGCTGCAAACCTATGTTGATTATCTGGCTCTGGGCCATGTTCATAAACCCTATGAGGTTGAATGCTGGATGTACAATCCTGGCTCTACCGAGACATGCAGTGCAGAAGAAACCCAGTGGGATGACCGTGGCTACTATTACGTCAAAATCGATACCGACGAGCCGGAACGCATCATTGATCCTGACAAGCCAGAACGTTTCCACCATACTGAGCATATCAAGAGCAAGCGCCGTCCCTATGTACGCCATGAGTTACGTGTGGACGGACTTAGCACGCCAAATGCACTCTACGCTCGCCTCGAAGACTATTGCCGACGTGAGGGACCTGGATACCAGAAGGAGACGACCCTTCCCCCTCTGGTGCAAATACATCTGGTCGGGACCCTGGGCTTTGATGCCGGGTCACTTGATCAGCCACATATGGAAGAGATCGTTCGGAATTATTTCCAGCCGCTCTATGTACGTATTGACAATCATACCAATGACCAGGACTACATTCCCGATGATAATGAGATCGATGGGCGTGACCGTTCCGTCTGGCACGAGTTGGAGCGCCGTATCTTTGAAGAACTGGTGGGACGCGACAACCGCTACTTGTCGGCTAAAGAACAATGGAGCGGCGTGCTGGCTGAACTTAAGCAACGTGCCATAGAGAAGGAAGACCCGGCACAGATTGCGTTGTTCTTACGCGAGAAACGAACAGCTTTATTAGACTCATAGAATTAAGTGTGGATTGTGTTGCTCGTGGCGGAGGTTGCGCCGCAACCTCCGCCACGAGCAACACAATCCACACTTAATTTACTTTAAGAACTCTAAGGCTGCACGAGTTAACACTTCAACTGCTATCGGTAGTGCATCCTCGTCAATATTGAAACGGGGATGGTGATGAGGATATTTCGCATCTTTTGCCTCATTTTGTGCTCCTACAATGAAGTAGCAGCCGGGGACAGCATTGAGGAAATGGGCCATATCATCACTGCCGGTGGTCATCACATCCTCGCCCTCATCTACCTTCTGCTCTCCCACTGAGGCCACCGCTGCATGCCGTACAAACTCGGTCATCGCAGGATCGTTCGTACAGGGCGGACAGCCATCAATCATCTCCACTTCACAGGCTCCTCCCATTGTCGAGGCAATACCCTGTGTCATTTCCTTGATACGCCGTAATAATTTCTCACGATGTTCCTTGCTAAAAGAACGCATCGTTCCCTGTAGTACTGCCTGCTCAGGAATAATATTGAAAGCAGAACCCGCATTGATTGTGCCAATGGTGATCACCGCAGGACTGAATGGCGAGGTTTCGCGACTAATCAGCGTTTGCAGGGCCGTGACGATATATGCAGCGATCACGATAGGGTCAACTGCTTCACTTGGCATGGCAGCATGGCCGCCTTTACCCTTGACAGTCAGCACGAATCTGTCTGCACTGGCAAAAGTAGCACCTGCGCGCACGCCAACACGCCCCAATTTATAGCTACTGAAGAGGTGCAACCCAATCACGCCATCAACCCCTTGCATCACGCCTTCCTCGACCATAGGCAGGGCTCCACCAACTGTTTCTTCAGCAGGCTGAAAAATAAATTTTACATTGCCTGTTAGTCCTGCGCGACGCTTGTTCAGAATACCAGCAACTGTCAATGCAATGGAAGTATGTCCATCATGTCCACATGCATGCATCTTACCATCAACCTGTGAGCGGTAATCTATCTCATTGAGTTCATGGATAGGTAATGCATCGATGTCGGCACGAATAGCGATAGTTTTTGCGTTGGCCTTGCTCGATCCACCGCGTAGCAGCCCAACAACACCGGTCCTGGCAATGCCTGTTTGCACTTCTAACCCAAGAGCACGTAGCCTTTGTGCAACAATTCCAGAGGTACGTACCTCCTCAAAGGCCAGTTCGGGATGCTCATGTAAATCGCGGCGCATCGCCACCAGATCAGGAATAAGCTCATCGATCTCGGACTTCAAGTCATCATCAGACATGGCGGTATCTACTCCATTCTTTATTGTGTTGCACGACGATGATGGTTCTTTAAGATTATATACAATGATTTTCCGCTATTTCCCTACGTTAAACCTGAAGTGAGCAATATCACCATCTTGCACAACATAGTCTTTCCCCTCAAGACGCTGTAAGCCCTTCTTTGTCGCAGCGGCAAACGATCCACAGGCCATGAAATCCTCAAAGCGCGTCACTTCGGCACGGATAAAGCCGCGTTCAATATCCGAATGAATCTTGCCAGCAGCTTCCGGTGCCTTTGCGCCTTTTGTGACCGTCCAGGCCCGCACTTCATCCTCGCCAGCAGTCAAAAACGTGATCAGATTAAGCAAACGGTAGCCGACCTGGATCACACGATCTGCTCCCAACTGTGGCAAACCCAGCGATTCCAAATACTCGTGGGCATCTTCTTCCGGGAGTTCTGCCAGTTCGGCCTCCAGACGGGCAGAGACGGCAACTACCTCAGCTCCCTCCGCTTTCGCACGCTGAGCAACCCTGGCAATGCCCTGAAGTTCCCCGGCAAGAGCATCAAGCTGCACATGCTCACCCGTGCCAATCTTTGCGAGTAGCTCATTGGCAACACCCAGAACATCCTCGCTAACATTCAACACATACATACGTGGTTTCATCGTCAGCAAGAATAGTTCGCTGAGAACAGCGTGATCCTGTGGTGATAGCTCAACCTGACTGACGAGACTTGAGTTCGTTAAGTGCATCCTGTAAGCGCCGCAGTACTTCCAGTTCTTGCTGATACTTCTTATCACCCGACTTGGCTGCCTTGGTTGTACGCTCGATACGCCGCTCAACTGAGGTGAGATCGGTAAGCGCGAGTTCGGCGTTGAGACTATCCAGGTCGCGGTTAGGATCGATTGTCTCATAAACGTGTGGGACGTTGCTATTGGCAAAAGTGCGTAACACAATTGCCAGGGCATCGGCATTGCGAATATGCCCCAGAAATTCAGCACTCAACCCTTCACGCTTCTCCCTGGTAGCCTGAGTGGCCTGTCCCATACCCGCAACATCGACAAACTCGACGGTTGTATAGGTGACTTTCTTAGGTTTGAATATCTCGGCAAGTGGTGGAAGACGAGCATCCGGCACCTGCACAACCGCGAGGTTAGCCTGTACAGTACTTGTTGCATAGCCACTGATGGGGGCACCAGCCCTGGTCAAGGCATTAAATAAGGTTGTCTTACCGCTCTGTGGTAGACCAATGATACCTATAGTAAGGGCCATAACATCATGTTCCTTTTCCTGATTCCTCAGCGCCTTCGGCGCTTCGCAGACCGTTGTGTGTGGGTTATATCGCTCATGGTGGAGGTTGCGGCGCAACCTCCACCATGAGCGATATAACCCACACACAACCAGGGCGAGCCACCTCAGGTGGCGAGGGAACCTGAGTAGTTACGCATTGTGACTATCTATCGTCACGCAATGAACAAATGTGATATGATTTAGCTTGACGGTATTGGAACCAGACACTACAATATCTGTTACTATAGCGTTTTCCACGAACCGGAGGTAACTTCTTATGCCATTGTACGAATATTATTGCCCAGACTGCAAATCCAAATTTGAACTTCTTGTTAACCACAACCATGCTGATGATGTGGTCTGTATGAAGTGTCGAAGTGAAAAAGTACGCCGCCTGCTCTCAGTCTTTGCCTCGCAGCGAGGCAGTAGTGAAGGCGACTCTTATGATATGGCTCCCTCTGTGGGTTGTGGCTGTGGTGGTGGTGGTTGCGGCTGTCACTAGCAAAACAAAGTTGGGTTTCTCTCCATGTTCAACAAAGTCAGTTATCGACATGGCGTGATAGAGGGTATTATTCTCTACACGCTAGGTCGGCTTGGTGCTCTTCTTAGCCCAGTCATTTTTCCTGATTGGACATATGTTGCCGTACCGCTCTTCTTTATGGCTCTCCAATATTTGATTGCACCCGTCTGGGCCACACGCCGCATCACATCCACTAAGCGGGAACGCCTGAGCAAGCGCTTCTGGTTACTTGGTCCATGTCTGGCTGTGATTTGCTTAAGTATCGACTTGCTCATCACTCTGGCCTTTGGTCTCCCCGTCAATAGTCTTGGTGGGATACAGCAAGGCCCGGCAATCATGCGCCTGACCATCTCTGGCCCCAATCATCTGGCATTTGGTGACCTCAGCCTCTATGAACTAAAAACAGCGGCCTTACTCTTCGCTCTGTTCACATTGGCGGTCATCTGCACGCGCCTGGCCCAGGGAGGTTTCCTACGTTTCACGATGCCAGCAGGCGACAACCGGGTGACATTGTAAACTCATCAGAATGCAAAAAAGAACGCGCCGTTTCTTGCTTCTCACTTGTACATTTGTTACAATGACGTTACGACGCAAAGCGGAGCTTTGTCTCCTTTGGCCAGGCAAGAGGAAAGGGTATGGTAGCAACCTGTGTCAAAAGTGTATGCCATTGCAAATCAGAAGGGGGGAGTGGGGAAAACCACCACTGCTATCAACCTTGCTACGTATCTGGCCGCCGCAGGACGCAAAGTGTTGTTGGTCGATATAGACCCCCAGGCAAATACATCCAGCGGTATCGGCGTTTTGAAGAACAAACGTCAGCTGACAATCTATGATTTGCTCGTCCAATCACAGGACGAACTCACAATATTTGATGTGATCGTGCCATCACAACGCCGCGAATTGGTCGTTGCTCCTTGTACAGTGGATCTTGCCGCAGCAGAAATAGAGCTGGTCGGAGCACTTGCACGCGAGTATCGGCTGCGTCAGGTGCTCGAACCCATTCGCGACCGCTGTGACTATATTCTCATCGACTGCCCTCCCTCGCTGGGTCTGCTCACCATCAATGCCCTGGTGGCTGCTGATGGTCTTATCATTCCTATCCAGTGTGAGTACCTCGCCCTGGAGGGGTTAAGCCAGTTGCTCAATACGGTCAATATCGTCAAAAGTAAGCTGAACTCAAATCTCTCTATTGCAGGTGTTGTCTTGACCATGTTTGATCCACGTACGCGTCTGGCAGGTGAGATTGTACGGGAAGTGCGTGCTCACTTTCCTAATGAAGCCTTTCAAACGATTATCAACCGCAATGTCCGTTTGAGTGAAGCGCCCAGTTTTGGGCAATCCATCCTTGATTATGACCCCACCTCTCCTGGGGCATTGGCCTATCGCGCACTCGCCGAGGAGGTAATGGCTCGTGGCTAAGCAAAAATTTGGTTTAGGGCGAGGTTTGGACGCTCTCATCTCTGGCGCATCTGAGGTTATGTCTGCACAACAATCGGTAAACGTCAATGTAGAAACCATTCCACAGGTGCCATTGGACAGCATTATTCCTAATCCACGTCAGCCGCGCAGGACTTTCCACATAGACGATCCTAAGTTACTTGAACTCAGTGCCTCTATCAAAGAGCATGGATTGCTCCAACCCATCATCGTTACACGCATAGAGAGCCTCGACAAAAGTGCTGGGAAAGAAAACAATGCAACTTCGTGGTTGGCAGGCGGTGGAGCGATGTCACAAACGCCCTCACCAGAACTAACCATTCCCAGCGCACAATACCAGATCATCGCGGGTGAGCGTCGCTGGAGAGCAGCGCATCTGGCGGGTCTGACCACAGTGCCCATCGTTGTGAAAGATGTAACCTCACAGCAGATGCTTGAACTGGCCTTAATCGAGAATATTCAACGTGCCGACCTCAACCCTATTGAAGAGGCACTGGCCTATCAGGCCCTGGTCCAGGAGTTCGGCCTGACCCAGGAGATGGTCGCAAAACAGGTCGGGAAGGATCGTTCAACGGTCACTAACTCATTACGCTTACTGCAATTGGTCCCCAAAATACGTGAAGCACTGATAAACCAGTCAGAAAATTTTAGCGAGGGTCATGCCCGTGCGCTGATCGGCATATCTCGTGAAGAGGATCAGATGGCAGCCATGAACCAGATCATTGCGCTTCGCTTGAATGTACGACAGGCTGAAGAATTAGCTCCAGGATTAAAGCATCCGAGAATGTCCAGGCAGCGGTTAAGCAGATAACAAATACGCCAGAGCGCTCCGCTGAGCTGGACGATTTGGAGACACATTTTCGCAATGCGCTGATGGTGAAAGTTGATCTTAAATGCAATGCCAAAGGGAAAGGCACACTCGTTCTCCATTTCAACGATCAGGAGGAATTGGAGAATTTGTATAGTCGACTGGTGAAACATGAAGAATAAGTTTGGAGGGATTTATGAGCGTAGTTGAGGGTTCATTTGAAAAAGTTCGGCGTAAGATGGTGGCCTCTCGTATTGAATTTATGGGACAGTTAGCAAAATTTAGCAAAGAAGAACTTGCGCAACAGCCCACCGAAGGAGAATGGTCTCCCTTGCAATTGGCCTACCATATTTATATTGTGGATGGGTTGGCGCTGGAACAGATGCAACGTGTACAGAACGAAGAGAACCCATTGATCGCCAGTATAGAGGAAATCGCACCTCATTTGACCAATACTTCAGAGCCACCTGCTTCGCTTGATGCTGTACTGGCTGGTATGGCAGCCCGCCGTGAAGAGATATTCGAGTATCTTTCTCATCTACCTGACGAGGCCTGGTTACGGCCCTCCCAGCACAAAGAATGGGGAGAACTCAAGTTCTACCAATTTGTCAATATACTTTCTATACATGATCAGCAACATGCACAACAATTAGCCGCTCTCAAAGCAGCAAAAGAGTAATAAAATAGGGATGGTGGAGTTTGCAGTCGGTGCCGGCTGCAAACTCCACCATCCCTATTTTATTACTAGATTTCTAGTTCTCGTTTGAATTCGTACAGGTAAGTACGCATAAAGGCCGTACGCCGTTGTGCCAGGACACGCCCTGTCTTCGTCGTCATTGTCTCAGCAAGTTTGAGCAATTTGCAGTAGAAGTGGTCGAGCATATAATGATGATCATCGAGTGTATGCCATTTGGCAAAGGGATCATCAGGATGATACGAGGCCGTTTGAGGAGTGCGCAAGGCAGTACCGGTCATAGCCCAACGCAGAATACCGATGGCCCCAAGCCCATCCAGTCGATCAGCATCACGGACTACACGTGCCTCTAAGGTCAATGGCTCAACGCCACGACTGAAACTATGGGCAATAATAGCGTGCAGGATTGCCTCCTGTTTCTCTGTAGGCACCTGGTAGGTAAGTAAGATGTCTCTAGCGAGCGTGACCGAAAGATCAGCGTGATGTTCTGATATATTGTGCTGATCTTGTGGCACCGAACGGCCCAGATCATGTAGCAATGCTGCCATCCCTACAATAAAATTATCTGCCCCTTCTTGCTCGGCAAGAGAGAGCGCAAGTTTGTATACTCTGCTCACATGTTCCCATCCATGGGCAAGATCATTTATTCCGGTAAAACGCTGTTGTACCTCGCCATAGATATGTGCCAGTACCTCTGACTCAATAAATACCTTTTCCATATGATAAATAAAAACCCTCTTTCTTCATGCCTTATACTAAAGAAGATACCACATCTATTTGGTATAGACCTCATAGGCCTCACCCAAATCTCCAAAAGACAGTAACCTCTCTACAAAAATCCCCCAGGTGAGTGATGTTTTATATTGATAGCTTGCTATACTACATAAAGAAAATACATCCCTCGGCCCCATTGAACAACGCAGGTGGCCGAAGGTGCGTTGTTTCCTGCGAATGGCGGAAGGAGTCGTTATGCAATATCCTCCTGTAGATGATAGACAGTATACCACAGGGGTAGGGGAGCGGCCCTCTCTTACGCCTGTGATCCCGACTGTCAACGAAGAACATCAAGATGCTCTCAAAATTCATGTGAGCACACATCATGCCCATCAAGCAGATATCAGACCGATTGCGGCTATTAGTGTGCTACTTGTTGACGACCACACGTTGATACGTGAGGGTCTACGCCAGCTTCTCGAATTGGATGAGAATATACAGATAGCAGGTGAAGCCAGTGATGGTGTCGAAGCTCTACAGAAGATACGCCAGTTACAGCCCAACGTGGTATTGATGGACATTCATATGCCTGTCATTGATGGAATTGCGGTCACCAGACAGCTCACCCAGGAGTTTCCCTCTATTGCCGTCATTATGTTGACGATGTATCATCAGAATCAGCAGATGTTACAGGCCATCAAAAGTGGAGCCAGAGGGTACCTGTTCAAAAATGTCTCGGTTCGGGAAGTTGCTCAGGCCATCCGAACCGTACATGGAGGTGGGATGTACATTGAACCAGGTTTGACCAGAGCGATTGTGAACGAGTTTTGCCGTCTGTCGGACACGTCACCCGATGAGCAGCATACAGATGTGCTTCGGGAGAAAGAAGTTGAGATTATCCGCTACCTCGCAGCAGGAATGAGCAACAAAGAAATTGCCAGGAAGCTCTCATATTCGGAGAAAACCGTCAAGAACTATCTCTCAATTATCTTCCAAAAATTACATCTGCGGGATCGCACGCAAGTTGCTATTTATGCCTTACGCCAGGGGCTATTGCTCGACGAGAATTTGTGAGAAAATACCCTCCTACAAACCTCGACAAGCCCTCTCTTTGAATATATAATCAGAAGGACAGAAAAAAGATTTCGTTCATCTTGCGCGGCATCCACTAACTTTTACGATGTCTCACTGCTAGCCATCCAGAGATGCGAGTTGTCTGCGTCTAGCAACATCTATTTATGGCTCGAACTCCCGAGAGCGCAGTAAAATTTCCTTACAGTGAAAACAGTTAGAGGAACAGACGGAGCCATCACGGTTATGCAACCAGAACATGTATCTCCCGATCAGCAGGGTAACAGCGATGAATTGAGCGTACTGGCGGGCCAATCCTTAGGCCAGTATCGTCTTATCGAAAATCTTGGTAGTGGCACAATGGCAACGGTCTTCAAAGCATACCAGCCTAGCCTGGATCGCTATGTTGCAATCAAAGTATTGCACGCTTCTTATGCCAGTGATCCGGTCTTCGCCAAACACTTTGTCTATGATGCGCGTCTGGCCGCAAAACTTGCTCACCCGAATCTCATGCAGATTCACGATGTTGATCAGCAAGGTCTCTACATCGTTATGGAATATGCTGAGGGTGGCACTCTCCTTGAACGTCTTCAAAAGGTACTTCCTCTGGCAGAAGCTGTGAGCTTTGTCATTCAGGCGAGCGAAGCCTTACAGTATGCACATCGTCACCGTATTATCCATCGGAATGTAAAACCTAGCAATATGTTGATCCGACAAGATGGTTCCCTCTTACTCTCAGATCTTGGGACCACAGAGCATCTTGTAGGAAAAGTCAACCGGCTTCGTGCACGTCCAGTTGTTGGTACGCCCCAATATCTATCACCCGAACAAGGGACAGGTCAGACACAAGACCATCGTAGTGATATCTACTCGCTTGGGATTGTCCTGTTTCATTGTTTAACAGGCCACACACCCTTTCATGCCGATAGCTCCTCTGGTGTGATCACCAAACATCTCCTTGACCCATTACCTATCGAGCAACTCACCCAGGAGCAGGCTATACCCGACCCTATTGTACAGATCATTCTGAAAATGACAGCAAAGCAGCCGCAGGAGCGATATCAATCTGCGGATGCAGTGATTTAAGCGCTGGCCAATGCGCTGACAGCCTTAAATCTACCTAAACCACTTCTGTGGCGTGAGAGGAGAGTTTCAGTTTCGCTATCTTCTGAGTCGGGAAGGACACTTCCTGGACAATTCTCGTATGACCAGAATCATAACTCCCCCCCACAAGGAGTTATGGTCCCTGCTGAGGACCAGTTTGTTCCCTGTCCTCGCTGCGGAAAAGCTATCCCTAAAACACGTAGCAGATGTGCCACATGCGAGAACAATCTTGGGGTAGCCTCGGACCAGCATCTGGGATCAAATGGTCTTCCCACGCTTGCTCGTATGTCGGTAAAGAATGGCACGCTGGCAGGATATTCCTATCTTTTTCCTCAGGGTATAACAACGATTGGCCGTACCCAGGGGAATGATTTTATCCTACCAGGGCGTACTGTGTCACGCCGTCATGCTCGCCTCTGGTTTTCTGCTGGTTATTGGTACCTGGAAGATCTACAAAGCGCCAATGGCACCGTAGTCAATCAGATAAGAATTTACCAACCGATCGTCCTGAACGACAAGGATGTTATTTACTTCGGGGATGAGATTGTCATCTTTACCATAGACTCCCATGATCCGGCACCAGGCAAGCTCGAACTGAGGTGATAAGTCTCTTCTCAAGTGGGTTGATAGATGGTATAGCCATCAAAAACGTAAATCTGATAAAGATGGATAAGCTGCTGAATCTTTTGCAATACAGCAGGCATCTGACCTGTCGGAAACACATAAGCGGCACGTGGGTCTGCATCTACGATCTCATAGTAATGTGGAGCACGGTTATGGTTCGGATTGAGATTGCCATCTATCACACCACAGATAATTTTTTCATTGCTCTGAAAGGCCAGATTATTGCACGTCCAGTAATCGGTGTAGATGTGCGTTGCACCGATATGTACAAGATTGTTAATCAAACTGGCTCGCTGCTGAGTGGAGGCCTGAGCGGCGGGGACCTCGCTGAAGGCTATCCAGGTACCAACCAGGAAGATGAACAGAACAAGGACCATAATACTGCGGCTGGTGATGACCTTCACTCGTTCCAACTGCGTCATCTGTGTTTTTACTGTACTGGCAGCGCTCCAGAGAGGGGCTATCATGGCAGGAGTAGCGATCAGTAGAGTGATCAGGTAACGGGCATGGAAACCAGGCCACCCCACTGGACCCTCGCTAACCGAGTAGGTTGCAATGGCCAGCACCGAAGCACCCAGCAGCAGCAGTTGCGCCATATAACGTATCAGACTCTGCCGTTGGTCGGTAGTCTCAGTTGACCGCCGAGGCCGGACACGCCAGAGCTGGCTGAAAGTGAAGAAGAGCGCAATGCCTAGAAGAGCAAGATAGCCCAGTCCCCAGCTTGCGTGTATCAGCGTACATTGAATAATATGGGGAGCGTTATCTCCCAGAGAAGGTATTTCTATGACAGGGCAGAAAGGGTTCCCTGTGGCGGTTGGTATGCTGACCAGGATAGTGTTCTTTACGGCAACGGCAATTTCAAACAAGGTGTGTGGTGCCTGTGTACTGGTCCCATGGATGAGTCTCATCAGAGTGGACCACGGATTTTGTCCATTCCCTGCCTGAATATCGTACTTGATCAGGGGAAGTGCCCCTACGATTATCCCCAACAATACACCTGGCCAGGCCCAGGTCAAGAGGTCACGCCAGCAGAAGAGAAGCAGGAGCAGACCCGCCATAGCGAAAAATGGCAGAACAATCATGTCACTCCAGAGACCCAACCCAATGATAATCCCCAGATGCTATAACCACAAAGTCGTATTAGTCTAGCACGTAGTGGCAAGCCTTGTTTATAGGTGAGCGAGAGCCAGGTTGCCAGCAGAAAGGTTAGCGAGCCAAAAAGCAGTGTTTGCGAGGAGCCACCCGTAGCGATTGTCTGTCGCGTCAGTTCTGGGATTGAGCCAACACTCAGGACGGCCAGCGTGACAAGAGCCAGCCTTTTTGAGTAAAGCAGACTCGCTAGAAGGTATATGGTCAGAAAAAAGCAGGTGACGAGCAAAACCACGCCGAGTCGTAGGGCAAAGAAGGAGGGACCCCCAAAAAGGTGAAAGAAGAGTGCTCCCAGATATGCTTCTAATGATCCCATATAGGTCTGACCATAGAAGATCAGGGGATGCTCTCCATGATAGGCAATATGTAATGCCATAATACCCATCGTGCTTTCGTCACTATTGGTGGGAGGCCAGCCCAGGGCTATGAGTACGATACGCAAGCCTGCTGCAAAGGTGATAATTGCCATTGCACACATATCATAGAGACCAATTTTAAGATATTTCAAAGCTCTTTACACCTGGGGAAGGTGCCTCCTCTTTATTCAACGCTGGGAACTGCTGCTCGTTTGAGTGGATCATAGCTCAACAATTTAAGTTGCGTCAACCTTTTACAGAATGTGAAACAGCGTACTGGGGAAAGCATAGTACTATTATATCCATCCTTGTCGAGTAGCAACAACAGCAGCCTGAGTGCGATCCCTCACACGCATTTTTCGCATAATATGGTGAACATGTGACTTGACAGTTTCGGTACTGATAGAGAGTTGCCTGGCAATAGCACGATTGGTCAAACCCTCGACAACTAAGCGCAATACCTCCTGCTCGCGGCCTGTCAATATTATCTCAGAAGTTTCCAGGGGGAAACGAGCTTTCACCGTTGTACCTTCACCCGGTTTACTCTGGATCTCCCACTGTCCACCCATCTCCTGGACACGCTCACGCATCGTACGCAAACCGATATGCTGGATATTATCCGTATCCCCCGTCGCGTTAGCGACCTGATCCGTTTGAAAACCAATGCCGTTATCATTAATCTCCACCATGAGCAAATCAGGAAGTACACGTATACGCACAAAAACGCGGGTAGCAAATGCATGTTTACGTACGTTATTGAGAGCTTCCTGGATCAAGCGGAAGCTGGCAACCTCTAAAGTAGAAGGCAGGCGCTCTAACTCATCGCGTGTACAGAATATCTCCAAACCATATGTGCTGGACATATATTCGTTAAATAGATCCTGTAATGCATCTGCAAAACTTCGTTCTGCTAATTGTGCCGGGAGGAGAGATGAGATACCATGTCGTAAGTCGTTTAAACTGGTCACCAGACCACTGACAGCTTTTTTTACCTCGGAGAGGGCAGCCTCAGACCGTGTGGGTTGCTTTTCAAGAAGGTACTGGATAAATTCGAGTTTATGAAGAACATAAACAATTTGTTGAGCTACACCATCATGGAGATCACGAGCGATACGACCGCGCTCGTAATTAATTGCCTCTTTCTGTTGTGAAACATGCAAGTCGTAGTTACGCAGAATCAGTGCCGCCACATGTCCCATGGAGGTAATTAAGAGCCTGCGTTCATCTACTAACTCAGTCACGTTAGCCGTAGAGAGCACAACGACACCAAGCAGCATACAATTGCAACTGAGTGTGACCAGAAGCACATGTTGTCCATCAATTGATGCCGTCGTTAGCGTTTCACCTGGACCTCGCATGGCAAGCTTTTCCATTGTGGCACTATCAAGAGAGGCCATTAGCATGGTACAGGGTAGTTCATTCCCCTGAGTTGCAGCAACACTAAATTGGTGCTGCTTCAAATGATAGAGCAAGAGACAACCCGATGGCGCATCAGCGACCAGGCGCAGATGAGTGAGGAGATGCTGATACAATTCATGTACTTCCACATTTGTACCAATGACAAGGCCTATTTCATAGAGTTCCGAGAGGGTATATATCATCTCTGGTAAGAGTTGCTGTTTGAATACGTCATACCTGGGTGAACGTGCCGATGTTAAACGTCGTGTACGAGGTGAGGCGTTTTCTACTACACCTGTCCACTGCTCTGTCCGGGAGAGGTAAGTAGAAAGCAAGGTGATACAGATCAGCAGATCGCTCCCATGTTCTATGATTGCATGATGTTCGCTTCTACCCTCTTCAATAGTTTTGTGAGGATGTGCTGGAGCAAAGCATAACAGGAGTACCCCCTGCTCACCGGATGGCCTTGCCCCGTTCACCGCGCTGAGGATTGCCAGCCCTCCAGGCCAGCCCCAGGCGCATTCCTCAGGCAAGGTTCGTGGGTCGGCATACAGATCAGCTATGGAGAGGGGTCCCTGGGTGAGGAGCGTAGAACCCAGGAGACCATCCAGGGAAATATGTTTTGCCGTGGGCACAGGAGTATTGTCTTTAGAAGAGGCTGACATATGGCCTCTGCTCTGGGCCAGCAGCACCAGGGTATTTTCCGTCTTATCAAGAACAAATAAGGCAACCCGTTGTGCATCGCTGATTTCGCGCATATATCGAAGCAATAAATATCGTGCGCGTGGCATGCTCACCTCGTTTTGTAAACGGGTGATGAGTCGCAAAAGGCGATCCTTTGTCGCCATGCATTTCTCTCTCCTGTATGATGATGGTCACAGATGTTTCTGTCTTCATCATACAGGGAGAAAAAATACCAGACAAATCAATACGAATTTATATCGAGCGACACGTTCTAATTGACATGGAAGCAATCTGATAGTATGATAATTCTCAATACAGTTCTTAATACCGAACTGTCAACGTATCTTGCATGGGTTGCAGGACGTGCATTGCAGTGAGAGAAAGGGAGAACTATGCCGCATGGTGGTGAACAGTCCCCGCAAAAGCGGCGTATTAAAGCTGGTGATCCTGATCCATTAATGTACCCTACGACTACAACGGGTCCAAAGATGGTGCCATCACCCAATACAGACAGGTATGAAGAGGATGACGATGGACTTCTCCATCGTAATACCACAGCTATCCATGTAGACGCCCCACAGAACGCACAAACACGTATTACAAGCTCACAATCACCTCACACTTCGGTGCCACGTCGCCAGCCTCAAGCTATGACGCGCAATCTGCCACGCCCACCACGTGCTCCGATGCCGCAACAGGTTGAGCAAATGGGGGTGCTGCACTCAAAAACGCATTGGCTTCTCCCTCTTGGTGTGGGCATGATGGCAATGCTTGTACTCTGGGTCACGGGTGCATGGTTGGTCGCCTGGGGAGGACAGCGCTATAATGACTTGCATTATGGCATTCCACGCACTTACCAGACCGATGCCGTCGTAGGCCATGGAGGAGACAGTCCTGCTCATCCCAGCCATTTTATTGCTCTCAACCTCAATCGACAGGCTATTGTGATAGAATTGATGGCTGGAGATCCGGGGAAATCTGTCAGTTATGTTGCTCCCGTTTATATTGCTGGCGATGGTGGCGATCTTGCCCCTGTCACTGTAGAGTTTCGCGATGTCACGGGGGATAACCGGCTAGATATGATTATTCATATTCATCTACCCAGTCAAGATCAACTCTCCGTCTTTGTGAATACGGGCACCAAGTTCAGGCCGTCCAACGGAAACGACAAAATTAGCATCTGAATGTATCTACTCAGGTCTGCTCGCCACCTGCGGTAACTAGCTCTCGTTTTGTGTGATGATGTCACCCATGGTGGAGGTTGCGCCGCAACCTCCACCATGGGTGACACCATCCACATAAAACTGCCCTACCAACCCTTTGGCGAGGAAGCGGGAAAGAGGGCCGGACCTTCTGATGGTTGTCGTGTGACTTAGTACAAGCAATCATAAATCCATTCCGAGTTTCTCACTGATGCCAGACCATTTGAAGCACTCAGAGATCTCTCAATGTGCTTCGTACTACCCTATGTACACTCCTCCGCGACCTTTACCCTGTTCTTTTGCTATCCGAACAGCCGCAAGAATATTGCTGAGGCGAGCACGAAGAAGCGTTTCTCCTCCCTGTTTGATCAATCCTTGAGAAGCGACAGTGTCTTCATTAATGGTTCCTATGTAGATAGCTGGTCCTCCCTCTTGTGTAGGAACTTGGTAGGCGCTAATTCCTGTACGAGCTGCAATAAGCTCGACATTTTGAAGGAGCAGAGATGCTTCGGCTTCGAGTTGATCAAGATCAGCTCCTTCAGCATAAATATCTTCTTTTTCGAGAGACGGAAGTAATTGACACCCCAAGGAGCGGACAACCTCTGATCCCCAAAGCTGCCATCGCCATCGCTCAAAGCCGGCGCTTTGCAGAATTTTCCGTCAGGTCTTCTATCTTTCCTGTGAAAGGGTCACGTTTATACGGATACACAATCAGGCTCATTTTTCTCGAACATCCTTCTTCTTTTCTTGTAGATAGGTCGAACTGATCATACTGTTGTCTCAAGTTTCTGTTCGAGCCTCTCGACCGTATAAGTCCAGTTGATCGGTTTGGCCGTTTGGCGCTAATAAGCGATGTACTGGCTGAGAGAAGCTTCCAGAGCATCAGTATTCGGAATCCACCATGGGTGATACAATCCACACAAAACTGCCTACGAAGCGCCACGGGCACTGAGGAAGCGAGAAAAAGGGTCTGGCCTTCCCGATGCTTGTCTGTGTGACTTAGAACATGCTATTTTTAGTTCTCAATAGTTTGGGCAAGTGCATCGAGAACTGATCTGAGCGCTTGCGTCGTCTCGGAGTCCACCACATCACCATTGGCATTCAATTTCTTGTTGACCGTTGGCACTTGAGCTTTCCCCTTCTGGAACGTTGGCTGCTAATCGGTTGTCAGCAGAAGCGATGCATGGGCCTTGTCTCCTCCTGGCAGAGCGGAGATGCGCTGATGGTGGCTACTGGTTTGTGCAGAACTCGCCAGGACACGGTCCAGTGAGTGCATTCTTGAGCGTTCAGGAACCCCAAAGGCATACTCCGGTGTACAAATGAGCACGCCGTCCGCTGCCTGGATAAGTTGCGCAGACAGCGAACCGACGCAGGAGGGTTGTCCCATCGAGATCAGAGTGAAATGTGGGAGATCAGCCAATCCTTCATAAAGGGTGATCTCCATGTCAGGAGATGCCAGTCGTGCAATAGCGCGAACATGACGAGTTTTAGTCGAACTGGCTCGAAGGCTTCCAGAAATGGCCAGGATTTGCATGATTGCTTTCCTTCAAAATTTTACTTCACCGTAATACCCACGCGTTCCAATAGGCGGCGACTGATCTCGGCACGATGCTTGATTGGCATACGCGAAGGATTGCAATGTGAGTCGGAGCCTGTACTCATTAAGAGATCATGCTTGCTAACATACTCTAAGTAAGCCAGGATCATTTCCTGGCCGTGGGAGGGATGATATACTTCGATGCCATCGATAGGAACATCGGTGCGTAACTGGTCGAGGAGAGAGGGATCATAGAAGGTAAAGCCCCTTTCGCGGCGACCCGGGTGAGCAATCAGACTGACGCCCCCGCTCCGATGAGTGGCATCCACAGTCTCCGCCATATCTGCCTTGATCGAGCGAAAACCAGCTTTTGTGATTATCTGTAGGGCGTCTTGTAGATTGGAGGCATATCCGTGTTCATGTAGGAGGGTAGCGTTGTCCAGAGGACGACGGAGCTGGCCGTTATTGTTTTTGAGTATCTCTTCCTGGCGCGGAAAATCGTAGCCCTGGCGGCGTAGTTCCGCGTTTACCTCATACGTATTTTCTAGCTGGAGCTGTACAATCTTGCGGGTGAGGGGGAGTAGATAGTTCTGATTTGGATCAAAGCCATAGCAGAGCACATGTCCCATCCTGCCGTTCCATTCTGTGCTCATCTCGACACCTGCCAGGACCGGAAGCTGCTTTTGGGCCGCTAATTCCTGAATCTCACGTACTTTATCTACAAAGTCATGATCAGTCACAGCTACCAGATGAAAACCTTCAGTCGCAAGATGATCAATAAGTTGCTGAGCAGGCCAACGTCCATCACTATTGGTTGTGTGCATATGAAGATCAATAGGTGCGTCGGGTGTCAGTGTTAAGCCTGTAGTCAAACTCATCAAAGTAAGCTCCTTAGATGGGAAAAGCGATACAATGGAACAGTATTCTCCATAATCGTATCACATTTACAGGTACGGCTGAGTATTACTATGCTACAAGTCCCTTGCCACCTGCGGTGGCTCGCTCTTCATGAGTCATCCCGAACTTTTGTTTCAAAAATTCGCAAAAGCGAGGGTGCAGGGAGCGCAGCATCCCTGCCGGGGTTTGGGGTGTCCCCAAAAACTCTTTTTACCTCTTTTGTGCGCCGCCTGCGGCGGCACGAGAAAAAAAGAAAGTTTTTTGGGGACACCCCAAACCCCGGTCAAGGGCGGCCAGCCCTTAACAATCCCGCTTGAGAGAGAGAACCTTTGTTCGAAAAATTCGGGATGACCCATGAACCTGCGAAGCGTCTATGGTGCTGAGGAGTTGCAGTGAAGAAGAAGAGATATGAGCCAGAGGAGTACTCTGAGCCTATTGTCACATCCCTTTTCCCTCTGTGTGGTACAATAGCCACGATTTCATATATTGTTTGTATGACAAAATGGCACAGACGATGTTTATTCATCAGTTGGAGAATGATGATGCTGGAACAGAGAGATTTATTAGCAGGGCTGAATGACCCACAACAAGAAGCCGTGACTAGCACTCAGGGGCCAGTGCTTATTCTGGCAGGGCCGGGGAGTGGCAAGACCCGCGTCATCACCCACCGTATCGCCTACCTTGTTCAGCACGAACACCTATCCCCATGGCGTATCCTCGGCGTCACTTTTACAAACAAGGCAGCCAGGGAGATGCGTGAACGCCTGGAAAATCTTGTAGGCGTCAATGAAGCCAAAGAGATGACAATTGGCACTTTTCATGCTATCTGTGCTCGTGTTTTGCGTACAGAGGCAGACGACCTTGCTCTTTGGGGACTCAGCAAGTCTTTTGTGATTTTTGATACCGATGATCAAACGACACTGGTAAAGCAAGCAATTAAAGATCTCAACATTGATGAAAAGCAGTATCGACCAGCAGCTGTGCAGGCTCATATCTCTCGTGCTAAGAACGATATGCTTAATCCGGATCAAATGGCTGAGCAGGCAACAAAATATAGCGAAGAGGTAGCAGCCCGCGTTTATAAAGTGTATCAAAAACTATTGCGTACGAATAATGGTGTCGATTTTGATGATCTGATCATGCTAACCGAGCATCTGTGGCGCTATAAGCCAGAGATACTCTATCGCTATCAACGGCGCTGGCAATATCTCCATGTTGATGAGTTCCAGGACTGCAATCTACCGCAATACAAATTGATACGTCTGCTGGGCTACGGAACGACCGATGAGGATCATAATGGTTCGGGCAATGTCTGTGTCGTGGGTGATGATGATCAGATGATTTACTCATGGCGTGGTGCCAGTGCTGAAAATGTGCTCCGTTTTGAACGCGATTTCCCTCAGGCAAAAATTATCATCCTTGACCAGAACTACCGTTCAACACAAACCATTCTCGATGCAGCGCAAAATGTCGTACGACGTAACCGACAGCGTAAAGATAAGAAATTGTGGACCGCTCAGGGATCGGGTGAGAAGGTCGTTGTACATGTAGCGCACGACGAAGCTATGGAAGGACACTATACTGCTCAACAGATCAAGCGCTTGTTGGAACAAGGTGAGATCAAGCAATTGGGTGATGTCGCAGTAATGTACCGCACCAATGCCCAATCCCGTGCATTGGAAGAGCAGTTCTTGCATCTAAATATTCCCTATAAGGTTATAGGGAGCCGCAAGTTCTATGATCGCAAAGAAGTCAAGGATATGCTGGCCTATCTGCGCTTACTGGCCAATCCCCATGATAACCTGAGCTTGCAACGCATCATCAACATACCTAACCGTAAAATTGGGCCGAAGACCATGAGTGAATTGCAGATGTGGGCCAGTCTGCAAGGTATGTCGCTCTATGGCTCTATTCAACGTATTAGTGAGCATCCTACGCTGGGTAAAGCAGCAAAATCAGCTCTGGAAAAGTTTGGGCAATTACTTGCAGATCTCAGGGGAGCCATTGCAGAACTGCAATTACCCGACCTGCTGAGCCGCATTGCGGAACGTAGCGGCTATGCTCTGGAGTTACGTGCTACTGAAGGTGAGGAGTTAGATCGCTGGGCCAACGTCCTGGAGTTGCGCCGCGTTGCTGAGGACTATGCAGAAATCGAGACTGATGCCGCACTCGAACTATTTCTGGAAAATGTTGCACTGGTTGGTGGTGCCGATACAATTCAGAGCGGTGAGGATGGCAAGTTACTCAGAGATGATCGCAATGATGCTGTGACGCTGATTACGTTGCATGCGGCCAAAGGTCTGGAGTTTCCCATTGTCTTTATTGTTGGTATGGACGAAGGTTCGCTACCGCATTCGCGTTCAGTGAGCAAGCCTGAGCAACTGGAGGAAGAACGGCGTCTGGCCTATGTTGGCTTTACCCGTGCTATGCGTCGTCTCTATCTGGTACGTGCCCGCCGTCGCTCGGTCTTCGGTGAGACACAATATACGGAACCGTCGCGTTTCCTTGGAGATATTCCAACGCATCTTATTGCTGCTCCTGGCTCTACTCATGCCAATAGTACTGGGCAGCAATCAACAACCACAATGAAGCGCCGAAATAACTGGGACGATGACTACAACCAGGATACCTACTCATCTCAGGATAGTGGTAGAGTGTACGGTAGAGGTACGCCATCGAAAAGTAACAGTCCTTCCCAGTGGTCTGCGCCCCTGCCACGGACAGGTTCTTCTTCCTCGCCAATAGTCCCGCCATCGTTGCCATCTGTATCCAGGGGGAATAGTGTGCCTGCCCCACAAAGGTCGCAGCCCAGGGTGCAGCAGTTCAAGTCGGGCGATAAAGTACGCCATGATAAGTTTGGTGAGGGACTGGTTCTCAAGAGCGAGATGGTGTCAGGAAGCGAGTTCGTAGAGGTACAATTCCAGGGAAAGCATGGAAAAAAACAGCTGAGCATGGATTTCGCAAAGCTGGAGAAGTTATAAAGTAACTATTCGGGTGTCCTTACTGCTGTCTACAGTGGTAAGGACACCCGAATAGTTACTTTTAACATTATCATCTCTTAGCCAAAGATCCTGCCATAATGTTCCTCCACTATCCAGGTAGGGAAATAACGGAGCAGGTTGACCAGCAGTAGAGCGAAGGCAATCCAATCCATGCCGGCATCCAGTGGCACGCCTAGCACAGTCCCTACTATGGGGAGCACGATACTCAAGAAGGCCTCACTGAGAAGATCTGGGAAGAAGAGTAGTATCAGCAATGCACCGATGGAGCCAATAAAAAGCAGTTTGCGTATGATGTGGATACGTGAATCAATTAATAATGACCCCAGCAACCTGAATGTTTTGATACCATGTAAAAATATATCAAGTCGTTTCGGGTGAGCAAGCGGGTTTGTAGATTGCTGTTGCATTGGATGGTTCCTCCTGCCTGTTTCAGTAATACGTGCCAGAAGAGGGAAGGTTGCATTTTTGTTTTATGGAGGTTAGTGGGGGCTGCGCCGCAACCTCCCTCAACCTCCATAAAACAAAAATGCAACCGGTTACGCTTTTCTAGTGGGGCAGATGTATGAAGAGGGGGATCAACAGTGCTAAGGCATATTCGAGATGCCAGAGCGTTAAACCGATTGTGAGCCAGGACAGGCAAATGTGAAAGATACGCCAGTAACGAATAACGTAGCGAAAATGTGCTTCACGTCCCATTGCTTGCTGTATGTTATTTATATCGCTCATATGCTGCTGTGTCCCTGGAATGAGCGCTCCAGGACGCTCTAGCGGACTCTTTCTATCAGGAACAAAGCGATATTGAGCCGAGTCGCGCTGTATCTCTTGTGGAGTTTCCTCCAACGAGAGGTACGCCATATCCCAGGATGTTGGCAGTGCGCCCATCTTTGCTGGTGATGCCTTGCTCTTTGCGCCATTATTGGATGTATTGAAAGGGATGCCCGGCATGGAATTGAGAGTATTGGGAGGAGTAGAGGGGATACCCGGCATCGAGTTGGCATCACCTGGCCGGAAGCCATGCATGCTCTGAGTGTTATATCCCATAACAGACTGTAATCGTCGGGAGATACTCTCGATACGGTCGTCTCCCTTTGTCGTCAATGCCTTACGCACCTCTTCAGTGATCATTCGGGGCATAAAGTGGTCGAGGGCACGTCCAATAAAACCACTAATGACCAGGGCAATCATCCCATAAAGGGCATAGGTCCCTGAACGCGGGTTAAAGTTGCCAAACGAGTGCAGGAAGAGGATGTAGAGGGCCGTAACGCCAATGCAGACATGCCATTTGAGCTTACTATTGAGTTGTCCAACGGCACGGTTGCGCGAACGTCGGAATTTGGTGTAGCCCACAGCTGCAAAGATCATCATGCCGGTTCCAAGAAATGCAAAAGCGTAACCAAGGATACTATCAGGGCTGGCATCGTTGCTTATGTGACTATACCATATATAGAGGGCAGTACTCAAACCTATTAACAATATTGTCACCAGGAGGCTCGCCATCCATGTATTACCAATCCTCAAGGAGATCCAGGGATAGCCTTTTTCGCCTTCTACACGGTACATGCTCTACTCCTTATTCCTCGTTTAACAAACGTACTTTGAGCCACATCATCATTGCATCTCGATGGAGTCCAACAGGACATGGCACAACACAGGCCCCACATTGATAGCATGAGCGAGTGAAACGTGCTACTGCTGGAGAGATTGCTCCTGAGATCGTTTCGCGGTTCAAGACATCAATCGTGATAGGTTCTGCCAGGGCAGGACAGGCTAGCAGACATTCGTTACAACCGATGCATGCCTGTATTTCTTGTCCCACCTGTGGACACGTTTTATGCAATAGGACAGGTTTGGGTTTGAGGATTTTGAGCATTTATTGTCCCTTTTCCGCTCTCGCTGGATCTTGATTACTGTATGACATAAGGCCCCGCGAAGGACGGGATGCCGTGCCCTGGCGAATAAATTGCCCCGTTGTTCCCTTCTGATTAGCTGATGCCTCGTTAGCATAAGCCCACAGGCCAGGTTTGGATGACGTCTCAGGAGAAAAGGGAGAAGCTCCCCTGGCTTCGTCATCCTGGCTCTTCTGAACGGCTGGTAAATTGCCTGAAAAGGGGCTAATCTCCTCAACCACTATGTTTGGGAGGTTGCCTGCGAAAGGATTAACTTCTTCAAGAACTGGCTGTGGGTTCCTGGACATGGCCGGGAGATTGCCCGAAAAGGGGCTAATTTCCTCAACCTCTCTGGCCGGAAAGGCCTGGATGGCTGGGAGATTGCCTGAGAAAGGGCTAACCTCTTCCATATAAGATACGGTTTGCTCACTACCGCGGTTCGCCTCGTCTCCTTGTCTGGCAACGGCTTGTCTCTCGTTCTGTCCTGGCGCAGCAGGTATCCTTGAGAGTTGATCAGTAGAGCGTACAGGTTGTGCCTGTGGATTCACATTGCGTACCGCTGGTATCCTTCCTGATGTGGTGAGGCTCTGTGTTGTACGTGAGCGTTGTTGTGATAAGAATTGACGGGCATCAATATTGCCCTTGAGCAGAGGCTTGATGATGTCACGTACCGCGTATCCTTCATCGATGATCCGTTTAATAGCCAGACTATCGGGCTGGGTAGGGCCGAGTGAGAGATAGCCAACCAGCCGGTTATCCTTGATAGTCATACGCCGATAGCCGTTACTGTTATCTGTCAGCGTTGTAATCTGATCGCCTTTGAGCAGGGGCTTGCCGACGTTGAGCATAGAGAGTTCACCCAGGTGAGTAGCATGCCAGGAGGTACCGAAGGGTCGTCGAGTTAATTCTTCGTGACCTGTCAGGATTGCTCCTGCGATACGTCCCTGCTCGACTGCTGCATACCATAGTGCGCGTGTTTCATACTCACCCGTCTCAGCGTTCTTGAAAGCTGCCACATCGCCTGCCGCATAGACATCAGGGGCGCTGGTGCGGAGTTGATCATCGACCAGGATACCACGTTTATGTTTCAGGGGTATGCTGCAACGTTCCGCCAGGGTGGTCACGGCTTGTGTGCCAGTGCAACTCAGGACCATCTGGCAGGGAATCATCTCCTGCTGATTGGTAATGACTCCGGCGACTGTGCCAATGCGACCAACGATGCCAGCCAGCTCTGTTTTCGTATGGACTATGGCTCCGGCACGACGAACGCCCTCCAGGATCATCTCGGAAGCTGTCTGATCGAGACTGTGAGCCATGAATGTCTCGCTGCGGATCATCCAATGGACCTGAATACCCCAGAACAGAAGCCCCATCACTGTCTCGATAGCGTGTACGCCACCACCAATTACTACGGCCTCACTGACTTCATCCAGGCGTCGGCGTAAATCCAGGTAATCCTGTAAGCGATGGAGAGTAAGCACGCCATCAAAGTTGTATCCTGGCAGGCTAGAGGAAAGTCCTTGTGGTTTACTCCCTGTAGCAATCAGCAGAGAGTCATAGCCAAAGCCACGATTTCCGCTCAGAGTCACATACTTGCTTCGTGCATGAATCTCTTCAACATGTGCTGTTACCACATAGATACGCTCTGCGCGTTCTGTTCCGACCGGGTAGGCCAGCAGTTGCTCTCTCGTCAATTTTCCAATGGCAAACTGTTTTAAGGCTGGTGTGTTAATCGTAGGATGGATCTGATCTGTGATCATCACAATCCGTTTATCAGGATCAAGACGACGAGCCTCTACTGCTGCGGTCAATCCTGCGATGCCATTACCAATGATCACGATATCCGCTCGGTCCTGGTACGGCTCGCTTGTTCTATTTTGTTGTGTTCCGGGTACGAGAGCTTTATCTTGCCTACTCATCACGTATTCCCCTTACTTATAACGTAGAAGGTACATGTGGGGCGGTCATGCCCTAATCCACATCTAATGTTAATAGGGTGTTATCTGGCCCTTGTGTGAAGTACACATCGGTATTAGCACCTTCGTTGAGGTGACGCTGCAAGTGTCCCAGCGAAACACGGCACTGAGCACGACATTGAAATGCTATAATTTTTCCCGCCGGTGTCTTTAACTCAAAATCTGTGCCAGGGCCTATCTTGACAATCTTGCCATTGTCGTGTTGCACATGGGTTCCATGTGCTAACATAGGTCCTATCCAGGCAACTCCACCGATACTGACGATTGACACAATACTGATCAGTATAAGCACGAAGAAGACTGCGGTTATACGAGGAAATGGCATGATATTATCCTGAACTGGGTTCTCGTCACTGGTACAGGGGAGAAACAGTTTCCCCTCTCTTTGTTGACGCACACCCTTTCGTAACAAAGAATACTGTGGACTGATTACTGATGTTATTGTATACCACTACATTTCTGTTAGCGCATTCTTTTGTGAAAACTAGCCTAAATTTCTTACCCTGGCTCTGGTGAATTACTAAATCCACCACTCGAAGCGCTTGAGATGAGCGTCTAGTACCCATGAAATTCTTGTGTTTTCTTTGCTTGATCTGGCTGCAAATTTGCGTCAGGCACGTAAGGTGATCAGGCCACGTTGTGCTGCTAATGAGACGGCCTCAGTGCGATTGGTTGCTCCTAGTTTGCTCATAATGGAACTTACATGGAATTTGGCAGTACGTTCGCTGATGACAAGATGGGCTGCAATCTCTTTATTCGGCATGCCCTGAGCCAGTAAGCGTAGCACTTCGAGTTCACGCTCGGTCAATTCTTCCACCAGAGGTTGTTGATCACCGCGTTTTGACATGGTCTCCCTTTGCTGCTGGCCCACGTGACGCAACAGCTTTGAGGCTACTACAGGTTGCAGTAGCGAGCCTCCCTTCATCGTAATGCGAATCGCCTTGAAAATTTCTTCGCGTGGAGCGCCTTTTAGTAAATAACCATGAGCACCCGCCTGAATCGCCTGGATAATACGCTCATCGTTGTCAAAGGCTGTAAAGATAATGATACGGGGAAGATGTTGAAGCTTGCGTAAACGATGAATAACCTCAACGCCATCCATAATGGGCATTTCGAGGTCAAGCAAGACTATATCTGGTCGTAATTCTGATGATAAGCGCAAAGCTTCATCTCCGCTTGCGCATTCTGCAATCACTGCGAAGTCTGCCTGGGTCTCCAGTACTGCATGTAAGCCTTCTCGTACAATGGGATGGTCGTCAGCGAGCAAGATACGAATCATAGTCTGATTTCTTTCAATAGGGAACCTGGATATCAATACATGTGCCTGTCCCTGGCTCACTCTGGATACAGATACCTCCTCCCAACAATTTTGCCCGCTCACTCATGCCGGCCAGCCCAAAATGTCCTTCGCTGCCGCTTTGTGTCACGGTATCGGTGTCAAAGCCACATCCATCATCCTGTATGACCAGTCGTACCTGATGATCATCTGCCATAAGCGTGACTTCGATATGCTGTGCGTAAGCATGTTTTCGGGCATTAGTGAGAGCTTCCTGTGCGATACGATAGAGTCCTGCCTCAACACGTGCGGGTAAGGCAGGGAAATCAGGTGAGGGAGTGTATGTACACTGTGCCACAGGAGTTACTTCAGGGTGTGCAACCTGCTGGGGTATATTTGCTTCTCTCGTAACCAGGGCGATCAAAGCTTCGGGTAGGGTATGATCCTGAAGCGGGGCGGATCGCAAGTCCATCACGGAGCGACGGGCCTCATCAAGATTGCTAGCGTGCTAAATTGAGTGCACGTTGAATGGCTTCATGAGCACGTTGGGGACGTGTTTGAGCGAGTGCATCCGCTGTTTCGAGTTGTAACGTGATTGCAGCGAGACCCTGGGCCAGGGTATCATGGATTTCTCGTGCCAGACGGTTGCGCTCCTCTATGGTGGCAAGACGTGCCGCGGCTCGTGTGTGTTCTGCCGAGAGGCGTGCACGCTGTATGGCCAGACCGATCTGGTCGCTAATGATATGCAACAATTGTAACTCTTCTGCCTGAAGTTCACGCCAATCCTCACTGGCAACATTTAATACACCTAATGGCGTATTGCCCGCATAGATGGTGACGCTGGCATGGAAGCGCAAGCCCAGAGCCGAAGGGTCGCTATCCCGTTCCGCATTCTTTAATCGACTACAGCGGAGCACATCAACGTTAGACGCTCCTTCTGAATTTCCACTCAGGAAGGTATCCAGGCAAAGGCAGGAGCCGATCATCCGTTCCCAGTGGTCTGCCAGATAGGGCGGAAGAGCCTGTGAAGCTGCCAGATAGGGGGAGTGTTGTTCATTGAGCAACCACACCCACCCTGTTTGTAGTCCGAGCAGATCCGTAACTCGTGCCAGTACTTCTTGCAAGACTTCGTGAACGTCAATCTTATGGTTGAGGTACCCGGCGATATCGTCGAGAACCGCAAGGTCGCGGTTCCTGCTTCGGAGTGATGTTGTTTTTGGTATTGGATCTTCTGGCTGTGTTTGCATGTATATTTTTAGAACAAAAGTTCATGCTCTTTCAAAGCGCTTGAAAGCGGGATTGCAAAGGGCTGCAGCCCTTTGCAATCCCGCTTTGCGAACTTTTGTCCCAAAAGCGAGGGATAGCGTAACTATTCAGGTTCCCTTTCCCTGATTCCTCAGCGCCGCAGGCGCTTCGCAGATTGTTTCATGCGGGTTGTGGTGTTTGCGGGGCAAACACCACACACCCGCAGAAACGAGAGCGAGCCACCACAGGTGGTGAGAAGTACCTGAAAAGTTACGGGATAACTCAAGGTTATCATATTCCTGATGGTGAGTATATCACTGCTGAAGTGGGATGTCGAGATGCTTTCCCTGTACATCAGTGACAGTTTTATAGTGCTTGTTTATCCTCTTATCTAATGTTATGATAAGGAACACTGTATCTTAATGACAAACGGCGGCCCCTTCGCCGCCTCCTGCAATAGGAGGATACCACCAACCATGGCAGTGCCAACAGTACAATGGAGGACACCTGAACAACGCCCTCCTGCGTCAAAAGTTATCTTTTTGTTTCGTCGAATCGGAAGCTCTCTTAGTCGCCCTCTCTTTGCCATTGTTCTGGCAATGATTGCTGGCAGTGTCGTCATTGTAGTTACTTCACCCGGTTCACTGGTGGACCGTTTCTCTTCTGTTATCAATGCCTATCAATCCCTCTATAGTGGATCTTTTGGTGATCTATTCAGTCTCTCTTATACCCTGGTAAAAGTTGGTCCATTGATTTTGACAGGCCTCTCAGTGGCTCTGGCGTTCCGCGCTGGACTCTTTAATATTGGGGCGCAGGGCCAACTTGCGATGGGCGCGATGACTGCTGGTATTATCGCTTTCACACTCCCTACTTTGCCTGGCTGGCTGCTGATTCCTCTGATGATAATTGGGAGTATGCTGGCAGGGGCTGTATGGGGTGGCATTGTCGGTTTTCTGAAAGCCTGGCGTGGTGCTCACGAGGTCGTAACCACGATTATGCTCAACTGGACTGCTTTTTACTTTACTGACTATCTTATCGATGGTCCTTTCAAAGCTCCCAATCAGGCTACACAGACAGCTTCTCTCCCTCCACAGGGGACGCTACCACTGGTCTCTGTTTTCTATAATCAGACGCTGGGAACATTCCTTCCAAAGATTGATACTCCAACGGCTTATTTTGTAGATGTGAGTATCTTCTTTGCGCTTCTGGCTCTGGTGATCTACTGGTTTATTACCTCGCGTACAACTTTCGGCTATGAGATCCGTGTGATTGGGCAAAATCTTAAGGCGGCAAAGTATGCGGGTATTCCTATCAAGCGTAATCTGGTTACTGTGATGGCACTGGCGGGCGCGTTGTCTGGTCTGGCTGGTGCTCTACGTCTGATGGGCCAATCCCCTTACCAGTTGATCGGTTCTACCTTTAGTCTTGATCCCACAGGTTTTGATGCAATTGGTGTGGCTTTGCTGGGTCATACAACAGCGGTTGGTGTGCTGCTGGGTGCTCTGCTTTTTGGTGGATTGCGCCAGGGCGGAGGCTTTATGCAACTCAATGCCAATGTACCAGCAGACCTTGTTTTTATCATTCAGGCTCTGGTTCTCTTTAGTATCGCTGCCGAATTCTTGCCTGCACTTCAACGTTACTCCCTGGTTGGCTACGCTTCAGTCGCCGACCTGCGTTGGTTGCAAATAGCACTGAAACAACGGAAGTTGCTCTACCTGCCAGTGATGATGTGGGTATACACAATGATGAGAATGATCATGATGAAGCAGAGCCTCCAGAGCTTGCTTCTGTCGAGCATCATGCTGGTCGAGCAGAGGAGGAATAAAACATGTTTTTTCACGTACAATTGGTACGTGTATTAACCTCCGCAGACCTCTGGGCCGCGACCCTGCAATTTGGAGCACTGCTCTTGCTACCTGCACTGGGTGGGGTCATCTCTGAGCGTAGTGGTGTCGTGAATATTGCCATGGAAGGTATGATGCTGACGGGTGCTTATGCCGGAGTGATGACCGCTAAGGCTACTAACAGCGTCATTGGTGGTGTTGCAGGGGCCATTATTGCAGGAGGGCTGATCGCACTTGTCCATGCCATTGTCTCTATCAACTTTAAAGCCAACCAGATTGTGAGTGGCATCGCCATCAATATTGCGGCTCTAGGACTTACTAACTATCTGCTGTTCACCCAGACAGGAGGGCAGGGAGTGCCCTCGCTCGCGGATAGTCTGCGTCTGCCCAATCTCTCCTGGGGACCACTTGCGAATATTCCTTTTCTCGGTCCCGTACTGTTTCAGCAAAACGTCATTTTCTATTGGGCGGTGCTTATCCTGCTCGGTATTCATTTCTTGCTCTTTCGTACAAATATTGGCCTGCGTATCCGGGCGGTCGGTGAGCATCCGCAGGCAGCAGATACCGCTGGTGTGAATGTACGGCTGGTGCGTTATCTGTGCGTCGTAGCCAGTGGAGGACTTTCTGGTCTGGCAGGAGCCTTTCTCTCACTGGGAATTGCGGGCATCTTTAACTCGAATATGACCGCAGGTACAGGCTTTATCGCTCTGGCCGCTATGATCTTTGGTAAGTATACGCCCTGGGGTACGGCAGGAGCCTGCCTGATCTTTGGATTGGGTGAAGCACTCAGCTTTCGTTTGCAGGATACGGGAATTTCGCCAAATCTGCTCAGTATCGTACCCTATTTGCTTACGTTGGTGGCCCTCGTCGGACTGGTAGGTCGCACGATACCTCCTGCTGCTGATGGCATTCCTTATGAAGCTGGATCAGAATAGAGAGGAGAGCCGCGATGCAAGAAAGCGCAGTTGTCATACCTGTCGAAGAGCGTGCTATGCCCTATGCTGTAGAAATGCGGGATATCTGTAAAGCCTGGCCGGGAGTAATTGCCAATGATCATATCAGTCTCAAGGTGCGTAAGGGTGAGATTCATGCCCTGGTCGGTGAGAATGGGGCAGGTAAATCAACTATTATGAATATACTCTACGGACTGTTGCGGCCTGATAGTGGTGAGATACTGATCAATGGGCAGAGAGTCTCAATAAGTGGGCCACGAGACGCTATTCGTTTAGGGATTGGTATGGTGCATCAGCACTTTATGCTGATTCCTCCTTTGACGGTCGCAGAGAATATTGTGCTGGGTCGGGAACCTGGTGGATTGGGGGCCGCCTTTGACTTCAAGAGAGCCAGGGCCGATATTCTGGCGTTAAGCAAACAATATGGTTTGCCAATTGATCCCACTATCCGTATCGAAAAGCTCTCTGTGGGCCTTCAGCAGCGCGTTGAGATTTTGAAAGTGCTCTATCGGAAGGCGGATATCCTGATTATGGATGAGCCAACGGGCGTGCTGACACCACAGGAAACAGATGACCTCTTTGCGGTTTTGCGTGGTCTGGTCTCGCAAGGTAAGACCATTATCTTCATTACGCATAAGTTACGAGAGGTTCTGGAATTGACAGATACGATTACGGTCTTGCGGCGAGGTAAAAATGTGGGCGGACTTCTCACTGCTGAGACAAACCAGGCTGAGATTGCGCGTATGATGGTAGGCCGCGAGGTCTTATTACGTGTCAACAAGACACCGGCCAGGCCTGGTCCGGTGGTGTTGCACGTAGAAAATGTAAAGGCGCACTCCGATCGCGAACTGGAGGTTCTGCATGGTGTGAACCTGGATGTACATGCCGGGGAAATCCTGGGTATTGCTGGTGTGGAGGGTAATGGGCAGTCCGAATTGGTGGAAGTATTAACCGGGATACGTAAAATGACCTCTGGCAAAATCACAATTACGCCTGTGAAGGATGGGCAATCTGGCGAGACGCTGGATATTACAGGAATGGGAGCACTCCAGGTGCGCAGGGCTGGACTTTCGCATATTCCAGAGGATCGTCGAGGAAGTGGTCTTGTGCTGACGGAGTCCATTCAAGATAATACCATCCTGGGACGACAGCGCTGGCCTCAGTTCTCCTGGCATCGCCTCGTTCTACTCTCGCGTAATATCAAAGTCTGGGCCGCAAGGCTGATCACCGAATTCGATGTGCGTACACCATCTGCCGAAGTACCCGTGCGTGCACTCTCTGGCGGCAATCAGCAAAAAGTCATCATTGCTCGTGAGCTTGCCAGTGATCCCATTGCTCTGATTGCCGTCGCAGCCTACGCGAGGTGTTGACATTGGCGCAATTGAGTTTATCCATCGTCGCCTGATTGAGCAACGTGATGCAGGTAAGGCGGTGCTACTGATTTCCGCCGAGCTAGAGGAAATTCGCTCTCTGGCTGATCGTATTGCTGTGATGTATGAGGGCAATATTGTGCAGATTGTTGGGCCAGAGGTAACCGAGGAGCAACTGGGTATCTTGATGACGGGGGGTCATATCTAATCGACCCTTCAGAAAAGGATACAATATCTCAAAGGTAACTACTCAGGTTTGCTCGCCACCGCCGGTGGCGAGCAAACCTGAGTAGTTACCTTTGAGACACATGCCTTGCATTAAAATCTGCCCAAAGGTATAATAACTGAAGTGTTATCCATCACCCAATATTGTGGAGATTACTGCTTTGAGCACTCATCATACATCGGGTTCTAGTTCTAATAATGGAGCATCGAGTCACAACAACTCGCTGGTTAGCCGCCGGGAAGTTCGTGCGAACAACATGACAGGCGCACTTCCATCGTTGGGACCATCAGAAATGGAACGGAGCCACTCAGGCACCTTCAGTTTTGAGCAACTGATCAATTCACTGCACGAACAGTTCGCACACGATCGTCAAATGGCAAGTCAGCCAGATGCTACACGTTGTGGTATCTGCTACCTGCACTTTCCAGTGAATGAGCTTTATTATCGAGATGAAGGTTTTTATGTATGCCATGGCTGCGAACATGCCCTTGGCAAACAGATATTACCAATGGTCAGAAAACAACAAAAAATTTGACCATTGGGAAGAAGCGATAGTGGTGGAATAGCGCCAGCTACTCCGCCACTATCGCTTCTTCTTCGAGTTCTTCTTCGAGCACCTCACGTAGATCTTCAGGTCGATCCAGGCGATCCAGGAAAAGGATACCATCTAGATGATCAATCTCATGTTGGAGGATACGTGCAAACCAGCCCTCAGCTGGTATACGTACTGGTTTACCGCGCACATCCTGCCCCTTGACGAGGATCTTTGTTGCACGTCGGATATTGTCACCAACGTAGCCAGGAATGCTGAGACACCCCTCCGTTCCAAGTTCTTCTCCCTCGGCCTTAACGATCTCGGGGTTGAAGACGGCAATCTTGTGATCTTCATACTCGGCAACGAAGACACGGATTGACTGTGCAATCTGTGGTCCGGCCAGACCTACTCCGTGAGCAATTTGCATCGTCTCGAACATATCATCAACGAGCTTTTGTAGCGATGGGTCGAAGCGACGAATCTTCTTTGCTTTCTGACGTAGAATCGGATTCTCTGCTGTGATAATTTTGCGAAGAGCCATAATGTATTTACCTACCCCTGCACGACACTGAAGCAAACTATACGTATCCCATATCACCACGAGATAGCCAGCGAGTGCTATAATTGGCATATATCGTACCATATAAGGTAGACACAACGCAAATATGCTAGAAGTTATTGCAGCATACATTGAGCATCATCGGCTCCTTCCTGAAAACGGTGAAATTATCATCGGTGTCTCTGGCGGAGCCGATTCGTTATGTCTTCTCCATCTACTCCATCAGCTCTGCGGACCAGACAAACGCTATCCAGGAGTACGTCCGCACGTTGCACATCTTAATCACCAGTTACGTGGGGAAGCAAGTGAGCAAGATGCAGCCGTAGTTGCCCGCCTTGCCGGGTTGTGGGGACTACCCTGCACTATCGGTGTGATAGATGTGCCTGCGCTGGCACGCAAAGAACAACGCTCCCTGGAGGATGCAGCACGCACGGCTCGCTATCGCTTCTTACGCGAAGTGGCTCAGGGACAACCTATCGCTGTGGCACATCATATGGATGATCAGGTGGAGACGCTCATCCTGCACTGGATGCGTGGCGGAGGCATTGCCAGCATGGTCGGTTTACAGCCACGCCAGCAAGACATCGTTCGTCCTTTGCTTGTTGTCACCCATGCTGACGCACTTGCTTACTGTTTACAGCAGCACCTCACGCCCCTGGAGGATGCCAGCAACACAGATCCACACTTCCTGCGCAATCGTATTCGTCACGAACTTGTACCGCTTTTGGAGTCCATAAATCCTGGTATTCGAGCGACACTGCTCCGCAGCGCTGAAGTAATGCGTATCGATGTGGAATGGATAGAGACGCAGGTTGATACCTGCTGGCCAGTGGTTGTCACTTACGAGCAAGGCGGGTGCATCCACTTGCAACGTAGGGCCTTACTTGCCCAACCACTCAGTCTGCAAAGGCACCTGTTGCGACGTGCAACTGCCCACTTGAGTGCTGGCCAATCCCCGTTAGAGTTGCGTCACTACAGGTTGATTGAACAACTCTTACACAGAGAGAACCATGAGTGAAGAACTGACATTGCACCTTCCCCAACAGATACATCTTGTACGCACAGGGGAGACCATTGTGCTTGAGCATAGGAAAGACCATGCCATACATAATGAGCCAGCCAGAGAGAATAGAGAGGTACCCCTTCCCATCCCTGGCCGTGTCGCTGTACCCGGAACGCCGTGGACGGCTGTCGCAGAAATCGTATCAGACGAAGAGCGGCAAAGGATGAGAGAGGTACTGCAATGCAAAAATAAGGAGGAAGTGTGGCGCATTTTAGAAGCGACACGTTATGTTATATATATCGATGGTGATAATGTAGGGAACGTTCTGCGGATACGTACAAGGCGTCCGGGAGACCGTATTCGTCCTCTGGGGATGGCACACGAGAAAAAAATACAAGACGTGCTGATTGATAAGCATATCATACGTGCAGAGCGTGAGCAGATCCCGCTCTTTTTTTCGGCATCCCATTGTGTCTGGTTAGCCGGTATCTGCCTGGATGACCGTGTACGCTTGATCGCTGAGACACGACAGATTGTACGTTTGTCAATCATCCCAACGTAGGGGCATAGTATATTTTGATGCAGAGGAGGCATAACCATGCACAATGATGTTGAGGAAGTGCTTATTTCAGAGAGGCAGCTCCACACTAAAATTCTTGAACTGGGAGAACAGATTACCAGGGATTATTACGGCAAAAATTTGCTACTCCTGGGTACCCTCAAAGGGGCTATACCTTTCATTGCGGACCTTTCGCGAGCCATCGAACTCCCACTAGAGATTGACTACATGTCTGTGACCAGCTACGGGGATAGTACGGTGTCCAGTGGGATTGTACGCATCCTCAAAGACCTGGAGGGTCCTATTGATCAAAAACATGTCTTAATTGTCGAAGATATCATTGACAGTGGGCTGACCTTGCGCTATCTGATAGATGTCTTGCAAAGGCGCAACCCCCTTAGCCTGCATGTCTGTGCTCTTCTAAACAAAGATCGCCAACGGATCAGGACTATCGAAACCGCCTATCTTGGCTTCCATATTCCTGATAAATTCGTGATTGGGTATGGGCTGGACTATGCACAGCGCTATCGCAATCTTCCCTACATTGGTATATTGAAGCCTTCGGTTTACGAAGGCCAGCCAGCACCAAAAAGAGCACCAGAGTCCTGCCGAGAGAAAGGACCGTTAAACTATTTGCCAGGCCTGGTATCGCTGTCCCAGGATATCTTTCCCATCAAATTTCCTGCACCAATTTTCCTGGTAGCTCGCGATGATGTATTTTGAAACCACATGGATAGGGTTGCAAGCTAATACGACGTAAGATGCGTGGACCTTGCTTCCCGATCCACACCTGTGCCTCTTGTTCTGCTTCCTCCTCTGAAGTTGCATAGAAAGGAACTAGAATATTAGCGTATCCCAGATCACATATCAATAACCATAATATCTTCTCAGGGCCAACATTTAATTCATCTACCATCTCAAACCTTCCTCCACATACGCAAATGTTTACACTATACCTCTTCAGTATGACGTATTTTCCTTAATTTGTCAATACCTATTTAGTTCATGATTAAAATTACTTTTATTACGATAAATGTGGTTTGATTAGTGTTAGCTTGCTTTACTTTATCATCTCACCATGAACGAAAATAACTCGAGGCGATCAATGTCATTGGCAGATTTCTTAGTCCAGGCGATGCAAGAGCGTAATCTGTCGATTACGGCTCTTGCGCGCAGTGCTGGCCTGACGCCGCAAACCCTTCATTCCTATCTTAATGGTGCACGCCCTAATCTGGAGAGTTGCCGTAAACTCGCATTTTTTCTTGGGGTGCCTGTTGGCAAACTGATTGGTATGGCCTATAAAGATGTGGATGGGAAGCGCTTACAATCGTTGATAGAGGTCTATCTTGACCTGCCTGAAAATCAGAAGCACACCGCAGAAGACATGATGCAGGTATTATTGCGCGAGGCAAGGAGAGAGGAGAATTTGTAGGAAGCCTTGCCATAACAGAAAGTATAGTTGCGAATAATTCACGAAATGGAAGCGTTAAGTAGGGAGGAGGAAGCTATCGGAGTCCAGTCGTTCTTGCGTATTTGTTGCTAAAAGTAATTTTTAAATAATACCCTTACTTCTTCTTTTGTATATGTAACCAGTTGAGCATATTCACGTTTGGTCTGTGCTGCCAACGTTTCTCCCTGGTTCTCTCTGAGTTGTTCCAAAATATCCTCAGCCAATGCCCTCTCTTATCAGGAACTCCCCTTTTATGCTACAATGGCTTTGTTTCGCTATGGGTACACAGGCTCCTGGTCAAGATCAGATTGTAACAAAGACGTGGCGTTTTAGGAGAGAAAAGCATGGTATCAGTCGGCGTCATTGGCAGTGGTGCGTGGGGTACTACCCTGGCTCTACTACTAGCCAAAAAAGGAATTACAACAACCCTATGGGAACATCAATCTGAACGTGCTGTAGAGATGCAGCAGCAACGTGAAAATACAGTTTTCCTTCCTGGCTTCTGTTTCCCCGATAGCTTGCAAGTAACCTCTGATATTGTAGAAGCGGTGGAGCATAAAGAGGTACTCTTGCTCGTTACCCCCTCACAGCGTATGCGCCAGAATGTGCGCACTCTTGCCCCCTATGTTGGTAAAGAGACACTCCTGATCAATGCCAGTAAAGGCATCGAGATTGGCAGCCTGAAGCGCATGACGGAAGTGATTTCAGAGGAGCTTCCCGGCGCGCGAGAACGAATCGCCACCCTGAGTGGTCCCAACCTCTCACGGGAGGTCGCCCAGGCAAAGCCAACCGCTGCTGTCGTTGCTTCTACTCAGCACGATATTGCCGTGCAATTTCGCGACCTTCTCACCACCTCACGATTTCGTGTTTATACTGCTCAAGATGTGGTCGGCGTCGAATTAGGAGGAGCACTCAAGAATATCATCGCTATTGGCGCAGGGATCACCGACGGACTCGATTACGGAGAAAATGCCAAGGCCGCCTTTATAACACGAGGATTGGCTGAAATTGCTCGTTTAGGGATTGCAGCGGGTGCCCATGCTCTCACTTTCTCAGGTCTGGCTGGCATTGGCGATCTGATAGCCACCTGTGCCAGTCCTCTGAGCCGTAATCAACAACTGGGACAACGCCTCGCCAGAGGAGAAAAACTCAGTGACATCTTGCAGTCTACACACAGCGTTGCTGAAGGTGTCTCGACCACAACGGCTGCACTCCAGCTTGCCAGGCATTACAATGTCGAAATGCCCCTCACCCAACAACTTAGCCATGTACTTTTCGACGGACTCGATCCCCATAAAGCAGTATCGGAACTGATGATGCGCGATCCTAAGGGTGAACTGGAGGGAATTATATAATTTGCTACCAGGAGAAAGAAGGTGTTACAATGAGCTTATCCTATTTAAGATAAGTCGGACATCCTATCTCTATATGAACTGACAGAGATGGATAAAGCCAGCCAGGACCAGGAAAGTGACATTATTTCAAATTACGGTACGAGCAATTGCCGAGCGATATGATGTGCATGCCCACCAGATCGCTCGTGAAATCTTACAATTATCGACGAAGCATCTTCCTTCGCTCGCAGTGATTCTCACCAGTACCTCTCCGCTAAGCATCCATACTTCCCAACTCTATCGCCTCTCAGGAACTCTCAGTCCCGCTCAACTTGATCAACTGGTAGAACAGTTGCTTGTTGATCCGGTTATCCAGGAAATATATACAGAAGAACACTCATCTCCAGAACATATTGTGGATGTGTTCTTCCATGCTGGTGTCACTGACACACTGGCTGAGAGTGTGCTGGCCGGGGCAGCTATGTTGGGAATCACAGGGTTGCAATACGTTGAGACGGGACGCCGCTATATGCTCGATGGACGCTTGAGCGAAGCCGATATCCGTGCTATTGCTCAGGCTCTCTTATATAACCCAGTCATTCAGCATTACGAGTTACGCATAGCTGGAAGGCTGCACGAACCCACAGGGACACCCTTTGCGGAACCTCCTGACGTACAAAAGGATAGGGAGAATCTTACCAGAGTCACAATGCTCCCCATCTCGGAGATGACCGACCAGCAACTACTCGATGTGAGCAAAGCTGGTCTTTTATCTTTAAACCTGGATGAGATGCGTACCATTCAGCAGCATTATCGCCTGCAAGGGCGCGAACCCACTGATGTTGAATTGGAGACACTGGCTCAAACATGGTCAGAGCATTGTTCACATAAAACGTTCAAAGCTACCATCAACTACCGCGAAGTTGATAGTCATGGCCATGTCCTTGAAGAGGAGACTATCAATGGGCTACTTAAAAGCTATATTATGAGCGCCACAGAGTTGGTCAAAACACCCAATCTGGTGTCGGCTTTTAGTGATAATGCGGGGATCATCCGCTTTACTGAAAGGCAAGATATTGCCTTCAAAGTAGAGACACATAATCATCCATCGGCTATCGAGCCATTTGGGGGAGCAAATACGGGTGTAGGTGGGGTGATCCGTGATGTCCTGGGTGTTTCAGCACAGCCTGTTGCCTGTACGGATATTCTCTGCTTTGGGCCACCTGACACTCCTACGGACGACCTGCCTGCTGGCATTCTCTCGCCACGTCGCATCGCCAGCGGAGTTGTGAGCGGTGTGCGCGACTATGGCAACAAAATGGGTATACCTACCGTCAACGGCGCTATTCTCTATCATCCCGGCTATATTTATAACCCACTTGTCTTCTGTGGTTGTCTGGGTATCCTGCCTCATGGCAGTCATCCCAACGAGGTACAACCCGGAGACCAGATTGTTGTGCTTGGTGGACGGACGGGGCGTGATGGTGTGCATGGCGCAACTTTCTCATCGGGCGAGATGAGTAGCGAGATCAATGCACAGGCCGGGAGTGCGGTACAAATCGGCGCACCCATTACGGAAAAGAAGGTTGCGGATGTCATTATCCAGGCACGTGACCATCGGCTCTACCATGCGATCACCGACTGTGGAGCGGGCGGTTTCTCCTCAGCGATTGGCGAAATGGGAGCTACAACAGGTGCACTCGTTGAACTGGCACATGCGCCTCTGAAATACCAGGGATTGACCCCCTGGGAGATCTGGCTCTCCGAGGCTCAGGAACGTATGGTACTGGCTGTACCACCGCATCATATTGAGGAACTCCTGGCTATTTGTGAGATTGAGGAGGTTGAGGCCAGCATTATCGGCACCTTCACTGGAGATCATCGCCTGACGGTAACCTATCATGGTCAGATTGTTGCTGATATGGCGATGGATTTTCTACATGATGGCAGACCTGGCAGGACCCTGGAAGCGATCTGGACTCAGCCAGATGCCACCGACAGGACCCAGGTATCCGACAGGGGTAGCGGCTACTCGCAGGCTATTGTCCACTCGCTGGCACCCACTCTTCTGGCCTTATTGCGCCATCCGAGCATTAGCTCTAAAGAGGCCGTCGTACGGCGCTATGATCATGAGGTACAGGGGGCAACGATCCTTAAGCCACTTGTAGGACGAGCGGGTAATGGGCCAGGTGATGCGGCTGTATTACAACCCATTCTTGAGGAGCAGACCCAGGCTGCCATTATTTTATCCAATGGTATCAATCCACTCTACGGCAAAATCGATCCCTATCATATGGCATTGAATGCCGTCGATGAGGCACTGCGCAACCTGACTGCCGTTGGTGGCGATATTACACAGGTTGCTATTCTGGACAATTTCTGCTGGGGCAATCCCACTGATCCAGTGCAATTGGGAACACTGGTACGAGCCGTCAAAGGTTGTCATGATGCTTCCATTGGTTTCGGAACTCCCTTTATCTCCGGCAAGGATAGTCTCAACAACGAGTATCGTGCTGAGGGACGCCGCTTACCTGTCATTCCAACGCTGCTGATTTCAGCGGTGGGTGTGATTGATGATGCTACACAGACCATTGATATGTCGCTCAAGACACCCGGCAACTTGCTCTACCAGATAGGCACAACGCTCAATGAACTGGCTGGTTCCCACTATGCTGAAGTTATAGACCTGGATTCGTTTGGGCAACTTGTACCATCTACCACGGTTCCCGAAGTAAACATTATCCATGCTTACAAAACGATGAAGGCGCTTGGTGAAGCCATTCGTAAGGGTATGGTGCGTGCCTGTCATGATCTTTCGGAAGGTGGACTCGCTGTGGCTGCCGCTGAGATGGCATTGGCGAGTCTGCAAGGCGTTACGCTGGATATGAGATATCTTGCTATCGGCAAGCTGGGACAGGGTGAACCTGATTTACAGCCTGATGCAATCAATATCGCACGACTTTTCAGCGAGTCGGCATCGCGTTTTCTGATCGAAATTACGCCTGAGCAACTTGGTGCATTCGAGAAGCATATGCGTGCCAGCGGAGTAGAGGACATGACCTATATAGGTACTGTGACCAACACGACACGTTTTATTGTGCAAGATGGTGAAGAGGAACTTATCAATCTCAGTGTGACAGAGCTACAAGAAGCCTGGAAGGGAGGTGTGGCGTGACTCGTGCTCTTGTACTACGTGCACCAGGCATAAACTGTGATCGTGAGACGGCCCAGGCCTGTCGCTTAGTTGGTTTTGAGACTGACCTTGTACACATCAATCAACTGCTTAAGGCACCTGAAAGCTTGCTGGACTATCACTTCCTTGTTCTCCCAGGCGGTTTCTCCTATGGCGATGACCTGGGAGCAGGAACGCTGCTAGCCAAAAACCTGACCATCCATCTTGGTTCCCAATTACGTCAATTTATTGACGAGGGACGCCCTGTGCTGGGTATCTGTAACGGTTTCCAGGTGCTTGTTCGTGCAGGACTTCTCCCCGGTCTCGTGGCAGGTCACCAACCACGCGCAACCCTCACAGATAATGTGTCAGCGCAATTTGAGTGTCGCTGGATCACCTTATCAGCTCAACCCGGCGTTTGCATCTTCACACAGGGCATTGAACGGCCCATCGAACTACCGGTTGCTCATGGTGAGGGGCAATTTGTTTTTGAGGGTGACATTAGCAGGCTAGAAACCCACGAACAAATTTCTCTAATCTACACACATAGTGCCGGTAATCCTGGACATCCCGTAACATATCCTGATAACCCCAATGGTTCTATGGGCAACATTGCAGGTGTGTGCAATGAACGTGGCAACGTCTTTGGCATGATGCCCCACCCTGAGCGTTATGTTCATCCGCTCCAGCATCCACAACGACACGCCAGCGCAAGTGGCAAGGTCAAAGCCGATGGCCTTCTCATCTTCAAAAATGCCTATGAGTATACTATCAGGCTTAGTCAGCCCACTACGAGTACCCCATCTGCACCTGTAGGAGAATCTCCAGAAAGAAAACCTCTAGAGAAGAACCGGACGGTATCCTATGCGGCCAGTGGGGTGAATATCGCAGCTGCCGATCAGGCCAAACGACTGATGCAGGAGGCTGTACAGGCAACTCAGGGGCCGGAAGTGTTAGCTGGCATGGGAGCCTTCGCTGGAGTCTTCAGTGCCCAAAACCTGCAAAAGATGCGTCATCCAGCTCTTGTGGCTTCGACTGACGGTGTGGGCACGAAAACGCTACTTGCTGCCCAGGCCGAGCGCTTCGATACCATAGGCTACGATCTCGTCAATCATTCAATCAATGATCTATTGACACAGGGAGCCAGACCGCTTTTCTTTATGGACTATCTTGCTATGGGCAAGTTGGACCCGGTACGGGCGGCTACGATTGTACAGGGCGTTGCTGCTGCCTGCCAGGAGGCTGGTTGTGCCTTGCTAGGGGGCGAGACCGCAGAAATGCCCGATGTCTATCTCCCAGGTGCTTTTGACCTTGCAGGAACCATTGTAGGTGTTGTGGAACAAGAAGATGTGATGAACAGCGCAACGATCTGTGCGGGCGATATCTTGCTTGGGCTACCTTCGAGTGGTCTGCATACCAATGGCTATTCGCTGGCCCGGCGCGTCTTTGCTCCTTATTCGCTCGATACTGTCTTTCCAAAACTGGGAGAATCGCTAGCTGACGCTCTATTGCGCCCACATCGCAGTTATCTGCGCGAAGTCGGTCAGTTACGAGAATACTTGCAAGATCGTGGTCGTTTTATCAAAGGCATGGCACATATTACCGGAGGCGGTTTCGAAGGAAATATCTCACGTATCCTCCCTGCGGGTATGCAAGCCGTTATAGAAACAAAAGCCTGGCAAGTACCGCCTCTCTTCAGTTTACTTGTCCGTCTGGGGAATGTCACCAGGGAAGAGCAGTATCGCACCCTCAATATGGGTGTGGGTATGGTACTGATTCTTTCACCGAAAGGTGCACTGGAGGCTCGTTGTGTATTGCCACAATTGCTGACTGTGGGTTTTATCACAGAAGGCGAAGGTGTTGTATTGCGTTAATTGGTGGATGATCCGTCAGGATCTGTTACTCCACATCTACATAGAATTGCGGATAGGCATACCCTCATAAAGGTATTCTGAGAGTGACTCTTCGGGATCCCTCACCACCTGCGGTGGCTCGCTCTCGTTTTGTGTGGGTTTTGTCGCCTGTGGTGGAGGTTGCGCCGCAACCTCCACCACAGGCGACAAAACCCACACAAAACGGTTTGCGAACTGCCTATGGCAGTGAGGAATCATGAAAAGGAACAACGAACCTGTAAGGGATGATGATAAGATGAGAGAAAGGATGCTGGATTGATGATAGATAATCCTGTATTTGGTCCCCTGCTCATTGAAGGGAAGACAAAACGGATCTATGCCTGCCCTGACAATGACGCGCTGGTCTATATGGTCAGCAAGGATCAGATCACGGCGGGTGATGGCGAACGGCGTAATGAACTGGTGGGGAAGTCACGTTGGAGTACTATCACGACTGCTAATATCTTGCGCTTGCTGAATGAGGAAAATATTACCACACACTTCGTTGAGCAGATCGACGATACAACATTATTGGTACGACGTTGCACGATGTTGCCTGTTGAGCAGGTTCAGCGGCGTATTGCCACAGGGTCCTACCCGAAACGTCACCCGGAGGTTAGCGAGGGGACACGCTTCGAGCCAGTGCTGATCGAGACATTCCTCAAAGATGATGCTCGTCATGATCCGCAGATCTGGCCAGAAGATATCCTCCAGCGAGGTGAGGCGACATTGCCGGAGATCGAATGGATGGCAGCTCAGGGGCGGCGTGTATTTGAGATACTGGAACGTGCCTGGGTAACCGTAGATGTCGCCCTGATCGATCTGAAGATCGAGTTTGGGCGCGATCCCGGTGGTCATTTACTGGTAGCAGATGTCATTGACAATGATAGCTGGCGGCTCTGGCCGGGTGGTGACAGGTCTCGCATGCTGGATAAGCAAGTCTATCGCAATTTACAAAATGTCACAGAGCAAGATTTGCAGAGCATTGCAGATCGTTATGCTTTAGTGGCCGACCTGACAGGAAAATTGAAAGTTGTCCACTGATGCTGGTTATCTTAGCCGATAATCAGTTGGAACATATTACCGAAACAATTCTGACAAACAATATTTTCAGAGAGGAACAGAGCATGGAGCGACTACGTGACGCTTGCGGAGTTGTAGGGATCTACGCACAGAAAGACGATACAAATCTTGAGGTGCGCCACTACCTGACGCTGGCACTGAGTGCCTTGCAACATCGTGGTCAAGAGAGTGCGGGAATGGCTGTCTATGATAGCGAAGGACAGATCGCCCATCGTGTCGCGATGGGAAAAGTGCGAGAGGCATTCCATAATTCGGGTATGAGCTTGCCCTCCACACGTTGTGGGATTGGTCACGTACGCTACTCGACGACCGGTTCCAGTTGTGTGGAAAATGCCGGGCCATTCGTCGTAGGTGGAAAGCAAGGTCACTATGACTCCATTGCTGTAGCGCATAATGGCAATCTGATCAATGGTCCGGTTCTGCGCGAGCAATTCCCTGCCGAGAGTGGTTGAATTCTACCACTGATAGCGAAGCTATTGCTCTTCTTCTATTGCATTCAGATGGTCAAACGCTTCGTGAGCGTATGCTGACTACCTTTTCTCTGGTGCGCGGAGCCTATAGTCTGGTGATTCTGGCCGAAGGAAAGCTCCATGCGGTGCGAGATCCCTGGGGAATGCGTCCTTTATGTATAGGTCGCATTGGCAACAGTTGGATTGTTGCATCCGAGTCCTGTGCGCTTGATCGTACAGGGGCAACCATGGTACGGGAGGTTGAACCAGGAGAGTTTATCACTATTGATGAGCATGGCCTTCACTCGGAAGTACTCGTCAATATACCCAGACACGCGCTCTGCGTCTTCGAATGTATTTATTTCTCGGATGCTACTAGCCAATTAAACGGCAGATATACCTATCAAGTACGCGAGGCTTTGGGACGAGAACTGGCTAGAGAACATCCTGTCGAAGCTGATCTGATCGTGCCTGTACCGGATTCATCCATTCCAGCAGCGTTGGGTTATGCTGCCGAGGCAGGTATTACTTATGGGCAAGCGATCATTAAGAATCGCTATAGTGACCGTACCTTTATCAAGCCTGATCAGCGTCTACGCCAATTGGAGGTAGACCTGAAGTTTAACCTGGTTCAGCCCAAGATAGCTGGTGCCCGGCTGGTGATTGTGGACGATTCGATTGTACGTGGCAATACCATGAAACGTCTGGTCTCGGCGCTACGTCATCGCGGAGCCAAAGAGATTCATCTGCGTTCCAGTTCACCACCACTGCGCCATCCCTGTTACTTCGGTATCGACATCCCACAAGAGGCCGAATTGATAGCCGCAGGTCGCAGTATCCAGGAAGTTGCAGACTATATCGGAGTGGATAGCCTGGGTTATCTCAGCATAGCAGGGCTAGGACGTGCTATCAGTTTTACTGGAGCAAATGACACACCGCCAGATGACGAAACTGCTTGCAAAATGCTGCATAAAGAGTTTTGCTATGGCTGTATGGAAAAACAGGGGTGGCCTTTTGATCCTGCTACGGGTGCTACTCATGGTCGCCAGCACACTGTTGTTGTGTCCCATCAACCTGTCATGAAAGGTCAATAATTCACAGTTAGAGAAAAATAAATCTATTATCGTACCCCCGACGAGGTAGAAACGTGCGTATATTTGTAATCGGTTCAGGGGCGCGAGAGCATGCACTGGTCTGGAAACTGGCGCAGAGTCAGCATGTCACTCACCTGTATGCAGCGCCCGGCAATCCTGGCATGATGCCCTATGCGGAATGTGTCCCGCTCGGTGTTAGCCAACTCAATGAGCTTGCTGCCTTTGCTGAAGGCAACCAGATTGATCTCACAGTTGTTGGACCAGAGGTTCCCCTGGTCAATGGTATTGCTGATGTTTTTCGACTGCGTGGCCTGCGTGTCTTTGGACCAGGTGCGGCTGGTGCTGCCTTAGAGGGAAGCAAGGTCTTTGCCAAAGAACTCATGACAGCCGCTGGTATTCCGACAGCCCAACACCGAACTTTTACCAATTTTATGCAAGCCCGGACATATCTGGAAGTTCACGGTACACCGGTTGTTGTCAAGGCCGATGGTAATGCCGCTGGTAAGGGAGCCATCGTCGCTCTAGATATGGCTACAGCGCAAGATGCACTCAAGCAAATGATGGTTGATCATGTCTTTGGTGCTGCCGGAGATATCGTTGTTATTGAGGATTACTTGCAGGGCGATGAGATTGGCTCAACGGCTATTTGTAACGGAACCAATTATCTTGCTTTTCCCTTAACACAGGACCACAAACGCGTACTCGACAACGACCAGGGTTTAAATACTGGTGGCATGGGTGCATTTACCCCCCTGCCTTTTGTCACTAAAGCTCAGGAGGCACTGATACACGAACAAATTATCGCCGCCACCTTATATGCTCTTAAGCAGAGAGGAATCGATTTCTCCGGTGTGCTCTACTCAAATATCATGCTCACTGAACGCGGTCCAATGGTGCTGGAACACAACACACGTTTTGGCGATCCCGAAGCTCAGGCGCTGATGGTACTGATGCGTGAGGATGTGTTGAATGTGCTGGCCTATGCTGAGGGTCAGAGCGTAAAGACCGAGCAAATGTGGCATCCCGGCTATGCTATGAGTCTGACGTTGGCCGCAGGCGGCTATCCTGGCAAATACCGTTCGGGTATCCCCATTACAGGAGTAGCAGAGGCTAACCATGTAGAGGGTGTGCATGTTTTCCACGCCGGCACAGCTCTGCAAGATGGGCAATTGGTGACGGCAGGCGGGCGCGTGCTGAGCGTTGTAGCTCGTGGTGCAACGTTACGGGAAGCCGTAGCGATAGCTTACGAAGCTGCATCTTGTATTTCTTTTGAGGGGATGCAGTATCGTAAAGATATAGCACACCGCGGGTTACGAGTGATCTAAAGAGAGGCCTTGACAACACAAGTGACACAACATCTATCGAGCCCCCACAAAACACCACTCCGTCTCGCCGTGCTCATCTCTGGCACTGGCAGCAACTTGCAGGCGCTTATCGACGCGATTGAAAGTGAGCATCTGCCAGGAGTCGAGATAGCGCTGGTCGTGAGTAATAAAGCTGACGCCTATGGCTTGCAGAGAGCACTCCAGCATAAGCTGCCTGCTATATTTTTACCATGGGGAAAGCGAACAGATGCCGAAACTCGGCTTATCGCACTCTTGCACCTCTTTCAGGTGGATCTGGTTGTGCTCGCAGGATGGATGCGTATCCTCACCTCCGAGTTTATTGCACAATTTCCTCAACGCATCATCAACATTCATCCTGCGCTCCTGCCGGATGATGGTACAGGTAGCACATACACCACATGTGACGGGACAACCATTCCAGTTTTTCGTGGCCTTCACGCCGTCAGGCAGGCACTTGATGCAGGTGTGAGAGTAACTGGGAGCACCGTGCATTATGTCAAGCCGGAGGTGGATGCTGGACCTGTGATCAGTCGGGAAGAGGTGATGATTGAAGAGGGAGATACGGAAGAGACGCTACATGAGCGGCTGAAGCTGGTGGAGCATCGGTTGGTTGTGGAGGCGGTGAGGGGGTATACGAGGCAATAAACTAAACCGGAACTATGGGTACATTGTGTGCAATGATCATAGTGCTTATTGTTTCCCCAAAGATCTGACAATTACTATCACATAGTCACTTACGTTGTTGATAAGTAGTAGTAGTTTTTGAAGGAGCACTGATGGACCCCCAATTCCATCCCGAAGCGGATGCTATACTGGCGCGTCTTACAAAAGAGGGAATAACAGAGCTTTATCACTTTACAAGTGTAGAGAACTTACCCGGTATCTGCAAAGTAGGAGTTTTATGTTCAAAACAAACTCTGGAGTTAAAGGGGCTATGGCCTCCGCCAGTACCAGGAGGAAACTCTCTCTCCCACCACCTAGACCGTTACAATGATAACTGGGATAAAGTATCTTTAAGTTTTACACCTTTCACGCCAATGGCATATCGTAAAAAGCGAAAAGATCATTTATGTTATTTGATCGCACGTCTCGAAGTAGCGAGTTGGACGGGTATCATTTTTACAGATTCAAATGCTGCCAGTACAACAATACAACGTCGTGATACTGGACTTGTAGGACTCAATTATATTAAGTTTGATGCCATACGCTCTATTCCCCGTCCATGGGATCGCAATGGCTGGGTTCAGCCTGTACAAGCTGAAGTTCTTGTGCCTGATAGGGTTCCTTTGGGATACATATCTAAGGTTGCTTTTGTGAGCAAAGCAAGTCTAATGCATGCAGAGAGGTTGTGCGGGTCAATACCTCACCCACACTTCTCTGTTGACGATCACTTATTTTCTGACTCGCCAAAAGCACAAAAGAGGCTATTGGTTTCCCTTATGTCGTAGAACTCATTCTGACCGATACCAATATTGACAGGAATATGTTATACTTTTCACATCTTCACAAGAACGAATTTTCTAAAGCACAGCAAAAAGTAGTCACAGTAATTGTCTCTATAAAAGTACTCACAGGAACAAAAGCTAAAATCGTAGTGATCCCTGTGAATGCATCTAGGGCAGAAAAAAGGATTATCGAGATTAGGGAGTTTGAGACCCGAATGTCGTACTCATACCAATGTAACATCTTGCTAGATGATTTGCCTGTCGGAGGCTACTTGCTTAAATATTACTTGGACGAATTGTGCTGGGCCTCTACAAGCTTTGAGGTACTTACGTAACAAACGAAGGTGGAATTATGACTCAGCATAGTCTTTTTGATGAATTACCTGAAGAGCCATCGAAGAAAAAGAGTATACCATCTCTTGAGCGGTTCCAGGGCGCGCTCCTTCTCAGCACGGTAGGGGATGCGCTTGGATGGCCAACGGAGTTCTTAAAGCCTCTGAATGGTAATGGTCACAAGCCACCATTTGATGTACCTGTACGCAGCTTCGTTGAGTGGAAGAAGTTAGTTGGTGGCAAATGGTGGGGATATGAAGAAAAGATTGCGCCTGGTGCCTACTCAGATGATACTCAGTTGGCTCTTGCCATTGCTCGATGTATAACAGAGACAGGAGAATTTGAACCAGAGCGTTTCGCTTATGAGGAACTTCCTCTATGGCTTCAATATGAGCGGGGAGGCGGCAAGTCAGTTAAGACAGCAGCTAGAAAGTTAGTTGGAAAGAATGCCAGTTGGTTGCGAAACTTCTATAAGCAAGGTGAGCTTAATTATAAAGAGGCAGGGGCTAATGGGGCCGCGATGCGGAACCTCCCCATCGCATTGGCAAATGTCACCAACGAGGAAAGAATTATTAAAGATTCGTTCCTCAATGCAATTATAACTCATGGACACCCACGGGCCATTCTTGGTGCAATTCTTTTGGCTTAGCTGTAAACTACTCGCTGATCGCATCCAAGGGGATAACAGTGGGTCCCTTTGTCGAATATCTTCGTAGCCAAATGAATCAAATAGGAAAGATTGTTACTAAAGATGATCGTCTTACAGCATGGATTTAAACGTGGGAAAAGGACGGCTATCAGGGGGCAACTTCGTTTAAAAGTTTATTTAATAAAGTGTACCAGGAGGCCGTAAATTATCTTGAGGGTATTGCTCAGCATACCAATGAGGATTTTAAAGTCTATTACCTTTTTACAGGAGCACTAACCCCTGCGACTAAGGGTTCTGGACTTGCGACAGTTTGTGTTGCTATCTATCTTTTTTTAAAATATATCAATAAACCAGAGGAAGCTTTAACCACGGCAATAAATATGTACGGAAGTGATACTGATACAATTGGAATTTTTTTAGGTGCCTTACTGGGTGCCTATCATGGCATAAGCATTGTACCTTCTCATCTGGTCGACAGAGTACAGGATCGTGACTACTTACTCAAGACAGCCAAGCACTTGCATTCAATAGCAATTGGAGAGAGGCGTGAGAAAATTGCTATTAAGCAGCCAGTGAAGCGACAAGAGGCCTATTTCAGAATATTAGGCTGGGAGATTGGCTTGCATGATATGTTTTGGGATACTCTTGGTACAGGCGAAATCGTCGTTCATCCTGCGTTAGGGCGTGGAAGAATTGAACAAAAGGTCGAGAAGCCTATCGGGCGCGAGGACTATGTTGCTAAACTCATCTCTATTCAGTTTGATTGTGGCCAATCATGTATCTTCCACTCTAGAGTACAGAACAACGAGAAGGTTTCAGAGAGCCTCGCGCAAGATGTTGCTAATGCATTAGTGTAAGAAACTCCACAAGCAGCACGATGGTACCTATTTCAGTGGAATTGACAGAGTCGATGGGTTAAGGTTACATGCTCATTGCCACATGAGAGAACGCCGCTGTATTGGAGGCGGGAAGTGTCCCGCTACCGGGACCAGGGAGCAGAGGCCAGCGTCCCTCGTTTGCTCCCTGGACCAGTACACCCTGTGAGCCACCTGCTTGCCGAACAAATGCATCCGGAAAGAGTGGCCAGACCAGCAGCATATAGTCTCGCCATCCTGACTGACTATAGCTAGTTCGCCAGAATCGACGTTTGTTGACAACAGGTCCAGGCCACGCTGACCATAGATGGGAAAGAGACCTGCATGGCTACTATGATGCTTTACACAAAAATCTGCCTGAGCCTGAAATGCTAGCAAAGAGCATTCTTGCGTAGCAACATCTACCAGCTTGATATCTCTATATGGCCATGAGGCTGTGCTATTTTCGTTCTCACTCGAGCGCGACCAGGGCAATTCCAGGCGCAACATATGGTTGTGCACCTGGAATCTGGTAGCCTGTTAGAAAGTCCCTGATAGCAAAGGCATGTTGCGTTTCTCTGTCAGCAAATACCATGTTGGACGGTTTAACAAATAGCTGGACTTGCTTCTGCTGACCATTGGCATTGACAGTTACCTGTGTTCCCCCTGGCCAGGAGGAATCTCACCGTAGTATGAGTGTGTGCTGGAGAAGAAAGCATCCTGGTTGACGACTACATTCAGAATATTCTGAACCTCTGAAAGGGAAAGTTGTGCCTGCCACAGGCTATTATTGTTGCCTTGCTCAAAGATGACTGTTCCATTGCCGTAGAGAGTCCATTCAGGGATGGCACGAATAGGTATAGCTATAGGCCCAGGTGAGCTGGCAAGCTGTACAACAATATGACCGGACCTCCTATCATAGGTAACAGGTTTGTTTGAGGTTATCGCACCTGAGATGCTCCAAAAAGCAAAGATCCCGACCAGGATCAATGCTATAGTGAGGATGAGAAGAAGCCATCTAGTTGGTAGATGCCGACGATTTTTCATAGAGAGGGTACTCCTTTTTCTTCGGACATACCGTTCGTTTTTCTATAGTTTTACGTTCAACCCATAGAAAAAACGTCAGCATCGTAGAAAAAGTTCCAGTACAAACCTTTCGTTCTTCTGGCAGCGATGGTGTTGGGATAGGTTCTTAATCAAAACCTGGCAGATGGACCGCAGGTAAGCTTCGTTCAAGCGTTGGCCTCTGCGCTTCCAGCCAGGGTGGAAGCCTCAAGTTCGTTCCTAACTGCTCTGGCGGTTCATCTATGGCAAAACCAGGCTGGTCGGTGGCAATCTCAAAAAGCACCCCGCTCGGTTCCCTGAAGTAGATCGAATGGAAGTATGTACGATCCATCACACGTGTTACATTCAGACCAAGACGGCTTAACTTGCTACGCCATGCTAGTTGTTGCTCATCGTTGGCGGTACGCCATGCCACATGATGCACGGTGCCTATCGACTCTGTGCCACGCTCTGCCCCTGGCAGATTTAACAGGTCAACCACCGCTCCATCACCTGCCGTTCCGACCTCATAGCGAGTTCGATTGCCTTGCTCACCTACAAAGCGAAAACCGAGTTCCTGAGTAAGTAGCTTTGCTGTGGCCTCGTGTCGTGTGACGGAGAGAGTGACACTATAGATACCACGAAGAGCATATTCGGCAGCAACGGGGCCATTTGTCCAGATGGTACCTTGCTCCGCTCCATGATGGGCTACCAGTTCGAGGGAAAGCCCTTCATGATCAGTAAAAGAAAGCACCTGTTCCTCAAAGCGGGTTGTTGGTCCCTCGACATTGATACCATGCCGAGTGAGTCGTTCCTGCCAGTATCTTGACGCAGACGATGGAATAGAGAATGAGATAGTGGTGACCTGGCCTGTACCGCGTTGCCCTTTGGGAGAGTTTGGCCAGGAAAAGAAGGTGAGGATTGTGCCGGGGCGTCCCTGGTCATCGCCGTAATAAAAGTGATACGTGTCTGGCACATCAAAGTTAACAGTCTTTTTGACGAGCCGAAGCCCTAAAATGCCAGCGTAAAAATCAATATTCTTTTGGGGATCATCTGTGATGGCCGTCACATGATGTATACCGAGAACGTTGCTTTCCATGAGCACCTCCCAAAGAATTATCAATTGTGTACTGGACAGAAATGTTGTGTCTGTTGACTGCTCTCTCTTACTGAAAGATAGTAACCTTGTATTTCATTAGTACTAAGAGTCTATCACATAATCCATTACATTATTCCATTTCTATTTTGAAAGTACCTTATATCATTCAGGGACATAATTTTACAAAACGGTCCTGGCTTTCTACAGGCTATAACTTGCTTTAATTCTTCATTAGTATTATAATAGTTAAAGAGGTGCAATTTATCAACTTCATGATAGCGTATTCCCCTTTCTCTGTTTGTGAGGTATAGGTTCGACTTTTGTTGGTGAAAGAAAGGAATGTCCTCTATGAGAGCTTCCCGGTATTTCTTACATCGGAATCCTATCAATCTCTTCCACTCGTAGCCCTCATTATGGAATATTATCTCCCTTTCTCCACATAGACCTCTACAAACTATTGACTACTTCCCTGAGAGAGTTCGTGTTAAGTCAGTCAATATACTTTTAATTCTCGATGCGGGTCAATTTATCCAATATACCATCTACGGCAGATGTTGGGTGCCTGATCATCCTGATTGGTCATAGAGATACCTGACAGTGTATTGTCTCATAACCAGATGGTTAGAGCGCGTTCTTTTCTGCATTACAGGATGTGATGTGCTTATGAACCTGTCCGTAGAAATGTTCTCTGTAGCAAGCATCTCTTGTTCGAGGAACGAAGGAGAGACACGGGGGAGAACAGAGGCTATTGTAAAGCGGAAGCTCGTATGAGCTTCACTGTATTGGAAAGGAAACCAAAATTGTATGAAGAATTTAAATCGCTTGTCACGCCGCTCCGTACTCAAAGGTGCTGTTGCCAGTGTTGCCGGTACAGGGATTTTTCTCTCCGAACAAAAACAACATGCTGCACATGCTGCCAGCACAGGTAGTAATTTTGTAGAAGCTATCGTGATTGGGAGTGGCTTCGGTGGCTCGGTAGCTGCGCTACGCCTGGGGCAAGCCGGTTTCTCTACAGTGGTACTGGAACGTGGACTCAGCTGGCCAATTACCCAACAGCAGAATACCTTTGCTACCTATGAACAACCCGATGGACGATCAGCATGGCTAAGTCCTGTGACAGTGGATCCTATAAATCAAAATGTGCCTATTAATGTATATACAGGTGTCTTAGATCGCGTCATTGGAAACGGTATTACGGTGCTCTCAGGTGTCGGTGTCGGAGGCGGGTCGTTAGTCAATAACGCTGCGCTCGTACAACCAACACAGAGCTTATTTTCACGCCAATTTCCTGCTCTCAATTATAATCAGTTCAATCAGACGTACTATCCAAGGGTTCTTTCAATTCTGCAACCTGCACCACTTCCTTCGGATGTCCTCGCAACTTCCTACTATCTCTCCTCACAGGTCTTTCAGCAATGGGCTGCGGCTGCTGGATTGAGTTCGAATTTTGGTTTTATTAACTCAGCTATCGATTGGAATATCGTTCGACAAGAGATAGCTGGCACAAAAGTCCCATCTGCAATCGCTGGAGAGGTTTGGTATGGGATGAATTCTGGGGCACACAAGAGCCTGGATCACAATTATTTGGCACAGGCTCAAGCAACTGGCCATGTTCAAATCCTTACTCTCCATGTAGTGACGGACATTACGCAGACATTATTGGGTTATTACAATGTTACATGTCAGCAGATTGATACCTCAGGGAATGTCCTCAGTACTACCACGTTCACATGCAAGTATCTCTTCATGGCAGCAGGCTCAATGAAGACTTCTGAGTTGATGGTGAAAGCCAAAGCAAAAGGGCGACTTCCGTTACTCAATAATCAGGTCGGTCAAGGGTGGGGAAACAACGGAGATGTGGTTGGTTTCTCATTTGGCTTCCCTTCTACCAATCCGGGACAGGGAGGCCCAGGCAGTGCCAGGATAACAGACTTTGCAAATTCTCTGGGAGCAGTTGCAGTTGAGAATGGACCCTTCCATGGCGCGCCTGACGGGACTCTGGGGACATTCGCCATGGCCATGCCACCTTCGGGTGCCTTTCCAGCGAAGGGGGTCTTCCAATACAATGCATCGACGGATAGTGTTACGTTGACATGGCCAAGCAGTGACCCTGCAATTACCAATCTCACGGCTGCCATCACGCAAACATACTCAACTCTGAGTGTGAGTATGATACCTGGCGCTCCTCCAGTCGGTTCAAGCGTCCAAACAGGAGAAACTGTTCATCCGCTCGGTGGAATGGTTCTTGGTCAGGCATGTGATCTGTCTGGGGAGGTTTACGGATATCAGAACCTCTATGTTGTCGATAGTTCCTTGATACCGGGGTCAGCGGGCTGTGCAAATCCCTCCTTGACGGTTGCAGCTCTTGCTGAATACATCATGGACCAATTTACTCGTTGCCACGATGAATAACCCGGCGTAGGAGTAGGCTCTGGGAGGTGACCGAAAGCAGAATGTGGGCTGTTCTCAACTGCCAGGGAGCCGGAACACATTCTGTATTAGTACTAAGAGTCTACTACGTCAGGATAGGAGACTGAAAATAGTTATGTTAGAATATATTGTGAAAGGCAGAGAATTCATGGAATATTCACAGGAAGAGATTATAGAGACGGTCAACAGTACGCGGGAAGGATCAGTGTGGGATGTACTGGATATTACACTGGTTGCAGCAGAGAAAAATAGAGTAGTGGCAACTATGCCGGTTGGACCCAATCATCGCCAGCCGATTGGCTATTTGCATGGTGGGGTCTCGGTCGTATTGGCTGAATTGGTGGCCTCTCTGGGAAGTACTCTGAATATTGACGCCGAAAGGCAGACTGCGTTTGGCCTGGAGATTAGTGCTAACCACTTGCGTCCAAAACGTGAAGGAACGGTTACCGCAGTTGCAACGCCACTCCATTTTGGACGCACTACTCATGTATGGGATATCAAGGTTAGCGACGAGAACGACAAATTGATCTGTGTTTCACGTTGCACTGTTGCCATCGTTGATCGCCCGCCTGATAATGGGAATCCACTGACCAGGGGTAAGCCGGGTGTTGATTAGTCTTTGCATCCCTCTAGAGCAGCCGCCACCTCCGCCAGATTTTCATACGCATAATCTGGCTTGATCGTCGATTTTGCCAGACTCTTGCGGGAGCCGTTACCAGAGAATACCAGCAGGGTATGCGTTCCGGCATTTTTACCGCCCAGGATATCTACACCGATATTGTCACCAATCATCAACGTTTCGTCTGGCTGACTCTGCAAGGCCCTCATCGCTTCCTGGAGAAGTGTCGGTTCAGGTTTCCCGATAACCTCTGGCGACACACCAGAACCTGCTTCGATAGCGGCTACCATGGTGCCACAGCCAGGGAGGGTACCACCGGCGATGGGGAGCAATGGGTCACGATTGATGGCAATGAAAGTAGCTCCTGCCAGAACAGCCAGCACAGCAGTTGTGAGCTTCTTATAGTCAAACATGCGATCCAGGCCAACGAGAACGACATCGGGTGGGTGATTACTGGCATTGGCTACGGTCAGCTTATGCTCACGTACCAGATCGAGTAGGGGTTGTTCACCAATAACATAGACATTGGCACCTGGGAAGCGCCGCGCAATATTTTGTACTGTCGCCTGACCCGCACCCAGGACGTGTGCTCCATCGGTGGTGATACCCAGACGTGCAAGTTTAGCTATGACCTGTGCCTCACTGGCAAAAGAGTTATTAGTGAGGAAGAGATATTTTTTGTGGTTGATCGTAAGCCAGTTGAGGAACTCTTTTGCGCCGGGGAGAAGTTCATCTCCCCGGTAGATGACGCCGTCGAGATCAATGAGGTAGGTCGTGTATACTGATAACATACGTCTCCACTATTTCTCTGGAACAGACGAACTCCGTCCCTGCCAGAACCAGTACAAAACTAGCATTGGTGGGAACGAAGTCTCTGTAATGCATGGGTTAATCCCGCAATAGTTGTTCGCGAATAGCGATAACCTCACGACGTAATGCGGGGTTAAGATTCACGCGTACGATCAATTTTATCGCAAGCATGTAGCACTGTGCTATGGTCGCGCCCACCGAAAAGTTGACCGATTTCCAGCAAGGAGGCTTGAGTTTCCTGACGAATCAGATACATGGCGATCTGACGTGGCATAACGATGTGCTTATCTCGCTGTTTCCCGCACATGGCTTCCAGCGAAATATGGTAATATTCCGCAACCGCTTGTGCGATCTGGCGACTATTAAGGCGTGGCTCCCTATTATCATTCCCCAGGGATGACATAGCGGCACGGGCAACATCCATGGTCAGGTCAGTACGATGCAGTTGTTGATAGGCCATCAGGCGATTGAGACAACCTTCTAGTTCGCGAATGTTTGTCTGCACGCGACCTGCTATGTAAGCAATAATGTCATCGGGTACGCGATAGCGCAGCAGGTCAGCTTTAACACGTAAAATAGCCATACGTGTCTCCAGATCTGGTGGCTGGATATCGGCGATCAAGCCCCACTCGAAGCGTGAACGTAGCCGTTCCTCCAGGCTGACAATAGCCTTGGGTGGGCGATCACTGCAGATCACAATTTGCTTACTCATTTCATGCAGACTATTGAAGGTATGGAAAAACTCTTCCTCAGTTGATTCCTTACCTGCAATGAATTGAATATCATCTACTAGCAGGATATCCACAGAGCGATACTTAGCGCGAAACTCTTCTGTTGTACGATAACGAATAGCATTGATAATTTCGTTAGTAAACTGTTCAGAAGAAACGTAGAGCACAGCTAGACCTGTTTGTACTCCCTGGTGTCCGATAGCATGCAAGAGGTGTGTTTTGCCCAGTCCCACACCTCCATACAGGAAGAGGGGATTGTAGGATTCACCTGGTGCCTCAGCAACGGCGAGAGAGGCGGCATGAGCCAGGCGATTGCTATTGCCAACGATAAATGCATCAAAGGTGTAACGTGGGTTAAGCCGATTATGCATCAAAATATTGGCGCGCTGTTCGTTCTCCCACTCATCTAGCGAGTCGGCTAAATTTGCTCTTCCTGTATGCTGGGAATCGGTTTGCATAGTATTCTTTGGGTTAATGTCATAGTAGGTGCTTTTCTGAGAATTTGTCGATGGAGAAGGATAGTGATTGAACGACTCCCTATTGGTGGAGGGAGTCTGCTCATGAGTCGGGTCGTTAGTGACAGAAAGGGTCACGGGCAAGCCAATAATGTCCATAAGAATATTCTCAATGGAATGTTTCCAGCGTGTATTGATCACGTCGCGTGCCAGGTCATTGGGGACCTGTAACGTAAAGTATATCCCTTGATTTTGACCGTTGAGAGGCGTGTCGATATTACCGGAGTCCGCATTAGAGTCGCTTGATAGATGAGAATCCTGCAACCATGCCCGACAAACGGCATCAACTGGTATGTTTTCCAGTTGCTCAAAGGTGGTACGCCAGATGGTAGCTGTGTTCACCAGCATTTCTCCCGTGGTTAGTCTTCGACGAGTGCAACACACTCAATCTCGACCAGAGCCTTGCGTGGTAACTCTGCAACGGCCACTGTTGAGCGAGCTGGCGCGATACCGCTAAAATAGCTCGCGTAGATGGCGTTCATCGCCTGGAAGTCACTCATATGTACAAGAAAGACTGTTGTTTTGATCACGCTCTTAAGGGATGAACCTGCGTTGGTTAGTACCGCCTGGAGGTTTTGCAGCGCCTGATGTGTCTGTGCCTGAACATCTTCGCTGACCATTTCTCCACTCGTGGGGCTGAGCGCGATCTGTCCGGACGTATAAATAAGTTGACCACAACGGATGGCCTGACTATACGGACCAATAGCCGCTGGTGCATGAGAAGTAGTGATTTGTGTAAGTTGCATATATTTTTCCATACTGGGGCAAGAATACTCTTCCCCTTATAAACGACGAATTCAGGAAATTTAGCACCCCGAGAGGGGTCAAATCAGGATGTCTCCTGATATTTCTCTCACACGGATCTCTCTGTATGGGTTAAATATGGACATATAGAAGCCCGATCTATCACGTCCTTCTCCCTATATGAGCTGGTTTCTGATACTGAACGCGATATACCGGGACCAACGTGATCTATGCCTGACAGTTACGTTGAGTACTGCCCTCGTCCGGATGGAGGAAGACGTCCCGATCCATCCGAGTAACTGTTTGGGTATGCTGGTGCCGTTTGCGCTACTTGCTTGCCACGGGTGATTTCTTTGGCACATTGACGTAGCGCCTGTTGCATCTCCGCAGCAGAGCTGAAGCGGTCCTCAGGTTCCTTCTGCAAAGTCTGAATGACGAGTTGCTCAAGGGCCGATGGCACATTTGCATTAAACTGACGCAACGGTGGCGGATTAGTCGACGCATGTTGCATTGCGATGGAAACGGCTGTTGGACCCGCAAAGGGAGGGCGTCCGGTGAGCATTTCAAACATCACAACACCCAGTGAGTAGAGATCAGAAGAAGCTGTCAAGATTTCGCCTCTCGCCTGCTCAGGAGAGAGATAATCGGCAGTACCAAGCACAATGCCGCTATTCGTCAGACCTGCGTCCTCAGCCACACGGACAATGCCGAAATCTGTCAGTTTTACCCATGCTCCTCCGTCGCCAAGACCTGCGCTGGTTGCCCCACCACTCCAGGCCAGCATAATGTTCTGCGGTTTGATATCACGATGAATAAAACCGCGAGTATGCGCGATTTGTAATACAGCACAGACCTGTGCTGCAATCTCGATAGCCTCACGTGCCTGTAACTGACGGCGTTGCCCGATGAGTTGTTTTAGAGTGGGGCCATGAATATATTCCATGACCAGGAAATACTGCCCCATCTCTTCAACAAAATCATAGATGGTAACGGCGTTCGGGTGAGCAAGTGCAGCTGCGGCACGAGCTTCACGGCGGAAACGTTCAACAGCTTTCAGGTCATTTTTATCCAGGGATCGCAAGATTTTGATCGCTACGATCCGCTCCACGCGGTGATCCCAGGTTTTGAAGACGCTCGCCATACCACCGGTGGCAATATGCTCGCGAATCTCGTACCGTCCAGCAATTAGTGTACCTTCAAATTGGTTCAATGTTTTACCTCAAGCAACCTGGGCGAATACACCACAAGGGATATACTGTCTCAAAGCGTAGTATACCATTAATGGGTTATGGCGTCGAGTTCTCCATGACCCAACTCTTCATGATGACTATAGCCGGGAGGCTCTGGCACGTTGTATGACAAAGCCGAAGCTACTAGTACATTTACCTCATTTCTAAGCTCTGATACCTTCTTCACCAATTGATCAGCGAGCACCATCTCTGCATATTTAGGGAGTCCAGCATAGCCCCGAGTCTGCATCCAGATGTCCGTTCGCGTTCGTTAATTGTACCGGGTCTCCCTTCATGCTGTGCACGCCGGTTTTCGGATTAGTACTGATAGAAACGAGCCAGATATCGAAAACAGAATTTGTATAGGTCATGTACGCAATTTGCTTGCCATCAGGTGACCAGACTGGTTGACTGACATACTGTTGTGTCAGAATTAACGAAGATTTTGTATAAGGCAGCAGTGCGTTCTTCTGAACAGTCGGATCATTCGGGTTATTTGTGACGTTCTCTGCTACGGGCATGGTGAACAATCCCATGTGAGTGGTATCGATCCGACGTATATAGGCAAGGGAATTCCCGTCAGGTGAAAAGGCTGGTTGTAAGTTTGCTATATCAGGAGTTGGTGGCGTGAGCGGTACAGAAGGATCGACTTCAATTCCTGTAACTCCTGGCTTGTATGTGTCTGGAATCCTTGCGTTGGCTACCGATATCGCGTTGGGATCTTCCAGGTAGAGTTGGACAAGCTGTTTTGTACCTGTTGGATCATAAGCATAATGTGTGTAGATGATCTGGTCGGGGTGGCCGGGACGATAACTGGGATCTCGATTCCCTCCATCACCATAAGTGGCATAAGCCACTTCTTGGGGTGTAGCTGTTGGATTATCTATAGAGATGGAAAAGACTTGTAAATCCAGTAGAAAGGAGTCAACTCCTGGATAGACATAAGTTTTTGCGAAATCGCTCAAAAAAAGTAGGCGCTTACTATCTGGTGCCCATGCTGGCTGTGCATACCAAAAATCAGTACTTTTGGGAAAGGCTGAATTGGGATTATATATATACTGACCTGCTCCTGTGCGTAGTATCTTCGCTGCTCCGCCAGCACTCGGCATCAGCATCAAATCGGAGTAGTCTTGATAGCGTGCAATAAACGCAATCCATTTCCCATCAGGTGAGACGGCAGGATCACGGACATCCATTCCCTTTGTTAATTGATTGATATTGCGTAAGCCGTCGAGTACATAGAGGCTACGATCCAGGGTGAAGTAAATTTTTCCTTTGAAAACAGCCTGCACCGTCTTATTGACCCCTATGGAGGTCTTACCTGAGCCAGTGCTGGTGGTCTGAAATGTATTACTCTGGTCGTTAAAGCCCAGGCAACTTTGTAAGCTAAGTGCCAGGAGGGCCAGAAAGGGAAGTGTATGCCATCGGTGATATCTTTTCATTGTTGTTTTCCGTCATAGAGTCAGTGAGCAGGATAACACCATAGTTGTCCTGCTCACTGGAAAATGCACAGCTAAAAGCCTGTTATACCTTCATCGCGTCGAACGACTCAAATACTACCATGAACATCAGGTCGAGCAAACTATGGATACCAAACAAGTCTCCATTACTCGCCTGTACACTTGTAGTATTTATCTGGGCCATCTGGTCAAACTGGCTGAAGAGTTGCCATGTCTTGTCTGTTGACACTGAACTGGCAACTGGTAATGTTGTCGATGCCAGATATGGGGAGCCTATGCTGGCCTGTGGCTCACAGCGTGCTTGATCCCCTAGATCGAACATTTGTGTAATTTTTGGCACAATCTGGCTACAAACTGGCGCAAAGTTGCTCGAATTGGGGATAGATGTTGAATAGGGAGCACTCAAAACAACATGGTCAACTTTGTTCTGGTCAATAGTACGTGCAAAGTTCATCAGCTTGATAATGTCGCTTAGCTGCATATCTGTCTGGACATGTCCGTCCAGATCTTTAACTATATCCTGGACTTTGTTGATGATGTCTGGATTTTCCAGCTTTGTTTTGAGCTGATTTAATACCTGCTGCTGACGTGCAGAGCGGCCAAAATCACCAATGAGATCCGCATGGCGGGTACGTACATATTCGAGTGCTTGCTCTCCATTCATGTGTTGTGGTCCAGGTGCTATGTACAGCCGTTTGTAGTCATAGGCGTTGCCGCTTGTGTTATTGACATCATTAGGATAGTTATCATCTACCATCGGATGAGTTGCGTCAATATCAACACCACCCGCTGTGTCAATGACTTTGACAAATCCATCCAGTCCTACCCAGGCATAATGATCAATAGGAATACCAAAATTCTGTTCGATGGTTGCAATACTCAAACCAACGGCATTGGCGAACGGTGTGCCTCCAGGACGTTGCCAGCCGTAAGAAAATGATTCATCTAGCTTGGTTGCTCCGACATCAGGCGTGATTACCTGGAGATCGCGAGGAATTGAAAGCATCCCAACATATTTTGTTTGTGGGTCAATAGTCACCACAATATCCGTCTGAGCAAGAGGTGCCTGGTTTTTGCCGTCAGTATCGCTACCTAGAAGCAGAATATTGATCCGTTTACCGCTCAGGATATCTCCATTGGGGACGATGTTCTGAGTGATACCATCACCTTTTTTCGTATAGTTTGTTGCCACTTTGCCTGTAATATTTTGAAGATGGCTGGCAAAGTTGGTTTCATAGTACCATAGTCCACTTCCGCTCAGTACAAGCAATACAAGTAGTAGAGATACTGCTATACGTGCCCATAGAGGAAAGCGTTTCTTCTTGTGCGATGTTGTTGGTGGTCTCTTATCACCTGGTGGTTGCATTGATCTTAAGTTGCTCTGATAGCCCGGTGGTATGGATTGTTGCCAGGAGGCCGATCCATGAAGTGATTGCGGATGTGTTGGGGGCATAATGCCAGGTTGGGGTGGTGGAAGAGTCGCAATACCGGACTGAGAGAGAGGCGCAGGTGCGATACCAGATTGGTATGGCGGAAGAGATGCAATGCCAGATTGGTATGGCGGAAGAGTTGCAATGCCAGATTGGTATGGCGGAAGAGTTGCAATGCCAGATTGGTATGGCGGAAGAGATGCGATACCAGATTGATATGGTGGAAGAGTCGCACGGAAGAGAGAGGCGCAGGTGCGATACCAGATTGGTATGGCGGAAGAGATGCAATGCCAGACTGGGAGAGAGGCGCAGGTGCAATGCCAGATTGATATGGTGGAAGAGTCGCAATACCAGACTGAGAGAGAGGCGCAGGTGCAATGCCAGATTGATATGGTGGAAGAGGAGCAATACCGGACTGAGAGAGAAGTGTTGGTGCAATGCCAGATTGATGTGGCGGAAGAGGAGCAATACCAGACTGAGAGAGAAGCGCAGGTGCAATGCCAGATTGGTATGGCGCTGTTGGCCCAAAACCAAATTCAGATACCTGTGAGTGACTTCTGTTAAGAAGGGAGCTTGTAGCGGGTTTATGTGCTGCCTGTTGGATCGTCGTTTCTTGCTCTGTGGTAGTTGCTAAGACAGGATTAGCCCTGTTTTGAAATTGTGATAGATCGCCAGTTTGCCGATTCGGTACAGGTCTATGTACTGCTTGTTGTATTGATGTATCTTGATCTGCGATAAAATTAGCCTTATTCTGGGGCTGTGATAAGTCGCCAGTTTGCCGATTTGGCAGAAGTCCTATACCTGGGGTAGTAGGAGGCTGCGGTACGGGTACCGCATAGGCTACACGGGGCCGGATTATGGATGTCGCGGCCTGTGCATCAGTTCCTGCCTGTTCGGGGGGGGCGTTGTCCTGAGAAGATTTTATTTGTGCAAATTGATGCTTCACCGTAGTTTTACCTGCTTCCTGACTTTTTGACTTTTTGACTTCTGGAGAACCTCTGTCCAATTTCCCTCCTGCATTCTCATCTCTTCTACACCTCATCCTTGAGGGATATCCATCATTCCTCACTTTACCTTCGTTGGTCATAAATATATAAAAATGCTTTTGACCTAGTATAACGTACACTGAAATCAAATTTCAGGCTCTGTCGTATTTCGTAGGAGATTTGGTATAGTGTGGGCGTGTATATTTAACTCTCCCTTAGCCTGGGTTTGACAAAAAAGTAAACTGTCATTAACCCTCCAATAACTACAACGTGTTATTTTGATAGAAAGACACAAAGCAAGTTATTAGTAGGAAAAATATTATATGGATGTTGAAAGGGAATACTCCCCTCTTGCAATATATCAGGTGGAGAACCATGCGTGTCGCAATTATTACAGAGAACTTTCTGCCGTCGCTGAGTAAAGCCCATTGCCAAAACCGGTATGAAGCAATGGAGTGTCTTGTACGGGGCTATGAAGAAGTGATTAATGCTATACAGATGTTGATGGGCAGTATAAGGAGGGAAAGAGGGCGAATACAATATTTCGCCCTCTTTCTTCTATCGCCTGATAAGCTTGTGAACGGCGTTCCTACAAAACGGGCTTGTGAGCTGTGCCCCTACGAATGACGTGTTTCTTCCTGTCGTGCCTGGATGAATGCGAGAATGAGCGATCCAACCAGAAAACCGACCAGGATGATCTCCATTGTGCTGAATATCTTCCTCTTTTCCATGTTTTCCCTCTCCTTATTAATTACTCCGTATTTCCAGGCTCCTCAGCGCCTGAGGCGCTTCGTGGGCCCATGGGTCATCCCGAATTTTTCGAACAAAAGTTCGCCTTCCCTCAAATGGCTTGAGAAGCGGGATTGTCAAGGGCGGCCAGCCCTTGACCGGGGTTTGGGGTGCCCCCAAGAAAAAAAGAGTTTTTCGGGGACACCCCGAACCCCGGCAGGGATGCTGCGCTCCCTGCACCCTCGCTTTTTGGAACTTTTGTCCAAAAAGTTCGGGATGACTCATGGAAGGCGAGCCATCGCAGATGGCGAGGAGACCTGAATCATTACCAGGCCTCATACTATCATATTTTGATCCAAAGTTCTCTGCCCGCGCCATAACTGTGGAGGAGATGGAAATGATGTAGCACCCATGTATGGAAACCTGCCACACTCTTGATATTGAGGCGTCCTGAATAAAAGAGGATAGCCCGAACTTGTGGCTGGGATGCCTCCTGAATCAGTTGTGGTACTGTGACGTAACCTGCGTTGATACGTACTTGAGAGGTATCCACCAGTGCCGCAGGGGTATTCCGATCGGCAAGGCTGACCAGAAATTGTGCGTCGGTGATGACGCGTTGATTGGGCTGGATCGCTCTTTGCAGATCTTTGATGATCTGTGTTTCCTGTGGAGTGGTGGTTGCCATATTTTGTGCTTGCTCATTACGATAGTAATGGCGTATCTGCTGCACGTTGAGTGTTGCGGTAACCAGGATTAGTGCGAGAGCGACCGCCGTTGCACTATTCAACAGGACCCTTGAAGGTTTTTTCTGCCAGGTGAAAGGGCTAATCCCCATCACTGTCAGGGCTATCAGGGGTGGAATCAGTGCGACAAGATGGTGAGGGAACAGAGGCGTTAGTTTCCACAGCATGTAGATGGTTGTCAGAAGCCAGGCCAGTAGAGGAAGCACTCGCCAATCTCTTCTGAGTAATGCTATGGTGGTGCCGTAAAGTGCGGCATAGGTTGTGATGGACATGAGCACTGGTTTCATCAGTGAAAGGTTACTTTGCTGTGGTGTACTCTTCAGTAAGACGCCTGCATCGGTATGAAACGTCATAACATCTTGCCACATCGGCTGAATTGAGCTAACAAAAGGCAGGAGTACCAGGACGGTTACGAAGAGCAAGGCACCGATGCCAACGAGAAGTGAGCGAGCACTGGCAAGGCGCGTCCCAGGCTTTTTCTGAAAAATACGCCAGAGATGTGCGAGTAGTAATAAGCCGAAAGGTGCAAGTGCGGAGACTGCTAATAGTTTGCTGAGGATGCCCAGCGCCAGAGCGGTTGTAGCCAGTGCTGCCAGACTCAGGCCAGCCAGACCATCAGGCTTTTCCCACCAGAGATAGGCCAGGCCAACTGCCAATAACGAAAAAGCTGTTGAGGGTGCCTCTGCCTGGATGGTTTGCGATTGCGTCAGGTAAAGTGGACTGGTGACCAGCAGGAAGAGTGCGGTGATCGCGCCAATGCGGCCTGCCAGCGCCTTGCCCAATAGCCACGCACCCACCAATCCAAATAATGAAATAGCAGCCATACCCAGTCGCGCCGCCCAGAGCGTTTGCCCAAGGAGAAGATAGAGAGGATAGATGGAAAGTAAAAAGAAGGGAGGCTGTGAATAGAATATTGACTGGTAGAGGGGATGACTTGCACTCATAGCGCGTAGAGATTGCCAGTAGACCCCCTCGTCATAGCCGTCACGATCAAAAGGTAGACCAAGATCATGCAAGCGCATCCAGATACCTGCTGTAAAGAGTACCAGGGTGAGCAGCCAGACCAGAATTGTTTGCCAATGCATCTGTGGTGGTGTTGTACGTGCTTTCAATTGAACCTGTGTTACTGTACTTGCTGTCATAAAAAAGTTTCTTTGTAATTGCATTCTTTACAATGCGTTTTTCGTAACTACTTCGGCCCCCCTTTTCCTGATTTCTCAGCGCCTAAGGCGCTTCGCATCCAGTTTTGTGTGGATTTTGTAGTCCGTGGTGGAGGTTGCGTCGCAACCTCCACCACGGACTACAAAATCCACACAAAACAAGAGCGAGCCACCGCAGGTGGTGAGGAGACCTGAATAGTTACCATTTTTCTAAAACAAGAACTGGGATCGTTTATCCGCACTTACCATAGCAGGTATACCGCAAACATTCAAGTCCTACGTCTGGGAAATGGAACGAACGGGCTTGTGAACAGCATCCCCATGAAGAGAATCTCTCTGCAAACGTTTGATATGCGCTCCAGCACTTCCTCATACGTGCATTTCTCAAGTCAGTAAGATATAATAAGGACATTGCCATACAACGGCTCAGACTTTCCTTTTGCATTTGTGTATCTAAGGATTATGCATGTCGGAGGCCCAGAAAGCAGGTAATAAATGGATAGACAGCCGGGTAACATGCACTGGCTACAAAATAATAATGACAGGCAGCAGATGCGGCCAGGTCCTACAGGACGCCCTAATGGGCAGACGCCACAAAAACGCCCATCCAGTAGCCTCAATCGCTGGCTACTGATCCTTGTAGTCGTTATGCTTGTGGTACTCATAGTCAACTATGTACAAAGCTCAAATGTTGCTAGCAATTCGCCGCAACGTACCGAACTGTCCTATACAGAATATTCTAATCAGATCGACGCGCAAAACATTAAATCTGCAACATTTATTGGACAAAACGACATTGTTGGAGACTTGAAGACACCCATTAACGGTCTGACACAGTATCATGTCTACCAACTCCCCAACGGTGATGACCATCTTCCACAGCAACTTATTAGCAGCGGTGCTACAGTAGTCTACCAGCCACCGCCGGACAACAGTTTCTGGCTCAACCTGCTCATTACGTTCCTTCCCTGGGTTTTCCTGATCGGTCTCTTCGTCTTCTTTAGCCGAAGAGCGACACAAGGGCAACAGGGCATCTTCAGCTTTGGGAAGAGTCGTGCCAAGGTGATCCTGGAAGATCGTCCCAGTACTACCTTTGCTGATGTTGCAGGTGTGGATGAGTCAAAGTACGAACTACAAGAGGTGGTCGAATTTCTCAAGACTCCTGCCAAGTTCCAGCGTCTGGGTGGAAAAATTCCACGTGGTGTCTTGCTGGTGGGACCTCCGGGAACGGGTAAGACGCTGCTGGCAAGAGCGGTTGCCGGAGAGGCAGGCGTTCCCTTCTTCTCAATGTCTGGCTCAGAGTTTGTCGAAGTGCTGGTTGGCGTGGGTGCCAGCCGTGTACGTGACCTCTTTGATCAGGCAAAGAAGGCTTCACCAAGTATCATCTTTATCGATGAAATCGATGCGGTCGGTCGCCAGCGTGGTTCCAGTATTAATACTAATGACGAGCGAGAACAGACCTTGAACCAACTCCTGGTAGAGATGGATGGTTTCGACAATCGTCAGGCTGTCGTTGTCCTCGCCGCTACCAACCGTCCCGATGGACTCGATCAGGCACTTTTGCGGCCAGGCCGTTTCGACCGTCGTGTTACCGTTGACCGTCCCGACTGGAATGGTCGTCTTGCCATCCTCAAGATTCACTCGCGCACCGTTCCACTCGCTCCCGAGGTGGATCTGGTCAGCGTAGCACGTTCGACTACAGGGATGGTCGGTGCCGATCTGGCAAACCTGGTGAACGAAGCTGCATTGCTGGCAGCTCGCCGCAATCTCGATGCTGTCACCCAGGTCTGTTTTGAAGAAGCGCTGGACAAAATTCTCCTGGGTGCAGAGCGTCCGCTGGTTCTCAAGGAAGAAGATCTCAATGTGACCGCTTACCACGAAGGTGGGCATGCTCTAACGGGTCTACTCATCGAGGGCACTGATCCGGTCTCCAAGGTAACGATTGTTCCACGTGGTCAGGCTCTTGGTGTGACGATGTATACGCCGTTGGATGATCGCTACAACTACTCGAAAGAATACTTGCTAGCACAGATTGTGACTGCACTGGGTGGACGAGCCGCCGAGCAAGTAGTCTTTGACCAGATCACCACAGGCGCGGAGAATGATCTGCAACGTGTCACCACCATCGCCCGCCAGATGGTTACCCGTTGGGGTATGAGCGAACGAGTGGGAACAGTTTCCTTCAGCGAACGCCAGAGTCCATTTCTCGGCGGTGGCGATACAGGCGCACCGACCACCTATAGTGAAGAGACAGCCGAGCTAATCGACGAGGAAGTCGAGAGCATCGTACGTAGTTGCTACTCTCAAGCTGTCGCAATCTTGACGGAGTATCGCCCGACGCTTGATCGTATCGCCCAGGAGTTGCGTCGTCAGGAAACGATTGATGCCAAACAGTTACACGTGATCCTGGAAGAGACCGGAGCACCCATTGCGTCTACACAATTGCAACGGCATCCGACCACCCCAGGCGTAACAATCGCACCATCACCACCATCCCTACCTCCGGTACAGGCACCAGAGATACAGTAAAAATCTCAAGGAACCCTGAGGGGCTAAGTCTAGCCCCTCAGGGTTCCTTGTTTTCTCCCTCTCTCTCTGCTTGTTCCTCTTGCATGAGGACAATTTGTAAGCTGATCAGTGGTTTGTCTTCCCCACGCCCTCGTCCCTCTACTTCAAGCAACTCTCGTCCACTTGGGAGCATAATTCTGTACCTGATATCTGTTGTACGAGGGTAGAGTTCCTGACGTGTCGTGCCGGGTGGGTATTTTGCAAGCGTCTTCTTGCCTTCTTCTATCGCCGTAAGTGTACACCCTTGTCCGTTCAAAAACTTCTCTGCGGCTGAAAAAATAGGCCCGGTGGTAATGGGTGTGGCGTTGACTATCTCCCCACCACCATAATGCTTGAATAATCCTGACATATTTATAGTATCCTCTTATCTATTGTGTGCACTAATTATTCTTTATTTGACTGAGCAACCCAGGAATAACATACTTTAAATGAGAAGATTTCTAAACTACGCTATGGGACGTTTTGGGATGTTTTTGTGGTACACTTGAAATGGCCTTACAACAAGGAGAAAAATATGCCAAATGAGCGTTTAAGAGATGCAATGGTAATTGCGCATATTGATTTAGATGCAGTCACCAAGGCGACTGGTGTAGACCCTAAGACCGTTCAACGCTGGTTAAGTGGGCGCGTGCCACATGCTCGTCATCGTTGGAAAGTTGCAGAATTGCTTAATCAGCGGGAAGATATTCTATGGCCCTCGGTTGCCAATAAAGCTGTAAACAGCGCTGTGTATACGTTAGAAATAATTGCCGCTTATGCTCATCGTGCTGACGTACCTGCCAGTGCATGGTTGCAACTCTTTGAGCAGGCAAGCGAGAGACTTGACCTGCTTGCTCATGCTATGCTTTTTATACCTGAACAAAGTGCAGGGTTAGTTGATCTCTTCAAAGAGAAAGCAACAAACGGTTGTAAAATACAGATCGCGCTGGCAGACCCAACCTGTAATGCTGTTCGGTTACGTGACGAGGAAGAACAGTTAGAGGGTACTCTGCCAGGGCGTATCAAGAGTTGCTTGTATCATTTTCGTAGTATCCGTTCAGTACCAAACATAGAAATACGATATCACTCTACCATTCTGTATAACTCGTTATTTCGTGCTGATAATGAGATGTTTGTGATACCACATCTCTATGGCTTGCATGGTTCAAAAGCTCCTTTGTTACACTTACGCTGTTCAGGTCATGATAGTATGTTTACTAATTTTGCGCAGCATTTTGAACAGGTGTGGATGACAACAAAGCCAATAGAGGATTAATTATGGCTCGTATTGATTATTTGAATGATCCGCAGGCTCCGAAAGCGAACAGTATTGTACCAGCGGCATCAGCTATTGTGACCAATCATGAGGGAAAAATACTACTGCACCGGCGTAGCGACAACGATTTGTGGGCGTTACCTGGGGGAGCAATGGAGGTAGGAGAGAGTATAGCGGAAACTGCTATACGTGAAGTGAAAGAAGAAACAGGGCTTGATATAAAACCAGAATACATTGTAGGCATTTATACCAACCCTCATCATGTTATTGCATTTTCTGATGGGGAGGTACGACAACAGTTCTCCCTCTGCTTTGTCTGCACAATCATTGGTGGAACGATGAGCATAAGTGACAAGTCTTTTGAAGTTGCTTTCGTCTCTCCCCAGGAAATTGAGCACTTGAACATGCATTCTTCCACTCGTTTACGCATCAAGCACTATTTAGAGCATCGATCACAACCATATATCAGCTAATGGGTAATCCATTAAATTGTGGTCACCGCAGGAATAGGGCTTAGTCTATCTGAATAGTCACTTTTTATTGTATTTGACCTTATATATTCTCAAGAAAAATAGCTCCAACTACTAAATCACATATATACATCTACATATTAATTTGTTATAATCAATAAAATATGTTTTATCTCGTAGTGTGAGGCGAGTCTTTTATGCAGCAACAACAGCAGCGACAATCAAAAAGAGCTCTTCCCTGGGGACGTCTGACGGTTGGATGTATGGTCACACTCCTTCTCTCTCTTGCTGGACTCACATTATTCTTGAGTGCAGGTCATATCATTGATGGTATCTGGTCCTATATTTTACCCATTGTACTCACGATAGCCGCAATCCTTGTTCCTTTCTGGCAAGCTCTCTTTCCACCTTCTTCCAACCCCCCTACACCTGATCCAAAGCAGATTATTCCTCCTCCTTCACCCCCAACACCATCTCCACTGCCTCAAACCCCACCTGTGGGAACACTAACAACTCCTCCGCAACCTCCAATCCCGCCTGTGGGAACACCAACACCACAGGTGCAATCCCAGTCATCTGGTACTCCTGTCATACTCCCAATTCCCACCACACCTGTAGCGCAATCGCAGCCATTGCCCACAATTTTTTACTTCAACACACCTCATCTCCCCAATGTTGATGAGTTATATGGCAGAAGACGGGAATGTATAACATTGCTCGATCGTACGCGCAAAGGGGGTTGCACTTCCATTGTTGGTCCACGTCGCATTGGCAAGACATGGTTGATGGACTATCTCAAGCTTGCCGCTCCCGCTCAACTTGATTCTACCTTTCACTTTGCCACACTCGATGGCACCATGCCGCAGTGCCAAACGATTGCAGAATTTTGTGCCAGAGTGCTCGATGGCTTTGGCGTGCCATTTGCAACTTCCCAGGCAGATATGGACATGCTGGGAAGGTTTGTCAGGGAACAAAGGGCACGTACAATTCACCCTGTGCTATGTATCGATGAATTTGAAGGCTTTTTTAATAGACAAACGTTTGATCATGAGTTCCTTGCTAATCTACGTTACCTTGCAATGAATGATGGGTTGGCACTGGTGATCAGTAGTAGAAGCCCGCTTATTGACCTTCTGGATAGTCACAGTAAAACAAGTCCCTTCTTTAACATCTTTCATCAACTCTCGCTCAAACCTTTTAACTTATCGGAGGCTGTGAGATGTTTGCCCAGAAGAAGAGTAACCAGGCAGGGTGGAATGATGAAGAGCGGAAGGCTCTACTCACCTATGGGCAGGAGAAGAAAAGTCAACAAAATTGGCCGCCGCTGCGGTTACAACTGGTAGGTCAGATGCTGCTAGAGGATAAACACCTTGCAGCTACAGGAACGCCAGACTACTATCGACCTGGTGATGCATCATACTGGCGCGAGTTCAAGCGACGTTTAGAGGAGAAGTATCGAGGCGTGGTGCCTAGATGAAGCGTGTTCGAGCCATATGGTACTCTGCGTTAGAGGAGCCATTCTCCTGGATTCGTGACTGTATTTTTCAACCCACCAGGTTTGACCGAGAGTTTGGCAAAGAGATGCTTGTCCAGCGCGTCAGACTCATGCTCAGGTTAGCTCTACCGATATTACTGGTCTCTTATCCATTCGTGCTTGTAGTCAAAATGATCTTTATCCTGCTTCACCTTCTTCCGTCTCCAAATATATCTAATTTCTTGTTAGCTCCTATCTTCGGCATAGCGGGAGGTATCGCATTCGGCATAGCGGGAGGTATTGCGGGAGGTATTGCGGGAGGTATTGCATTCGGTATTGCATTCGGTATTGCATTCGGCATAGCGGGAGGTATTGCATTCGGTATTGCATTCGGTATCGCATTCGGCATAGCGGGAGGTATTGCATTCGGTATAGCGGGAGGTATCACATTCGGCATAGCGAGAGGTATTGCATTCGGCATAGCGGGAGGTATTGCAGGAGGTATTGCAGGAGGTATTGCTTTCAGCATAGCGGGAGGTATTGCTGGGGGCCTCACTGGGACAAGCATTACCGTCGGAATCGCAGTCGGAATCGCATTTGCAGCAAGCTATTTGCTCTTTTTCTTCCGCCTGCCACTTTATCCTATCAGCAGTTTTTCTCTCGTAAGGACCTACCTTGCCAGTAAGAATAATCCACCTGAGGTATTCGCCTACTTGCATCAATCTGCCCTCTATTGGGATGAACGGGTCTATCTGCCTCTACCCTATCTAAAACGCACCTTACATCTGGCAGCGAAAGAAAATATTGAGCAGACAATGAACGAGATTGCCTTTATTGTTGCTGAAAGGCCCCAACAGTTGGGTGTTGCGCTGTCCATCTCACGAGAGATTGCTCTAACCGAACTTGAATGGTGCAAGAGTCTCCAGAATATCGCTAGAGCCGTGCAACGCCTGGACCAGATTTTTCCCCAGGATACCAAACTGATCGATCCGCAATGGAGCACCACCTTTGCCCGCTTGCGTGATGTCAGCCAGGAGGCACAAAGAAGCCTGAGTCCATTGGGACAACTGGCGCGCTATAAGGCACTTGAGTTGATGAGAGTGAAAATCTCCGTAAGATTCATCCCAATGTTGCTTTTAGTGATCAGCAGCTCAATCGTCGTTTGAGCAATGTGGTCGAGACATGGTTAGCGACGGCACAACAGGAGCAGGACAGGTTAGAGCAGGCCCGGCAAGAAAATGGGAGCATTGACAATCCCTATAAACCGGGATTAGTCCTCAATGTTAATGATGCAACCTTCGTTGGCCGCCGTGATCTTGCCCAACAACTTGAAGCAGCTCTTAGTAAAGGGACTGGCCGACCAACGTTTCTGCTGTATGGTGAGCGGCGCATGGGGAAAAGCAGTACACTCAGATATCTGCCTAAGCTCCTTGGCTTGCGCTATCTTCCCATCTTTTGTGATCTGCAAGAAACAGGTGTTGCTTCTAACATTACCATCTTCCTCGGAACTCTTGCTAAAGAGATACAGAGGGTGATGAGCGCAAAAGGTCTGAAAGTAAAATCACTTAGCTATGAGGAACTCAAAGAAGCGGTTAAGGAGAACGAGGAAGCAGTCTATCATATATTTAATCAGTGGTTTGATCAGATCGAACAGCTCCTGGAGCAAGAGGATTGGACCATTGTATTGACTCTTGATGAGTTTGAACAGTTAGCAGATGCACAAAGGAGTGGAGGCGTACAGCTTCCAGCACTCCTGAGCTGGTTCCGTCATACTATTCAGTATCGTTCTCAATTTGCGCTACTCTTTAGTGGGGTCCATACGCTTGAAGAGATGGAGATAAGCACTGGTATAAACTGGTCAAGCTATTTTGTGAATGTACGCATGTTGCATGTCAGCTTCTTACAACCGGAAGATGCACGACAATTGGTGACTTATGCAGGTGAAGAAATATTTGGCAATGGGGTGGTTGAGGTGATTCTCAAAGCAACGGGCTGTCACCCATTCCTGATACAGGCGGTTTGTTCCTCGCTGATCGATGATTTGAATGCTGAACAACGTGAACATGCAGAAGTCGATGATGTACAGAGAGCAGTGGAGCAGGTGCTGGAAGAGTGGAGTAACTATTTCCGCGATCTCTGGAGGCGAACAGATGAGCCGCAACGAGCCTGCTTGACGGCATTGAAGAAATTGGGTGAAGCAAGTGTAAGCCAGTTTGAAGGCAAGGATATGGATGAACATGCAGTAAGACGGGCACTTCAACTGTTGGTGAAACGTGATCTGGTAAAATATGACAAAGCGGGTATATATAGCATTACTACACCAATCTTTAGCGCATGGGTAGAGAAGAATACAGGTGGGTAGCCCCTTGTCCTGGTAGCACAAACTATCAGGAGTGTCTGAATGCAAACGAAACTTGCATTCAGACACATGGATTGACTATTAATAGCGGAAGTAGCCAACAAGGTCGGATAAGAGGTGATTCGTTTGGATGTGGGTTCCGGTTTCCAAGGCATTGATCATCAACCCGTGACCAATGTAGATGCCAACGTGATGGGTATTGGAGAGTGTTCCGTAAAAGACAAGATCTCCGGGTCGTGCAGCGCTGGCACTGACGCGGTGGAGATGCCTGATCTGATTGTTGGTACTGCCACTACCAAGAACATCCTTTTTGAAGGCAAGATCGTAGACCCAACGAACGAAGCCAGAGCAATCTGTACCAACTGTATGATTTGCCGGACAAGGATGAATAGAACCTGTATAGCCAACGCAGGTACCGAGCGAAGGACCAGGCTTGCCGCTATGACCACCACCCCAGGAATAGGGGACGAAGCCACCCTTCCATCCAGGCTCAGCATGGCCACTTTGAATGGCTTTGGCGATCGCGACTACGCGTGCAAGTTGGCTGCTCGTTGCAGTTGGTTGGACTCCCGCTGCTCCCGCAGAATGAATGGAAAAGGCACTGAAACCAAGGAAAACGCCCATGACAACAAGAAGGAGTAGGCCAACTACCAGAGCCGAGAACAGTTTGTTCCTCTTAAACATATTGCATCCTTTCTCTGTCTTCGATCCTTTACGCAGTGGACATTTGATATATTCTCAGTGATTAGCTGCTAACTCTGCTAATAAACGAAAATATATCGTTTGTCCCATTAGCGTTAGATTTTCCTCATTCTTTATAAACAAATATAGATGAATGAGGGTTAATACAGGTAAATGGTAGCCGAAATTGGAGATGCAGAGAAGAGCAAATGGTTAGCAAAGACGTGGCATCTTCCTGGCAACGTGCCAGAAAGTCCGAAAATCTTCCTCTGTATAAGGCGGTTTGTTCGTAACTCTCCAGGTCTTCCCACCACCTGCGGTGGCTTGCCCCCGTTTTGTTGGCTGTGGCAGGGTTTGCGCCGCAAACCCTGCCACAGCCAACAAAACCTACGAAGCGTCGAAGACGCCGAGGAATTCTGGAAAAGAGGACTTTTGAATGGTTGCGTTTCTTTAGCACATGGGTAGAGAAGAATACAGGTGGGTAGAGCAAAGGTCCTCTTGTGACTGTGTACAACCTGTGCTTTGTGTGGATCGTAGAGAATGGAAAGATAAAATAATTGTAAATGAGGAAGAATATATGCAACTTGTTGAAGCAATATTTGTGAGATCAATACTTCGGCTGATCCTTTGTGGTCTGGATTTTGGTTTTCTACTGGGAGGCTATAACATATTGCGTGCCCTGCGTATCTCTGCAAACTGGGTCACCTGGATTCTTGGGAGCTTTCTTATTGCACTCGGCGTGACTGTTTGTCTGATTATTATCATACCGGGGCTGGCTCCTGGATGGTTTGGTCGGAGTGGCAATCTGGTTGGAAATATCTCATTCTTTATCGCGGTCTATGCGGCCAGCCAGTGGATAATGCGCCATTGGTATGTACAGGTTAAGCGGCAGGCCACGCAAATGGCTGGTCCAGGCTTCAAAGAACACGCTGATGTTTCTGCGCAAGCACCATCAATTTTTTGGTTGGATTGTCGTGTCAGGCGCTATTGGACACATGGTTTTCTTTTTACCTACTCTGTCCAGAATCGGGGCCTTTGAGGAGATTACAGGTTTTATTGCGATAGGCATCCTGGCTCTTATGGTGATTCTGGGCATGTGGCTCTGGATCGAGTCCTCCTGGCGCAGGCGGCCTATGCCAAAACCAGTACGTACTCTTCATTCAGCGCTGACCATCGCGTTTTTTGTTGTGCTCTTTTTGCATGTATAGTACCCTGTCAAACGTCATTGAGTTCATAGGAAGAGGAAGTGGACCCCGAAAGAGGTAGGGACCACGTTCACGGCGTCTAGCGATTCATCGCGCATATCTCTTGAAAAAAGCGGAGGACTCTCCACCTGATGGAAGTGTTTTCTTGAGCCTCAACAATTTTGAAGATCAGGAACGGTATATGCGCGATGAATCGCTAGACGCGCTGAAGCGGGTCCCTACCCCTTTCGGGGCCATGTTCCCAGAGTAGTAGAGCAATGGTTCACAAGCTTGCCGTCTATAAGCCCGCTATGAATTATTCTCAAAAAACGCTTGCATTCCTGGATAGTCTTTCATGACCTTCTCCAGTGTCTCAGGTGAGGGCGCAATAAACGTACCTTTTCCCTCTGCCAGTATTGTGCTCTCATCATCAGCGAGTGTCAGCATGCCAGTAGCCTGCACCATGCGATCGCGCTGTGAAGTAAGCGAGGCCCGTACACGCAGCATTGCTCCGTAAGGCACGTTCTGCCGATAGCGTACCTCTAGACGGCCCGTCATCGTCCACATGGGCTGACCGCTCAGCCTCGATGTACGGTTCAGTGCCTCATCAAGTATAGTTGCAATAATTCCTCCATGAATCACACCCGGAAACCCTTGATGTTCCTCACGTGGCATAAAATCGGAGACGATCATGTTATTTTCGAGTCGAAAGATCATTTGTAGCCCATAGGGGTTACGTGGGCCACATCCGAAACAGCGCTGGTAATCAGTGTTGTCGTTCAATTCCATCGTTCTATCATGGCTCCTCTTTCCAGGGTTCACAAGCCTGTCGCTTGAGTCTATCACAACCCTGTTTCTCATCGCAATATTGATGAGGAACTATTTCCTGATTCCTCAGCGCCTTAGGCGCTTCACAGGCCATTTTATGTGGGTTTTGTCACCTGTGGTGGAGATTGCGTGCAACCTCCACCACAGGTGACAAAACCCACATAAAACGAGAGCGAGCCACCACAGGTGGTGAGGGGACCTGAGTAGTTACAATCGTACTCCTACCGGAATTACAACCCACCCATATGGGTAATGTAGCGTCGGGCGTAGCAAATTTGTCGTATACTAGCCACAACCCCATGTGAGACGGAAACCGTTGATTATGCGTGTTGGTACTGTAAACCTATCCTTTTGAGTTAGTGACATATCAGTGAGTGTTGGCATAGTCACAACTATGCTAAGGAGCAATCATGGCTAACCCATCTACTGAAGAGATGATCACCTCAACACCAGTGGAAACGAAAAAACAACGCAAGAAACAGGCCAGACTTGAAGCAAGAATGATGCTCAAAGCGGAGCAGGCTAAAAAAGATGTGCAGAAGGCCGAACAGAAGGTAACTAAAGCACGATCAAACTTTGAAGCCAGTAATGTATATTTACGCAAACTTGAACAGAAGCTCGCGGCGTTGCGTACTCCTCACCAGAAATCGTCAGATGGTCATTTTGCCCTTAATTCTGACCAGTCGCTAGAGCAACTTGAAACGCCAGAAGTACCAACCCATACAGCCCAACAGGATACAACTGCGACAACTGTAGTGAGCGACCAGCCTTCCGCCGAAAGTAGTGAGAACACTCCTCTACCGCAGAAGAAGCGTCGCAACCAGCCGAAAAAGTGATGGAGTATTTCGCAGTTGTTTTAGTCAGCGATGTGGCAGATTTGCGTCGCAAATCTGCCACATCGCTGACTAAAACAACTGCGAAGTGCCTTAGACACTTGTTCTTGAGATATCATATTGACGACTTCCCTGATTTCCCGCTATATTGATAATAGGAAAGGGAGGGTAAGTTTGTTATGCTACAGAGAGAAGTGCGACCTGCGCGATCTGAGGATCGCGAGGCGGTTCTGGCATTTTGTACTAATACCTGGGAGTGGGGCGACTATATTGAGCGTGTCTGGGATGACTGGTTAATGAATTCCGCAGGACAGCTCATCGTTGCCACTATTGATGGGCAACCTGTTGGTATGGTTCACATGAGCATGCTAACCAGAACGGATGCCTGGTTAGAGGGGATGCGCATTGACCCGCAGTATCGCCAACAGGGTTTAGCCAGAGAACTGAACCAGGCCGTGATGCTCGAAGCAATGAGGCGTGGGGCAACATATGCCCGTCTCACTACCGAATTTACCAATACCCGGTCCATACAAATTGTTGAACAAGCCCATATGCGTCGGGTGGGAGGTTTTGCATTTTTTACTGCTCCATCTTTGGATGCTGCGTCTGATCGAGGTTATGTACAAGAGCAAACACAACTGGCAACACTCGCCGACCTGGATGAAATCATTGATTATCTCAATGCCTCCAATGTCTTCCCAGCCGTTGGTGGTCTGTATTATGTGAGCTTCATCGGCTATCCTATCACTGCCGAACTCCTGGAGGCGAAAATAGTAGCTGAGAATGTCTACCTCTTACGGCGCTGGAACCGCTTAGACGGATTGGCAATTGCAGAACTACGGGGAGAAATGGAGGAAAGATGTCTCTCCATTGGCTATATTGATGGGACCGCCATCGAAGCAATCAGCTTAATTGCCCACCATCTACGCCATCGTTCCTACGAATTAGGTATCGAGGCAGTGCGAGCTTATGTGCCTGACCTTGTACTGCTACGCGATGCTTTCACCGGAGTCGGGTATGAATGGGACGGAAGCGTATTTTATACCTACGAGCGGGGATTAGAATAGGTATGAGTCATTATGAACTTTTGTTTCAAAAATTCATAATGACGTAACTCTTCAGGTTCCCTTTCCCTGATTCCTCAGCGCCTTCGGCGCTTCGCAGGTTGTTTTATGCTGGTTGTGGTGTTTGCGGCGCAAACACCACAACCAGCATAAAACAAGAGCGAGCCACCACAGGTGGCGAGGGTGCCTGAATAGTTACCGCAATGACTCATGCTTCAAGCAAATTGGAGATTATGCAGGGTTGAGCATGGCCTCCAGATGCTTTAATCCCTGGAAGCGCAGAAGCCAGCAACCAAAGTTCATGCCACCACCGACCGCTGGCAGAGCTATCCATTGACCTTCATGTAAACGACCCTGACGTAGCTGTGCGACAAGAGCAGTCGCGATACTGGCATTAGACAGATTGCCACAGTTGCGGAAATTATCGACGAGTTTGTCCATTGTTGAGGCAGGCCAGCCAAAATCGTTGATGAGCAATTCACCAAGACGGCGAGTGATACGCGAGTTTGCCTGATGTGGTACGATGAAAGCTAACTCATCATAGCTTAGACCGGCATGGCGGCAGAGGGCATCGACACTTTCGGCCATCGCGCGGGGAGCTTCACGAAAGACTTCTTTTCCATTCATCTTGATATAGCCAACCAAATCCTGTGAAAGGAATTGATTGAGTTCTTTTCCCCTCCCCTCCTTATACAGTTGCCGGATTTTGATATCAGTCTCTGCCATATCGATAATATCTTTGCGAAATGGGGATTGATGAAAGAGTGAGTGTGCCTGATGGGCATCGGAACCATTGATCACATATGTGTCTTCATCACCACATTCCATCAAGTACGCCGCAGCTCCCTCACCAAAAAGCGAGCTTGTCTTCCAGTCGAAGAGGTTCGTGATATTGGGCAAGAGTCCCTCGGCAACGACCATTAAAACTAACTTCGCCGATTTTGCGGTCAATGCTTCACAACAGATCTGAAATCCCTCTGTTTGGCAGGCGCAGGCACCCTTGAGCATGGTGGCACGAACGGGTCCCAGCCCTAGATGCATCGAAACCATCCCGGCAATGGTCGGAAAACAGTCATTGTCGGAAGAAGAGACACCGATGACCGTGTCAATCTGCGAGGCGTCGATTCCTGCGCTGGCAATAGCACGCTGGACAGCAATCAGCGCCATATCTGTCAAAGATTCATTGGGATTGGCGTCAGGGGCATCGATCAGACCAGGTGCATCAGCGCCTACCATCTGGCGACAGAGTGCAAGCGTGCTGGCACGCACGCTGCGCGTACTTAGTCCGGTTACTCGTTCCAGGTCATTGGCACTACGAGGATCACCCAGGTGTGTTGAAATATGAGCAAAGAATTCATTGGTGACAATTCCTGCTGGTAGGTAACTCCCTAAGCCAATCAAACGTATTTTTGCCTTCGTGTAGATCTGAGGTATAACGTACGTATAGTGGGGCCATTGGCCTGGCTCGGTAAGTGTCATAGAATGAAAAACCTCCATTGCTGAGGAAATAATTAAGAATTATCAATAAGTATACCATAACAAAATGTGTGATGTGCTAATCAAACAGAAGAAGGGTAACCCTGAGAAGGATTACCCTTGGTAGAATATTGAGCTTTACCAGCGGTTATTATCGCGCCGATCACGACCACCATCACGGCGATCACGGCCTCGACCACCGCCATAGTTACTACCACCACCATAGTTACTACTACTACCACCACTATAACTACGAGAATCATCGCGCCTGGAGGGACGCGAGGCGCGTTGAGCCTGGAAGCAGTCACTACAATAGACTGGACGATCTTCACGAGGAATAAAAGGGACGGAGGTGGGACGACCGCAAGTTGCACAGATCGCCTCATACTGTTCACCACGTGGAGCACGTGAAACGTTGGATGACTGCCCGCCACGGCGTATGGCGCGGCAGCTCGGGCACCGACTGGGAGTATTTGTCAATCCTTTGCTGGCATAAAACTCTTGTTCACCAGCACTGAACGTGAAATCATTTCCACAATCACGGCAGGCAAGGATGCGATCCCGGTAGCCCTCATTGGACATCATGGGTAGTGTTTCCCCTTCTTGAATCTTCGTTCCGCTTACAATAGCTCAGGTCGAGTAGGAGTTTATCAAAGCAGGATATATACCTTGTTACAAACAGAGGAATAATACTCCTGGTGGCTTTCAGGCAGTGATTTCCTAAAACCGGATGGCGGAACGAAACCGGGGCTTCGGATATTACTTACCAGATGGGATATATGTCCCGAACCACATATTCATTGTAACATATACCTGGCAAAAATGCAGTATCTTATTGGCCAAGATGATAGTATAGATATACTGATCCCTTTCATCCTCTTGTTTTGGGGTATTATCATCTTCAAGGTATGCAATCACCACCTGCGAAGCGCCCTGGGCACTGAGGAATCTAGGAAAAAGGGACCTGAGTAGTTACCTCTTTTGTTTGCTTGGCAAGCGCAAAAGTGTGGGACCAGGATGTATCAATAGTTGTGGAGTTGTCACAATGTTCTGAGAAGTTGAACGTGTCATGTGTACCAATGCATATTTCATGCAGATATTGCCAATGGAGACGATATCACCAGACTGCAGTAAACGTGGACTCATCAATGGTTCATTATTGACTTTTGTTCCATTACGACTACCCATATCTTGCACATAATCCCCATCAGATTGACGCGAAAACTGTGTATGCCAGCGTGAAATCGAGAAATCGTTGATCGCTACATCACATTCCGCAGCACGTCCAAACGTGACAATGGAGCGATTTAGTAAGAATCTCTGACCCATCATCTCCCCTCCGCAAATCGTCAGAGCGCCACCTTGATCGGTTGGTAGAGACAAAGGAAAAGCATGATCGATTTGAGCCGTCTCCTCCCACTGCCCCTTTCTCGAAGAAAGAGCAAAGGAAAGTTGATTTGAGGAATCTTCTAGAGGGCTTGTCGTAGGCAAGTCAGAACTAACAGGAGGTAATGTATCTCGACGTGGGACCCATTTATGATTGAGCAAAGGATCATCCTGCTCAGCAGAGACACCACGACGTTCAGCGCTTATAAAGATAAAACGATGCGCCCCAATCTCCAGCACATCGTTAGACTCAAGCAAGGCAGATCCGGTAACACGCTGGCCATTGAGGAGCACCCCATTGAGGCTCCCACAGTCGGTGATGTAGACATTACCCTGATCACAGGCCAGTTCCACGTGATGGCGTGAGGCCATCTCATCATCAATCCAGATATCGCTATCTTCGTCACGTCCAATGGTTGCTATTGCTCGTTTGAGTTCCAGGCGTTGCCCATGAAAACTCCCGCTACCATATTCCAGCCAGCCCCACGGCGTATCCGCATTGAAGACAAAAGGAGCAAGGACACCCGCTTGATGCCTTGGTGGTTGCAGCTTCGTGGCTCGATTGCCATGTTTCGTCTGCTGTTGACGTGGAATATGTACAGAGGTAGTAGTGGTACGAGGCACCGTAAAGAGGACATACGAACAGGTTACACCCAATGGCACAACCCAGCCGCATAGTGCGATATAGACCAGCATCACCTCAACTTCCGCAATTGGAATCATCGCCATCTGAACACTGAAACGCAGGCTGTACCAGATGATAGCCGGGAGCAAAAGCAAGGCTGAAATCACACAAATGACAATTACGACAGCTAGCTGCCTGGTTGTCCCACGTCTGCGCAGAGTGGTATAGAGCGCGTTAGCTGCAACGGCAAACATACAACACGCTAACCCACTATAGCTACCAAAGTTAAACCAGGTTGGAAAATCTATTGCGTTTGTCGTTACGTGCCTCCCTTATAACATTGGGCCAACTTGCATGTCGCGTGCATCACTAATCAAAATAGTATCTACAACTGTATGTTGCCTCACGTTTCTGGCATAGATGTTGTTGGCCGCGACATTAGCAGAATCAGCGGCGACGTTATTATTAACATCTACCGCATCCCAATATTCAAAACGAGAATTGTCTTCTTTCACCGCTACGCCAAGAAAGGCATGTCCGGGAATAATCACAACCTCGGCATGTAATCCAATATGCTCGACAGCTGACGCCATCAGTGTTGTTAGCTCGACACACATTCCACTGCGCTGTTGCAGTACTTCCGCTGGTAATTTGATATTTTGTGTCGCGCTATTCCCACCCCCACCAGCGCCACTATATGGCACACTTGCCTGAACATACTGGATATGGTAATCGAGGCGTAGTGCATCATAAATGGCGTCCACCTGATCGATAACTTGTTGAGGGGTGGCTGTCTTGTAGCCAATCATCCCCTCTGGTGTGGGTGGCTGTTGCTCTTGTAGATGCGTGGCAGCTTTTGCCACGAGCTCTACAATGGCGGGATCAGTGGGTGTCACCCATGCAGCGATCTTCAAGCGGTTGGCCGCAACCCACTGCATAAGCCAGCGTGAGTGTAGCAATAACGGGATGTCATCGATGTAATAGAGGTGTCCTCTAGTATCTGAAACCTGGACATGTAGTGAGGTATTCTCTTCTATTGTGAGTTTACGCAGTGCCTGCTCTAAGAATGGTGGAAGAAAGACCGTGGATTGTCTGCTGGTAGTCGCGGTCACTGTTTGTATCTGTACCTGGCTAAATTTAGTAACTGAGACGCTAATGACCAGTGTCAACGGGCTGCTACTGCTATAGTCCACCGTAAATAAAGGGGATTGCGCGGCAAGGTAAGAAGGGTAAAAAGCACTGAAGACCGTCGCTGGCATGCGTACACAAATACGCACTGGCGACTGACCTCCGCAGTGTTCTTGATTTGCCAGATTATTTTGCTGATAGCGTGAGTAGGCTTGTGTGCCACCCACAACGTAGACTCCAGAAAGCACAGTCAACGCTGTGAGTATGAGGAGCAGAAATATGAGTTTTTTGCTCATTGGTTCATCAGCCTCTTGCTCTGACGTGTGCATATGATAGTAGAAGAGTTAATCCAGTATTAATCATAGCATCTTGTATCGTAGTGGGCAAATGGGATGGGACTTGTGGGGCTAATTACAACTTTTTTCCTTGAGGTCCTCAATAATATCACTCCACTATTGTGTCTCTATCCAGATTCGTTGCATAATGGTCTTATGATGATTCCTTCAATTGATACGGACCGACAACAAAAAGCACGAGAATATCAGCGGCTTCGCCTTTTTCTCAGCCTGGGTGGTATGGGAATAGGCGCAGCAGGTAATCTGATTCTGCTGTTTAGTGGTCTGGGGATTTGGTTACGAAATTTGTTAAGTGGGTTAACCTGGCAACCTGTACAAGGCTTTTTCCCCTTGCAAACCCTTGCGTACTTCCTCATTCTCGTTCTCGTCTATCAGCTTCTCACAGCACCACAGGCCTATTACGGAGGCTTCGTATTACCTCGCCGTTATGGAATCTCGAAAATGACGTTCAAGGCCTGGCTAAGTGACCTTGGCAAAGGATTTGCTCTCTCTCTCGTCCTGGAGGCAGCGGCCATACTCCTGATCTACACCCTGCTAGCTGTTCAGCCGCAAACATGGTGGTTGTGGGTAGCCCTGGTGATGCTCTTTTTCTCTGTGGTGATGGCTAATCTTGCACCAATTCTCATCTTTCCTCTCTTCTACAAATTTACGCCACTACAGGATGGCGAACTGGTACAACGTCTGCTGGCCCTTACCACACGCGCCAATGCCAGGGTACGCGGCGTCTTCTCGATGCAGATGAGTAATAAGACGACGGCCACTAACGCTGCCCTGATGGGACTGGGCAATACACGGCGCGTTGTGCTTGGTGATACCATGATCGACCGCTACACTACCGACGAAATTGAGGTTGTCCTGGCCCATGAGTTGGGACATCATGTCCATCATGATATCTGGAAACTCATTCTCAGCCAGTCGGTACTTACACTTGGTGGTCTCTACATAGCAAACGTACTTCTGCATTGGGTCGTAGCCCAGGGCTTTTACCTGTCTTTGACGGATGCGGCCACCATCCCCTTTTTCTTCTTGCTGACAGGCATTTTTAGTCTGGTTGTCATGCCCATTGGCAATGCCTACAGCCGCCTGATCGAATACCGGGCCGACGAGTATGCGTTACAAGCAACAGGCAAGATCGAAGCGTTTAAAAGTGCGATGACACGCCTTGCCAATCAAAATCTGACCGACATCGAGCCATCGCCCATCGTCGAAATGCTTTTCCACTCTCACCCATCCATTCGTAAACGTCTCCAGCATGCCGACGAATTTGCAACAAGACATGGCGAATTTGCCGTAGGCACCTCGTAAGCCGTTTTGTTGTCGTGGATGGCGAGGTTTGCGCCGCAAACCTCGCCATCCACGACAACAAAACAAAAGCGAGCCACCGCAGGTGGTGAGCAGGCCTGAGTAGTTACTTATGAATTTATAATCGTAGATGCAATAATATCTTTGAGAACGAGTGCATTGCCATCAGCAAAGTAGCTATCATGCGGATCAACACCGCCGAAGCTGGGAACCCCGTAATCGTGATTAACCTGAAAGTCTGGGGACAGCGCAGAGCCGATGACATCACCTTGCGCGTAAATGTTCACCCAGGTTGTTATATTAGTGGGCTTTGGTCCTGGATTATTGCCAAGAAACAGTCGGAGACGATCGAGTGGGCTACCAAGCGTGAAGAGATTGGTCAGTCGAAAGTGCGGTTGCTCACTTACCAGTTCTTGTAGCGTTTCGTATGCTATGACGGTTCCCATGCTATGGGCAATGATGGAGATAGTATCACAAGAGGAGAGAGTGCTTAATGCATTCTTCAGTTTCTGGTTGACCGCAGCATGTATATCTGGTCTCACCAGGTAGAGCACAACTTCATTAAGGTAAGCATCAGGATCCGTAATAATATCGGTGAGGGTGACTGGCAATACTCGGGAGATCACTGTTTTAATGAATTGTTCTGCCGGATTGAGTACATCCGGATGATTCTCTCCAAAGATGTCAGACCACAAAACTTCGGTGTAGAGGGGGTTTTGACCAGGAACCTGCATGTAGGGATCTAACGCGTCACGCCACTCATTGGAATATCCTGCCTGCGTTTCACTTATACCATGTACCCACACAATACAATCGTTCTGCACATTCATTGTCTGCTCCTTTCGCCTCAGGGGGTGGTCCAGGAAGCTGTTGCAGATTACTCTCTATCAAGTACGAAAATGCGTGTTAGTAGAAGTATACCATAGATTTACCTCATAGTTAAGCATTTATGCAAGAATGATAAAATCTTTTAATGTGGCAAGACCTTGCTCCAATGAAACTTCACATCCTTTAGACCATGTAGACACAAAGTCCTCCTCCCCTAAAAGAGCACGTATACGCTCGACCATATGTGCATATTCTGCTTGTTGGGCTGGATGCATATCAACACTCGTCCCCAGTACTGACGCTACCAGCCCCAATACATAAGCCGCAAGTTCAGATCTCTCCTGTTCGAGAGCAACTTTTGCCACCCCAATAAGATGCCTGCCAATACTTCTTTTATTCCCTACATCTTTATCCAACTGCAAAGCCTCTTTATAGAGGTCCAGCGCATATGGAAAGTCTTTCTGCGTCCGTTTAATATCGCCAAAAATGCTGAGAGCAGCGGCAATATTCGGATTATCGCCTTGCTCACGGAAGAACTTGAGACATTCCTGAACAAATGCCAGCGCGATTGCAAGGTCGCCTCGCTCCAGAGCAAGTGCACTCAGGTGAAGACGTCTGCTAGCAATGGTAGACTTATCACCTAATTTCTGTGCCAGCTCGATACGCTCTTCAAAAAGTGCTGCTGCTCGTTCGTACTCGCCTTGAAAGAGGGCCACATCCCCTAAACGATCAATCACCAGGGCGATAAGTGGTTTCGTATTCAATGCTTGAGCGAGTGCCAGAGCTTCCTGAGCCAGTGTGGCGGCATACTGAACATGACCCTGAGCAAGTTCTATTGATACAAGAGTCGTCAGTATACGTGCCAGGCATTCTTTATCTCCCAGTTGTCTTGCGATTGCTTCGCTTTCTTTTAATACACCATGGGCTTCATCAGTACGACCTTGATAGTGTATCCAGCGGCCCAGACTTTCTAGCGCATTTGCTATGGCCCAACTATCTCTTGATTCATATGCAACTACAACGCTTTCTGTCAACAAATTGCTGGCGGAAGCAATATCCTTCTGTCGATAGCAAACCCATCCTAGCCCATTTAATGCTCCCGCCAGATTTTGTTTATCATCTAATGCTCGCGAGAGGGCCATACTCTCTTCAAACAACGCATGCGCTTTTTCCAGATCTCTCAAGCGGTAAGCCAGATGCCCTGCACGCCGCAACACTTTCGTTCGTATTGCCAGTTGTGGCAGAGGAGGCTGCGATAATGCCAATACCATGTTCAGCCAACGTTGCTCTTCACTCCAATATCCCTGCAATCCGCAAAATTTACCAAAGGATTCGCAGAAGCGCAACGCCAATTCTGCCTCCTTGTGCTCAATAAACCATTGCAATGCTGCACGCAAATTTTCTTGTTTGCTCTCCAAACGTCTCAACCATTCAATTTGCCTGATCCCTTTGAGATGCTGCCCTGCTTCCTCTACTACCCCTAGATAGTAAAGTGCATGAGCACGCTGGCACTCCTCTGTTTCTCCGCTCTCGCGTAGGCAGTCCTGCCCATATTCGCGAATAGTGTCCAGCATGGCGAGACGTGGTTGCCTGTCCTCTTGCTCTGTTTGCTGCAATAAGCTTTTATCCAGCAGAGAGGAAACGACATTTACTATATGTAATGTCTGCTCCTGCCCACTGCCAAAAATAGCCTCTATCGCCTCTAATGTGCATCCACCTCTGAATATTGATATCTGTCGAAATAGTTGTTTCTCTTGCGTATCCAGCAGATCATAGCTCCATTGGATGGTATTATAGAGCGTTTGTTGTCTCGCAGGCAGGGTTAGCAGATCGCTCTTCAGTAGTTGTAATCCTTGCGCGAGCCTTGCTAATAGGGCTGATGGTGGAAATAGTTTAATACGAGCGGCTGCCAGTTCAATTGCCAATGGCAGACCATCTAAGCGCACACAAATTCTGGCAATGGACTGAATATTTGCTGGTGTCGCCTCAAAACTGGGCAGGATCGCCTGTGCCCGCTGGACAAAAAGTGCGATGGAGGCCAGTTGGATCAGTGCATCTGGAGGTGGAAGTTGTTGAAGATCAGGTAATGCCAGCGGTGATACAGGAAACTCGTATTCTGCCTGTAGATGTAGCACTGCCCGGCTTGTTACCAGCACTTTTAAGTCTGGACAGCAAGCCAGCAATTCCTCCACGAATGACGCTTCTGACATGATCTGCTCAAAGCTATCGAGTAATAGCAGAAGCTGTTTGTCTCGTAGGGTCCTCTTCACCAATTCGCCCAGAGGGAGCTTTCCACTCTCCTGGATACCAAGCTCTCTCGCGATAGTTGGAATCACAAGTGCAGGCTCTTTCACGGTACCCAGCGAGATAAAACACACTCCATCAACAAATTGATTGCGCATCTCCCTGGCAACCTGGATACATATACGCGACTTGCCGACCCCTCCTGGCCCCAGCAGGGTAATCAGGCGGATATCCGCACGCTTCAGTTGCGTACAGATCGCAGCAACTTCCTGTTCCCGTCCAATGAAAGATGTCAACGTTGCTGGTACATTCCAGAGTGGTTCAGTGCTCAGATAGGTTTCAGCAACCTTTGCCTGTTGCAAGCTTTTACGAGGTGAAAGCTTCTCAAGACCAAGCTCTTCCGCACTTTTCCCAAAAATGTGACAGAGTTCTCTTCTATAGCGGGGCTGAGGAAAATATATTCCTCGTTCCCAGCGGCCCACCGTACCGGAATCTGGAAGCTTAATCAGATTGGCAACATCTTCGTGGGTCCAATGACGCTTTTCCCGCTCGCTCCTTAGAGCATCGTTGGGGATGGGCTTCGGCTTATTTAAATTGCTTTCATCCATGATATTCTCTAAAAGACTCTGGATAGTTAAATGCTTATACTTTGAACATTTTATCACATCATTAATATTTGCATTCTATTTGCCCCCTATTTGCCTCCTGTCTGCTCTTCCAGGTTCAATTATACCAGGCTATACTTTTGAGTATCAAAGGTAGTGTAAGATTTTCTGCTGTAACTATCCAGGTCTCCTCACCACCTGCTGTAGCTCGCTCTTGTGTGGCATGAGTCATCCCAGTAACTATTCAAGTACCCTCGCCACCGGCGGTGGCTCACTCTTCATGGGTCATCCCGAATTTTTGAAACAAAAGTTCGCAAAAGCGGGGGTCCAGGAGGCGGCAGCCTCCTGGCGGGGTTTAGGGTGTCCCCAAAAACTCTTTTTACCTCTTTTGTGCGCCGCCGCAGGCGGCGAGAGAAAAAAAGAAAGTTTTTTGGGGACACCCCAAATCCCCGCTTTTTGGAACTTTTGGTCAAAAAGTTCGGGATGACCTCATGGATGCCGATGATGGGTTTTCGTTCTGACATCTACACACAAGATCATCAAGACAGAATCAAAATATCATTGGTTGGATTCAAGTCTAAGCAAGATTGTGTCGTACAGAGTTAAAATCATGAAGGAGATAAAGCTTACTCCTAACACAAACAACCATACCCACCAGGGATTAGAAGGTCCTGTAAATTTTCCAGTCAGGGTCTCAAACCCGATACCGACTCCCGCAATAAAGCAACCAAAAGCTATAAAGCCAAAGACTAAGCGTATGACCCAACGAAACCACAGCATCGGATAAAAGAGGATACATTTCAAAAGAGTGACGACAATTTTCAAAAGAATTCCCAACGTTCAGTTCCCTTTATACTTTACAATCGATATCCTATCCGTAATCTAATATCTATTAATTATAATGTCAATTTCAAAGGACTTTTGAGCATGTAGATACCTGGAAGAAAGCAGAACTAGAGACTCCCTGGCTTGAAAATAGGAACCATTACTTACCAGGCTGCCGCTGTTGTGATGAGTTATGAGATTTGTCAAGGGAAATTCCACGCACATGGAAGTGATGCGCAACCGTTTGAAAACACAGGTGAAGTTGTCTTATCAAACGGCCGTTCATGAGAGAGTAATGTGAGCCAATCGAGAGCGCAAGTCATTGCATTGTGACATACACGAGAGATTTTTGAGGTACCATCTAGATGGCACAATAAATGCACCGGCTGGTGCAACAAGAAATTACGCCCATACCGTGTCGGAGGAGGGATGTCCCATGGAGTTGAGAATGCCAAAGTCCAGTAATTGCATATTTACCTACTTCCGGAGGTTAGTCACTCTTACAGTTGCGCTGTTTATGGTGATCGGTTTTAACTCTGGAGCCATTATACCTGCGATAGGTGGTAGTTTAGGATCTAAGGTATATGCTGCTGTTGGCAGCACCGGACAGATTACAGGTAATGTCTTCCAAGATAATGGAGCACCTATCCCAAATGCCACAGTCAAGGCCTACGCCTCGTCCCAGGATTACGACAGCGGCAACATCGCTGCATCAACCACCTCCGGCACGGATGGTGCCTATGATTTGTCAAATCTTCCCGACGGCAATTACCTGATCCTGGTTAATGACTTCAATGATCAAAATAGCAATCACAACTTCTCTTCTGAAAACGGGTTTTCATTCTGGGTGGTGAACCCCTTTCATGAGCGTCTCGTGGGCATTTTATGATCCTCAAGGTAGGTCTAATGACCGACCTGAGACAATAACTGCTCGGATTACGATAACGAATGGTAGTATTGTTAGTGGTATCGAAGTTTATCTAATGCCGGGCGGGGCGGTTAGCGGCCACGTTACGGATAGCCACAACCAGCCACTCGCTGGCATCACCGTGTCCTCCGACCGTTCAGATCTTATGAATGACCCTAATGAGCTGCCGATGACCGCGATTACGGACGCACAAGGACTCTACCGACTGCAGGGTGTTCCAGCCCAGGGTCCCGACAATTTTACCCAGACCGTTGAATTCAATACCGACAACCGCAGCTACCAGCAACAGTGGTACAACGTATCGGGTAACGCAACCATATATGATAATGCCGGTGGTGTCTCGGTTGTACAAGGACAAACCACGGAGAATATTGATGCTCAATTGCCCAATGCCGGTCAGATCTCTGGCATACTTACTGACAACTTCGGGGTACCACTGCCAAATCGTTCGGTTTACTTATACGCTCCCGGTGTTACTTGGAACGACGGGCCAACTATCAAGGGTGCGACCGATGCAACCGGACACTTTGAATTTTCAAACCTGGCTGTGGGATCATACACCATGGATATTAATGACTCCTATTCGGACAACTACGACTTCGAACTATTCCAGCGAGTGGTACGACCAGGTCGGCGAACAGAATACTCCCACCCCAGTGGTCGTAACGACTGCCGGCAACACCATCGCAAACACCCATCTCAATTTGCTACTGAACAGCACTACTACCGTCACATCCAGCGCTAACCCCTCTATCCTGGGCCAAACTGTCACTTACACGGCCACCCTGGCACTTAATCCCGTTCCGGAAAATCAGACAGGTTTTACGGGCATGGTGGTGTGGTCCGATAACGGCAACTTGATCTGGGGCGATAATTGTCCGTTCACACCGTCGTTTAACGGCGTCGCAACCTGCACCTTTACGTACACGACTCCTGGTATCCATACCATCCAGGCTAATTGGCATGGCGACTTATTCCACAAACCAAGCACTGGGACACTCACGCAGAAGGTAAACAATGTCGCGCCGACAAACAAAGACCAATGCAAAAAGGGTGGCTGGCAAACCTTCACAAACCCTTCGTTCAAGAACCAGGGTCAATGCGTAAGCTACGTTGAACATAACAGCTGACGTGTGATTGGTTTTAAAGCTCATCTCATACGTCCCCAAAGTGGAACTCTTTGGTAGGACCCCACTAAGATAGTGTTGGCGAAATCAAAAACCAAGCTCATTTTGAGTGTGAGTTTGCAGTATCCTGAGCATGAAATCCGAATTCGCCAACACTATCACTAACCCGCATAGCCGTTCTGCTAACTCAGTAGGGCGAGGTGGAGATACCTTAAACTTGATATTTAACGTTTCGCCCTGTCGGATAATACTTCTATCCTGGCGGGATTATAACACACATGGCGGGATTATGGCGGGATTATGAATACCCCTATCCATTTCGCCGAGAGTGGGTTCAATTGGAGCGACTTACAGCGTGCTCTGGAAGCAGAGATGTTAAGGTGTAGGGGCGCGGTTTACAAGCCCGCGTTTGCTTAAATGGCATTACGGGCTTGTAAACCGCGCCCCTACACCTTAATTTTCTCCCTCGATGCAAAAACTGACCCTGCTGGCAAAAGGCAGAAACGAAATCAGGATTATAAAGATCAATACATGATAAAAGCGTAGTACTCTGTCAAACTTCAATGGGAACATGGCCCCGAAAGGGGTAGGGACCCGCTTCAGCGCGTCCAGCGATTTATCGCGCATATACCATTCCTGATCTTTAAAATTGTTGAGGCTCAAGAAAATACTTCAATCAGGTGGAGAGTCCTCCGCTTTTTTCAAGAGATATGCGCGATGAATCGCTGGACGCCGTAAACGTGGTCCCTACCCCTTTTGGGGTCCACTTCCTCTTCCAGTGATGTGAACTCAATGACGTTTGACAGAGTACTACGCTTTATCACTGGTTTTCGGGTGAAAGCTTCCCTATTGCAATTCCTCTCGGACCCCACAACCCATTTAGACTATCAATTAGGTGTTTACGCAGCTTTAGCAACGTTAGTTTCAATTCCTGACGGACCCCACAAGCCATTTAGACTCAGCTCTCTAGCAGAAGAAGAGGCAAAGCCAAAAGCGTTTCAATTCCTGACGGACCCCACAAGCCATTTAGACATGCTCAACACCGAGAGGAAGAAATTAGAGTGGACTAGGTTTCAATTCCTGACGGACCCCACAAGCCATTTAGACTCAGCTCTCTAGCAGAATGAAGAGGCAAAGCCAAAAGCGTTTCAATTCCTGACGGACCCCACAAGCCATTTAGACTTCAATATGGCGTCGGTGGTCGGCAAGCTCAAGGCGGTTTCAATTCCTGACGGACCCCACAAGCCATTTAGACATTGTTGACTCGAAGAAAGAGGCACCACGCCTTGAAGTTTCAATTCCTGACGGACCCCACAAGCCATTTAGACTCCTAGACTTGTTTCAGATGGGCAACCAGTATTGCTTCCTGAATCGTTTCAATTCCTGACGGACCCCACAAGCCATTTAGACAGTTTCGTACAGCGCGTACAAGCTTCACTACTATCGTAGTTTCAATTCCTGACGGACCCCACAAGCCATTTAGACCTAGGACGCAAGGCAGTATGCAAGCTTCGAAGCTTATCGTTTCAATTCCTGACGGACCCCACAAGCCATTTAGACCGTAATCATTCTCACGAGCAGTCGATGTTCTCGTAATGTGTTTCAATTCCTGACGGACCCCACAAGCCATTTAGACTATTATGGCTCTTTCGATCACTCGGGAACAAGTTGGCTGTTTCAATTCCTGACGGACCCCACAAGCCATTTAGACGTAGACATTGTTATCCAACGGTCGTCAAAGCTTCGCTATGTTTCAATTCCTGACGGACCCCACAAGCCATTTAGACTAAAAGATGGCCGGAACCCAACTCAGGAGTAGTTGAGTTTCAATTCCTGACGGACCCCACAAGCCATTTAGACAAAATGGAACCTATCATCAAGCTTTGATGAAAATGACAGTTTCAATTCCTGACGGACCCCACAAGCCATTTAGACCCATGATTGCTTAGCATAGCACAGCTAGGATGTACCGCTCTGTTTCAATTCCTGACGGACCCCACAAGCCATTTAGACATTGCAAGCCGTGAGATCAAGCTTTGCAACTCTTTCACGTGGTTTCAATTCCTGACGGACCCCACAAGCCATTTAGACTCTAGCCAAGCTAGACATCCGTGACTCTGTAGCTGCAGTTTCAATTCCTGACGGACCCCACAAGCCATTTAGACTGTTGTAGGGTTTCAACCAGTCTTAGGAGCCTCTGTAAGTTTCAATTCCTGACGGACCCCACAAGCCATTTAGACTTTTGCGTATAGGGTACTTAAGCGGCAGCACCGCGTTTCAATTCCTGACGGACCCCACAAGCCATTTAGACCTAATCGCTAGAATTGTCATGAGCGAACTGCTCATGATGTTTCAATTCCTGACGGACCCCACAAGCCATTTAGACCTACAGGAGACTCTGAGCAGCTTATCACATCTTGGGTTTCAATTCCTGACGGACCCCACAAGCCATTTAGACGCACGATTGCCACGACCAGCGTAGAGACCATGGAGTTTCAATTCCTGACGGACCCCACAAGCCATTTAGACGGACCCCCTGCTAATATAGCACAGGAAGCCGTTCCATGCAAGCATTTGCGACAGGCTCCAAAAAAGAGCCTGTTTTGGAAAATACAGAAGAGCTTTTTTTGCCATTCTTGCCTTCCAGCCGCTTGTAGAGCCATGCGAGAGGCTACGCTCAGGACCTCCATCGCTGAGCCTCTCGCGGCTGAGTTTATACGATAAACACCGCTCACAACTAGAGTTGCTTAAATGTACATGTCACCTTGCCAAAATGGAGCGTATCACCATCTGTGATCGGCATAGCCTTGTCTGGTTCCAGGCGCTTGCCGTTGATGCGCGTTGAGTTGGTACTGTTGAGATCGGTCAGGGTATAGCTGCTACCGATATGCTCAAGCATGGCATGAACGCGCGAGACCGTATCAGATCCTTGCATCTTACCCAGATCTACCTCGGGCTGAATACCACCAAGATCGTGGTCGTAACGTCCCACCAGTGCACCCTCACCGGAAAGTTGTACTTCCGTACCATCGCTCCAGAGCAGATTTCCCCAGGGAGCATTGGACGCCGGGGCAGGTTGGGAGACAGGCTTTGCCACCATTGGTTTTGGTGGAGCAGGTGAGTGCGCCGGTTTCTGAATCCTGGGATCAGCAGGTTGGGATTGAGCCGGCGGCGTATAGTATGGGGTGGGCGGACGCTTCGGCTGAGGCGGAGCGGCTGGCGCTTCCGGCTTTGGCGTACTCTGAACAATTGTCACCTTCGGTTGTGGCACGACTGACGGCGTCTGAGTAACTGGAGGCACATAGTATGACTCCGTGGGAGCATCTGGCGCTGACTGAGCGTTAGTCATCGGTGTTGCTTCCACTGTTGGCGGTATATACATGGGCGTCAGCGGCTTTGGCGGTGGTGTATATGTCGGCTGGGTTGGTGGTATATACACTGGCGTCAGCGGCTTTGGCGGTGGTGTATATGTCGGCTGGGCTGGTGGCGTATACACCGGTGTCGGCGGCTTTGGTGGTGGTGTATATGTCGGCTGGGCTGGTGGCGTATACACCGGTGTCGGCGGCTTTGGCGGTGGTGTATATGTCGGCGTCGGCTGTGGTGCCGGGGGCGTATATGTTGGTGTGGATGGCAATGGACTGGCCGCTTGAGTTGCCGATTGTGATCGGAACGTGGATGCACCACACTTCG
>CAWFFV010000052.1:0-9485 GCA_963814985.1 uncultured Chloroflexia bacterium | reverse complement strand
GCAGGAGTTCCGGGTCTTGGTCTCATACAACTGAAAACGGTTGAGAGTTCGGTCAGCGTAATGAACCCAAAAATCGCAGGTACGATGGTGTTGGAACGTGTATTACACATCTCTCACTCGACTTTCTGGTTCTCTTCTCGTCGATTACTTCTGCGACTGGTGGGGGTCCCGGTCAGGTCGATTACCGTGCGGCCAATGCATTCCTTGATGCTTATGCTCAGCGCAACCATGAGCGACATGGTATGACCATCTCCATCAATTGGGGTGAATGGCAATGGAATGCCTGGCAACAGGGTTTAAGTGGCTATGATCCAGAAGCACAGGCCTTCTTTAAACAGCATCGCCAGCGTTTTGGTATCTCCTTTGTAGAAGGAGCGCAGGCCTTACAACGTATCCTGGCCTACCGACAACCGCATATAGTTGTATCCACTCAAGATTTCTGCCGCATTATGGAGCTGAGTACATCATTTACTGCTGCTACGATGCTACAGAAAGCGAAACAGAGTACCCAGGCTCGCCCTGCTCATGCCCGACCAGCACTTGGCAGTTCGTATGTGGCACCCAGGAGCGAGATGGAGCGGAAGGTGACCGCTGTTTGGGAAGAGGTACTGGGGGTAACGCAGATCGGCATCAACGATAATTTCTTTGAGCTGGGAGGCAATTCGCTCATCGGCATTGATCTTCTGGTTCGTTTGCGGCAAGAACTTGCTATTGAAACTATCCCGGCCTATGCTCTTTATGAAGCTCCTTCTGTCAATGCTATGGTTCAGTTCTTGGAAGAGAACAAAACGACAAACGCAATTGAGGAAAGACTTGATCGAGGCGAGAAGCGCCGAGAAAACTTAAAGCTGCGTATGCGTGAAGCCAGAACAATTAGATCGAAATAAAGGTGATATGCATTTATGGCTACTATATCTTCTGAAAAATCTTCCTATGGGACTGCGGTCGCGATTATTGGTATGTCAGGTCGTTTCCCAGGTGCTCGCGATGTCGATAGGTTTTGGCAAAATATTGCTTCAGGGGTAAAGTCAATCCGCTTCTTTTCCGATGAAGAATTGTTACAGGCTGGTGTTGATGCCTCTTTGTTGCGAGATCCCAATTATGTCAGAGCTGGCACCGTTATCGAAGACCTTGATCGCTTTGATGCCTCTTTCTTTGGTTTTATGCCGCGTGAGGCTGAGATTATGGACCCGCAACACCGCCTCTTTCTAGAATGTGCCTGGGAAGCTCTGGAAAGTGCTGCCTATGCCCCAGAAACCGTCAAGGGTCTGGTAGGCGTCTTTGCCGGATCGGGTTTTTGTAACTACCTGCTCAATAATCTATATGCTCATCATGACGTTATGGAAATGGCAGGTAAACTACAGATTGCAGTAGGTAATGAGCGTGACTCTTTAGCCTCAACTGTCTCATATAAACTCAATCTTAAAGGGCCAAGTGTAGCGGTACAAACATTCTGTTCAACCTCGTTAGTAGCAGTTCATCTCGCTTACCAGAGCCTGCTGAACTATGAATGCGATATTGCTCTCGCTGGCGGAGTCGCAATCACAATACCACAGGTAACAGGCTACCATTATGAAAATGGTGGTATTGTTTCTCCTGATGGAGAATGCCGCACTTTTGATGCCAATGCTCAAGGTAGTGTGATGGGCAATGGGGTTGGTGTTGTTGCCCTAAAACGTTTTGATGAGGCCCTGGAGGATGGAGACCACATTTATGCAGTCATTCGAGGATCTGCTACTAATAATGATGGTAGTGTACGTGCTGGATATACTGCACCTGGTCTGGATGGTCAAACTGAGGTCATTGCTGAAGCAATCAGTAACGCAGGTGTTCCTATTGAAACCCTCAACTATATAGAGGCTCACGGCACGGCCACTCAGTTGGGAGACGCAGTTGAGCTGGCGGCAATGATAAAAGCGTTTCGTATGAGTACCGAGAAAAAACAATTTTGTGCCATTGGTTCTGTAAAGCCAAATATAGGTCATCTAGATAGAGCTTCCGGTGTTACCGGGTTGATCAAGACCAGTATGGCCCTGTATCATCGTTTGATGCCACCGAGCCTCAATTTTGAAAGAGCCAGCACCGATCTCGATCTGGAAAATAGTCCTTTTTACGTCAATACAAAGGTGGCTGATTGGCATACAAATGAGACTCCCCGTCGGGCTGGAGTTAGTTCCTTTGGACTGGGAGGCACTAATGCCCATGTTGTTCTCGAAGAGGCTCCTGCTGCGGCACCTGTTCTGCCATCAAATCGCCCACAACAACTGCTGCTCCTTTCTGCCAGGGCAGATTCATCGCTCAAGATGGCTGCCGACAATCTGGCAGCGCACCTCAAACGATCTCCCCATCTGAATTTAGCCGATGTTGCCTACACACTTCAAGTCGGACGAAGTGCCTTTAACCATCGCCAGATAATCGTTTGCAATGACATGGCAGATGCGATTGAGCAACTGGAGAAGCCGGATGCCCAACGCGCTTTTACTGCTTATCAAACATATCGAGATCGACCGCTTGCCTGGATGTTTGCCGGCGTAGGCGAACATTACGTCGGCATGGGGCACGATCTCTATGAGCACGAAGCCGTCTTTCGCCAAACTATAGATCGGTGTTGTGAACTCGCTCTGGCCCAGGGCTGGCTTCAGCGCGATCTACGAGAGTTGCTCTATTCCCAACTCTCCTCATCATCTCAGCAGGTACCTTCCAGTGATCTGGATCTACGAGCAATGCTCGGACGCAATGGGAGTGCCCTCTCTCAACAACAGGAGCAACTCAATCGTACCGATTATGCACAACCTGCTGTTTTCATCGTGGAGTATGCCATGGCCCAACTCTTGCTGAGTTGGGGAGTGCGTCCACAGGCGATGATCGGGTATAGCCTGGGTGAATATGTGGCGGCATGCGTAGCCGAAGTGCTGAGTCTGCAAGATGCCTTGCATCTGGTCTGCCGACGTGCCCAACTGATTGCTTCGCTGCCAGAAGGCGGGATGCTGGCAGTCGCTCTCTCCGAGCACGAAGTGCAACCCTGGCTGGGAGAACAGATCGATCTGGCGATCATCAATGGAGATCGACAATGTGTGCTGGCCGGTCCCGTAGAAGCATTGGAGAAACTGGAAGCGCGCTTACAAGCCGCTGAGATCGTTTACCGAAGGCTAGAAACCACCCATGCCTTCCACTCTCGCATGCTGCGGGAGGGGCAAGCGGCCCTGGATAAACTGGTAGGTACGATGAAATTGCAAGAGCCACAGATTCCTTACATCTCCAATGTGACAGGAGACTGGATCAGCGAGCAGGAGATCAAGGACCCCCACTACTGGAGCAGGCACATGTGTGAACCAGTGCGTTTTGCTCAGGGGATCGAACGTGTGTGGCAACAGGCAGAACCCGTGCTAATGGAATTGGGAATGGGTCAGACATTGGGGTCATTTGTCAAGCAAACGATCGTACCCAAACAGGAGTCGCCGGAGGTGGTGGTTGTGCCAACCTTGCATGCACGTTATGAGCATAAGCAGGATGTGAGTTATGCGCTGGCGGGGCTGGGCAAGTTGTGGTTGGCGGGGGTGCCCATGCAGTGGAGTATGCTGTGGGATCAGGAGCGGCGGCAACGGGTACCACTCCCCACATATCCCTTTGAGCGGCAACGCTATTGGATCGACGCGCCTGTTGGACAGCACAACCAGCAGAATCCGCTGTCATCCAGTCGCGAGCTGACTAAGAAAGCTGATCCAGGAGATTGGTTCTATGAGCCATGCTGGCAGGAAGTCGCTCTCTCCTCAAAACAGCAGGCATCTGCAACGAAAGAAGGGATCTGGGTCCTCTTGCAGGATGGGCTGGGGCTAACTGACCAACTGACTCAGGAACTGCGAAGTCAGGGAGCGCAGGTGGTCTGTGTGCAGAGGGGAGAACGGTTTGCCCGGCAAGGAGAGAGTTACCAGTTGCGTGTGGGGGAGCGAGCCGATTATGTGGAACTGTGTCGCCATTTGCAAGCAACAGGGCGCTGGCCGCGACGGATCGTCCATAGCTGGAGCCTGCAAGAGAAAAAAAGGACAGGTCGGCTGACTGCCGAGGAGGTCGCCAGCAGTCAGCAGGAGGGGATCTACAGTCTGCTCTGGCTGGTGCAGGCCTTAGAAGAGGTACAGCCAGGAGAGTCGGTTGAACTGGTTGTGCTGATCAACGGAGTGCAGGAGGTAGGAGAGCACGCCGCAACTCGTCCTGAGCAGGCACCCCTGATAGCGGCCTGTACCGTCGTAGGACAAGAGCACTTAAATATAACCTGCCGCTGTCTTGATTTGTCACTGGTAGCCGAGCAGGTCAATGAGCAATTGGTGAAAGTCGGTAGTGCAAGAGCTTGCAACTACTACACGCACCGAACCGATTGTGGCCTATCGTGGAGGGAAGCGCTTTATTCTGGAGTATGTTCCCAGGCACCTGGCACGCGAAGAGGGTATGCAAACAAGGTTGAGGAAAGAGGGAGTCTACCTCATCACCGGAGGACTGGGGGGGGTGGGACTGGTGCTGGCGCGATACCTGACGAAAGTCTATCAGGCCCGACTGGTGTTAGTAGGGCGCACCTCGTTACCCAGGCGACAGGAGTGGGAACACTGGAGGGAGCAATATGGGGAAGAGGATGTAATAAGCCAGAAGCTCAGACGGCTGGAGGAGCTAGAGGAACTGGGAACGAAGGTACTGGTGCTGACTGGTGATGTAGCTGACGAGTCCCAGATGCAAATGGTAGTTCAGGCAACCTATGAACACTTTGGCGCTTTACATGGCATCATTCACGCCGCTGGCTTAACTCACGATGAAACGCATTTACCGTCATCCAGGATACTGGACATAGAGAGTGTGAACAGCACTTTCAGTCAAAAGTCTATGGTGTGTTGGCATTAGAGCGAGCGCTAGAGGGACGAGATCTCGACTTCTGCCTGCTCTTTTCTTCGCTCTCGACAACCCTGGGAGGGCTGGGCTTTGTGGCCTATACGGCTGCGAATGCTTTTATGGATGCCTATGTGCATTACCGCAACCGCTCGGCGCAGCGCCCATGGCTCAGTGTGAGCTGGGATACCTGGCAAGTCAGCGCTGAAATCGAACAGGGAACAGGGTTAGGTGGCTCAGTGGCGGTTTATGCGATGAATTCTGAGGAAGGGATTGAGGCTTTTGTTCGTGTACTACAAAGTAGAGAATATAGGGCAGATAATCCACTCTACGGGAGATCTACAAACTACGTATTCAACAGTGGGTTAGACGGATATCTTACAAAATATTGGAAATGAGACAATACATCTTCATCTGCCAGTAGACAGCGCGCTTTCTGCATCGCTTGGGACTGCAACCATGAGTGATTATGAGCAACGCATCGCCGCTATATGGTGTGATGTCCTTGGTGTTGAGCGTGTCGGATTGCATGATAACTTCTTTGACCTGGGCGGTAATTCCTTGATAGGTCTACAAGTTCTTGCACGTCTCAAAAAAGCCTTCCACATGCAGATTCCGGCGGTCGCGCTCTTTGAAGCGCCAACCGTCAGTGCACTTGCCAAATATTTGCGCCCTGAGACCTCCACGCCAGTGAATACACAGCAAGATGCGTTAGCCCAGCGGCGACAGCAAGCACGCCAGCAGGTGAACACCGAAGGTATCGCTATCATTGGTATGACCGGTCGTTTCCCTGGTGCTGATACCCTGGAGCAGTTCTGGCAGAATCTGCGTCATGGGGTAGAGTCTGTCGCCTTCTTTACCGATGAAGAATTGCTTCAATCCGGGTTGATCAGAGTACGCTTCAACAACCAAACTATGTGAAAGCGCGTCCCATTCTCAACGATATCGAACATTTTGATGCAGCCTTCTTTGGCTATAGCCCACGAGAAGCCGAACTGATGGACCCACAGCATCGCCTCTTCCTGGAATGCTGTTGGGAGGCGCTGGAACATGCTGGCTATGACAGCCTCTCCTATGAAGGTCTGATCGGCGTCTTTGGCGGTGCCAATATCAGCAGCTATATGTTGGGACTCTTATCAGGCATCCAGAATTGATTGCGTCGGTCAACGATTACCAGATGGTCATAGGCAATGACAAAGATTCTCTGACTACTGGTGTCTCTTACAAGCTCAACCTGAAAGGACCAAGTTTTGCTGTGCAGACGTTCTGCTCGACCTCGTTGGTCGCTGTACATCTTGCCTCTCAGAGTTTGCTCAATGGTGAGTGTGATATCGCTCTGGCCGGTGGCGTCTCCGTGCGCGTTCCTGCCAAAAGGGGTCATCTCTATTTTGAAGGTGGTATGGAGTCTCCTGATGGACGCTGCCGTACCTTCGACGCCAAAGCACAGGGAGGCTTGTTTGGAGATGGTGTGGGGATCGTGGTGCTCAAACGGCTTGCTGATGCACTTGAAGATGGTGATACCATTCACGCTGTTATCAAAGGTTCTGCCATCAATAATGATGGAGCACTCAAAGTTAGCTACACTGCTCCGAGCGTTGTTGGTCAGGCTGAAGTGGTTGCCACCGCACTACAACAGGCCGGCATTGGGGCTGATAGCATTGATTATATTGAGGCCCACGGTACCGCCACTGAACTAGGTGATCCCATTGAAGTTGCCTCGTTAACCAAAGCCTTCCGTCGCAGCTGTGACCGCGTTGGCTATTGTGCCATTGGTTCGGTGAAAACCAATGTGGGACATCTGGATCGCGCTGCGGGGCCTCAGGATTAATCAAGACCGTGCTGGCACTCACTCATGAAGAACTGCCACCCAGCCTGCATTTTGAAAGCCCCAATCCTGAAATCGATTTTGAGCACAGTCCTTTCTTTGTCAATACCCAACTGCGCCCCTGGCCCAGGACAGAGCGCAAGCGCAGAGCCGGCATCAACTCGTTGGGGATGGGAGGTACCAATGTGCATGTGGTGGTAGAGGAAGCACCAGAGCAAATTCCTTCTCAACCCTCTCGCCGCTCCTGGCAGTTGATCCCCCTCTCCGCACGAACCGAGACCGCGCTCAAGCAAGCCGCGATCAATTTAAGCGACTACTTACGTCAGCATGAGCAGATACCTCTCGCGGATATTGCCTCGACCTTGCAGCGAGGACGCCGTCGCTTTGAGCATCGACAGTTCCTACTTTGTCGCAACCACGCTGAAGCCATCAGCTTACTGGAAGCGTCAGAAAGCAAACAGCGCTGGAGTCTGGTGAGTCAGGAGAGTGAGCGTTCTGTCGCCTGGATGTTTGCTGGGGTGGGTGAACACTATGTCGGTATGGGGCGCGATCTCTATGAGCACGAAGCTGTCTTTCGCCAAACTATAGATCAGAGCTGTGAGCTTGCTCTGGCCCAGGGCTGGCTCCAGCGCGATCTCCGCGAATTGCTCTATCCCCAACGCTTCTCGTCACCTGAGCAGGCATCTTCCAGCGGTCTGGATCTGCGAGCGATGCTCGGACGCAATGGGAATGTCCCCGCCCAGCAACAGGAGGAACTCAATCGTACCGATTATGGACAGCCAGCCGTCTTCATCGTGGAGTATGCTCTGGCCCAACTCTTGCTGAGTTGGGGAGTGCGTCCACAGGCCATGATCGGGTATAGTCTGGGTGAATATGTGGCGGCATGTGTAGCTGGAGTGCTGAGCCTGCAAGATGCTCTGCATCTGGTCTGCCGACGTGCCCAACTGATCGCTTCGTTGCCAGAAGGTGGGATGCTGGCAGTCGCTCTCTCCCAGAACGAGATACAACCCTGGTTGGGAGAGCAAATCGATCTGGCGATCATCAATGGAGATCGACAGTGTGTGCTGGCCGGTCCCGTAGAAGCATTGGAGAAACTGGAAGCGCGTTTACAGGCTGCCGAGATCGTCTACAGGAGACTGGAGACCACCCATGCCTTCCACTCTCGCATGTTACGCGACGGACAGGCTGCCCTGGATGAGTTAGTACGCGGAATGAAGGTGCAGGCTCCACAGATCCCTTATATCTCGAATGTGACAGGAGACTGGATCAGTGAGCAAGACGTGAAGGATCTCCACTATTGGAGTAGACACATGTGTGAGCCAGTGCGTTTTGCCCAGGGGATCGAACGTCTATGGCAGCAGGGAGAACCTGTGCTGATGGAGCTAGGAGCGGGCCAGACGCTGGGATCATTTGTGAAGCAAGCGATCATATCCAGGCCGGAGGGGCCAGCGTTGGTAGTTGTGCCAACCTTGCATGCACGCTATGAGCATGAGCAGGATGTGAGCTATGCATTAGCAGGACTGGGCAAGTTGTGGTTGGCAGGGGTACCCATGCAGTGGAGTGCATTGTGGAGTCAGGAGCGGCGGCAACGGGTGCCACTGCCCACCTATCCCTTTGAGCGGCAACGCTATTGGATCGAACCGAAAAAACTGCTTTTTACTGTTCCTGAAACAACATCAAAAATAGAGGCGATTATCAACAATACGCTAGAAAGGAAAGCGGATCTAGCTGATTGGTTCTATCTTCCTTCCTGGAAGCAAACACTCCCATTTAAGCCGTTTGATACTGAAACCACAAAAGACAACAGGCACTGCTGGATACTTTTTGTTGACGACTGTGGCATTGGTCTGGGCATTAAAAAGAAACTGGAGAATCATGCTTTATCAGTGATCACAGTGCTGGCAGGAGATAGCTTTGATAAATTAGATAAAAACACATATCGCGTTAATCCTCGCAACCGTAACGATTATGATGCTTTACTGCGAGAAATACTGGCCAGTGGTCTCATCCCGGATCGTTTTGTCCACCTATGGGCAGTAACTTCTGATGAAAAGCAAGATGGAGAGAGCCGTGAATATACTGCTCACATCCAGGATCTTGGTTTTTATAGTCTGATTGCTCTGGTTCAGGCACTCAACGATCTGGGAATAGAGAACTGTCAAATTTCGGTCATCTCTACCCACCTGCAAGATATAACAGGAACCGATCCATTGTGTCCCGCTAAAGCCACCATTCTTGGTCCAATAAGAGTCATTCCACAGGAGTACTCCAATACTCGTTGTTGCAGCATTGATATCGCATTACCAATACCAGGAAGTTGGCAGGAGGAACTACTCATAGATCATCTTGTAGGCGAAGTGAGCAGCGAGCTACCTGACAGGGTAATTGCGTTTCGGGGTACCTATCGTTGGACTCAAATCTTTGAACCTGTTCGGTTGCTAGGCAGAGAGAAATGTGCTCCTATCCTGCGTGAAGGCGGCGTCTATCTTATATTGGGTGGATTGGGTGGTATCGGTCAGGCTATAGCCGAACATCTGGCTCAGACCGTTAGAGCTAAACTGGTCTTAACAGGCCGTTCAGGGCTTCCTCCTCGCCATAACTGGAACCACATATTAGCGGAGTATGGCAAAGAAGAGATTGTACACCGCATACATCAGGTACAGGCTCTTCAAGAGCTAGGAGCTGACGTTCTTGTCCTCGCCGCCGACGTGACCAATGAGGAGCAGGTCTGCTATGCGATACAACAAACTATTGATACGTATGGGACTCTTCATGGAGTGATTCATGC
>CAWFFV010000051.1:0-105774 GCA_963814985.1 uncultured Chloroflexia bacterium | reverse complement strand
TCAACGCCTGCACCAGCTCTGCATCCTGCTCCTCCAGGATCGTACGAGGATCAAACAAAAGCATATCATGATGAATGCGTGCCACAATGGGCACATCACGCATTCTGACCGTTTCGCCAGAACTTCCAGGGAAAACGGCAGGCGGTTCGCTTCGAGAGCTAACAGTGTTGTGGGAAGTGTTTCACCTGGCAATGAGCCGCCGCCAATCGTTGATTCTCCGTGTTGTGTGCGTGTTACAATTCCCTGTGCAGAGAGCTGGGAGACCCAACTTGTGGCGCGACTGCTAATTTTTGCAGGGGAAGCGGAGATCATACGCCATATAGGAATATGCGTTTGTGCCTGCCCACATTGATAGTGACGTAATGTCGCTTCCAGCGCCGCCAGTGTCATCTTATCAATACGTACTGCACGCATCAAAGGATGTCTGGCCAGACGAGCAATCACCTGTGCCTTGCCGACAATAATGCCTGCTTGCGGCCCTCCCAGCAACTTGTCACCAGAGAAACAGACAATATCCGCTCCCGCTGCAATACTCTCCTGCGGTGTAGGCTCATGCGCTAAACCATAGCGTTCGCTCTGAAGCAAGCAGCCACTACCAAGATCTTCCATCACCAGCAACCCATGCTGACGTGCCAACTCAGTCAGGGCATTCACAGAAGTAGACTCCGTAAAACCCGTGATGCGAAAATTGCTGGGATGTACAACGAGCAAAAGGGCTGTCCGCTCCGTAAGCGCAGCTTCATAGTCACTGAGACGGGTTCGATTGGTCGTACCAACTTCTACTAAGTGGCATCCACTCTGACGCATAACATCGGGAATACGAAAACCACCGCCGATCTCCACCAGTTGGCCACGAGAAATCACAACTTCACATCCCAATGCCAGCGCACTCAGACTTAACAGGACCGCTGCCGCATTATTATTAGTCACCAGCGCCGCCTCCGCCCCTGTCAAATCACGTAAAAGCGTGGCAACATGTGTATGGCGCGAACCGCGTTCTCCGCTCTCCAGCTCATATTCGAGATTTGCATAAGCGGTCGAGACCTGCTGAACCGCCAGTACAGCTTCCAGGCTGAGGGGTGCGCGTCCCAAATTAGTATTGAGAATCACACCGGTAGCATTGATAAGAGGACGTAAGTGAGGTTGTAATTTTTGTTGCAGGTGTTGTTCCACAGTCAATAATAAAGCATCCGGCGAGGGAGAAAGTATCCCATCCCGAATGCTTGCACGAGCTTGGGCCAGACAAGTGCGAAGAGTTTGCAAAACCAGATCATAGGAATAGCACGCAATCAGATCCTGCCCCATCTTCGATTGCAACAGTGTGTCAACAGAAGGTAAGGCACTAAATGGGTTGCGACGATCCAGGGTCATAAGCTCTGCTCCGGCAATGTTAATGTAATGAATAGAACATTGTAATTGCCAGACTATTCGCCACCTTTCCTATAATTGCACGTAGGTCAGCTTCGTTCAGCCTGCAAATGGTATATTGATCGGCAAGCAAAGAGCGCAACACCGGATACATTAACTCCGTCTTCACCAGGCTATCAGTATCCAGCAAAGGATAATCACGTTTTAATAGTAAATGATGGTACGGGCGCAGTTTCCCACGATAGGACGTGAGAGCAACTACGTTTACCGCACCAGCATGGCGGCAAAAAGGCTCTCCCGAAACAACGAGAGCCGGATGCCAATCCAGAATGCGCTTTTCCTCAATGCCCGGAGGCAATGACGGGTAACCGAAGTTCACCCAGTACACCATACCAAATTGCACTGGCGTTTGATAGGTCAGAGCTTCCGGTGCAAGTTCTGGTGGATGAGGCATGGTTATTCACGTTTACACATTTATGCTATAACTACGGTCGGGCCAACGCTACAGGAGCGTAGGCTGGCGTCTCACTAGAGTCAAGTTGCGCGTGAAAACAGGCACTCGTAAGTGGCCAAGAACGTGCAACGAGACTGAGACGCTCTTCACGTTCATCCTGACTCTCTTCTTGAAGTGCAACAGCTATGAGTTCCATATCACGCTGATACTGCTCGTCGAGCAAGGAGGAACGGCTGAAGTCACAATTCGTTGCCATAAAAGCTACCTCTTATTCCAAATCCAAATTGCCATACATATCATCTCGGGTAGCGGAAAAACCGCAAGGGCGTGAGGGTTTATTTAATTCTCCAACGTTGGAGATTATACCAGCTATTTGCGCAAGACGCAATGCTTTTTCTGCGAATTTGCGACTTTATAGCTATGTTTGTAACAATCTATATAGTTCTTTGACACCTTTTTTATTTTTTTAGAATAGACGGGGCTTATCCAAAAACTGCGACTCAGATCTTTTTTTCCTCTAATGTTTGAACATTTACCTCATCAAAAAAAGGCTTGACATGCTAGAACAGGTCGGCTATAATGTGTGCGTCGATCACTAAAAACGACACCGGTGTGTTTCTTGATCTGGGCAGTTACCAAAGTGGCCAAATGGGACTGACTGTAAATCAGTTGCGAAAGCTTCGGAGGTTCGAATCCTCCACTGCCCACCTTACACATCTGGATGGTTTTAGTCAGACTTGCCCGTGTGGCGCAGCGGTAGCGCACAGTCTTGGTAAGACTGGGGTCATGGGTTCAATTCCCATCACGGGCTCCCGTGGTTTCTGAACGATATCTAGACTTGTTGAGAACTTCAACACTGGATTGATCTTCACGGAAATCCGCGTAGGATGTATCAAAGCTTTTGCTGCCGTCTTCTGAAACGATCGTCGCTTCCTTCGATTTAGGATTGAAAAGAAGATTATTCCACTTTAGACGATCAGATTTCCAGGAGACGGCTGCTGCATGTCTATACCCATTGCCATCTGATCGCAAGTAGATTTGCAAAAGGAGCCACAGTAGGAAATGGCGAAGAAAAAGTTCGAGCGGACAAAGCCGCATGTGAACGTGGGAACAATCGGACATATCGACCATGGCAAGACGACCCTGACAGCGGCTATCACGAAGGTGCTGGCCGCCGCTCAGCTTGCTAAGTACACGGCCTTTGACCAGATCGATAAGGCCCCGGAAGAGCGCGAGCGTGGTATTACGATTGCTATCGCACATCTGGAGTATGAGACCCAGAATCGTCACTATGCTCACGTGGACTGCCCTGGTCACGCTGACTATATCAAGAACATGATTACCGGTGCCGCACAGATGGATGGCGCTATCCTGGTGGTAAGTGCTCCTGATGGCCCTATGCCTCAGACTCGCGAGCACGTGCTGCTGGCTCGTCAGGTGGAAGTCCCGGCGATGGTGGTCTTCCTCAACAAAGTCGACATGATGGAAGATGAAGAGTTGCTCGAACTGGTTGAGTTGGAAGTGCGCGAACTGCTCTCCAAATACCAGTTCCCTGGCGATGACGTTCCCGTCGTTCGTGGCTCAGCCCTCAAAGCTCTGGAGAGTAAGGGAGATCTCTCGCGTAACGATCCCGATGCCAAATGTATCTGGGAGCTCATGGATGCAGTGGACGCCTATATCCCCACTCCCCCTCGTGCAACCGACAAGCCCTTCTTGATGCCTGTAGAAGACGTCTTTGGTATTAAGGGACGTGGAACCGTAGCCACCGGACGTATCGAGCGTGGGGTGGTCAAGGTTGGCGAGTCTGTTGAAATCGTCGGAATGAGAGAAGATACCCGCTCAGTCATCGTAACGGGCGTAGAAATGTTCCAGAAGACACTTGATCAAGGGCTGGCAGGTGACAACGTTGGCTGCCTGTTGCGTGGCGTTGAGCGTGCCGATATCGAGCGTGGGCAGGTGTTGGCCAAGCCGGGTTCGATCAAACCACACAAGACCTTCAAGGCTCAAGTGTATGTACTCTCTAAAGAAGAGGGTGGACGCCACACACCATTCTTCAATGGCTATCGCCCACAGTTCTATGTGCGTACTACAGACGTTACAGGAGCAATCAAGCTACCCGAAGGCGTCGAGATGGTGATCCCTGGTGACAACATCGAAATGACCGTCGAGCTGATTCAGCCAGTCGCCATGGAAGAAGGCGTCAAATTCGCCATCCGTGAAGGTGGCCGCACCGTTGGTGCGGGTATCTGCACACAGGTCATAAGCTAAATGCATTATTCACGTTCGTGTGGGTGCAGGATATTGCGCCCACCACTACTTTACCTGCGAAATGTAGCATAACAACTATCGAAGAGACGGCAAGCCGGGCCCGAAACATGAACGGAGAAGAACATGGCAAGCAAAGGCAAAGAAAATCGCAATGTGGTAACGCTGGCTTGCACAACATGCAAAAGCCGCAACTACAGCACTTCAAAAAACAAGAAAAACAATCCAGAGCGCCTTGAGCTAAAGAAGTTTTGTAACACCTGTCGGGTACATGTACCCCATCGTGAAACTAAGTAGTCGAGCACAACTAACTGTCACGGTGTACGGTCACGACTGATCGAGAAAGGTTGAACGTGGCAAACAAAATGGCCGACAAAAAGAAGAACGCAGGCCGGAGTCAAGTCGCTGAGCCTCAAGCACGCGAGAAGGAGCAGCCCGTAAAGACCATGAGTGAAGAACGGAAACAGCAACCGAAGCAAGAGAGCAAGGCTGCCCGTCGTGACACAAAAGGGTCATCTTCTCTGCTGTTGCGCATACGCAACAGCCGTGCGGGCCGTTTTACCTTCGATGCCTATTACGAACTCCGCCATAAAGTGACATGGCCCACTTTTGAAGAAGCCAGGAATATGACGATTACGGTCATCGCCCTTTCACTTGTCATCAGTGTCATACTTGGTGCAGCAGACTTCGGGCTTGTTCAACTCTTTCTACTGATTAATGGTAAGTAGCTCCGTTGTCTGGAAATCATGAGGGGAAATGCCGTGGTTACTGAACATTCCAGTGGACAGCCTGAAGCGAAACATGGTGAGCGGGCCTGGTATGCTATCCATACCTATTCTGGGTATGAAAATAAAGTCAAAAGCCATCTCGAAGCTCGCATTGCCTCGATGGATATGCGTAATAAAATATTTCGCGTCATCGTGCCAATGGAAGAAGAGGTAGAGATCAAACAGGGCCAGCGGCGAACTGTACAGCGTAAGGTCTTTCCCGGCTATGTGCTGGTAGAAATGATTATGAGTGACGAAGCCTGGTATGTTGTACGGAATACACCTGGAGTCACAAGTTTTGTGGGTTCTGGAACTCGTCCCGTTCCCCTTCAGGAGCATGAGATCAAGTCGATCTTGAAACAAGTCACGAAAGAGACGGAGAAACCAAAAGCCAAGATCAGTTTCTCTAAGGGCCAGAGTGTACGTGTCATCGATGGTCCCTTTACAGAGTTTATCGGCACGGTCAGTGATATCAATATGGACCGAAATAAGGTAACGGTGTTGGTTTCGTTTTTCGGTCGCGAGACCCCGGTGGTATTGGATTTTCTTCAGGTGGAGAAAATTTAGTTCACCACTCATTTTGAAAGGCAAATCAAACAATGGCAAAGCGTATAAAAGCTGTAGTGCGGCTACAGATTACGGCAGGGAAAGCCAATCCGGCTCCCCCTATCGGTACTGCGCTTGGTCCTCACGGCGTCAATATCATGATGTTTTGTAAGGAATACAATGCGCGTACCGCTGAGCAGGCTGGTATGATCATTCCTGCCGAAATTACCATCTATGAAGATCGCTCGTTCTCATTTGTGACCAAGACACCGCCAGTTGCCTATTTATTGAGAACGGCTGCAGGCGTTGAGAAGGGATCAGCAGTCCCTAATAAAACCAAAGTTGGCTCGATTAGTCGCGCTCAGTTACATGAGATCGCCGAACTGAAGATGAAGGACCTCAATGTGATTGATATTGAGGGAGCCGAGCGCACTATCGAAGGCACAGCACGAAGCATGGGTATCACTATTAGTTAAAGCATTGCCCGAAAGTCACTGCGGTTATTCAGCCTCAAGGAGGGCCTGACAGATTATGACAAAAGCACACGGAAAAAAATATCTGGAGGCACAGAAGCTCGTAGATAGTACGAAGCTCTATCAGCCTCAGGAAGCCGTTTCACTCCTTAAAAAAATTAATTACGTTAAGTTTGATCCTACCATCGAGATTCATATGAAACTTGGTGTTGATCCCCGTCACGCAGATCAGATGGTACGCGGCGTAGCTATGCTGCCAGCCGGGACAGGAAAAGACGTGAAAGTCCTGGTCTTTGCGCAAGGCGAGAAAGTTGGTGAGGCCGAGGCTGCAGGTGCAGATTTCGTTGGCCTCGATGATCTGATTAAACAGATTGAAAACGACTGGCTGGGTTTTGATGTTGCCATTGCTACTCCTGATGTGATGGGTAAAGTTGGCAGGCTCGGTAAGAAGCTTGGACCTCGTGGCTTGATGCCCAGTCCCAAAGCCGGGACCATCACTTTCGATCTCGCCAAGACCATTCGTGACGTCAAAGCAGGTCGCGTCGAGTTTAAGGTCGATAAGACCGCTCTTCTACATATCCCTGCGGGAAAGCTTTCGTTCAACGAAGATGCGCTGATGTTGAATATCACGTCCGTTGTTGATGCTGTAGTACGTGCCCGCCCTTCTGGTGCAAAGGGTACTTACGTCAAAAGTGTGGTGCTTTCATCTACGATGTCACCCAGCATTCGTCTGGATGTGCCATCGGCGCTCGCTCTTAAATCCTAAAAGATTGGTAACGGAAAGAGAAATGACGTATCCGATCATTTCTCCAGGCCAACCCTGGCACTGAGGAACGTAGCTGTTGAGCCAGTCAAGAACTGGTTCTTCTCTAAGGACGATTCCCTCCGCCAGACCATTGAATGGCAATCAGATCAGCGTCAATCCAAGGGTTGGCTCTAACTGGTACATTCATCGACCGAAGACAGCAAGTATGCCTGCAGGCATCGAAGTGATAGTGTGTACCTATCAACTTGCCGAGGGGATGATTATTCAGAAGCAGGTATCCTCTGTTCTCCTCCTAAAAAAGGGTAGAGAAGGATTGTACCATGTAGAACAGAATAAGATCTCTCCTCAGCCTTCGGTGGGTTCACCGAAGGTTTTTTCTATCCACTCTCAGAAAGGAGGGAGAACAAGCATTTATGCCAACACAAGCAAAGCAAGAGAAAATCGAAGAACTGACAGAGAAGCTGGGTCATGCCACCGTCGCCATCCTGGTTCAGACTCAGGGTCTCACAGTGAAAGATATGACCGACCTGCGCGGGAAGATGCGTGCCGCCAAACTGGAATTTCAGGTTGCGAAGAATACGCTTCTGCGCATTGCCACAGAACGTAATCACATGACCGAACTGGATACAAGCATCTTCCATGGTCAGACTGCCGTTGCATTTGGCTATGATGATGAGGTAGTCGCAGCGAAGGCTGTGACTGATTATCTCCGCACATCCAAGGTGGCTGTCCTTAAATCTGGTATTATCGGTGGCCGAGCATTGACTGCCGAGCAAGTCGAAGACCTCAGTAAATTACCTGGTGGGAAAAGTCAGGCCAAGGCCGAGGTCGTTGGCGTCATTCAAGGACCACTGGCGACTACCTATAGTTTGTTGACTGCACCACTACGCGATCTCTGTTATGTGCTACAAGCACATGCTGAACAACTTAATGGCGAAACAACCGCCGAAGAATAAAGGAGGAATTATCCATGTCCTTAGATACTATTATTGCCGACATCGAGAAATTGAACGTTCTGGAACTCGTCCAACTGACCAAGACCCTGCAAGATAAGTGGGGAGTCAGCGCAGCTCCTGTCGCAGCAGCAGCACCCACAGCCGCCGCAGCCGTCGTTGAGGCAGCAGCCCCTGTTGAGGAGCAGACCGAGTTTGACGCCATCCTCACCGAAGTTGGCCCCAACAAGATCAACGTCATCAAGGTAGTACGCGAACTCACAGGCCTTGGTCTGAAAGAGGCGAAGGCTGTCGTTGATGAGGCACCCAAGCCCATTAAGGAAGCCGTCTCGAAGGAAGAGGCAGAGAAGGTTGCCGCTAAGATGGCTGAGGTTGGTGCCAAGGTTACTATTAAGTAAACCGTTTGCCTGGAACGTGGGGACACCTGCGATTGAAGATAATTCATTGCGTCCCCACGTTATCCATGCTATAATGCAAACATATAGTTGTCATTCCCCACCTTATACAGAGGAGGTGATTTAGAAGCGTGACATTGACCATTGAAGAAAAAACAGAAATCATAGCAGATTTCCGAGTACATGATACTGACACAGGTTCGCCAGAGGTACAGGTTTCCATCCTGACACGGCGTATCAATCAGCTAACAGAACATCTGAAGATCCATAAGCATGATCTCCATTCTCGTCGGGGCCTGATGATGTTAGTTGGGCAACGCCGACGTTTACTTGCATATCTGAGTAAGAAAAGCCCAGATCGCTATCGCGCATTAATTGCAAAGCTTGGCCTACGCCACTAGTCATGGGGTGTTGTGGATGCGGTCGGCGCAATCAAGGCGTGCGCCGTATACTATAGCCGACCGCAGCACCATTTTTCTCCACTTACTGAACCAAGTGCATTGTGTTGAAGAGAGACCGAGATAAACCAGCGAAGATAAGAGATACAGGGATTTCCCCATTCCAGGCGAGCGAATCGACGCTGAAGGATGACACCGCAGTAAGACAAAAGCGGTAGTACTTTAAGAATGACTGCACCCAGTTTTTGCAAACGACGGGAAGTAAAATGCTCCAAGTGAGATTAAACAAATACGTTAGGGTGCCAAATAGTCGGAGGAAATATGATTTACCGTCAAGAAGCTGTCATCGGTGGCCGGGTCATGAGCATTGAGACCGGGCGCGTGGCAGAACAAAGTAATGGCGCAGTGTTAGTGCGCTACGGAGATACCGTTATCCTGGCAACAGTCGTTGGCAGTGATGAGCCTCGTGAAGGTATTGATTTTTTCCCATTAACTGTTGATGTAGAAGAACGTATGTATGCCGCGGGAAAGATCCCTGGCGGATTTATCAAACGTGAAGGCAGAGCTACTGAGCACGCTATTCTCGCTTGTCGTCTCGCAGATCGTCCTCTTCGCCCTCTTTTCCCTAAAGGGTATCGTAACGATGTACAGATTGTCGTTACTGTTCTCTCTGTAGATCAGGAAAATGATCCTGATATCATGGGTATTGTCGGGGGTTCGGCAGCCCTTAGCATTTCTGATATTCCCTTTGCTGGCCCGGTCGGAGCTGTACGCGTAGGCTATATCGATGATCAATTGGTCATTAATCCGGTCGAGTCGCAAATGGACCGCAGCAAGCTGGATCTGACGATTGCAGGCACATCTGATGCTGTGATGATGGTTGAGGCAGGAGCCAAAGAACTTCCCGAAGAATTGATGCTTGAGGCGGTACGCTTCGGTCAGGAAGCCTTGCAAGATATCATTAAAATGCAAGAGAAACTGGCGCAGGCGGTCAACTGCGCAAAGCGGCCTTTTACTCCTCCACAGGCTGACGAGGAACTACGAGCAAAGGTTGCAGAGTTTGTTTTGCCGCGCTTCGAGGCAGCAGTCAACAATTCCAATAAGACGACACGCTCCGCCGCTCTGAGCACGGTTCAGGATGAGCTGGTTACGGCGTTGGGAACACAGTATCCCGACCGTTTGAAAGAGATAATATCTTTCTACGAAAAAGAACTTAAGGCATATGTCCGCAACAACATTCTAGATCACGGCACACGTCCTGATGGGCGCGACCTCAAGACAATTCGCCCGATCAGTTGCGAAGTTGGTCTCCTGCCACGTACACATGGTTCTGCACTCTTCACACGAGGACAAACACAGGTATTGAGCGTCGTCACTCTTGGTTCTCCCGGTGAGGAGCAGACAATCGATGGTCTGGGCCTTGGTGAGAGCAAGCGCTTTATGCATCATTACAATTTCCCGCCCTTCTCGACAGGTGAAAGCAAGCCTCTACGTGGGCCTGGTCGTCGCGAGATTGGTCATGGTGCTCTGGCAGAACGTGCAATCGCAGCAGTTATTCCTGCACAACCAGAGTTCCCCTATACCATTCGTGCAGTCTCCGATGTCCTCTCATCCAACGGCTCGACTTCTATGGGTTCTGTTTGTGGCACAACGCTGGCCTTAATGGATGCAGGTGTACCAATTCACGCACCTGTGGCAGGCGTTGCGATGGGTCTCATTACCGGTGAAGGTGAACGCTCTGGCAAATGGGCAGTGCTCAGCGACATTCAGGGCATTGAAGATGCTCTGGGCGATATGGACTTCAAGGTAGCCGGTACCGCCGATGGTGTGACAGCCCTCCAGATGGATATTAAAGTTAAGGGCATTACGTATGATATCATGGCCACGGCGCTTGAGCAGGCACGTGAAGGTCGTATGTATATCATGGAGAAGATGCTCGATGCCATTGATGCTCCTCGCGAAGATTTGTCGGATTTTGCTCCACGTATCCAGACCATCAAGATCAATCCAGAGAAAATCGGGGCTGTGATTGGACCAGGCGGCAAGATGATCCGCAAGATCCAGGAGGAGAGCGGAGCCAAGATTGATATTGAGGATGATGGCCTGGTCAACATCTCAGCAAGTTCTGGTGAAGCCATGCAGCATGCAATGGACGCCGTCCGCGCTCTGACCGAGGAAGTAGAGGTCGGTCGGATCTATACCGGTACTGTACGCCGTCTTGTTGACTTCGGTTGCTTTGTCGAAATTCTTCCAGGGAAAGAGGGATTAGTACGTACCTCGCAACTGGCAGACTACCAGGTCATGCGCCCAGAAGATGTTGTCTCGGTCGGCGATGAAATCACAGTTATGGTGATTGAAGTCGATCCACAGGGACGTGTCAATCTCTCACGCCGCGCCGCTTTAAGTGGTGAGATGCCTTCTCAAGCTGAACTAGATAGTGAGCGTGGTCCTAACCGTGGTGGCGGTCGTGGTGGTCCCAGTCGCGGCGGTGGCTATGGCATGGGCCGTGAAAATCCTATGCCTGGCCGTGGTCCTGGCGGTGGCTATGGTGATCGCGGTGGCTATGGTGGTGGGCGGGATCGCAGTTATGGTGACCGTGATAATGCAGGGCGAGAGCGTGGGGGCTACGGTGACCGAAGCGGTAGCGGTGGCTTTGGACAACGCCGTCCCATGGGTCCTGGCGGCCCTGGACCCGGACGAAGTTCCACCGGTCCACGCCGCGACAGTGGCTTCGGACCGCGTCCTTCCGACCGTCGTTGGTAATCCTTTAGAAATATAATAAGATGGGTGGCTTTTGTGCCACCCATTCTCTCTTATTACATCTCATATATCATTTTGCATAAAAAAGGGGTAAAAATGCTATGTCACCTGAGGAGATGTTGCGGGAGGTAGCTGTAGAGGTATCGACCTGTTCCAAATGTAACCTTTGTAAAGGCCGCACGAAGGCCGTACCAGGCGAAGGTAATCTCAATGCAAAAGTGTTGTTTATCGGTGAAGGGCCTGGCTTCCACGAAGACCAACAAGGCCGCCCATTTATCGGACCTGCCGGGCAATTTCTCGATGAACTTCTGGGAAGTATTCAGCTTAAACGCTCAGATGTCTTTATCACAAACGTTGTGAAATGTCGCCCACCCAGTAACCGCGACCCCTTGCCAGAGGAGATTGAAGCCTGCAACAATTATCTGGATCGACAGATTGCAGCGCTTAAGCCGCTGGTTGTTGTGACATTAGGCCGCTACTCTATGGCAAAGTTCTTTGGAAATGAGAAGATCAGCTCCATCCATGGCCGTGCACGTAAGAAAGATGGCTATATCTGTATTGCAATGTATCACCCTGCTGCGGGCTTGCACCAGGCCAGTCTCAAAGATGTTATTCGCGAAGACTTTAAGAAAATTCCCCTTGTTATAGCCGAGGCCGAACGTATGGCAGCAACTCCTCTGCCGAAGTTGCCAGAGCCGATTCAATCAAAGGAAGAACCGCCACAGCAATTATCATTATTCTAAATTATGTGTAACTACTCAGGTTTGCTCGCCACCTGCGGTGGCTCGCTCTTGTTTTATGTGGGTTTTGTCGTTTGTGGTGTTGCGACGCAACCTCCACCACAAACGACAAAACCCACATAAAACAAGAGCGAAGTGCCTTCCTAGGCGCTGAGGAATCAGGAAAAAGGGCCTGAAGAATTACAACTTTGTTGACTAGTGGCAGTGCCGCTACAAAAGTGCCCATCACCTTTACATCACCATTCTGGTCGATGGCCTGCACCTTTCCAGCTATACGCCCTTCGCCATCAACAATATATTTCTCAGTAATAGTACCCGTACAAGTAATGACATCACCCAGACGCGTCATACCCTTGAAACGGACACCAAACTTACGTAGTGCGGCAGGCCCCACATAATCGCTCAACAACTGACCAACAAAGCCCATAATCAGCATACCATGGGCAATGATACCTCCAGTGCCAATTGTTTCGCCAACGCTAGGATCGGTATGGAGAGGATTGAAATCACCAGAGGCACCCGCATAGCGTACCAACTGTAGGTGTGTCACCGGAGGTTTTACCAGGTGCGGGATTGTGTCGCCAACCTGTACATCCTCATAGTAGAGTATTGTGGAGGATTGTGCCTTCATAAGCTAATCTCCTTACTTTGCCTGATCGATCAGACAGCTTCTTCACGTACCACGATCATTGTCCTGGCATTTAATACAGGTTGGTTATCCTGATTGGTATAGCGTGTTTCTATTGTCAAAATATCCATAAAGGAGCCATCTTTCCCATGGCGCGTCTTCCCTTCAATGATCGTTGCGATACCGGTCAGCATATCGTTGGGATAGATTGGGGCCACATACTCATACTCTTCCTCACCATGAAGAATACGCATAACATGAATACCAACTTCCGCTAGCTCATTCATAAAATTGGTATGCCCCCAAAATCCAAACGCAGTGGGCATGGTTGGGAAAAGCGGCATATCTTTGTAACCTGCTGCCTGTGCAGCTTCACGGCTGTGATAGATTGGATTATCGTCACCAATAGCGAGAGCAAGTTCGTGGATTTTGCAATGCTCGACCTCAATAGTGAAAGGAGGAAAGCTCTGACCAAGCTTGCTTTTGTCAAACATACTACGGCTCCTTCGCGGTCCTACAAGATACAGAGAAGCAAGCTTCTCGTAAAGACAGTATGTGATCTACCAGCCGGGCTTGTCAAGTGAAGGGTGCCTCTCTCTGGTTATAGCGTCCACACCTGTGCATTGGTAAAAACCACCTCAGTCGAATTGTTTATATCTCTTACCATAAGACCAACTTTCCCATTACTATACGCGAAATCATCCGTGAAATCGATTTTATCCCCATTCACGTACAAGCTAATGGATGTACCATTTGCCACCACAGCGATATTATTTGTCTGATCAAGGCCCTGGTTAATCGAATCGCTTGTATCATTAAGCAATATGTTAGAATTTGTATTGCTCTGGTACAACTCTAGAAGATAGGTCCCATCCTGACAAACCAAAAATGTATACATGGCACCGTTTGAACTGCTTTCCCGGAAAGTCACTCCTCCGCAATTACCTTGAACAATCTTCATCTGTACCTGGAAGGCAAAGTCACTAAAACTGCTGGAGGCGGTACAATAAAAAGAACTCTGCGCAATTGTTTCACTCATATGATAGGCATCTCCGGTGAATTGACAAAGTCCTCCGGAGGTGCTGTTTCTAGCCATTAGTCCAGTAGTTAGACCGGCTTAATGGATCATAGAGTGCAAGAGTGCCATTTCCTTCAGTAAATGGATAGGGATTAGCAGTAACAACTGTAGCTGTAGCTCCAGCAACGGCTGTAGCAGCCGCCACTGTCGCTGCATCGTTAGCCTGAGACGTCGCGATCACAGCGTTAACTGTCGCTGCGCCATTAGCACTGGCCGTCGCTGCGGCATTGGTCCGATAGACATTATTTTGATAGACACCAAAGCTAATGACGCCGGCAATTATGATAGCGCATGCCAGCACAACCAGTATCATATTTTTAGCTAGATGTCTGGCGGAGGCAGGAGACGCAGATCTCGGGGGTGAGATAATCGTAGGGTCCAGAGCGGCAGATGCTACATCGGCCACTGTCTGGTCTGCTGTCCCAAAGGGCTGAGCAGGAATGGTAGGTCCTGGTGGAGTAACAAGCACACTTCTCTCAGCTTTCTTGTCGTGTTCGGCAACGGAACGGATCATCTCACCGCTAATAGCCAGAGAATTGTTACTCATATGTAAAGCTTGCTGAAGCCTTTGAGCGAATTCAGAGATAGAAGCAAAACGATCTTCGAATTTTTGCCAGGGTCCGCAGAAGTACCGCATCAAGAGCTGATGAGATGCGTGGATCTCAAGCTTGCTCGGAGGTTGTGGTACTTCCTGAAAGTGCTTAAACATAATTTGCGATACATTGCCTCTAAAAGGCGTTTTTCCTGTCGTAATTCATATGCCATTATTGCCAAAGAATATTGATCGCTTGCAGCAACAGGATGGCCATCCCACTGTTCAGGAGCCATATATTCCAGAGTACCGCGAGCTGTCACACTCCCTTTTGAAGTTGATGCTACCCTGGCAATACCAAAGTCAGTCAGAAATAAATCAGGTTGATTTGGTTTCTCTTTGCGTATGTGGACAAGGAAATTAGAGGGTTTCACATCCAGGTGAACAACCTGACAATCATGGGCATATTGCAGTGCATCCGCCGCCTGGAACACAAGTGCCGCAGTCTCCTCTGGTAAAAGCAGGCTCTCCTTGCCGCGTTGCTGTAACCAATCAACAAGCGAACCATGAGTATGAAAAGGCATCACCATATAGGTAAAAGATGTACCGCTAACCGTTTCTTCCCCAAAGTCATAAAGCTGTAAAATATGTGGATGATAAAGGTTGGACACTATTCCCATTTCGCGCTGGAAGAGACGTGAGGCTTCTTGTGCCGCAGTTTCATCAGGGTAGAGTGTTGCTCCATTTTGCAGGATTTTAACTGCTACCTGGCGAGGCATACGTGTATCTTCCGCAAGATAGATTTCGCTCATACCGCCTTTGCGGATAAAGCGTACAATGCGATAACGACCTAGCTGCACCTCATCCAGGAGCATAACGCTGACCTCCATAATTGTATAGAAGTATATAAGGCATTGTAACATCCGATAGGCCCGGCTTCGCACAAGTAGCCTACTCTCTGGTACTGACGTGTCAGAGCAGGCAGACATGATGAGGGATATAGGACAATCGTAATCGCTGAATCAATAAGCCAGAGAATTGCGAATGAGAGCTAGTAGATTTCTTCTGGATCATGTTTCTTGAGCACATTCGCCAACTCAATGATGCTTCCTTTCGGCCCTGGTATTCGCCAGTAGTGCATACGCCAGCCAGTGCCTCTGTCAGTGAGCGTTAAACGCCAGGCTTTCGCACCGTCGCTTGCTCTTGTACGTTGAGAGCTATCAGCAGTTTTACTTTCACGAAGTTGGCGCTGATTGCAGATTCACATCCATTGCTTTGTCTGCAATAATTGCCGCTGCAATTCTTACAATCTTTGTGAGTACAACCTCATTAGTATCCAATCCAGCATTATTCACAGATTCGACAAACTGTGGTCCAAAGCGGAACTTCATAGGTTGGCAAAGTGATTGTTGCCAATCCTTTTTAAATTGCTGCTCAATGGCATAGGTAATACCTGCATCACCTTGAAGCCACAAAGCCTGGACATCTATCAGGGGTAGTAGGTGATCCGGTATAAACAACAAGGAAAATGTTTGGGTGATTTTGTTACTGGCATCGCGCTCAAAATTGGGGAGAGCATCCATGATGATTGCAGACACTTCTATTTCTCTTACGTCATCAGGCAATCTCAACGTTACAATATGTAGTTCCTCAGCAAATGGGTGCATTGTGTATTTACAAGCACACGTGGTAACTAATATCTGCTTTGTAACATCTTGAATACACTCCAGCCAACGAGCGGTAAACGGCTCAGGATGAATGACGATAGAGCCTTCTTTTGTCTCCACCAAATAACCAATTTGCTCTAAATTACCCTGTAGATCAAATTTTTCATCACGAAAAAATGTGTTGACATCTCTTACAATTATGCCTGGATTAATGTCTAATCTGTACTTACGTTGCCAGGTACGCAGTACGTCAAAACTCGGAAAGCGCCCGTTCTCTACAAGAAGATTTGTTGCCTGTACGAAATGTAGCCAACCATAATGAGAACTTAGAGCTTCCTTCAACCATACTTGCAGATTTTCAAGCCATGCTTCCACATCTTCCCTGCTTGCATCTTCTGGTGATGTTGTAACAATAACAGGGTCAATAAAAATATTTTTCATTCGTTTTCCGCTGTGCTTGCTCGTTTCTTAAGGCTGGCGGCTGTAATTCGGTCTTCTTGAAGCATTGTTTCAGTCGAAATAATCCATCGGGCCAGTTGAGAATATTACCCTTTGCCGAAATCTCTACAGGCTCAAACCTGGCAGCACCACTCTCGTCTTGATCTACAAAATAAATCAGACAGTCGCTCTTCTCTTGCCCACCAGATTGAACCATATGATAGCGGATTTGGCTGATGAGGTTTTCGCTATGCGTCTCAATTAAGCACTGTTTTTTGCACTTGGAGAGGCCCATAAAGAAATCTCCCAAACGGGCCTGTACTCGTGGATGAAGATGCAATTCTGGTTGTTCCATAATCAAAAGCGTATTGCGAGGCGCTAATAATCCCATAACTAAAATAGGTAAGACTTGACTTACCCCAACTCCGACAAGCTGAAAGAGGCAGAGGTTTATGTCCTTTCTGATCTATTACTTTGCCAACTGAAACCACTTTGACCGCCTGTCTCGATTTTGATTTGGTTCGCTACACCCAGATAACAGAGTTCCAATTATCTAAGGCAACTTTTAATGTACCTCGTTCAATCCGCTCAAATATGGGTTGTACCAATCAATACGAGCATCTTGGTTAGCATCGTAGACAGCAGCCGCATATTCACCTTTAGCACCCACATCATCTAGTTCGCTACTCGGAGACAATTTTTGGGATGCCTGCGGATCGGCACGTAAAGGACCTAAGTAGCGTATCTTGCTAGTAAAAAATTGAGTGATTTGTTCTATAGCTTGAGAAAAATTTTCTATAGATGTATCATTAACAAGAGCTTCTAAACCTTCAGTATCTTCATGCTTTTCTGGCATTGTTCTCAGAAGAGTCTGCATCAATATCTTTTCAAGCTCTTTATCTACTCTCTTCTTCAAAGTCATCGATGTTCTCTTCCAAGCGCACAATTCATGGATTTTATTTTGCGATTTGCACCAATCCACAAAATCGATAAAAGTTTTACCTGAAAAGGTTTCATGACAACCTTTATCATCAAAAAATCTTTGGACTGGTTCTACCAAATCATCGGTAATAATTATATCATGATCAAAAAGACCTGAATACTGGCTTGCAACGGCACGTAACACACTATCATCCTGTTGGACAACTAAAAGATAAACGCCATGACGTAACATAGCCGCCAGCCGTGTTCTACGCCGTTCCTCTTCTTTAAATCTCCAATAAGGCGAGTGGGAAGGAAATGAGATAAGGTAACTAAACATGAGTTTATAGTACTTTCTTCTTGAGTATCAAAAACGCCTAGATAGTTTGTCTGGCCACCAGAGTAGGGTACTAGACGTAGATATTCTGAAGTAACATTTTGCAAAAAACTTTTGAGTTTATGATCATTCATTTTTTCAACAAAAAAACTAGATTTCATTATTTTTACTTCTTGTTTATCAATAGTTATATCATTATCCATATTTTCAACAGAAGATTTATAAGAAAAATCTAACAAAACGCTCTCAACTAAAACTTTAGCACTTCAATTGCTGAAGAACTTAGATTATTTCCACTGGCACTACTAAATTTGGCGACAACTTTTTAGTTGACTGAATTTTTGAGATCGTTTTGTCAAAAAGTGCTGCTTGTTTTGACAGATAACATAGGAGCAATATCTATATCAAACCCTATTTCAAATTTAATAGTCATAATACGCGAACCGAAGATTTCTATTCCAGAACATCCTCAAATGTTCCAAGCTGAATAATAGGCCCATTAGGCAGTAAAGGACGATCTAATACTCGATTACTTAATGTTTGAGAAATCATTAAGATAGATTGTAAGAAGCTGCTCTTCCCAGAACTGTTTAGCCCGGCTAACACAGTTACAGGAGCCAGCTTTAGCCTCACCCGAATTGACAATAGCTTTGAAATTTTCTCACCGACCAGTTTTGAGCATTCCTTTGTCCTTCATCTAGCTTGCAGAGAGCACCAGTCTCTGTATATATTGTATCTTACTTTCTCTCTAGTGGGAATACTTTTTTCACTACGGGCTACCAACCCAACACGAAGAGGAGCCTGGTAATCGGTCGATCACCAGACCCCTCTTCTGTTGACAGCTACTCTACAGCCACCTGTGCAGTCCTCAGTCTTCTCTCCAGTGCCATTGGCTATTAGCAGAGGGAAATTAGGAACGACAGGCAGATTACTTTCCACAACGACGCCATTATCCATATAGACATGGTAGGGGAACATAGTCGGATCAAAGGCATTACTGTGTGAAATAAGAATGATCTGCTCGAAGTGCTGACTCAGTAGATCGCCGGTGACCACATCAACCAGAGCACGCGTTCTGCCACGATCGAAGGAACTGAGTGGCTCATCCAGTACAACAAAGCCTGGAGCCGTAGTCAATTCACGCGGCAAGACGGCAATAGCAAAGGCGAGACGCAGAGCCAGCGAAATCTGGTCTGCCGTCCCTCCAGAGAGGGCAGCCTTGGAGACATACTCACCAGCCGCGGAGTCCCAGATTTCCCATTGGAAAGACCCACCACTGATGGTTCCCTCCTCTGCTTGCGCCGTCAGATGCACATCGTGATAGCGGCCACTCGTAAGAAGCGGAAGTATCTGTTGCATATAATATTCGGTACGTGGCAACATTTTGTGCATCAGACGCTCATTGACCGCCTGAACCAGCAGATTCCCATGCTTCTTAGTCTGGTAAGAACGCTCTTGCATCTCCATACTTGAGCGGGCCTGCTCCAGATCGAGAGGAGAACTCCCCGTTTGCAGTTGCGTACTCAAAGCAAGTTCCAGCTCCTCCAACTGAGCCAGATCTTGCCCAACAGCTTTACGCTCTCTTTCGAGACGTTGACGATCCTGAACAGAATATTCACTGACTAGAGGCCAGACGGCGACCAGATCAGAGAGGACGTAGCTCTTGGGAACCTGACGATTGTGCCGGGCCAACGCTTCCACAATACTCTCCTGCGCATTCTCAATCTCCTGCTGACACAATCTTATCTTTGCGCGTGATGCCCCTTCTCGCTCCTGTAAGAGTTCCGTTTCTTCGAGAATGCCCTTCTCGTTCGCTTCTTGTAGCTCCTTCTGACAACGGGCACGCAAGGCGGCGAGTGCCTCCGCGAAGGGATTAAGTGGCACAACCCAACTTCCCAGGGAATTGCTCAATTTTGCCAGCTGCTTGTAGTGCTCGGAGAGGGTGTCTTGACGCTCCTTAACCTGTACTGTATAGGTAGCTTGCTTCTCCTGAAGCATGATCTTGTTCCCTAGAGTAATCTGCAATGCTTCTAGTTGCTGACGCGCCGCCGCCTCCGCATTATTAATAGCCGCCTGTCCAAAGATAACACCCAGTGGCCTTACGCGCTGACGCAAAGAATCTTGCAGGTTTTGCAGGGCATTACGCAATGCCGCCTGCTGTTCACGAGCACGCTCAACCTGTTGGGCTGGACTATTGGTCTGATAGCGTGCATTGCGCTCCTCGATCACGCGTCGGCGTCCTAAGAGGACATCAAGGGCTTCCTGATAGATTTTGGCCTGGCTGGCCAGGTCTCCCGCCATAGCGAATTTCCCATCGAGAGATGCCAGTTCATGCTCTGTGGCCTTGATGGTATTCCTGACAAGCTCCTCCAATTTAGGGATACCAGCTGAATTCTCACTGGGTAGCGGCGATGTTGAGGAAATTGACAAATAGCCATTAAAGATAGCACTACTATCTTGCAATCGCTCATTGACACTCTGGAAGCGGTAATCCCTCCTGAGCAGCCAACTGGATAATCTCTTGATGTATATGTTCAACAGCTGCCAGATCTTCGCGCAAGTGTCCCTCGATATCATCCCAACCCTCTCGCGTGCGCAACTCTTCCAGGCGAGCGCGTTCCTTCCGCAGTGTGGCCGCCGCCTCTATCGTCACATTGACCTGATTGCGAGTCGCATTTGCAGCATCGAGCTTCTCTTTCATACGCTGCTGAATATCAGCAAGGCTCTCACCATGATCCTCGGTCCTCTGAAGAATAAGTTGCGCTTCTTCAATCGAATGTGGGACATTACCACCAAGGGAACGAATTTCATGCTCAACCTGGACAATGCCTTCCTGGGAGCCACCAGTGCGTATCGCAGCCTCACGTGCAGCTACCATCATCCCAACTCTGCTGGTGGCATCTTGTAACTGCTTATCGGTGATAAATTTCTCTTCACGCGCCTTCCCAAAATTTTGGAGACTGAAACCAGCCAGCGCCGCCATAACAATCGCAACAATACCGAAAATAGTAGCCAGGATGAATCCACGCTGAAGAGACTCGACAGCGGCCAGGATCAGACAGACGAGAAACAATCCAATACCAGAGACAAGGAGCACGATGTATCTTCTGGCAGTATTGTGGGCCTCCATAGCGCTACTATTGAGCTTTTCCTGTTGCTGATATGCCTGCCGCACATGTTGCTCCGCCAGGGCCAATCCCTGTGAAACCTCCTTCAGATGTTGCCATTCCTCCATCTGACGGCGCACAGCAAGTTGACGCCAGCGCATTTCTAGCGTTTCAGCCTGTTGCTGGGCCTGCTGATCCTCGGTCTTGGCCAGTTGCAACTCATGCTCCGTCTCATCAAGATCCTTCTGCACCTTTTGCAATTGTATGGTGCTCTCTGCAGCCTGCTCCTTACTTGCCAGACGGCGAGTATATTGATCTTCAAGCTGAAGCAGAGCTTGCAACCGTTGAGCCAGAGCTTGTAAATTCTGGAGATGAGCCTCCCGCTGAGGGCGGCCTGTACGTTGTTGATCGTCCAGATCTTGCAAATCCTGTTGTGCCCTGGTCAGTTGCGCCCTCGCATGGGCAATCTGTTCATCTAAACTCTTGAGGTCATCCAGGATCTCATTATGTTGTTTAAGCTCCTGTTCCAGCTCTTTGATGGTATCAACAGCACTCAACAAATCACTTGACATGCGTTGCAAAGTTCCAAAGGAGCGTGTAAGCTCAGAGAGTTCGTTGACGCGCTTCTCCAGTGCTGGCAAGTCTTCGCGCTCTCGCCGTTCCAGTTCGGCAACCTGTTTTTCCAGCTCAGGCAGTTCACGTCTGGCCTCTGCCATATACTCGTAGGAGCTGATAATCTCACCAAGAGTGACATCGGCTTTTTTGAGTTGCTGAGCACGTCCCAGGTGATTTTTGAGGTCAAGTCGTCTGACTTGCATTTGCTTGAGGCTCTGCTCTTGTTCGGCGATATCGGCCTCTTGCTCCTCAATCTCTCCCAAAATTTGCGAGACGGTAATTGCATCGAGGTTAGCGCTGAGAGAGGTTAATCGCTCTCTGAGCTGGGGAATACGGGCCTGAGTCTCTGCCAGGCGAAGGCGCTCAGCATATTCTTTGAGAAGCCACTCATCAGCGGGTAGAATTTTAAAACGCTCGGCCATAATGATGAGTTTTTCCAGCCCGAGTAACTTGCGAATAGTGGTCTCACGCTCAACTCCAGAGAGACTCTCCAGGCGCTCCAACCCTTTTTGCTCAATAAACAAGAGTTGCGCAACGCCGGGCCATCCATACAGCCCAGTTCAGCAATAATGCGTTCATTTGCGGTCGTCAGGCTCGTAATAGGTTCCTCACCGCCCGTACCCAATCGACGTACAGATAAGACAACCTTCTGCCCTCTCCCTCGCTCGATTGTACGTGTGACCATCAATTCGGTCACGCCAACAGAAAAACTGAGAGTAACGGTCGCGTTAGTTGCTCCGTAGAGCACCAGATCATCCAACGAACGCTTCCCTCGATCAAATGAAAATGGCTCACCGTACAGCGCAAAATAGATACATTCGAGAAGCGCCGATTTCCCAGACTCGTTGGGACCCTGGATCAAAATACTGCCACGTAGTGGAAAATGCAGATTTATCTCTCGCAAGAGCCGGAACCGTTCAACTGTCAAATGCTTTAGGATTATCATGGATCTACTCCGTTCGCCTCTGCCAGGAAGTCTGGTATGCCTGGCAGCAGGTGTCGACTTACCGCCTACTTTTGATCTCATCCATTGCCAGCAATAGTTCTTCTTTGGTCATACGCAACGCCTTTTTCTCTTGTTCGTCAGTGGCAACGGCTATCCATTCGTCCGCTAAGGTGATAAGTTCTTCACGAGGAGAGAAACGTTCACCCGATTCGGCCAGAATCGCTTCCTGTTCTGGTTGCAAAGAGAGGGCACTATCATCAATAGCCAGGGCAAAACAGTGCTCTTCACCATAACGCCGTATCTCGTTCAGGTCCAATTGATGATATTGCATGCGACTGAGTTCCCCCACCAGCCGAAGCTGGATCATTGTATCTGCATGACAGAGAGGGCGCAAGCGCTCAAGAATGCTCCCAGTCGGAGAGTTCGGTGTGCTAGAGCCATTATCTAACCAGAGTTCCTCAGTAGGTATAACAAGACGCTGCAAAGATAAACTCTCGACGGAGATGTGATTACACCAGCGAATACCGTCGGCAGCTAATCCCATAAAGACAAAACCAGGGGCATAATCGGGTGTACTAAAATCAACATGTTGCGTTGCACCAGCAATAATAACATCAGATTGACCGATACAAATATGGCTATGACTGTGATGATAACCCCCCAGGATATAACGGAAGGCTTTTTGCTTAGCAATCGTACTACGGCTTACCTGTGCTCGACTATCCAGGAGTGAGGAGTCGTCAGTGAGGCCTTCAATGGGTGCATGTAAGATCAGGAGTGAAATGGTAGCATGCTCAACATCGTCTCGCACATGTAGCTTCGCAAGTGGATCTCCCTCGTGATCCGCCAGGATCCCTAATCCACAGATAGCAACCTGTGTTCCACGGATATCAACAAGGACAGGCTCCAATTCCTGCGTTTTATTCTTCTGCATAGGAGGGAAATAATGGAGTGCCCCCAAACGCGCATAACTGATTTGAGGTGCCGGGGTAGCTTCCTCTACGAGCAATTGTGCATTCGACGGTGTATCATGCACCCCCCCAGAGCGAAGGTACGAACACCAGCCTGCTTTAATTGCGCCAGGCGTGCAGCAACAAAACTGCGGTCTCGCTCATCTGGAGTCGTTGTGTCAAACAAATCTCCAGCCTGGATAAATAAGTCAACCCCCTGTCCTATGGCAAAATCTGTCGCCTGTTGAAAGGCCTGTCGCAGACGCTGTTGACGCTCTTCACGCTTGCGGGGATGCTGCCCAAACGCGGCATAACCAAGATGATTGTCGGCCGTGAAGACCACCGTAATCACTCCATCTTGCTGGTGTTGCTCAACAGAGCCTGCATGTTGTTCCAGATCATTCATGATAATTACTTCCATAAGTATTACAAATTATCGCCAATTATTGCAAATGCGCCAAACCCACAACGGGCCGATGATAGTACTCTTTTCATCAATATTACAGTGAAGTCTATCACAAAATACTGTGATTAAAACGAATCGGCATATAAAGAGGGACTAATTGGGGAATAACAAAACTAACCTCTTGTCTCCTGAAGAGGTTTTATCGGCTCCATCAGTCCCATAATAAGAGGAAGATGGAGTTATCTATATTCATGTCATAATACGATAGAAATGGTTAAAACTAACACCAAAAGTACCTCTTGGTCGTTAAGTATAGACACAGACTAAAACTAAATATTAATATATTATGTGATTATACCACAGACGATGCAAACATCAGACAGACGGTTCTCTAGCCAGATCCATATGTCTTGTATCAGTTTGCGTTCTGGTACCGTTTTATTCTTGTATGATAATTTTGTATGGACAATATTTAAGTCGAGGTAACTCGTATGGTTGCCAGCTTTAGTAATGAAGTGGGAGAGCAGGTGGTGGGAGGAACTTATATTGAGAGAGGACAAGAAACCAGAAAGGTTCTTCTCTCGTTTGCAAAAAGTATTCAAGAACGTGATATTGTGACCTATGAGCATTCGCGGCGAGTCGCGACATACGCCCAGCGTCTAGCACATCACGTGGGTTGGAGCAGACGTCAAATCAGCAATCTTGTACTGGCCGCCCTGGTACATGATCTGGGCAAAACGTGGATGACTAACGATATCTTGAATAAGTCAGCAGCGCTCTCAGACGTGGAGCGGCGTAAGATGGAACAGCATCCCGTTATTGGGGCACGCATCCTCATTGGTTGCGATGTTCCCCCTTTTTATGTTGAAACAGTGCTTCATCATCACGAGGCCTGGGATGGACGTGGCTATCCCACCGGGTTACAAAAGGAGGAGATTCCCATCAGTGCTCGTATTCTGACCATTGCGGATGTCTACGATGCTCTGACTTCACAACGTCCCTATAAAGCAGCTCTTTCTCATGATGCGGCACGTGAGCGCCTGCTCAGGGGATCAGCAGCCAGTTTTGACCCAACGCTTCTGCGTGCTTTCCTGCATTTGATGGATATCACTCCCAATTTTATGCTTCCACAACAGGCTTGTGAAATTCCATTTCCAGATTAATAAAAAAGTATTGTAACTACTCAGGTCTGCTCGCCACCGCCGGTGGCGAGCAGACCTGAGTAGTTACAATACTTTTTTATCTGTTAGTGAATCAGGCCTAAAAAATTACGAGTTCGTTCGTTTTCGGTATCTGCAAAGATCTTCTCAGGTGGCCCCTGTTCCACAATCACAGCCTTATCCATAAATATCACATGGTCCGCCACATCACGGGCAAAACCCATTTCATGGGTGACGACGACCATCGTCATCCCCTCTTCTGCAAGTTGGTGCATCACCTTCAAGACCTCACCAACTAACTCAGGATCAAGCGCGGATGTCGCTTCGTCAAAGAGCATCAGTTTGGGATTCATAGCGAGGGCACGCGCAATGGCCACACGCTGTTGCTGTCCACCAGAGAGTCTATGTGGATAAACATGGGCTTTATCGGAAAGCCCAACCTTTTCCAGCAGAGAAAGTGCTCGTTCCTTGACTTCATCTTTCGGGTGACCTAATACATGAATTGGGGCTTCGATGATATTTTCTAGAGCTGTCATATGTGGAAAAAGATTGAAGCGCTGAAAGACAAAACCAACCCGTGAGCGAATACGAGCAATATTTGCCTCACGGTCCTCCAGTAGTTGTCCTCGGTACTCACGATAGCCAACCAGTTCACCATCAACATAGATACGTCCCCCATCGATCTTCTCCAGATGATTGATACATCGTAGTAATGTCGTCTTCCCAGAGCCGCTGGGTCCAATAATCACCACGACCTGCCCACGTTTTACAGAGAGATCCACACCATCCAGGACAGTAAGATGACCAAAACGTTTGACAATCTTTTCACCTCGTACCATCTCAACGCCATTGGCCTGTTCTGTACTCATACTCGCTTACGCCTCCCTTTTACTCTGACGGATCAACCCTCGGACACGCCGCGAACCCTGACTTGCCAGACCCAGACCTGTCATGCGTTCACCCCACCCTTTTTTCTCTTGTATATCGTGTATCGTTGTGCGGTTAGGGTCCAGGCGGTTCTCAATCCGGCGCTGGACATACTCCCATAGGGTAGTCAGTAGCAGATACCAGAATGTGGCAACGATCAACAATTCAAAGATAGTAAAGGTTGACGAACCAGAGATTTGGGCGGTACCCGTCAATTCTTGCAGACCAATGACCGAGGCCAATGAGGTTGTTTTGAGCATATTATTAAACTCGTTGCCCAATGGAGGCACAATCACTCGTGCCGCCTGGGGCAAAACAATACGACGCATAGCCAGACTATAGCGCATTCCTAATGACTTCGCAGCCTCCATCTGGCCTGGATCAACAGAGGTAATACCGGCACGCACAATCTCTGCCATATAGGCACCTTCATTGAACGAGAGCGCCAGCAACACACAGGTATATGGATTCAGAATTTGCGTGAGACGACCATCGGGAAAAAGTTCAGGGATACCATTAAAGAGGATCAAGATTTGGACGAGGAGAGGACTACCACGAAAGAGCCAGATATAGCCACGAGCCGGCCAGGAGAGAAATGGGAAACGCGACATACGCATTAAGGCCAGGAGTAACCCCAGTATAACACCAGCTAGCTGAGCTACAACCGATAACCACAGCGTTGTCCAGGCTGCATTGAAGAATAAACTGGAGAAGAGATATTGCCACACAATGCCCCAGCGAAACATGAAGGGTCTCCTCACTTCGTTAAGAGATGAGATAGGGGCCACATTCATGTATCAGTCACTCCAACGAGAGATAGACTCCGGCCAAATGTCGCCCCTGTCTCCGTTATCCCCTTATATGTAGAATGTTCGACGATCAATCGCTGCAATAGCTCCGCTGGTCAATCCCCATTTGCTAATGATCGAGTGATACGTTCCATTGGCCTTCAGCGCATCAAAGGCATCCTGGACAGCTTTGAACATTGTTGTATCACCTTTACGCACAACAATTCCTTCCTCAGCGGCGTTGACAACTGAACCACCAACCGCAAACCGACCTGGATTCTGCTTGAGATAGTAATCAGTCACCGGCGAGTCCTGGTAGGTTGCAACCACGCGGTTCGTTGCCAACAATTGTACCACAGCAGTCTCATCCTGCAAAACGGTTATCTTGATCTCCGGCTTCCCGGCTTTCTTACAGGCATCGCTGGCCGTTTGCAAGTCGGTCTGTTCAACCGTACCGTTCTGCACTCCGACCTCTTGTCCACAGAGATCACTAACAACTTTGATATTTTTGGGATTGCCTTGCTGTACCAGCAACGATTCACCTGCATTGAAGTATGGCACAAAATCGACTTTTTTCTGGCGGTCAGGGTTAATCGTCACAGCAGAAATAACCACATCAAAGCGTTTGGCAACCAGGCTATCAATGATCGAGTCAAACTTGGCATTGACAATAGTAGCTTTCAGCCCCATATGCTGAGCAATAGCCTGGACCAGATCTATATCGAAACCAGTAGCCTCATTGTTTGGTGGGCTGGTAAATTCCTGCGGCGGATAGGTCAGATCGCTTCCCACTGTCAGGATACCAGGGGTGATCAGGTCGCTGGCAATAGTTGTCGATTAGCAGTTGTTGAACTACTACTGCCGCACGCCGTCACAAGTAAAGATAAGGCTATCACACATACAAGGAACATCGACATGGGTCGTCTGGAAGCTTTGAGCTGACAAGAAAGGGAGAGCATCGAGTAGAACCTCCTCTGGTACAGAGTGTATCTGAAGCACAATGTCTTGGTGACGTTACCTCCAGGAAACACATTTATACAAAAAAATAAAGTTACATCGAGCGCACCGATACATAGTATGTACGCATCAGATCTGCGTAGTATCACGCCTGTATTAAGTTTCTTAGTATTTTCTACAACTTATACAAGGGTTTAAAAAATTGGTCAAACAAGGAGTGTCACAATATTGTTATTTTACAAAAAAGATCAAGAGAAACGCTGTTTCTGACAACATGTTATGCTACACTAAGAGATAGGGGAGTATGTAAAGATGCATACTCCCCAGGAATATTGTCCACAGGTAGCCACAGATTATCTACCAAGAGCCTTGGGAGGGTCAAGCATGCCCATCACATTTGACCGCAGCATTTGCTGTGACCTCAACGCGACAATCTCTCGTGAATGGCTCGTGACAAACGGACTGGGAGGATATGCAACAGGGACTGTTGCAGGTGTACTCACCCGTATGCAACATGGATTGCTCGTCGCATCACTACCTGATACGCTTACACCACAGCTTTTGCTCGCGAAAATTGACGAAGAGGTCATTTTTGATCAGCGAACTTATAACCTTGGTACAAACGAATATCGCGACGGGACACTAAATCCTTCTGGTTTCGTTTATCTTGAAACCTTTCACCTCGAAGAGGGTTTTCCTGTTTTCACCTATCATCTGGGCGGTATCAATGGCATTACGCTTGAGAAACGCATCTGGATGCCACAGGGTCGCAATACAACTTATATTCAATACCGTGTTCTGCGCACTTCTACCACTGATAATTCAGGATATAGAAGAAGTGGTATTACGGGAGCTTTAGACACTGGTCCTGGACGTCATCAAGAAGAGACTGAAATCACACAACGCGCTTTGACTTTGACACTTCTTCCCTTCTCTGCGTACCGACCTTACAATGGGCAGCAGAAAGGGCAATACAACCAGCATTTTAATATCCGGTCATATCATGGAGAAGAAATTGTTCATGAAAATGAACTGGATTTTGGTACACTGTTGCCTAAAGGGGTTGCAGGTTGTACCATCCAGGCCAGGGAAGGTGCGCATCCTTATCATATTCTAGCCGTTGGTCACTCCGAAAGCCAGATCACATTTATTCCTACCGGCGTCTGGTACTGGAATTTCTTGCACCGGCACGATGCAGCTGCAGGCCGCCCGGCAACAGACGATTTCTATCTGCCAGGAGTTATTCGTGCCACACTCTGGCCCGACGAAGATGCAACGTTGACGGTTATTGTGAGCGCGGAAGAGTTATCATCACAAGCACTACGTTTGCATCAATTGAATCAGTGCTACAAACAGAGTATCGAGAGACAACAACAACTGTTTCAGGATGTTTTACAACCTCAACGTTTCTTTGGAGAAGGGGGAGAGGCGGTTCAAGCATATCACATACATATGCTTCCGCTAACGACAACTTCTGATTTCCATGTAAGTGGAGAGGAATATCTCCATCAACTTCTTCGGGCAGGAGACCGCTTCCTGATACACCGTAAACTCTTACCAAACCAGAGAAAGTATGACATTTTCTTTGATGGACCCGAAAGCGCTCCTGTCTTGCTCACGGATTACTTAACGCAGGAGTATAAGACACGCGATATGCTGATCGCGCTTGTAGGATTGACTCTCTTCACAGAACGATATGACGATGCGCTGAGAATGTTGCGCGAACTCGCACGCCACTTTAAGGGAGGAATGCTACCCGATCGTCTGCCATTCCCCGGTCAGGAGTTGACCAACAGTGACTATGGGAGTGTGGATACGACCCTATGGTACTTCTATGCCCTGGATCACTATCTACGAGCTACGCACAATTATCAGTTTCTGGAGGAGTTCTACCATCATCTCGTTGAGAGTATTAATGGGTATATACAGGGAACCTCCCATGGTATATATATGGACCCCAACGATGGGTTACTGTATGCACATCAGCCTGGAAAGGCTTTGACCTGGATGGATGCAAAGGTGCATAATGTACCGATCACTCCGCGTGCTGGTAAGCCTGTTGAAGTCAATGCCTTGTGGTATAATGCGCTCTCGCTGATGCATGAGTGGTCACAACATATCAACCATAGAGGAGATGCCCCCCTTTATTATCAGGAGTTGCTGACAAAGTGTAAACAGAACTTCCAGCAACGATTTTGGAATGCGCGAGGCGGCTATCTCTATGATGTGGTTGATGGGCCAAACGGCAATGACGCTGCACTACGCCCCAATCAACTGTTCACTCTTTCTCTGCGCTATCCTGTGCTGGACGTGATGTATCAACAAAGGGTTTTTGATATGGTCACACAGCACCTGCTTACTCCCTATGGGCTACGTACGCTGGCCCCTGGAGAACCTGCCTATCGTGGTCAAATGGGAGAGTTGCAGGACGAGCAGCAATGCGCTTTGCACCAGGGAAGCGCCTGGACCTGGTTAATGGGTCCCTATGTCGATGCGATGCTCGCAATCGGCTGTAGCCATCCACCTCAGATGTCCTCATCACAGAGCACCTATCTTTGTCAGGAGTACCTCTGGCGCAAAGGACTGCAATTACTCGAACCATTTAAGGAGCGCCTCTCCCAAGATCTTCTCGGAATGACGGAGGCAGTGTTTGATGGGAACACACCACATCGTGCCGGGCCAATTATTACTTCGGCATTGTGTAGCGGCGAACTCTTACGTATCTACGATACTCTGGCAAAGGTACGAGTCATGCATCCAGAATATGTTCTTAGCAGGTAGTAGACGACGATAACCGCGAGAGCTGCGGAAATAAGTCTCGCGCGGTTATCTCTCCCCTCTCCCCTCTCCCTCGTTACTTCTCATATTTTCACAGGGAGAGCCGACTTCTGCACATTTTCATAGTGAGTTATCCACAATCTCTGTGGATAACTCACTATGAAAATGTGCAGAAGTCGGCTCTCCCTGGATATTGGAAGCCTTTTCCCCTTTCTTAGTAACTATTCAGGAGGGGATGCAAAGTCCTCCCTGCCGAAATTTGAGGTATCCCCATAGGCGAGGACTTCTGGGGTGCAGGGTCCTCCCTGCCAAAGTTTGGGATGTCCCCCATAGGCGCGGACTTCTGGGATGCAAAGTCCTCCCTGCCAAGGTTTGGGATATCCCCCATAGGCACCGACTTCTGGGGTGCAGGGTCCTCCCTGCCGGGGTTTGGGGTGTCCCCCATAGGCGCGGACTTAAGGGGTGCAGGGTTCTCCCTGCCGGGGTTTGGGGTGTCCCCAATACCTCTTTTCTTTAGTATTGCCGCTGGAAGCGGCACGAAAAACAAGAGTGCAGAGGGATCCCTCTGCTAAAGTCCGCGCCTATGGGGGTGTCCCCAATTGCCTCTTTTCTTTATTATTGCCGCCGAAGGCGGCACAAGAGAGGTCCTGAATAGTTACCTTTCTTGTACAACTAATAGATAGATACCAATTTTCACACCATCCTTGCGTAAAAAAACGCAATGTGGATAACTTTTTCACACCATTTTCACAAACTTCTTGTATAACGTATAGAAACACATCAACTTTTCACAGAATTTTCACAGCTTTTTTATTAAATTTTCACACCTATATTATATAAATAGAGATATAAGCATGCATATTCACAAGATTTTCACACATTTCTTGTATAAAAACGGCATGTGGATAACTTTTTCACAAAACCTTCACAACAATATCCCGTGAATATCTATTTATAAATGGATCGTTCACAGGATTTTCACATCATCTTGTATAAAAACAGCCATGTGGATAACTTTTTCACACCATTTTCACATTTATACCACATAGGTAGAAATGTAAGCATGCATATTCACAAGATTTTCACACATTTCTTGTATAAAAATAAGCCATGTGGATAACTTTTTCACACCATTTTCACACAGTGAACGAGTTATCAACACGCTTGGTGGATAAGTTTTCCACACTATCCACAAAGCAAGCGGCGTTTGGCACTTATCCACACTAATTGTGGATAAGTTTTCCACATTATCCACAAAGCAAGCAGTGTTTTTTGAAAACTTTTCCACAGCATGTGAATATAAATCTATCTCTACAAGGAATTTTTGGGTGTTTTTTCAGTTTTCCACATTTTTTGTGGATAAGTTTTCCACACTATCCACAAAGCAGGCGGTGTTTTTCCGACTTTTCCACATTTTTGTGGATAAGTTTTCCACACGATCCACAAAGCGAGCGTGTTTTTTGAGTTTTCCACATTTTCTGTGGATAAGTTTTCCACATTATCCACAAAGCGAGCGGCGTTTGGGGATGCTATTTCCCTATATCTCGATATATCATAGAGTTTATCCACATTTTCGGTGGATAACTTATCCACATCTTTTCCCAAAGAGAAGAGAGATTTAAAAGTATGCATGTGTCAAAAGTGGATAATTTGCCAATTTTTGTGGAAAAGTCTAAGAAATTGTGGAAAAGTCTCTTTGTAAGTATGCGAGACCTTCTATCTTACATAGTTATCCACAATTACTGTGGATAAGTTATCCACATTTTTTAGGGGTTGGGGATAAGTTTTTTAAGTTATCCACACGCCGGTGGATAACTTATCCACATTTCAAAAAAATGGTGGATAAGTTTTCTATATTGATAAGCACAAATCAAATTTATCCACAGGTTATCCACCAAGCAAGCGTGACTTATCCACACGATATTCCTTGTTTTCTGGGGATGTGGATAACTTTTTCACACGGTCTGAACCGGCTCCAGATGAGGCTTCACATTGATAGAGGGTTGTAACACAAGGGCTTTTTTTGACGAAGTTATCCACTTATCCACAGCCCCTACTACTGCTATTCTATACATCTTTTAATAAATATATATATATTATAGTATATAGTGTTGTGGATAACTTTTGGGAAAACGGATTTACACAAGAAAAAAGAAGTGAGACACTCACAATTGGTAACGGGGATAATCATCAAGACAATAGTTTGTTTTCATAGGCACACCATCCATCGTTTACCCGATATAGCTTCTCTGTGTTCTGACAGGTAGTACAATAGGTACACTGTTTTACTGATGATTGTACACGAATATCTGTTGACGCGACTTTCTGCAAGATGGCTCGTTATATGTGGTGTGAGACAAACGGGGCTTCCCACCATAACGCTTTGACGAGGACAGTAGTATGACATCTATCATTGACGCAATCAAAGCAAAAGTGGATGTGGTGGAAGAGATCGGGCTAGTGGTTGCTTTACAGAAATCTGGCAAGTCTTTCAAGGGCCCTTGTCCATTTCACAACGAGCGAACCCCCTCGTTTTATGTCTTTGCTGAGACCCAGACCTGGCGCTGTTTTGGTTGTAACGAGGGAGGCGACGTCTTTACCTTTGTACAGAAGCACCAGGGACTTGAATTTCGCGAGGCATTACTCTACCTCGGGAAGAAGGCTGCTGTACCCATTGAGGATTACATCAGCCAGAACTCAGGAGAGGAACGTGAGACCAGTGCAGCTAAAGAGCGCCTGGAGAAGCTCAATAACGAAGCGCTTCTCTGGTTTCATCAGGCATTGTTACACTTCAAAGAAGCTACACAGGCACGTGCCTACATACACAGCCGAGGAATTTCCGATGACTCGGTATTCTCTTTCAGTATCGGGTATGCCGCTGATCAGTGGGATAGCCTCTCGTGCTACCTGCTCAAACAGGGTTATACAGAGGACGAACTGGTCATAGGCGGTCTGGCTCGAAGACGTGAGACTCATGATGAGCGGGAGGGACGAAGTGAGGGGGTATATGATTACTTTAGAAATCGTATTATCTTTCCCATTCGGGATATTCGTGGTCGAGTAATTGGCTTTGGGGGTCGTGCTCTTGGGGACGGTAAACCAAAGTACCTGAACTCACCACAAACACTCTTGTTTGAGAAAAATAGCGTACTCTATGCCATAGATATGGCGCGAGATGCCATAAAACAGGCCAGACAAGTTGTCATCGTGGAAGGGTATGTTGATGCGGTTATTGCCCATCAATATGGTACAAAACAAACGGTAGCATGCATTGGCAGTGCCATTACCGAAAAGCACATTTTACAACTTAAAAAACTAACCAAACAGGTAACTCTTGCTTTAGATCCAGATGCAGCAGGTGCCGCTGCAACCGAGCATGGTATCCAGGAAGCCTTAAAAAGCTTTGATCGGATCGTTGTACCAGTACCCCTGGCGGCAGGAAAACAGGAGCCGCGAGGCCAATCGCCACACTCCAAACAGCAGAAGTCACAACAACCTCGCGGGATTATCCGCCTTGAAGAACAGGTGGATGCAGAGATTAATGTTTTGCAACTCCCGCCAGGTGAAGACCCTGACGAGGTCATCAGGCGTGATTTCTCTGCATGGTTCTATGCAGTATCTCACCCATTGCCTCTCATCGATTACTACTTCGTTGTGAAAACCGCAGGCCTCGATTTGCGAGAACCAGGTGGAAAGACGGAGGCGGCCAAACGTTTACTCCCAGTGATAGGAATGATCAGCGATCGTATTAAGCGTGATGCCTACTTACGGAAGCTGGCAAATATTATCAATATTGATGAGCGTAGTCTTCATATGGAACTACAGAACATTCTCCAGGGACGAACCGCTCTCGGTGTCACTGCAACATTCACGGCTCCTGTTGAACAGCGTTCAACAAGATCAGGGCAGGGAACGACTTCACATAAGCACGTTAGCGGGGAGCCTGAATGGGCTATCGGGGAAAGAGACGTTCTGGCACAAGCTGATACCATGATGGTCGAAAAGACCGGTGGGCTTGACAAGAACAAGGATGATAGGATACAATGGGAGGACTACCTAATCGGGCTACTCTTGCAACATCCAGGGTTAAGTGCTCATGTTTGTGGTATAATAAACGATGGTGACTTCGCTGGGACAGACACGCGAGAGTTGTACCGCATTTTCAACTCTGTGTATCAACGTGCCTCTTCCCCCTCATATCAATCCTTTGAACAATTTGTGCCCTCTGCATTGTTAACAACAGTTGCAAGAGTGCAAAGGTGCGTTGAGTCGAAGTCTCCGAAAGATGGAGCTGGACTGGTAAGAGAAGCTGTCCAATGCGCAACCCGGCTCAAGCGAACACGACTGTTACAATTGAATACAGAACTCAAATATCTTTTACGTGAAGCTACCGAGGCAGGCGACCAGAGAGCGGCACGGCAATTTCTAGGCCAACTGCAGGAAATCTTTCGGCAGTTGCGCACCATTGATTCAGCAATGCGTCTACATGGTTAAACCGGTAGGAACGTATAACCTATGATCAGGTGTAGTAATTTAACGAAATCATTTTTACCAAATTGACCAGGAAACAGGATTTTATCCTTTTATTCGTTTATCATTGCAAGCCTGTTTTCTGAAGGGGGATGCCACAATGGTAAATCAGGAACAAGAAGTCATGGATCGAGTCCATACCAGGCATGTTAACACAGGACCTTTACAGGATGTATTCACACTAGAACATTTTGAAGAGTCCCTGTTGGGTAATACGGAAGATGTCTTTGATACTGTAGGTCATCATACTCATCATACCTCCAGTGGAAGTCTGGTGACTCCCGCTGGTGAGGATGAGCCATTTGACCTGTTTAAGTTACAGGACGAAGAGCCTATGGACGCCCTGGACCCAACTAAAGAGCCGCCAGCGGACTGGGAGCCTGGACCGGAGGACGTGGTGGATGCCGAAATCCTGGTAGATCCCAAGTGGGAGGATCTGAATGATGGTTTTGGAATCGTTGTAGCTGATCTGGAGAGCAGCTTAGATGATCCAGTACGTATGTACTTGCGTGAGATTGGGCGTGTCCCTTTGCTGACTGCTGAGGAAGAGGTACGGCTTGCACAACTGATGGAGCGCGGAAAATCTGAGCGTCTCAAAGCTGAACATCTGAAGTGTGCTCCAAATCGTCGGTACATTGAGGACGGCGAGGAAGCTCAGCGTCGTTTGACCGAGGCAAATTTACGTCTCGTGGTGAGCGTGGCAAAAAAGTATATTGGACGTGGTATGAACCTGCTGGATCTGATCCAGGAGGGTAATATTGGCCTGATCCGTGCTGTCGAGAAGTTCGATTATACGAAGGGCTACAAGTTTAGCACATATGCCACCTGGTGGATTCGTCAGGCTATCACTCGTGCTATCGCCGACCAGGCTCGCACAATTCGTATTCCGGTGCATATGGTTGAGACAATCAATCGGTTGATCCGTATCAGTCGCCGTCTGTTGCAAGATCTGGGACGTGAACCCACTTCTGAAGAGATTGCTGAGCAGATGGAGATCAGCGCTGAGAAGGTACGCGAGATCATTAAGGTCAGCCAGGAACCTGTAAGTCTGGAAACGCCCATCGGTGAGGAGGATGATAGCCATCTGGGTGACTTTATCGAAGATCATACCGCCCTGGCTCCTGCTGATGCTGCCAGCCATCAGCTTCTCAAAGAGCAAGTAGAGGATGTTCTGGATAGTTTGACTGAGCGCGAACGCAAGGTACTGCAACTCCGCTTTGGCCTGGATGATGGTCGAAGTCGCACACTGGAAGAAGTGGGCAAAGAGTTCCACGTGACCCGCGAGCGTATTCGCCAGATTGAGGCTAAAGCTTTGCGTAAGTTGCGCCATCCGAGTCGTAGCCGCAAGCTGAAGGACTACCTGGACTGAGGAAGAGAGATTGATTAGTAAAAGCGCCTCTATTGGTTTCAAATCCGTAGGGGCGCTTTTCTTGATTATTTCGGTGAGAGGCCCAATCTTCTTACTACTAGCCCAAGTACTCACCTGAACCACGAGACCATCTCTTGCTCATTGTAGCGCGTCTCAGATGGATTGGCGTGGGAAGTTTAGCAATAACTATCGTCTGTGGCTGAGGTTGCGACGCAACCTCAGCCACAGACGATAGTTATTGCTAAGGGAATAGATAGATAAGAATGAGAGATAAATGGTAATTTTTCACAGCATTTATGATGTAATCGTGGGATAATAGCTTTCTAAATCGTGCAATCTCTATTATCAACAACCGACGCAGCAACATCCTGGAGGCAATTGCTCACTTGCTGAGATGGCCTGCATTCACACGTTCTACAAGATTGTGAGCATTTTGTTATGAAAATGTAGTTATTGTAGCAAAAATGTGATATTGGCGTTGTATAGTCTGTATGTTCAAGTTCTTCTACAAAAACGCTCTAGAGGAAAAAAGTTTTCTAGAATACAAAGGACCTGAAAGGAATTTAGTATGATACAGGCAAGGAACACCTCAAATATTCTAACACGTTTATTAGGCCGTTTCCACATCTCCAGGCTGGTCATTGGCACGTTCTCCCTCATCTTTGTTCTTCTTCTTGCTGCCTGCGCAACAAGCATGGGAACCACGCTGATACCTTTTACAACCAGTGCATCCACAACCCATGTGGCATCAACTTCACCAGCAGATCGCCACTTCGGGGCATGGAGCAAACGCGAGCAGCTACCCGATCAAGGTATACTTCTCGAAGTTCCCCGACTCGCTAAACAATTTCGCCGCCGTGTTCCCGGTTAATCGCTCTTCGCCGACCATCGCAGTTGCCACGTTCTCTATCCAACTCTTGATTGCTGGTCCAACACTCAGCGAGCACAATGCAGGGTACTTTTCGGAGCTTAATAGTATTCTGTCTGGTCCATCAAGCTGTTCAGCGCCCTATCCCACTGGCGGTCCTGATTTCACGCTTGCTTTGAAAATGAAAGGGTCGAAAGCCTCACCAGGAACAGCCACCCTACGCTTGTGCCGTACCAGCAATTCTCCTGGCGTTGGTGCAGATGCACGCATTCTGGCTGAAATCAATGCCACGCTCAAACAGTTCTCGAGATATCAAGAACGTAGTCGTCCTCACCCAGGATGGGAACTGCTTTGGCGATGAAAGTGGGCAGAATCTCTGTCTAAAATAAACGGTGTATAGCAGGGGTCATCCCGGTAACTATTCAGATCTCCTCGCTACCGTTGGTAGCTCACTCTCCATGGGGTCATGGGTCATCCCGAATTTTTCGAACGCTTGTTCAGTAAATAGAGTGTTGGAAGGAAAGATGCAATAATTGGTGGAAGATGAATCTTTTGCCATAAGAAGCTGATAGCCCAACGGATACGGTAAAGCGGTATCTTTACCTCTTGATATCGCTTTCCTGTTCGGTGACAGCCTTGTCGTAAAAGCCGAGTTTTTATTCGTTCAACCGCAGGATCGCAGAGTGAGAGTAAATAGGTATATGCCAATGTCACCAGCGCAAGCAGTTTTTCGCGTGCTTCCCACGATCTCGAGCATACGCTCTCTACGCCCATTTCACTCTTCTTAAAACGAAAGGTTTCTTCTATTTTCCATCTCCTGGAATACATCTTCACCACATCCCATGCTTGCTCTTCCGTTTCTATCGGCAGATTGGTGACCAAATACCAGGGATCTTTTTCTCCACGCCCAACGACTAACCACAACGGTCCTGCATATGCTGCATGTCGAATCGGCACCGCAACCACGCCCCTTCTGCTCCATCCTTTCTTTGAACCATCTTCTACATCTCGATATCCCCATGTTCTCTTTCCTCTAGCAAACGTCCATAATGCTTTCTCTTCCCCTGTTTCATCGATGAAATGGTGCTTTCCTTTCCATCGTATCACAAATGGAACTTTATGCAGGTTTAACTCTCCTATCCAGGGTCCACCTGCATATCCTCTATCAAAGATATGTACCACATCTTTCCCAAAATATCGGGATGTCTTCCATAATAGACGTTTTTCCACTTCTCTCTGATTTGTCGCATGCTCCCCTTTTCTTGACCAGTACTCCATTGTTGCTACTTCTGGGACCCCTTGCATTCCTGCTATCAGCAGCCCGCTCCACTCTAATCCTAACACAGTGACCGGTTTCCCACCTGGTGGATTCCATACTCCTTTTCGGTTCTTTTTGAGCCTTTTTGCTTTTGACGACAATACTGCACACATTCCTTCGGTCTTTTCGCTTTCTGGCTTTTCTATGCGACTGCCATCCCAGATACACAATGCTCGTTTTCCCGCTTCTTTGAACTCCTTGACCCGCTTGACCGATTTTTCCCAATGAAATTCGTCAATGAGCTCTTTTCCCCATTTTTTTGAATGCAGCAGTCTTTCTAGCTTTTTTGTTCCTGCTGGTGCTTGTGCCCCATTTTTTATATAGGCACCGAGTTCACTCACATGCAGCCCTTGTTTGGGATTCCTAAAGACGAGGATTGCTGCCACACTTTCTACCAATGTGCGTACCAACCGCTTATCCAAATACGCGTCCAGCCTCTCTAGAAGCGGATCCAGCTTCCTCGTCAACACCTCCACCAGCTCCCGATCTTGCTCGATCTCCTCTTGCCGATTTTCTCCTGATATGCCATACTCTAACGACATCGATGTTTCTGACCTCCTGATTTCCTCTGAATTTTTCGTGAACTCAGAGTCTAACTCAGGAGGTCTTTTTTGTCTACTGGTCATCCTTGAACTTGTGTTTCAAAAATTCGGGATGACTCATGTAGTGTTTGCGAAGCGCCAAAGGCGCTGAGGAATCAGAAAAGAGACCTGAATAGTTACCGCAAAAGCGAGGGTGCATCTTATAGACTTCAGGACCCTTCTCCAGACATCCCAATCCCATGTAGTCATGCGGTGGCAATCGGCAAGGTAAACCAGAAGGTCGCTCCATGGCCAGCGGTACTCTGTACTCCAACATTGCCATGATGATGCTGAATGAACACCTGGCAAAGATGGAAACCTGGGCGGATGGCGCTTCCCCTGGCGCAGTAAAAGCGCTCCCAGAGATGTTCTTGCTCTTCTAAGGGGATGCCTGGCCTTGCATCATGCACTGAGACTCGTGCAATGGCATCATCAACCGTCAGCTTTACGGTCACAGGCTGCTCCGCAGGTGAATGGGTGAGCGCATTGGTCAGATAGATGTTGAGGACCTGTGTAATCCGCCAGGCATCAGCGATGATCGGTAGTACCTGCACCATTGAGGGGATTTCCAGCATGATTCTATGCTTAGGCCATGGACTGTTGCTGCCTGGAGACAGCTTCTTTGAGTAGTATGAGCAGATCACAAGGTTTCATAGACAGTGGGAGGTGATCCGCCTGAATAAGCGTATCGTTGATGAGGTTATTGATCGTGTGCTCCTGAACCCTGGTACTCTCAGTAGCAGACTCTAATTGCTGTAGAGCCTGCAAAATATGCTCATGCGCCGGTCCAGGCTGCTCCTCAAGCAGAGACTTCAACATGGTTAAGCGGCGCTGAGCTAATTGGATATTGCCTTTAATCACAGCGAGAGATGTGCGTAACTCGTGAGCGGCCATGTTCAGAAATTCATCGATGAGGCACTTCATTTCGTGTTGCAGGAGTTCTTTCGTCTGCGTCTCGGTCTGCCTGTGCAAGTAGCAGAAGCACTCAATGATCATCTCTGTCAGCACAGCGATGACTTTCACCAGCTCGATCTCCTCTGGTGTGTACACACTGTCTAGATCCGCCTTGGTGATGAGAAGACTACCAGCGAACCGTTGCTCCAGCAACAAAGGGACCAGTAGGAGCATTGTGTTGGCAACACCTGAAAGCTCTGGTTGATGGCCAGATGGGATATACAGGCGATCAGCAGAGAGAACCACTGCCTGCCCGGCATAGAGGCGAGCAAGCACCGTCTCGTCAGTGAACTCCGAGAGCAAGTAGCGCCCTTTTATCCCCTGGCGGTACTGTTCTTGTTCAGCAGTGAAGCCACTTCCTACGGCATGAACCAGCCTGTGACGTGCATCTAATGCGAGAAGACTCACTGCACCGCAATCGAGGGTTCGACGGATCACATCCACAAGACGTTGGCCAATGAAGAGCACTGGAGGTGACAGAAGAAGAGGTTCTTCAGGCAACATGTGCGCAAGAGACTCGGGCATCTGCGCGATGGCTTCGATGAGGGTTGCTACTGCCAGCTGAACGTCCTGGATGCGGCAGTCTTTCTGATGCTGATCAGTGATGTCATAGAAAACATAGACTATTCCTTTCACGCGCTTCCGTACATCAAGTAGCGATGAGCAGGAAAGGTTGATGCAGGCTTTCCGCCCAGAAGGCATATACAGAACGAGAGAACTTGTCACCTGTCTATTCATGAGCCGTTGCTTTGGGGCGATGAGTTGTTGCTGTTCATCAGATAATCCATAGTCCTGAAGAAACTGCTGATAGGAGGTCCCTTTCCTGCTGGCTTCAGAAGGTATTTCAAAGAATTTGAGAGCGGTGGTGTTAATCCGAAGAATCTTTCCTTCTCGATCACAGACAACCACGCTTTCCGGGAGTGACGCAAAGATATCTTCAGTTGGTTGATATGCTGCTGGCTCTTATCCATCTCATCCTTTCTTCAGGAAACAACCCTACGTTCTGCGAGTGAATAGGAATATCGATCCAGGCAAGGGTATTTTACGGTTCATGTAAAGTGGATTGCAAGCTCATCGAAGTGGGTTTTGATGCTCTACGGAAAGTATGAGGTATCCCAATCCCATGTAGTCATGCGGTGGCAATCGGCAAGGTGAACCAGAAGGTCGCTCCACGACCAGAGGTACTCTGTACCCCGATACTGCCATGATGATGCTCAATGAACACCCGGCAGAGGTAGAAACCTGAGCGGATGGCGCTCCCCCGGAGCAGTAAAGGCGCTCCCAGAGACATTCTTGTTCTTCCAGAGAGATGTCTGGCCTTGCATCATGAACCGAGACTCGCGCAATGGCATTATCAATCGTCAGCTCTACAGTCACAGGCCGCTCCGCAGGTGAATGGATGAGCGCATTGGCCAGGTAGGTATTGAGGACCTGTATAATCCGCCCTGCATCAGCGATGATCGGTAGTACCTGTACCATCGAGGGAATTTCCAGCATGATTGTGTGCTCAGGTATAGATCGTTGCTGTCTGGTGACAACTTCTTTGAGGAGTATGAGCAGATCGCAGGGTTTCATAGACAGCGAGAGTTGATCCGCCTGAATAAGTGTATCATCGATGAGATCATTGATCATGCGCTCCTGAACCCTGGTACTCTCAGTCGCATGCTCTAATTGCTGTAGAACCCGCGCAATGTGTTCACGCGTTGGCCCTGACTGCTCCGCCGCCAGGGACTTCAGCACTGCTAAGCGGCGCTGGGCTAATTGGATATTGCTTTTAATCACAGTGAGAGGCGTGCGTAGTTCGTGGGCAGCTATGTTCAGAAATTCATCGATGAGGTGCTTCATTTCGTGTTGCACGAGTTCTTTCATCTGCGTCTCAGCTTGCCTGTGCAAGTAGCAGAAGCATTCAATGATCATTTCTGTCTGTGCTGCGATGACTTTCACCAGTTCGATCTCCTCTAGTGTGTACATGCCGCCCAGACCCGCCTTGATGATGAGAAGACTACCAGCGAACTGTTGCTCCAGCAACAAAGGGACCAGCAGGAGTGTTGTGTTGGCAACACCTGAAAGTTCTGGTTGATAGCCAGATGGGATATGCAGGCTATCAGCAGAGAGAACCACTGCCTGCCTGGTATAGAGGTTGGTAAGCGCCGTCTCATCAAAGAATTCTGAGAACAAGAAGTGTCCTCTCATCCCCCTGCGGTACTGTTCTTGTTCAGCGGTGAAGCCGCTTCCTACAGCAGGAAACAGACTGTGATGTGCATCTAATGCGAGAAGACTCACTGCGCAGCAATCGAGGATGCGACGGATCACATCCACGAGATGTTGACCAATGAAAAGCACCGGAGGAGACAGAAGGAGAGGTTTTTCAGGCAACATGTGTGCAAGAGGCTCGGGGATATGTGCGATGGCTTCGATGAGGGTTACTACCGCCTGATGAACGTCCTGGATGCGAAAAGTTTTCTGATAGTGATCAGTGATGTCATAGAAAATATAGATTGTTCCTTCTACGCGCTTCTGTGCATCAAGTAGTGGTGAACAGAAAAGGTTGATGTAGGCTTTGCGCCCTGAAGGCATATGTAGAACGAGAGAACTTGTCATCTGTCCATTCGTGAGCCATTGCTTTGGGGCGATGGCTTGTTGCTGCTCGTCAGGCAGTTTATAGTCCTGAAGAAACTGCTGATAGGAGGTCCCTTTCCTGCTGGCTTCAGAAGGTATTTCAAAGAGTTTGAGGGCAACGGCATTAATCCGAAGAATTTTTCCTTCTCGATCACAGACAACCACACTTTCCGGGAGTGACGCAAAGATATCTTCGAGTTGGTTGATATGCTGCTGACTCTTATCCATCTCATCCCTCCTTCTGGAAACAACCCGACGTTCTGTGAGTGAACAGGAATATCGATCCAGACAAGGGTATTTTACAGTTCATACAGAATGGATTGCAAGCTCATCGTTTTCATTCAATGCTGAGCTTCTCGAATACTTTTTGTAACTACTCAGGTTTGCTCACCACCTGCGGTGACTCGCTCTTGTTTTATATGGGTTTTGTCGTCTGTGGTGGAGGTTGCGTCGCAACCTCCACCACAGACGACAAAACCCATATAAAACGGGCTGCGAAGCGCCTTAGGCGCTGAGGTATCAGGAAGAAGGGACCTGAGTGGTTACTACTTTTTTGAAAAAAGGGGAAGTGTGTGAGGGCACCTCGTGCTCCGGTCAGGAGAATGGCGTTTCCCGGCACCCCCTCCTGAAGAGTTATCCCATTAACTCTTGAAATCGGAGAGGGGTCAGATGAGCTTTTCCTCTGCTAGTTTATCGGGAGCGAACGAACAGGTCCATGATGCGCTCTGCCAGGGCAGCAATTGTCAGTGAGGGATTTGCACAGCCCGTAGATCCTGGTATCAAGGAACCATCGACAATATAGAAGTTCGGATATCCAAGAACTTCCCCAGACAGATCACATGCTTGACCAAGGACCATTCCGCCGAGTGGATGAACGGTAAACCCTGTGTGTATGTTTGTCATTACAGGAGCGAGTTCCTGGTACCATATTCACACTCAGACGATGCGTATGTTTGTGTTGCGGCAGCCGTGAGATTTGTAATTGCAGGGTCATTGCCTGGCCATTGCAGTGTGACGGTATCCTTTGCTGGATTGTATTGGAATACTCCTTTTGCGGGAAAGGGACCTGAAGCTGGCATTGTCATGACAAGTGCACCCATACTTCCGTCAGGTGCGCCATGGGAGGGTCCATTATTAATGACAACTGATCCCAAAGGATTTTCAAAATCTGTTATCATGGCGGGACCTGGGCCTCCTTGTTGCGTGTTGTTAGAAGGGAGGCCAAGGGAAAAACCAACCATATCTCCGTTGTTTCCCCATCCTTGACCGACCTGATCATTTAGTCGTGGAAGTGTCCCCTTCGCTTTGGCTTTCACCATCAACTCAGAAGTCTTCATTGAGCCTGCTGCCAGGAAGAGATACTTGCATGTGAATGTTACAGAGTTGAGGACTGTCCCTGAGGTATCGATCTGCTGGCATGAGACACGGTAATGACCATCTGTTGTCTGTTCAATGTCTGTTACCATGTGAAGGGGAAGGATCTCAACATATCCAGTTGCTTCCGCCTGTGCCAAATAATTGTGATCCAGGCTCTTGTGTGCCCCAGAATTCATCCCATACCAAACCTCTCCCGAGATTGTAGATGGGACCCTTGTTCCGCTCATCTCTTGTCGAACGATATTCCAATCGATAGCTGATTCGAATTAAAATTCGGATCTCAATCCAGCGGTTGCAGCCCATTGCTGAAAGATCCGTGTGGATAGGTAGTAGGGAGATGCGAGGATATCCATTGGGAAGCGGTGCAGGTTGAATAATCGAACGAACTCTTGGGTAGTACACCTCAGAGAACTCATTATAATCAAGAGCAGGTGAAAGCTGGCGTGAGAACAACTCCTTTGTTGGTTGGACGAGCGCGGCATTATTGACTAATGACCCACCTCCGACACCGGCACCTGACAGCGCCACCATACCATTTCCAATGATGCGCTCTAAGACCCCCGTATATCTATTAATAGGCACATTTTGATTGACTGAGTCCACTGTTGTAGAACTCAGCCATGCCGCTCGTCCATCTGGTTGGTCATAGGTCGCAAAGGTATTCTGTTCTTGAGTAATTGGCCAGCGGCATCCACGTTCCAGTACCAGGGTGTGATAACCGGCTTGCCCCAACCGTAGTGCTGCTACTGAGCCACCGAAGCCACTACCAATGACTACAGCGTCAATAGGCTCATCGATATTCTTTGTCATTAAGAAGCTCCTTTAAGGAACTGTCATGGTAGAGCATGTGCATATGAGACTTGTCCACCTGCTCACATATCCACGCACCTTACCTGACAGCGGAAATGTAACAGTATAGATATCAAGATCTTATCAATGTATTGTTTCGATGGTCTTACGCAGGATTTCTACAAAATCGGGTTTGAGACTGGCACCGCCGACGAGTGCCCCATCAATATCGGGATGAGCCATAAACTTGCTGATATTGTCTGAGGTGACACTCCCCCCATACTGAATACACAGTGCGGCGGCTGCCTCTCCGTACATCTCACCGTAGAGTTCACGAATCAGGTGAATGACCCGGCCGGCTCCCTCGACTGTTGCAGCACGGCCTGTACCAATAGCCCAGATCGGCTCATAGGCTACGACCACCTCTCTGGCCTGTTGCACTGAAAAATTTGCCAGACTCCCCTTGACCTGTGTACGTATGACCTGCTCGGTCTGGTTTGCCTCATATTGCTGAAGGTTTTCGCCAATACACACGATGGGACGCAGGCTATGTTTGAGAGCCACAAGAGTCTTCTTATTCACAAGCTCATCGGTTTCACCGAAGTACATGCGGCGTTCGGAGTGACCAAGGATGACTGTGCTACATAGTTCACGAACCATGGCAGGCGCAATCTCACCAGTGAATGCACCTTTTTCCTCAAAGTACATATTCTGTGCCCCCAGTTCGATGCGTGGCGTTGGCGCTGCATCCAGTACTTCGCGTACCGCTGCCAGCGAGATTGCAGGTGGGCACAGGACACACATTACTTGAGCATATTTGCGTACTAGTTGACCCAGCCCTGGCAATATCTCTCTCGTAAAGTTGGAAGCTTGCCTGGGACCATAGTTCATCTTCCAGTTACCCGCTATAATAGCGGTGCGAGAAGTTGTCATACTTGCCTCACTTCTTATCTTGTAATGCGGCCACGCCTGGCAGAGTACGACCTTCCAGGAACTCCAGCGAGGCCCCACCGCCCGTCGAAACGTGCGTCATCTTCTCTGCGGCTCCTGCCTGCTCAACTGCTGCTGCTGAGTCACCGCCACCAATAATCGTCAGCGCACCGGCCTGAGTACGTTCGGCAAGCATTTCAATGGCGGCGTTGGTTCCTTTGGCGAAGGCGGGCATCTCTGCAACACCCAGAGTGCCATTCCAGACGATGGTTCTGGCTCCAGCCAGTGCCAGACGGAAACTTTCAATGGTAGCAGGACCAATATCGAGAATACGCCAGCCTTGAGGTACCTCGTTACTGGAGACGACCTTCGCATGAGCATCGGCGGCAAAACGGTCTGCGATTACCACATCTGTAGGTAAGAGAAACTGTAGTCCACGTTGTTGAGCTTTTGTGATCAGGTCGTGGGCTACGCCAACCTTACTCTCTTCATACAAGGAATCGCCGATTTCTTTTCCTTCAGCTTTCAGGAAGGTATTAGCCATCCCTCCACCAATCAGGATAGTGTCGGAGATGCTGATAAGTCTCTCCAGGACGGCTATCTTATCTGAGACCTTGGCCCCACCGATGATGGCGGCAAAGGGGCGTTTGGGATCTTCTAATGCAGCACCCAGAAAGTTGATTTCTTTCTCCATCAAAAAGCCTGCTACACCTGGCAGATAGTGCGTCACTCCCTCGGTTGAGGCATGCGCACGGTGTGCGGTACCGAAGGCATCGTTGACGTAGAGATCCCCAAGGCTGGCAAGCTGGCGTGCAAAGTCGGGGTTGTTTTTCTCTTCTTCCTTGTGGAAGCGGAGGTTTTCCAGTAATAAGACCTGTCCTGGCTGTAAGGCTTTAGCCTGAGCCTCAACCTCAGATCCAATGCAATCTGTTGCTGCCTGAACTGGTTGGTTAAGCAATTCACTGAGACGTCTGGCAACCGGGGTCATACGTAGTTTGTCTACGGCCTTACCGTCTGGTCGACCCAGGTGCGACATCAGTATAAGCGCGGCACCATGATCGAGTAAATATTGGATGGTGGGTAATGCTGCCGTAATGCGTGTGTCGTCAGTGATATGTTGCTCAGCATCTAATGGTACGTTGAAGTCTACGCGTACCAGCACACGCTTTCCTGCAACGTTAATATCACGTATCGTCTGTTTGTTCATGATGGTATCCTATCGTACCTTGTGGCTCTTCTCTAAAAATTCACTCAACACTCAAATGTGAGCGGGGTTCAAAGGGGCGGCTAGCCCCTTTGGGGGGTTGCAGGGTCTCCCCCATAGGCGCGGACTTTAGGGGTGCAGGGTCCTCCCTGCCGGGGGTTGGGGTGTCCCCAATACCTCTTTTCCCCTCTTGTGCCGCCTCCGGCGGCACAAAAAACGAGAGTGCAGAGGAACCCCTCTGCTTAAGTCTGCGCCTATGGGGATACCTCCCCTGCGCCTCTCTTGTGGGTACCCCCGCTGGGAGTGTGAATTATACGAAGGTTAAAAGCCTTTTTGTCCGATGAAATGTGCCAGATCGGCGACGCGGGAAGAATAGCCCCACTCATTGTCATACCAGGCAATGACTTTGACCATATTGCCACCGAGTACCATCGTCGAGAGTCCATCAACGATGGAAGAGTGTGAATCACCACGGAAATCGCTGGAGACCAGTGGCTCCTCGTTGTAAGTCAGGATGCCATTGAGTGCGCCTGCTGCAGCTTCCTTGAAAGCATCGTTGATGGCGTCTTTGGAGGTCTCTTTGCGGGTAGTAATCACAAAGTCAACTACGGAAACGGTGACTGTAGGTACGCGCAGGGACATACCGTCAAAGCGCCCTTTGAGTTCAGGAATGACAAGAGCCAACGCACGAGCGGCACCCGTTGTCGTTGGGATAATGTTTGCACCGGCGGTACGAGCACGTCGTAGATCTGAGTGCACCTGATCAAGGATACGCTGGTCGTTGGTATATGAGTGGATTGTGTTCATCAGACCACGTTCGATGCCAAATTTGTCGTTGAGCACTTTCGCTGTCGGTGCCAGACAGTTTGTTGTACAGGAGGCATTAGAAATAATAGTGTGCCTGGCTGGATCATACATATGCTCATTGACGCCAAGGACAACCGTCAAATCTTCACCTTTGGCAGGTGCGGAAATAATAACTTTCTTTGCGCCGCCTTGCAGGTGTGCCGCTGCTTTATTTGCATCGGTGAAAAAACCTGTGGACTCAATCACAAGCTGTACACCCAGATCGCCCCAGGGAATCTGTGCCGGATCACGCTGAGAAATGACCTGTATACGATGTCCGTTGACGATCAAAGCGTCATCTGTTGCCTCAACCTCACCAGGAAAGCGACCGTAGGTGGAGTCATATTTTAAGAGGTGAGCATTAGTCTGGGTGCTAGTGAGATCATTGACGGCCACAACCTCAATATCCTGTGGATGGCGCTCAAGAATTGCTTTCAAGGACTGACGTCCAATACGTCCAAAACCGTTAATACCTACGCGGATTGTCATGTGTGTTCTCCTTTGACACTGTATATTGCTCTCTAAGTTTTCTCACTTGATCCCTCCCGGTACGTTCTTGTTCATGCCTGGAGAAGTCTTTGGTGTCCCTTGGATCAGGTACTCATGGGTGGTCTGTATGTTTCACGTGAAACGTTGATGGATATGTGTTAGACATGGCCAGGCAACCAGCAAGATGGTTGCCTGGCCATGTTTAACAACCTTATCTCTTCATGCTACAGAGTATCACCTGGGTACGTAACTATCAAGTTGTTTCTGGGGGGTCACTTTTTTGTGGAGGGAAGAGTTCTTCGACAGGAATGACGCCGATGGAGAAACGTATGTAGTCGTCAGTGTAGCCAAAACCAGAACCGGGAACTCCCGCGATCCCAGTTTTCTCAAAGACTGAGAAGGCATCTTCTCCTGGACGTAGTTGGCTCCAGTTATAGACTGTTGCGTCATCGTCAACGTAAATGTGGGTAAACAGGTGCAGTTCCTCATTGATACGTTGGAGTTGTTTGATCAATCTGGTGCGGCGCAGTCGGTAAAAGGCACGCAACTTCTCTGAGAGCCAGGGACGTGCTTGTAGTAAGCGCAAGTAGGCCATAAAGCGCAGTTGCCATTCACCTGGCAGTGAAGCCATGCTATTTGTCCAACTAGGCGCGATAGCCGCGGCGATCTCTGGATTGCCACAGGTTACCCAACCGAAACGTTCTCCGGTAAGTGTGTATGTTTTTGAAAGGCTACTAATAAAGATCGTATGTGCCAGTATGTCAGGTGCGGTAAAGCTTGCCATACGCATACGATCTTCTTCTGGTTTGCCTGTCCCGATATAGGCAAGATCAGTGAGAATAAAGATCTGGTGTCCTCTATCCCAGTATTGTCGTAGCATGGCCAGCAACTCTTTGAGTTCGTCTGCTGTATAGGCAAATGTGGTGGGATTGTTTGTGACGGTGAGGTAAAGGATGCGAATATGGGGGGCTTCTTGTAGCATCTGGTCGAGTTGTCTGGCTGTAAGTTTGAAGCGATGTTCTGGTAATGTTGGGATGTTGTAAAGCTGATAGCCCGATGCGCTGGCCTGCCATTTGGGGACAGTAAAGCCGGGATCTGGGAAAAGGATACCCACGTCGGAGATGTGTTGTGTGCGGTACATATGCATTAGACCATGTAACACTTTATCGATGCTATCCATCGCACCTATATTCAGGCAGATCTGCTCTGCCTTCGCTGCAATTCCCCATTTTCCCATCTCCTGGGCCAGCCATTCACGAAGTACTGGATTCCCAACACCATAAATGTCATAGATGCGCAGATCGAAGTTATTTGCCAGGAGGAGGCGTTCGCATTCCATCATCTGCTCTCGTAACCAGAGATATATCTCACCTGTTGCCGTATGGCCATGAAGCTGCTCACCTGGCAGCGCGATGCCCAATTCATCTGCGAGGAGGCGGTAATCAGTCGGGCCACCCGGTTCACCCTCGTATTCAGTAACGAGGCGCAGGTTTACATCACCGATGGTGCGGTTCACAATTTCGGCTCGCATCACCTCTTCGGCAATATGGCGTTTGCGGCATTCGCTTTCAAGCTCATCCACGATTCGTGCCATAACTCGAATAGGTCCAGGGCCTTCCAGGATATGAGGACGGTAGCGGAGAATCAGTTCACTTCGAAGTTGCTGAAGTACTCTACGTTGTTCCTGTAACGAAGTGGTGGAAACAGTGGGCAGGTCCACAGACATGTTGTGGCTAATCACTAATGGTACTCCCTTCGTATGCGCTCAACATTGTGCCTTTACTCTGAAGAGGCAACCAGTCCTCATCGACTGGCCTGATAGTCAGAGTGTAACATAACGATAGTATCTGGCACAAGGCAGTGTTCCACGTGTCCACGTGGGGTATCCGTCAGGTTTTTGCAGAAAGGTGGAACATGTAGGGGTGCGGTTTACAAGCCCGTGTAGATAAAGGCAAAACAGGTTCAGGCTTGTAAACCGCACCCCTACACCTAATCAACGAGAGCAAATCTACCCTCTTTTACGGCTTTCGCAAGGATTGCGATATCCGGTGCTAGCACGCGATCATCCTCAAGCATGGAAACAGAGGAGCGCACGCGTTCATATGCCTCTTGTACTCCTTTCCCCGGCTTAAGAGGTTTGCGAAATTCTAATAATTGTGCGGCACACATCAATTCTATCGCAATGACCTGTTGAGCCTGCTCCAGAATACTTAGCAGTTTATGGGCACTGGTGGCTCCCATGCTGACAAAATCTTCCATGCCTGCCGAAGTTGGAATTGAATTGATACTGGCGGGGTGGGCCAGGATCTTGATTTCGTTGACGAGGGCCGCTGCAACATACTGGGAAAGCATAAAACCGGAGTTGAGGCCTGGATTGGGAGTCAGGAAAAGGGGGGCACCACCTTTGTCCCATTCGTTGGGACCAAGCAAACCATAGATGCGTCGCTCTGCAAAACTTGCCAGTTGGGCCAGGGCAATTGCCATCATATCGAGGGCGAGCGCCAGAGGTTGACCATGAAAGTTGCCACCACTCAAGACCTCCCCTTCTTCTGGGAAGACCAGTGGATTATCCGTGACGGCACCTAATTCGCGCTCAATTACGTTCGTGCAATACTCAAGGGCATCGCGTATCGCACCAAAAACCTGGGGAGCACAACGCAAGGTATAGGGGTCCTGTACCCTTGGACAGTCTTGATGGCTTTTATTGATCTCACTATCGCTCACGAGTCGGCGTAGTCGTGCGGCGCTCACCTGTTGCCCATGTTGTCCCCGGCGTTGATGGATGCGGGCATCCAGAGGAACATGGCTACCAAGCAGTCCCTCCAGACTCATCGCACAGGCAACCTCGGCTGTTTGCACTAATGTCTGAGCATCGGCAAGCGCCAGTACAGCAATTGCTTCCATCAAATGGGTACCATTGATAAGTGCCAGACCCTCTTTTGCTTGCAGACGCAGCGGAGTTAGCCCGGCCCGCTGGAGTGCCTCTGCTCCTGTGTAGCGTCGATCTCTATAGATGGCTTCACCTTCGCCAATCAGGATGAGTCCCAGATGAGCAAGTGGCGCTAAATCGCCACTTGCTCCTACTGATCCTCTGGAAGGGATCAGAGGAAAAATCTGGGCATTCAGCAGAGCCAGGAGGAGTTCGACAATCTCGACACGTACACCAGAATGGCCACGTGCCAGGCTTGCCGCTAGCAATGTCATCATTGCGCGAGTGATCTCTTCGCTGAGTAGCGTGCCGACTCCCGCTGCATGGCTACGCAGCAAATTATGTTGAAGGTCTACCAGTTGTTCTTGCTTGATACGTACACTGCTCAGGTGCCCAAATCCCGTTGTGACTCCATAGATTTTCTTCCCTTCGGCTGCAAGGGTCTCGATTACTGAACGGGCAGCCTGAATGCGTTGAATAGCCACGTCGCCTAACGTCACTGGCGTAGAGTGGCGAGCAATTGCCAGTACTTCGACACTTGAGAGAGCCTGTCCATTGATAGTGATAGGTGGTGTCTTCATCAAGAAGTATGTCCTTTCTTGGCTACATTGCCATAGCATAGCATAGCAGAGAAGAGAGGGCAGCGTAAATATTGCGGACGAAAAACAAGGTAGGCCTCATCCCTTTGCATAATTGTGCATATGCTCACTTCACACAAAGATTACCAATTCTCGCAGCTTCTACTTCTGTACGGTCACGTAAAAACTCGTCATTTACCAATTCACCGAAAGCGATATGAATTGGTGATCTCTGGACTCTCTCAATACTCTGAAGTAATTCCTGGATATGGAATGGTTTGTGCAAAATAAACAATTGTGGATATTTGGTCCGAACATCTTTGAGAAGCCATTCACTCACGGCCGTGATAACTAACGCAGGCACATCTGACATACTCTCTTGCAGAAAAGAAATCACCTGCAAACCGGATACCGTTCCTGGCAGGTTGAAGTCTACCAGAATGAAATCATAGGAAGTCGTTTGCACAGAGGCAAGGAAGGAAGCCCCATCAGAAAAGTGCATGAGACTATGACCTTGCATCTGTAAGGTCACGCTGATCAGTTGGGCAATAGGCATTGAATCTTCAATTAAGGCAAAAAACATCTGTATTCCTCACTGCAACTTAACTTTCGCGATAATACTAATGTTATCGTGAAAAACCTCTATAAATGTTGATGCATCATGTCCATCAATGCATCACATCCCTCAAAGGATGTTTTTAAGATATCGTTTTTATTAACGAAGAAGAAATAAAAAAGGTGCATTATAAACTAATCATTTGATCATTACACAAAATGATGCATGAAAAATTTGTAAATCATGCAATTGCTAGCATACCTGTAATCTTACTATCCCATTTTCCCCTATTTTGTTAGTAAAAGCCACAATGTTTCACGTGAAACATTGTGTGCAGTGCCGAACTTGAAAATCTATCTGATGCTGGTTCTGAGAGCAGTCTCACATGTTTCTGAGATCGGCCTCACCCGTCAGCAGAATTGAATGATTACTTTCTCTTTCTGTGCAAAAAGTGATGTATACTCTTTTTTAATAGAAAAGCTTGACAAAAATTGGAGAACGCATCTATACTTGAAATAAGCGTATCAACTGTTCTTGCAAATTCATCCAATAAAATTTTTCATGAACCCATGTCTTGTTGATGTTATGTTCGTCAAATAATGCAGCTGAGGAGACTCTGTAGATGGCAAATCGTGTAGGGCAATCACTTGGAAAGTATAAACTCGTTGCGTTGCTAGGCGAAGGAGGCTATGCAGAAGTCTACAAAGGCGAACACATCCTCCTTGGTACTCATGCCGCTGTCAAGGTACTCAAGACCATCGTCACAGGTGACGAAATAGAGAAATTCCGTACCGAGGCCCGTACCATTGCTAGCTTAGAGCATCCCAATATTGTACGCGTACTGGACTTTGATATAGAAGCAGGAACGCCATTCCTCGTCATGGAATATGCTCAGAAAGGCTCCCTGAAAAATTCTCGTCCAAAGGGCCGATCACTTCCCTATGTTACCGTTGTGTCTTATATCAAGCAGATCGCGGATGCTCTCCAGTATGCCCATGATCAGAAAGACCTGATTTATCGCGATGTCAAGCCGGAGAATATGCTTATACTGAACGATGACAAGATCGTCCTGAGTGATTTTGGGATTGCCCTGATCGCACAAAGTGGTCTACAAAATCCAGTGGGGACCGTACATTATATGGCCCCCGAACAGATACAAGGCCATCCGGTCCTGGCGAGCGATCAATATGCGCTGGGAATAGTGGCATATGAATGGTTGAGCGGTGATCTCCCGTTCCGGGGTACCTCCCAGGAAATCAGTACTCAGCATATGTTCGCTCCTCCCCCCAGTCTGAACGGAAGAGTTCCTGCGAGCGTTGATCAGGTGATCCGTCGTGCTCTGGCAAAGGACCCTCATCAGCGTTTTCCACGTGTGCAGGATTTTGCAGATACATTGAAAAGCACGTATTTGCGCGAAGCACAGCAAGCTCAAAGCACAACGCAGCCTATATCGATCACAATACCCACGATATCAGTATCATCAGCCAACTCAGATTCTACAACAGCATTTTTCTCTGGCCCTGGAGTGCAACCAACGGCCTCCGCAGGAGCACAGATTTCACGTTACGATGGACTACTCAAGGAACTCCATCAGCTAAACCAGGAGCACCAAAAAGCGCAGCAAGATGTACAACAGCGCTTCGATCAGGAGAGAGCAGAGATTGAAGCGACCCTGCAGTCCGAGCAAGAGCAGGCAATTCAGGGGGTAGAGCATGTTCGCGAAGTTGTTAGCACAATACAGAGCGAACTTCAGCATAGTGTATGGGATAATATCGTTGATAGAACCGCCGTTTCCTCAATAGAAGGACCAGGTAGCCTGGAATATATGACAGCATCTCAGACAGATGCGCTTGCAGCGAATGATAAGATCATCTCTTCGATGGATGGGTACAGGAATAGAAGGCGTATCTATCCGGGGGCGATGACTTTTATTGGCGGCGCTGCCGGAATTATCGCACTGCTTTATGGGTTATACGCTTTACTGAGTTGGGTGGTTAGTTTCTTTAGCGGACACTGGTCTTTTCCCGATGCGGCAATCGTGATCGACTTTATAGTGGTCATTTTACTCCTCTTTCTCATACTAGGTATCCTCTGGGGGCGTGATTATATTGCTACGACCCGGTCAATTAATACTTACTATACACTACTTATGCAGGCGAGTTCTGCCGTCGAAGCCATACATACAAAACAGAGCGAGGTATTACAAAACACACGACTTGTCAGGTTCGCTGAACATCAGACCCGATCTATACAAGCACATGAGCAGATAGAGCAGAATTTACAGGCATCACTATCCCGATTCCCCTCAATACTCACCCGTTTTGCGCAAGAGGATGGTTTGCTTGTGGCTGAATGGGATGATCCCCGGTGGTCACGATGGCAACCAGGTAGCCAATCGTCAATATCACTTGCGCGGCTTGGGGTCATAGCAGAAGCTGCAAATTTTCCTGTCATTCCTGCACTCACTATCTGTCCCGGTGAGGACAATATTCTTTTCAAAGCACCTGGAGCAGTAAAAGAGAGTGCTGTACAGGCGCTCCAATCGCTAATGTTGCGTCTTCTCATTGCCCAACCACCTGGTAAACTGCGTTTTACATTGATTGATCCAGCCGGACTGGGAAAGAATGTTGCCACGTTTTTACAACTGGCCGATTACGACGAGCAACTTATTAGTGGCAAAGTATGGACTAAGAAGGAGCATATCGCCCAACAATTGGTAGAACTCTCTGATCACATGGGGCATGTTATTCAGCAATATTTGCGTAATCAATATCACACAATTGATGAGTACAATAGGGTCGCAGGCGAAATAGCGGAGCCTTATCGCATTCTGGTTGTTGTGGGTTTTCCGGCCAACTTCAGTCAGGAGGCCGCAAGCCAGCTCACGCATATAGCCGCCGCAGGTCCCCGTTGTGGAGTTTCTGTATTAATGACTGTCGATACAGAGCAGGCGCTTCCTTCTGGCTTCAAAATAGCCGAATTGGAGCGCGTTACTAAAGTTATCGCCTGGGATGGTCAGAATTTTACCTGGCAACATAAAGATATTGGGACCTGCAAGCTTCGGCTTGATATGCTCCCTCGACCAGAAATTTTCGGTCAACTACTGGAACGCATTGGCAAGAAGGCATTGGAAGCTCATCAACGAGTGGAGATTCCATTTAGATGGGCTATAGAGCGACAAATTATCCCAGAATACCGTTGGTGGGCAAGGGATCAGAATATGGGTGAGGAGATTACTGTTCCCCTGGGACGTATGGGTGCCACTAAATATCAGTATCTGCGCCTGGGAAGAGGCACTGCTCATCATGTACTGATCGTTGGGACAACGGGGTCTGGTAAAACAAATCTTCTGCATGTCCTCATCGTGGGCCTTTCTCTCATCTACAGCCCCAATGAGTTAGAGTTCTATCTGCTCGATTTTAAGACTGTAGGCTTCACGCCATATGCCCATTACAAGTTACCTCATGCGCGTGTCGTAGCGATTCAGAGCGAGCGAGAATTTGGGCTGAGTGTCCTGGAGGGACTGGCGACAGAGCTGGAGCAACGGAAACAGCTTTTTAGCAGAGCGCGTGTACAGGATATTACACAGTTCCGCAGAGCCCAACCCCGAACGCGTATGCCTCGCATTCTCCTGATCATAGATGAATTCCAGGAGTTGTTTATGCAACTGGATGATATTGCTGAGGAAGCTACGAAACATCTGGATCGCTTTGTACGGACGGGTCGTGGCTTTGGTATTCATATTGTGCTTGCCTCTCAAACACTGGCAGGTTTATCCTTGCCTGGCATGCCTGATAAGTCTACCATTCTTGATAGGTCTACCATGAGCCAGATGACTGTGCGTATTGCTATGAAAAACGAGAAAGCTGATTCTCGTTTGATCCTGGGAGAGGATAATGCTTCATCCAATCTCCTTTTCCAGTTTCGTCCGGGAGAGGCGATCTACAACGCTGATAGTGGAGCAGAGGCGGGAAATAGTCGTTTTCAAACTTTCTTGCTGTCAGACGAAGAGCTATCTGTGTATCTCGACGCTATTCGGCAGTTGGCACTTAGCCACAATTATGTCCCGGAGCGCGTCCAGCACATTTTTGATGGCAGTAAGAATGTGGATGTGAACGAGAATCAAATGCTTAATGCTCTCCTGGATGCACCTGTCTGGCCTGTTCAGCAGTTTGCTACCATCTGGCTTGGTGATCCCATTTCGCTTAAGGATGCGACAAATCTTCAGTTACGTCCACGCCGTGGTGGCAATCTTCTCATTATTGGTCAGGACGAGAATGTTGCCTCGGGATTGCTCTCGATCGCGCTATTTACGTTAGCTGCACAGCATAGTCCTGATGCTGCTCGCTTCTACATCATAGATGGGAGGTCGGATACTCCCTATGTAGATCGTTTGCGACAACGGGAGAAGGAGATCCCTCATACGGTCAAGATCGCCAATCGGCGTACTCCTTCTGCGTTGCTCACAGAGATCTGCGATGAAATCGAGAATCGGACAGAGACAGAGCAGAAATCACCGATCTACCTGCTTATCTACGGGCTACACCGTATTCGCGCCTTACGTCCAGAAGACTCCAGCCTGATCAGACAGTTTTCTACCATCTTACGCGATGGCCCGGAGCAGGGCATACACACCCTGATCTGGTGTGATATGCTCAACAATTTCAATCGTTCTCTGGAACAGAGTATGCTCGACGAGTTCGAGTTGCGCGTAGCATTTCAGATGTCTGAGAACGATTCTATAACTCTCATAAATTCCACAGAGGCAAACAAGCTTGGTCCATATCGTGCCTTCCTCTTCAAAGAAGGAATGGGCACCCCTGAAAAATTTATTCCCTATGAACAACCGTCCGACGAGTGGTTAACACAGATCGTAGATCATCTTCGCAAAAAGAGCCAGGATAATTCCTTGTTAGCAAGATCACCCAATGTTTCACGTGAAACATCGCCGTAGGGGCGCGGTTTACAAGCCCGTGTTTGCAAAAACGATATTACGGGCTTGTAAACCGCGCCCCTACCCCTTGGTCCTCTCCCCCAAGGCCAAAATTTAACGGATACCCTGAGATAAGCCCTACTTGTCAGCAGAGCTGAATGAATCTTATAATAACAGCAATTCGATCACTACATGTTCTCAATCCATTAGCCGAAAATATAGTGCAAGGATAGATACCTATGCCCATAAAGATCTTCTTCTGTTATGCGAGAGAAGACAATGCTCTTCTGAACAAGCTCAAGGCCCATCTGGGGCCATTGCAACGGCAGGGTCTCATTGAGATCTGGCATGATCACGAGATTAGCGCAGGAACGGAATGGGGACAGGAGATTACGCGGCGCCTTGACTCCGCCCAAATCATTCTCCTGCTTATTAGCCCGGATTTTATAAAATCCGATTACTGCTATGGCATAGAGATGAAGCGGGCATTGGAGCGGCATAAGCGAGACGAGGCAAAGGTCATCTCCGTCCTCCTTCGCCCTGTGTTCTGGCATGGAGGACCTCCTGGAGAGTTGCAAGCTCTTCCAACTCTTCCGACTGATGGGAGGCCCGTTACCAGCGCTGATTGGCACGACCTGGATACTGCATTACAAGATGTAACTCTCGGAATTCACAAAGTGGTTGAGCAATTGACTTCTTAGCTCATATCACCACGCACCGCCGATAGACTGGTTTGATTTGTAAGCTTCAGTTTGGCAAGATCACCCAACGTTTCACGTGAAACATTGGGTGTGATGATTGAATTTGAAAATCCCCTGACACCGGTAGGGGGACAACATCACTTTTTGGTAAAGAGATGAAGAAATAGTTTTCTCAAGCGCTGATCCAAAGGGTAGGGGCGCGGTTTACAAGCCCGTGTTTGCAAAAACGATATTACGGGCTTGTAAACCGCGCCCCTACCCCTTGGTCCTCTCCCCCAAGGCCAAAATTTAACGGATACCCTGAGATAAGCCCTACTTGTCAGCAGAGCTGAATAAATCTATAATACCTGCAATTCGATCACGACTCGTTCCCTATCCATCAATCGGAAATACAGAGCAGGATAGATATCTATGCCTATAAAGATCTTCTTCTGTTATGCCAGAGAAGACGAAGCGCTTCTGGACAAGCTCAAGACCCATCTGAGACCATTACAACGACAGGGTCTCATTGAAATATGGTATGATCGCGAAATTAGCGCAGGAACAGCCTGGGAAGATGAGATCAAGGAGCATCTTGACTCTGCCCAGATCATTCTCCTGCTCGTGAGTCCAGACTTTATGAATTCCGATTACTGCTATGGCATAGAGATGAAGCGGGCATTGGAGCGACATAAGCGAGGTGAGGCAAAGGTCATCCCTATCATTCTTCGTCCTGCGTTCTGGCATGGAGAGCCGCTTGGGGAGTTGCAGGCTCTTCCAACAGATGGAAAGCCCGTTACAGATCCAGATTGTTGGCATACCCTGGATAAAGGATTATATAATGTCACCCTCGGAATCCACAAAGTGGTTGAGCAATTGACTGCTCATTTCATATCACCACGCACAGTCGAGAAACTGGCACTGCTTCGCACCTTGACAGGCCATGCTGCTCCTGTTGTGAGTGTAATGCTTAGTGGAGATGGACGGACCCTGGTCAGTGGAGGCGAGGATGATATGATCAAGGTATGGAATGTGCCGACAGGGAAAGAACAGCATATTCTCACAGGCCATACAGATTGGGTTACGAGTGTGGCACTCAGTGAAGATGGGCAGATTATGGTTAGCGGAAGCTTTGATAAGACGATCAAGGTGTGGAACCTGTCTACTGGCGAAGAACTGCGTACCCTCGCTGGTCATACAAGTGGGGTTAATAGTGTAGCAATCAGTCCAGATGGACAAACTCTGTTTAGTGGAAGCCAGGATAAGACGATCAAAGTATGGAATTTGTCTACTGGCAAAGAATTGCGTACTCTCACAGGTCATACAGATTATATTACAAGTGTAGCGATAAGCGGAGATGGACAGACCCTGATCAGCGGAAGCTGGGATAATACAATTAAGGTATGGAACCTGTTGACAGGGAAAAAGTTGTGTACGCTCACAGGCCATACAGATCCTGTTACGAGTATAGCGCTAAGCGGAGATGGACAGACCCTGATCAGTGGAAGTTGGGATAAGACGATCAAAGTATGGAACGTGTCGACAGGGAAAGAACAGCGTACGTTTACAGGCCATACAGGTGCTGTTATGAGTGTGGCGTTCAGCGCAGACGGACAGATCCTAATTAGCGGGAGCGATGATAAGACGATCAAAGTATGGAATGTGTTGACAGGGAAAGAACAGCGTACTCTCACAGGTCATACAGATTGTATTACGAGTGTAGCGATAAGCGGGGATGGACAGACCCTGATCAGTGGGAGTGCGGATAAGACGATCAAGGTGTGGGGAATAAAAGGGTAGGTGCGCGGTTTACAAGCCCATGTTCGCGAAAACGGCATTACGGGCTTGTAAACCGCGCACCTACCCTTGAATCATACCCTCCCCCTTCCTCCTGGTACATTAACCACCATCTGAGCCACTGGTGCCACAACCAAAAGCACAATTGTGGTGATGAGCAATGGAAGGTTAGCGATTCGTGTGATGGCGCTGAACTGTGGGGGAGCCAGCAATAGCAGAAAGTAGAGACATTGTGCCAGACCGGCATATTTGCCCCAGATTGTTGAGCCGAAACGGATAGGATGGGCAAAGAGGAAATAACTGCCCAATGCTGCCAGCAAGGGTACAACAAAGCGTAAGATCATCACGATCCCTAACCAGAGTGGGAGCAGAGCATTCTGGATGAGGATGATAGCGATGGCCAGGTACAGGCAAAAATCGGCCTCGCTATCGGCGATTTGTCCTAGCTTGCTTTGTGTCCTGGTAAATCTTGCCACCCATCCATCAAGAATGTCGGTGACAACTCCTGACAGAAAGACGGAGAATGCCAGCCAGGTTGGTGTAGGGAGACTGCTAACCAGTCTTGCCAGGAGAAATGAGGCGCATAATCCGCGCAATCCAGTCAGAATATTAGCCAGCCCCACCTTTTGCAAAAGTTCCCCTGTCTGAGTCTGACGATTAAGGCCCAGGTGCCAGAAGAGATCACTCTGTTGCCATGCGACACACAATACGAGACCCGGCAGGAGACGCAAGGCCGTGTTCACTCCCTCAATGCTGACTGTAGCAACGAGTATGCCTGTTGTGAGCATACTCATAAGTAATGTGGTATATAACCAGGAGCGTTTTAGTATAGGGTTGGCATTTGCCGTAGCACAGGACATTTCCCAGGATCGCCCCAGAAAGCGCCACCAACCATGAATGCTAAAGCGCTCTCTACGTAATGTGGTAAGCAGATCTACAACGAACTGATTCTGGTTGGTGGCACTTTCTGGCATAGAAGATGTCCTTTCCTATAGAAAACGCTATGATAGGCTCTGAGAGAGGGAGGAAGATCATGCTATTACAGTTCTTCGCAGTAAACCAAAAATTTACGAGTACAAATGACAGGTATGCTAGCAGTATTATTTTTCAGTCTCTCCGTCAAGTAAGGATACGAAGACTGGCGATGATGTTCAGTATGATCAGTATGCTGTTCATACTGATGACACCTGTTGCTTTTGCTCAAAGCAACGACAGCGCTCCAGATCCGGTCACGATAAAACATGCCATTATAACGATACAGGAACTTGAACAACAAGGTATAATAACCCATGATCAAGCGGAAAAGTCAATAGCATATTATCTTGCAAAAGCGTCCAGAGCAACAGGACACACACTTACTCTTAATGAGATCATGGCAACGCCAGATCCAACTCCACAACAGTTGACACCACTCCAGCAATTTGCCGGTGCAATCGATTTTGTGAGAATCATACTGGTACTTGGTATTATCGCAACTGTGGGGGCCGTTGCCTATCTGTTCAAGCGTTCTGTAGAGAAATTACTACGGTTACTAAAAAATGTCCCTGTTGTTGTGTATGAGGGTGTTTTCTATGCTGCAAGTTTGGGATGTGGCATCTGGGGATGGTTATTAGCAGAACCGATGCATCAATATATTGGACTTTCAGGGTGTCTTCTTTTTGTGGGAGCACTTGGATTTAGCGCCCATCGTCACCGGTATCTTGCCAGTGGATTTCGTTTCTCAAGCATATTGTTCCTCGTATGGACACTGGCCGCTCTCCTCTTCGGAAGTTCTTTCATTGGCTTTATCGCTGTCGGAGCACTCCTGTCAGCACTGAGCTTCCGCATTCTGCTCACCCCTTACGGTTTGGGATTTCGGGATGAGATCACGGTGAGAAGAGCGACCGTGGCTGCATTTGAGATACTTGCACTTTTTATTGGGCTTCGTCTGGTTGGTGCACTTCTCCCTGCTCTTGCCGTCTTTGAATTTGGGGCTTTGTTCCTTGGAAGTCTGGTTGGCTACACAGGCCTGTTAATCTTATCAAGTCGATGGCATGAACGAAGATATGACAAAAAGTACCTGGCATTCCAGGGAGTAGCTATTATTGCAGGCGTTGGGGCACTGTTCTTCGGATCAGTATTCCATATCGATGAGTTACAGAAAATCGGGGGCACGTTTTTTGTAGTATATTTTATTGTCAAACTCTGCGGAGTTACCAACAAGAAATAGAACCACATTTGCATTGCTTATTGCAGTTGTTGGGATCATTACGATCAGCTTTTGTTGGTTTGCATTGACCCATCAAGCGATGTTGCAACAGTTTCTTTTCATACCTGGCTAATATATCAATTGTGGGAATTGTCGCCAGTGGAGGAGGTTGCGACGCAACCTCCTCCACTGGCGACAATTCCCACACAAAACGGCTTGCGAAGCGCCTACGGCGCTGAGAAATCCGGAAAATGGATGCATCAATGTTTCACGTGAAACATTTAGCGTTGGACTAAAATAGAACTCACCAGATTTGTACCAAAATGATAGCCGATCTCTTGATAGTCACTGATCGACCAGAAAGCAAGCTCACATTGCTTGCCAATCTCGATACTCCCGATCTGGTCCTGTAATGCGAGCGCTCGTGCGCCATTTATGGTTGCGGCAGTCAATGCCTCTTCGAGAGTCATATCCATAGAGGACATCGCCAGCATAAGCATCGTTTGCATATTTTCACAGTAAGAGGTGCCGGGATTGAAATCTGTGGCCAGGGCAACGTGCAGGCCATGATCAATAAAGCGGCGGGCAGATGGGTAGGGGCTGCGCAAAGAGTAAGAACAACCGGGCAAAAGCGTTGCCACCACACCTGCTTCACACATGGCATCCAGGTCTGCATCACTGGCATAGTCGAGATGATCAGCGGAGGTGGCTCCCAGTTCTGCGGCTAAGCTGGCACCACCGGAAGGACTCAATTGATCGGCATGAATTTTTAGCTGGTAACCCAGTTCTTTTGCACTTGTCAGGATGCGGCGACTCTCCTCCTGCGTAAATGCCTCTTTCTCGCAAAATACGTCGCAGAAATGTGCCAGACCTTTGAAGGAGGGTAACATCTCCTCAACAACGAGATCCACATACTTGTCGCGTTGTCCCTGGTACTCAGGAGGGATGCTATGTGCTCCAAGAAACGTGGGAATGATGCGCATCTCATTAAATGGGTGAGGTGTATTCTCTTCAATCGCATTTAAATTATTGATGATTCGTAGGCATGCCTCTTCCGTGATCATATCGAGTCCGTAGCCGGTCTTAACTTCGACTGTCGTTGTCCCATGGCTACGCATCTTATTGATACGTGTCCTTGCCAACTCCATTAAGGTATCTGTGCTGGCATGACGTGTTGCCTGCATCGTGCTCAGGATACCGCGTCCCTGTGCGAGCAGTTCTCCATAGCTCAGACCTGCACGTCTCTGGTGGAACTCTTCTGCGCGATTGCCAGCAAAGACGAGGTGTGTGTGTGAGTCAACAAAGCCAGGGGTCACAACTGTGCCCTGGGCGTCCACAATAGTAATGTCATGAGTGCTCGTGTCTTGTGAAAAGATTGCTTCAGTATCGTTATCGGGGCCTATCCAGACGATAGACGCCGTTCTGTATAGCCAGTGCTGCATGTTCTATAATTTGTAATGGTCCCGTCGCGCCCGGAATTGGTTGTTGTGCAATGGTGACTAATTGTCCTATATTGCGAATAACGGTGCTGACCAGGATATTTGATTGAGATTGATCAGAATTCATAGCAGTAAATATTCTCCTTTACCGTCGGTCTCTTTACGTTATAGCATACCCTGATCTTTGCGTCTACTGTTGTTCTCACCATCTGCGGTGGCTCGCTTTTATTGTGGTTTTGTTGCCTGTGGAGAGTTTACGCCGCAATCTCCTCCACAGACTACAAACGACCATAAAATGGAGGTTGATAGCTTTTTTCCACTTGCTCTCTCCTGGTGGATTTGTTATAGTGTGTTGGGACAAATTGTCCCAATGAAGGTCGTCGTAGCGATCAATGGCGAATTGTTACATCATTTCCATGTTTGTTGATCAAATTTCCCGTAGAGATATTGCTTGTGGGCAGATGGCGAACTGAGTGGGTTGCTCTCTAGCGGAGTTGAGAACGAACAAAGGCAACCTTTATGGCTGCCTCCTACAGGAGTGCACGTATGCGAGCAGTTGATGATAGCAGCCCCAAGTATGCTGCCGTTCTCGGTCTCCTGCAAATTTGGAAGCAGTTGCCAGAGAGCGACGTAGCACGTATGTTGCACGATTACTATCTCATTACTGACGACTTCCGCGAGATGGAGGACCAGGGTCTGCTAACAATGGCGTTTGCTGGAGATGAGTATCTTATTACTCCTACCTTGCTAGGCCGTCTCTGGCTAGAGCAATACAACCATGAGGAGCAGAAAAAATGACATATGATGCAGATCAAGAAGAGGAAGCTTTTCCCTATGTCACGATAGGGACCGATGATGCTAAACGCATGATTGAGGCAGGTACACGTGTGATTGATGTGCGGCAACCGGAGGAGTGGAATCGTGGACATATTGCTGAGGCTAAACTGGTACCTCTGAATGGGATTTACTCGTTTGCTCAAGCACTCAAAGAGTTGAACTTACCGCCAGATGAGGATGTGATCTTCGTTTGTGCCATGGGGCAACGTAGCGCTACGGCCTCTGAAATTGCCCTGGTTACTGGCTTACACAAAGTATATAATCTGGCTAGCGGGATGAGTGGATGGCTCAACCGACGTTATCCCGTTGAGCGCTAAGAAAGCAATATTATATCAGCCATCTTTTTGGAGAGGAGACACTGTATGCCCCCCCTGTTGGAAGGAAAGAAAGCTCTTACTTTTGGCGTTGCCAATCACCGTTCTATTGCCTGGGCTATCGCACAATCTCTTGCCCGTGAGGGTGCCCAGCTCGCTTTAGCCTATCAGGAACGTATGGAGAAATACATCCGCCCCCTGGCTGCGGAAATTCCCAATACGCTCCTTATTCCTTGCGATGTTCAGCAAGATGATCAGCTCGATGCCGCTTTTACTCAGACGGGTGAACTCTTTGGTGGTGGCCTCGATATTTTGATTCATTCTGTGGCCTACGCTCCGCCCAGCGAACTGGAGAATCCCTTTATCGAGACAACTCGTGCAGGCTTTCAGCTAGCTCTCGATATCAGCGCTTATTCTCTGATTGCAATGGCAAAACGGGCGACTCCTTTGATGAAGGCGCGTGGTGGTGGCAGTATGCTTGCACTGACCTATATGGCGAGTGAACGTGTGATGCCTAAATATAATGTGATGGCAGTTGCCAAGGCGGCACTGGAGTGTAGCGTACGTTATCTGGCCTATGAGTTGGGTGAGCATAATATTCGTGTCAATGCTATTTCCGCAGGTCCACTCAATACACTTGCCGCTCGTGGTGTCTCTGGCTTCACCGGTTTCCGTGAGCAGATGGGTCAGATTGCACCGCTGCGCCGCAATATCGAGCAGAGCGAAGTAGGTGATACCGCTCTCTTCCTGAGTAGTTCCTATGCACGAGCTATCACAGGCGAGATCATGTTCGTTGATGCTGGCTATAATATTATGGGGGCATAATCTCTCATCTTTAACAAACAACGGCCAATGTTTCTTAAAAGAAACATTGGCCGTTGTTCTGTTCTGTGCGAGGAATTATGTGCAGGCAGTTCGGTTCAAGTTACTGCTCTACACGGCGCACTATTGTTGGCGGTGGTGGAGCCAGTTCACCACAAATGCTACAAAAACGAGCGTTTGCTCTATTCATATGCCCACAGGGCCACGGACGTAATGTGGTAGAGGTGGTTCCTGAAGCTTGACCCGGTAAAGCCGGTGGTGTTTGTAGTGATGGCGGCACTGAGGGAGGATTCTTCACAGGCGCGCCAAAAGCAGCCATTCCAGTAGGGTCGGGCTTAGATGGGCGCGATTGAGGCACGTTTGTAGGTGAGTGCGGTTGAGACACACTCATACTGGGACGCGCTTGTTGCGATGTCTGTTGTTGCTACAGGTTGCGGTTTACTTTTGGCCAGAAGGGTTTCCGTTTTCTTCTTGCGCCGTCGAAGCACTACGCTAAAGAGTAGCAAGATTAGCAATACCGGCACTACGATGATCCCTACTGTTCCGGCGATTCCTATTTTCCCGACGATAGCGGGCAATGTTATGGGAGTGGTGGATTGCTTACTACTACTACTCGATTGTGTTGACTGTGTTGGTTGTGTGGCTGGCTCTTTCGCCGCCTGAGCATTTGCATAGTTCTGGTATGGTGTAATTGCTGCGAAGAGCGGATAATTTGTGGCAATCTTCGCGAATTGCTGTTGAGCACTGTGCCAGTGGCCAGGCGTTGTTGAAGCATAGGTATTGAAGGCCTTATTCCATTGCTGCTGGAATGGTCCAGGCGTGGTATCCAGATGAAGAGCCTGGACCAGTTCTTGTGCGCTATTGCTGGCCTGTAAGAAACTGGTACCACCAGGAGAATCGGGACTGGATAAACCAAAGCTGACAATTCCTACCACGGTCCCGTTGCTATCAAGGGCAGGCCCTCCGCTATCTCCATGCTCTACATTGCCACCGACTTGAATTACTGGTGCCCCGCTATCAGTCGTTTTAATCGAACTGACATTAATCCTGTTCACTGATGAGGTTAACAGGTCTGTTGGTTTAGTGCTCACATCACCATTGCCGGGGAAGCCAATGATGGAAAGTTGATCCTGTTGCTGGACCGTCGAAGAGTCACCCAACTGGACACTGGGCATATCATTGAAGGGGGCATGAACGATTGCAACATCCTTTTGATCAACAGCACTCTCTTTTTCAATTTTATCGACTGTTGCATGGTCCTGTGCCGGCAGACTCGCAAAATCAGGGGCACTCAAGGGACCGGTATAGTCAGTACTCAGGAAAACCTCGCTAGTGGTTGAATTGTATTGAGGAGTCGATTTTAACTGTCCGCTGGTCAATTCCTGGTTAACCTGATCTGGTGTGACCTGAGGTGAGCCGGGTTTCTCGTTCTGATTAATATAGTTTGCCACATCTTGCGCCGCTTGTTGATCGAGAAACTGGCTCAAAGTCTGATCCTTGGGAGGATTAACGACATGATCAGCGGTCAGAATATCGCCTTTGGAAGTAATAAAAGTGCCGCTGCCCGATAGTTGTAGTGCATAATGATTGCCAGCCCCTTGAGGGAATGTGACATCATTTCCCTGGCGCAAAATTGACTTGCAGATGGCTATTGATTGTCGTAATGATACGTACAACTGCTGGTTTGGCAATATCAACGGCACGCACAACAGGATCGGTGACATTTCCACCGGGGATGCTATCGGCGTAGGCTGTCTGATAATTTCCAACGGTTATAACTACAAGTATAGAGAGAATTCCTGCTATCAAGCATACTTGTTGTAACCAGTGTGTTTCCTGTCTATAGTTTATCCTGGACATATCCGATCCCATACCCCTTAGTTGATAGACTCTTCGAAAATATTATATCCCATATATAGCAGATACGTCTCAGGGAGAGATGGGTTACAAATTGACTCTTTAGGTCCCCTCACCACCTGCAAAGCACCATCGGCGCTGAGAAAGGAGAAAACCTCTATGTGAAACATTGCGGTACTTTGATACGTGTTAGTATACAAGATGTTTTTATCTACTTGATAGGGAATGATATAAGGAGCTTTTTATGACCATACAAAAAAGATATTCGGTGTTGTTTCTCGCAATAGTAGTCGTTGTACTTCTCATAAGTGGATGTAGTCAAGCAGGGATTACTACTGGAGGTAGTTCTTTGACGCCTTTACAGGTGTTACAAAAGAGCAATGATGCGATGAAACAACTCAAATCATCCCACATTGACCTCCAATGGAACGCTCATGTGGGGAGCAGTGGTACATCTAAGAATGCTACACCAATGACCGGTATACCGACATTGGCGAACATAACAACGACAATCAAAGGAACTGGCGATCAGGCATTACCATCACGGGAACAACTGAATCTGACCATCAACAATACTGTCGATGTTGCACAGATTGTCCTGAATGATAAGATTTATGTACGTAACCCACAGGGGCGGTGGTACGTCATAAACAAGAGCGACCTCCAGGATAATATGGGCAATCCTTTCGCTGGTATCAACCTTGATTCGAACAACCTGCTTGCCCTGGTAATGCATACCAGGATCACCGATCATGGCTCTGAGTTGTTAAATGGGCTGAGCCTGCGTCATATCACGGCAGAACTGGATAAAGACGCCCTACGCCAGTTGCTTGCTCAGAGTCCACAGTTAAGGGGAACCCTTGCTCTACAGACCATTAATGGTGCATTGGACCATACAAAATCATTCCTCTCAACGATCGACGTGTGGATTGACGAGACGCAATTCTACGTTCATCGTACTCAACTGAAGTTTGATATGGCCGCAGACATGAGCGCTCTGGGTGATACTGCCCCTAAGAATATTGCTGCCAACCTCAATGTTATTGTAGATCTGAGTAAATTCAATGAAGTGGTGGTGGTCACGCCACCTACCAATGCTATCCCTACAAATGATCCCACTGTCATCTCCCGCTTCTGGAATGTGGGACCTGATGGGCCATCATTGGCGAAGTGATGTGGGCGCTTCGCAGAACGTTTTGTATGAGTTTTGTCGCCGGTGGTGGGAGTTGCGCCGCAACTCCCACCACCGGCGACAAAATTTATCCCCTAAGTTGACACTCGACCCGCGCTGTGCTACGATACACCCTGAGGAAGTGTACTTAGGACACTAGCTAATACGTGCTTCCACACCTATTGTGTAGTACTCATAATATGAGAGATGAAGGACCCCACGATGGGAACAACACTCCCTGTTTTTATTATGGTTGCCCTGGCTGTTGCTTTCGGCATTTTTGTCATGGTTGTCACTGCTATCATTGGGCCGAAGAAGCCCACACCGGAAAAATTAGCTCCGTACGAATGTGGCATTCAAGATATTGAAGCGCCCAAACGTCGGTTTCCCGTGAAGTATCTCTTGACGGGTATGCTCTTTATTGCTTTCGATATCGAAATTGTCTCATTTTATCCTCTTGCCATCCTGCTTCGCCAGTTGAAAGTCTTCGGACTGATTGAACTGCTCGTTTTTCTGCTGATCTTGATGGTAGGCTATCTCTATGTTTGGCGGAAGGGAGCTTTTACATGGGAATAAAGAATCCCTGGGAGCCAGTTCAGACCTTCTCGAATACACAGACACCTCGTGTACGACATGAGTTGCCTATGAAACATACTAAGGATGGCGAGTTTGGTATTCTGACGACCCAGGTCAATAAGCTCATTGATTGGGGACGCAGTTCTTCTCTCTGGCCGGTATCGTTTGGCCTGGCCTGTTGTGCTATTGAGATGATGGCAACAGGAGCAAACCGCTTCGATATTTCGCGATTCGGGCCGAGGTGTTCCGCGCTTCTCCCCGTCAGGCTGATCTGATGATTGTGGCGGGACGCTGTTCCGTCAAAATGGCTCCGGTTGTGCGCCAGATCTATGATCAGATGCCAGAACCCAAATGGGTTATCTCTATGGGAGCCTGTGCTTCCTGTGGAGGCGTTTTCAATAATTATGCGATTGTCCAGGGGGTAGATAAGATTTTGCCGGTTGATGTCTTCATTCCCGGTTGTCCCCCGACTCCCGATATGTTACTCTACGGCTTGAATGAACTCCAGCGCAAGATCCGCGAAGGTATCCCCAATCCCCCCGACCCTCTAAAGGCCAGCGGTCTCAAGCTTGTTGGCCCGGTGGGTGAGGAACGGTAAAGAGGGGTGCAATGACGCAACCCATAGGGGCATCCCCTGGAGAGGTCTTCTGTAGCATGATCCCGGTGGTAATCGCCACGATGGCCACAGGCGTGAGTCGCGTATAAGAGGGCACCCACAGAGGATGCCCCTATGAGTTAATCAATGAAAATAGGATTGTAGAGAGTTATGGTCATAACAGCAACTTCGACAGTTGAGATGGTGCGGGGTAAGTTCCCGCAAGCCGTGATGGAAACAGTCGAATTTCGCGACGAGCAGACGATTGTCCTCAAGCCGGAATTCCTGGTGGAGGTTTGTAGTTATCTACAGAAGAATTTCCATTATGCCTTCCTGGAAACCGTAACGGCAGTGGACTGGCCTGAGCGTGTTCCGCGCTTCGACGTGGTGTATCAACTCCTCTCCCTACAGAATCAGTGCTTTATTCGCCTGAAGGTGCGTGTGGGGCAGCGGCGTGAAGATCATCCTGTTGTCCCAACGGTGACAGGCGTCTGGCCTGGGGCCAACTGGTATGAGCGTGAGGTCTATGACCTCTTTGGGATTCACTTTTCCGGTCATCCCGACCTGCGTCGTCTCTTGATGCCCCCCGACTGGACCACGCATCCTTTGCGCAAGGACTACCCCCTTACTGGCTTTGATCTGCCCGAACCGCATTGGGGTGGGCAAGTCCCCTATGATACTGACCCTGGGGTGGGCAGCCAGACGCTACGTACACCCTATGGGCGCGAACTGAATGAGAATCGCAGTCAGATTAGCTCAAGCCAGGAGCCTGGGACGCCAGGCAGCAAGGCCGGCTCGAACCAGGAACCTGACGCGAGCAAAGGATAAGGGTGGCTGCATGCAAGAACTAGAAAATTATTATGCTCTCGAAGAGAGCCATCCACTCGACGACGATCAGCGCGTCGATACGATGACTATCAATATGGGACCGCAGCATCCCAGTACTCATGGAGTGCTTCGCCTGATCCTCACCATTGAGGGAGAGACAGTCGTTAAGGCCGTGCCTGATATTGGATTCCTGCATACAGGCATCGAGAAGACGGCTGAGGCGAAGACGTATCATCAAGCTCTGGTCCTGACGGATCGTATGGATTATCTGGCTCCGCTCAATAATAATCTGGGCTATACGCTGGCGGTTGAAAAACTCCTGGGTATCGAAGATGAGGTCAACGATAAGATTAAGCATGTGCGGGTGATCCTGGCAGAGTTGCAACGTATTGCCAGTCATCTGGTCTGGCTGGGAACGCATGCGATTGACCTGGGAGCTATGACTGTTTTCCTCTACTGCTTCCGAGAGCGTGAGATCCTGCTCGACATCTTTGAGTATGTCTCAGGTGTACGCCTGATGACCAGCTACATTTGCCCTGGAGGACTCCAGGCCGACCTGCCTCCAGGCTTTGATGCCAAAGTGCGCGAGTTTATCAAGCTTTTTCCGGAGCGCTTGCTTGAGTATCATGATCTCTTGACGAATAACCAGCTCTGGCTCGAACGCACTAAGGGTGTGTGTGTCTTGAGCAAGGAAGATGCCATCGCGTATGGGGCCAGTGGACCTGTCTTGCGCGGTAGTGGGGTGGTCTGGGATACTCGCAAGGTTTTCCCATATTGTGGATATGAGAAGTTCGATTTTGATATTCCAGTGGGCACGAATGGCGACGTGTTTGATCGCTATATGGTGCGTATGCTGGAGATGGAGCAGAGTCTCAAGATTGTAACCCAGGCGTTAGAAGGAATGCCGGCAGGTGATTACCGGGTTCGCAATCCCAAAGATTACGCCGCCTCCCAAATGGCAAATTACAGGCAGCATGGAGGCGCTGATCCATCACTTTAAGTTTTTCACTGAGGGCTACCGGCCTCCGCGAGGAGATGTGTTTGTGCGTACAGAGTCACCTAAGGGAGAGCTAGCCTTCTATATTGTCAGTGATGGGACTGCGAAACCCTATCGGATGCATGTGCGTGGTGCCTCATTTGCAAATTTGCAGGTGCTCCCACTTATGATCGAGGGCGGGTTTATCTCGGACGTGGTCGCAGGTATTGGCAGCATTGATATTGTGCTTGGTGAGGTGGACCGATGATCTCAGAACAGGCGAAACAGCGTATGCGCGATCTGGCCGCCCGCTATCCAGTGGCGCGGTCGGCGGTGATGCCTGCGCTCTATATTGCACAACAGGAAGAGGGCTACGTTAATCAAGAGGCATTGCAGGCGGTTGCTGAGGCAATTGGCTTGACTGTCGATGATGTAGAGAGCGTAGCAACTTTCTATACTATGTATTATCAGCAGCAACCCGGTAAAAAAGTCATCAAAGTCTGTACCAGTATCTCATGCTATCTGCGTAACTGTGATGCGCTGGTCGAGCACCTGGAAAAACGCCTGGGGATTAAACGCGGCGAGACCACAGCGAATGGCGATTATACCTTGATGACGGCTGAATGTTTGGCTTCATGTGGAACGGCCCCGGTGTTGCAAGTCAATGACGAATTCGTGGAAAATGTGACATTGCAGACGGCAGACGCGCTGGTTGACGAACTGGATCACGAGTTGCATGCCAAAAAAGTTGAGCCTAAGTCAGAGGTACGTCTGTAGGAGCGAAGCTTGCAGGGGTGTGGTTGAGCGGGGTTCAAAGGGGCGGCTAGCCCCTTTGGGGGGTTGCAGGGGTCTCCCCTGCTTTTCTTTCTTCCTCTCTAAGTGCTGCCACAGGCGGCACGCAAAACAGAAGGAAAAAATCTCTTCTCCCTGCAAATATTTGACACGTGCCCCTTAACATATGCATTTGGGAGTGGTGCTGTTGCGTCTAGCCCTGCTCACCCGAATGGAAGGAAGTAGACAATGCCTGAACTGGTTGTCACGAAAGGGATAGACATCCCTGGGATCGATACACTTGAGGGCTATCGGCAAAACGGCGGGTATGAAGCGCTGGCGAAGGCACTCAAAGATTACCAACCCGATGAAGTCGTAGATATGGTCAAAAAGTCGGGTCTACGTGGGCGTGGCGGGGCCGGATTTCCCACAGGGATGAAGTGGGGATTTCTCGCAAAAAATGATAAGCCGCGCTATCTATGTTGCAATTGCGATGAGAGTGAGCCGGGTACTTTTAAAGATCGCATGTTGATGGAGAAGAATCCGCATCAACTGGTCGAAGGGGTTATTCTCACCAGCTATGCCTGCCGTGTTTCCATCGCTTTTATCTATGTGCGTGGCGAACTTGCGCTGGCAGGACGTCAGGTGGAGCGGGCAGTGCAAGAGGCGTATGCTGCGGGGCTGATCGGGAAGAATATCCTGGGGAGCGAGTATAGTCTGGAAGTGATTGTCCACCGGGGCGCAGGTGCCTATATTTGTGGTGAAGAGAGTGCCCTGATGGAGTCGCTAGAGGGGCGGCGTGGCTATCCGCGCTTGAAACCTCCCTTTCCTGCCGTAGTGGGTATGTATGGAGGGCCAACGGTTATCAATAACTGTGAAACGCTCTCGACCATTCCCACCGTGATAAAGAGAGGTCCTGAGTGGTATACACGCTTTGGTACGGAGAAGAGTACGGGAACGCGTGTCTTTTGTCTCAGCGGGCATGTCAAGAGGCCCGGTAATTATGAATTGCCGTTGGGCACACCATTACGTACCTTAATATATGACGAGCAATATGGTGGTGGAATCCTTGACGACAAACAATTAAAAGCCATTATTCCTGGTGGTTCCTCTACCTTCATTCTTGGCGCTGATAAAGTAGATACACCTCTTGATTTTGAGTCTATCGCTGCGGTTGGCTCAATGCTGGGTTCCGGTGGCGTCATCGCGTTGCATGAGGATACCTGTATTGTCGGGGCGATTTTGCGTATGGCAGAGTTCTATCGTGACAAATCATGTGGCAAATGTACACCATGTCGCGAGGGAACATACTGGATGACCGAGATCCTCGAACGCCTGGAGCATGGACATGGTAAGGAGCGCGACATAGCCCTGCTACTGGATATCTGCGATAACATTAGTGGCAAATCGTTCTGTCCCCTGGGCGACGCAGCGACCAGCTCGATTACAAGCGGTATCAAGTTGTTCCGTGAAGAATTCGTATACCATGTCCAGCACGGACATTGCATGGTCGGCGCTGGTCGTATAAGAACTAGAACCAAAACGACGCAAGGTGCCTCACTACACGCTGGAGTCCGGTAATTAGGAGGGGTGCAGGGGAACGCAGTTCCCTTGCCGGAGCGCGAGGTGCCCTCGCAAAATTTCCCTTTTCTCAATGTGCCGCCGCAGGCGGCACGAGAAGGGTATTTGAATAGTTACACTATGTATAACAATCTGTGGGGGAAAGCAGTATGTTTATCTCCACATACCAATAAATGGTAAAAGAAAATGCCAGAAGAGAAAAAAGTCGAACTTGTCCATCTCACTATCGATGGTAATCCTATCGAAGTGCCAGCAGGAACGCTGGTTTGGGCGGCAGCACAAAAGGCAGGAATCGAAATTCCTATCTATTGCTATCATCCGAAAATGCCGCCTCTGGGTGCCTGCCGTATGTGTTTTGTTGAAATTGAGAAGCTACCCAAACCTCCGCAGACGGCCTGTACGACACCCGTCAGTGAGGGTATGGTGGTGCATACAAAGACGGAAAAAGTGCTCAAGGCCCGGCGCGGAACTCTTGAGTTCCTATTAATCAATCATCCGCTGGATTGTCCGATCTGCGATAAGGGCGGTGAGTGTGATCTGCAAGACTTTACATTGCGCCATGGTCCGGGTGGGACGCGCTTCGACCTGAATAAGCGCCATTATCAGAAGCCCATTCCGGTCAGCGAGAATGTGATGCTGGATCGTGAACGCTGTATTCTCTGCCAACGCTGTACACGCTTTAGCTCCGAGATCTCGATGGATAATGGCCTGGTGATGATCTCACGTGGTTACAAGATGGAGGTTGGGACGGCTCCCGATCATGCCTTTGACTCAGTCTTCTCCGGTAATACCGTCGAGATATGTCCGGTTGGTGCACTGACAGCGGCCAAGTATCGCTTTAAGGCGCGACCGTGGGAGTTAAAGCGGGTACCAGAGTGTCTGTAACAACTGTAGTGTGGGCTGTAATGTGCGTGTAGATGTACGTGTTGATAAGATTATGCGTCTGGCCTCACGCGCCAACGATGCTATTGATGATGGCTGGTTATGTGATCGCGGACGCTGGGGTTTTGACTTCGTCAATAACCCGAACCGCCTGCGCACACCGCTGATTCGACGCAATGGTAGTCTGGTCGCGGCAACCTGGCAAGAAGCATTCTTCTATGTTACGTCGCGCCTCAATGATATTCTTACCAAGCATGGGCCGCAATCGATCGGTGGCATTGGTTCAACCCGTACCACCAACGAGGAGGCGTACCTCTTCCAGAAATTCCTGCGTCAGGTGATCGGAACACCAAATATCGATCATCATCATGGTCTCTTCCAAGGACCACGTGATAAGCTGACGGGCAAGCCCTGGATGATGACGAACAGCATTGCTGAGATTGAGAAGGCCTCACATATTGTGCTGGTAGCTTCCGATCCATACGAGCGGCAACCCATCCTAAATCTGCGCATCAAGAAGGCAATGAAGGCCGGAGCAAAAATCTACATCGTAAATGCGCAGGAAACCGAGTTAGATCGCTTTGCCACGCGTAAGATTACGATCCCTGAACATGGTGCAGGGCTGGCAGCCAAACTGCTGCTAAGACAGGCTTTGCAGAGCGAGGCTGTGGGCACTGATGGCTATGAGGATATCCGAGCCAGAGGGCAGCATGAAGATAAAGCGACACGCGCGGCTGAGCCCTCTTTTGGGTTAGAGGTCAGGGTACAACTTCAGCTTCTGGCGGATGAGATTGCGGGTGCGAAGGGTGCGATTATTCTGTATGATGAGATGGCTACACTTGAACCCGGCTGTGAAGATCTGGCGGAAGATCTGCAAGCTCTGGCTGTTGTGACCAGACAGATTGGTCGTTCTGGTGCTGGCGTTGGCCCACTCTTTGAGGATGCCAATTCGTTAGGTGCCCGTGATATGGGAGTGCTACCCGATACACTGCCTGGCTATCAGCCTGCTTCAGAGATTGGTATGTCCTACGCGGAGATGTTGAGTAATCCACAGATCAAGGCACTCTATGTGATGGGAGCAAATCCTGCTCGCCACTTACCCAAACCAGAACTACCTGCAACGCTAGATTTTATCGTCGTACAGGATATCATCCTGACCGAGACGGCGCAGCAGGCTGATGTTGTGTTGCCCGTTGTAACCTTTGCCGAAAAAGATGGCAGTATGACCAATGTAGATCATCATGTACAGGCAATTCGCCGGACACTGCGTCCATTAATGGGAGCCAGGGCAGATTGGGAAATTCTGGTAGAACTGGCAAATCACCTGGGGCAGCGCTGGGACTATGCCAGCCCCCGTGATATCTTGCTAGAGATTGCCGATAACAATGCCTGGTATACGGGGTTGACCTGGGAAGATTTGGGCGCACATGGTGTACGTACGCAGGAGCAGGAGGTGGCTCGTGCCTGATTTTCTAAATAATGAGGTTGTGGCCGCGATTGTCAAATGTGCGGTGGTGATTGTGGCCCTGATGACAGCTTTCGCATATATGACGCTCATCGAGCGGCGCGTTGTGGCAAAGATCCAGGGACGCCTGGGGCCTAACCGTGTTGGTCCTTTTGGTCTTTTCCAACCTCTTGCTGACGCGAGTCAAGATGGCCTTTAAGGAGCAAATGGTTCCCGCGCAGGCAAAGAAATTCATCTATATTATTGCTCCAATTATTTCGGTAGTGGTAGCGCTCTGTGCTTTTGCAGTGGTTCCTATTGGTAATAGTTGGGTGAATGGCAAGCCGAGTATCTGGGACCCGACCATCGCTGATATTAATGTAGGGTTACTCTGGATTCTATCGATTTCGTCGCTGTCGGTATACGGGATTGTGCTGGGTGGCTGGGCTTCCGGCAATCGCTACTCATTATTGGGTGCGTTACGTAGCGCCGCCCAGATGGTATCCTACGAGACAAGCCTGGGTCTGGCACTCAGCGGAGTGCTGATGTGGGCCGGAACGCTAAGTCTGGTGGGAATTATCCATGAGCAACTTAACCTGGGGATCTGGTTTATCGCAGCACAACCATTGGGCTTTGTGATTTATGTTATTGCTGCCATTGCCGAAGTGAACCGTGCTCCCTTTGATCTGCCAGAGGCCGAGCAAGAGTTAACCGCAGGTTATCTGACTGAGTATGCTGGTCTGCGCTGGAGCCTCTATCAGATGGCTGAGTATATTAATATGATCACCGTCAGTGCTGTGGCTTCAACGCTCTTCCTTGGAGGCTGGAGTTTCTTTGGTCTGGGCCAGGATATTCCAGGCCTATCAATTCTCTTCTTCCTTATAAAGGTAGCATTTTTCCTCTTCCTGTTCATCTGGTTACGCGCCACGCTGCCACGTATCCGCTATGATCGCTTGATGACGCTTGGCTGGCAATTGTTGTTGCCATTGGCTGTACTCAACGTAGTGATCACTGCTGTGGTAGTAGCTTTCGGCTGGCCCTGGTGGGTGAACGGTCTTGCTGGCCTGATCGTCATAGTGGCGTTGCTAATCGGCGTGCGCCGTAAGAGTGAAGTTGAGGGCACTCGCTTTGCCGAGAATCTGGACAGGGGAACTCAGGTGTTACCCACCTCTGTGCGCCTGGCAAAATTTGAGCGCATTGTTGCCCCCGCTGAAAGTAAGCCGGAGCAAGAGGCGGAAGCCGTCCAGGTCTAAGGGGTGTGGAAGGGGTGCAGGGAGAACCCTACACCCCGGCATTGGAAGAGCCTATATTCTTGTCCGGCAATGTGACAAATCCAGGTAACTTTGCTATGATTCGGTAGGTATATTAAAACACTAAAGCCGGTCAATTGGGGTACGTAAAGGAGAAAACGTATGTCCACCTATGCCTATCGCGAGATATTAAACCAGATTCAACATCTTACATCTGATGAACAATTTCAGTTGTTAGAAGATCTAGTGACACTCGTTCGGCGGCAGAGCACGGCACGCCCTCTTCATAGCATTTTAGAGTTAGAGGGATTGGGTAAGGAAATTTGGAGAGATGTTGATGTACAAAAGTATGTTGATCAGGAGAGAGATTCATGGGGTGGGTAGAAGAATTACGTGGGAAGACAGTTGGCCTGGATACGTCACCGCTCATTTACTATATAGAAGAGAATCCTCTTTATGTTGATATATTGCGTCCCTTTTTTCAGGCAGTAGACAGAAGCGAGATTTTAGTCGTTACTTCGACTGTAACGCTACTGGAAGTCCTTGTTCATCCGTTCCGACAGGGAGACAAGAGTTTGGCACGTCAGTACCGTGATATATTGTTTTACACGAGAGGTTTAACAACAATTCCGCTCTCTCAAGAGATTGCAGAGGAGGCCGCTTGGCTACGAGCTTTTCATAACATTCGTACGCCTGACTCTATTCAAATGGCTACTGCTATTAGTGCAGGCGCTTCGTTCTTTCTGACGAATGATACAGGTTTCCCCTCTTCTCCGAAATTGCAAATATTGGAGTTAGATAAACTGAGAACGAGACTGCAAAACTAAGGAGTTCATAAATGTCTTTCGACATCATCAAAGGCATGGCGACAACTCTCAAAAATATGGGAAAGAAGCCCACCACGGTCTCTTTTCCTGAAGAGGAACGCCAGTTGGCACCTCGCTACCGGGGACGCCACGTCCTGCATCGCTATGAGAATGGCCTGGAACGTTGCGTCGGCTGTTATCTTTGTGCGGGCGCGTGTCCGGCGGATGCTATTTACATTGAGGCCGAAGAGAATACTGAGGAGCATCCTGTCTCTCCCGGAGAGCGCTATGCTAAGGTATTCGATGTGAATATGCTACGCTGTATCTTTTGTGGCTACTGTCAGGCGGCATGCCCAACAGGAGCGATTACGCTGGAGCATGAGTACAAACTTGCCACTTTTTATCCAGAAGATATGGTCTATCACAAAGAGCGACTGCTCGAACCGCAAGGACAGGCAACCGTTGGCTCGAATGCCGTGTGGGCTGACCCCGCGCCAACTGAAGCTGTACAGCCGGTCCCGCAAACTTCGCAAGTGTTTGATGGTTCGCAAGCCAGCGCTGCTGCTGTGGGCCTGGGCAATACTCATACCGAACGCCCGGTCTTGCTCATCAATGAGGAGCAGGACGAGGACAGAAGGAAACTGTAATGGATCTTGCTGTACAAATATCGTTTTTCGTACTGGCAATTGCCAGCACAGCTTCGGCCATCGGGGTGATCGCCTTTAAGAATGCTGTCCATAGTGCCTTGAGCCTGATTCTAACATTGCTCTTTCTAGCGATGTTCTATCTGCAACTGGGAGCGATGTTTATTGCCATTGTGCAAATCCTGATCTATGCGGGCGCAATTATGGTGCTCTTCCTCTTTGTTGTGACCATGCTGGCTCCCGATGAGCAGGGTGAGACGCGAGATCGTATCCCATGGCAACGGGCGGTTGGAGGGATTTTGGGTGTGACGCTTGTGGGTGCTTTGAGTTATCTGATCTTTGCCGGAATGGCGGAAACTGGCATAAAGGCGACCAGCGCGAATAGCCTTTCGCATGTTGTGCAAACTCAGGGTGATATCCAGGCTTTTGGACTGGCTCTCTTTCACGGTTTTCTGTTCCCTTTCGAGGTCACCAGTTTACTGATTGTTATCGCTATTCTCGGAGCTATGGTCTTCGGGAGAAGGGCATAAACGTGTCGGGACAACCATGAGGTTTGCCCACTCGTAGGAGGGAACAAATTATGCCATTAACTGCATACCTGATCATGAGTGCTATCCTGTTCACCATAGGGGTAACGGGCGTACTGATCAGGCGCAATCCATTAATCATTTTCATGTCTATTGAATTGATGCTCAATGCCGTCAATCTCTCATTTGTGGCCTTTTCTAAGTTTCTCAATTCGGCGGATGGACAAATGTTTGTTTTTCTAGTTCTGACGGTGGCTGCTGCCGAAGTGGTGGTGGGCCTGGCACTGATCGTCTCTATCTACCGCTCACGTCACGCTATCGATGTTGACGAGATGAACATATTACGAGGCTAAATTATGGCTAATGTTAGTCTATGGGTCTTGCTGCTGCCCCTGCTAGGATTTGTGATCCTGGGTCTTGGGGGCCGAGTCATGTCAAAGGCAGCGATCTTGACGGTGGCATGGGGAGCATGTGGCCTGTCCTTCCTGTTTGCTGCCTCCAATTTTCTCTCGATGCTTGGGACCACTCCGGCTTCGGCACGTGTGAGCGATCAGACGGTGTATACCTGGATAAGTTCCGGGTCCTTTCATCTTAGCTTTGGTCTGCTCTATGATCCACTTACGGCAACGATGTTGCTGATAGTGACAGGTGTGGGCCTGCTCATCCACATCTATTCTGCCGGGTATATGGAGGACGATCCAAGTTTCTGGCGCTTTTTTGCTTTCTTGAACTTTTTTATTTTCGCGATGGTCTTGCTGGTCACTGCCGATAACTTTCTCTTCCTGCTTGTCGGCTGGGGCCTGGTCGGTCTGGCCTCGTATCTGCTCATCGGTTTCTGGTATCAGCGCCGTTCAGCAGTTGCGGCAGCACAGAAAGCTTTTGTCATCAATGTAATTGGTGACTTTGGTCTGATGCTGGCGGTCTTCTTGATCTTCGAGAAATATGGTACGTTGGATTATCAGACGGTTTTTGGCAGTTTGAGCGCTGCAACGGTGGGAAGCGCTACCTCAATTGCCATCTGTCTCCTCCTGTTTGTCGCCTGTGCAGCAAAATCAGCTCAATTGCCACTCTATATGTGGTTACCGGATGCTATGGAAGGTCCGACTCCGGTGAGCGCACTGATCCATGCTGCCACAATGGTTACCGCCGGTGTCTATCTGGTTGCTCGTGCTCACCCACTCTTTGAACAGGCTCCACTGGCTTTGAATATAGTGGCTGGCATTGGTGGTGCTACAGCACTCTTTGCGGCAACTATCGCTCTTTTCCAACTGGATATCAAGCGTGTACTGGCTTACTCGACGATCAGCCAGCTTGGCTATATGTTTATGGGTGAGGGCGTACATAACTATACTGCTGGAATCTTCCATCTCACAACGCATGCTTACTTCAAGGCGCTGCTCTTCCTGGGCGCGGGCGCAGTGATCCATGCTCTGGGAGGTGAGCAAGATATGCGTCAGATGGGTGGGTTGCGTCGTCGCTTACCAATTACTTTCGCGACATTCCTGATTGCCGCTCTTGCGATCAGTGGTGTACCGCCCCTGGCCGGTTTCTGGAGTAAAGATGATATTCTTGGGTCAGTGCTGGCACAAGCGGTAGCAACGGGCAATCCCTGGTTCTACATCTTGTGGGGAGTTGGTCTGCTGACAGCTGGTCTGACTGCATTCTATATGTTCCGACTCTTCTTTGGCATCTTCCTGGGAAACTATCGGGGAGGAACACAAGTTGTGGTTGCTCACGAGGATGACGAGGAAGAAGAAACCGCCGGTCATCATCAGGGCAATGTTGGCTACTACCATATTCATGAGGCTCCACCTGTGATGACTGTTCCCCTGGTAATTCTGGCAGGTCTCTCGATCATCGGTGGGCTGGTTGGCTCCTTTGCACTCTTTGGCGCTGCAAAGTGGTCGCCGCTGGCAAATTTCTTAGCTCCGGTCTTTGCGGGAACATCTATCCCTAAATCCTCGCTGGCCCTGGAGTGGACTTCAACGGGTTTGAGTGTGGTCCTTGGTCTGCTTGGTATCTGGGGCGCATGGGCACTATATGGGCGTGGCTTCTACTACAAAGAAAACAGGAATCCGTTGTACCAATTGGTACTGCACAAATATTATGTTGATGAAATATGCTCAGCGGTGTTTGTGAAACCTGTTCTTGCTTTTGGGCGTTTCGCAACACGCTGGCTTGAGGGTGGTGTACTCGATGGCGGTGGCCGGGGAATAGCATTCCTGTTACGCGGTACCAGTACGTCGCTACGCCGTTTACAAACAGGCTATATGCGTAACTATGCCCTGATGATTATGCTTGGGGTTGTCATGATTGTTGTCTATTATGCGGTGAGGGGGTAGAGGTTATGTTTCCCTTGCTCTCTGTGATTACCTTTCTCCCTCTGCTGGGGGGAATCGCTGTCCTGCTTTTGCCTAAAGGTCGTGTTGGTGCGATTCGCTGGACAGCTTTAAGTATCGCGGCTGTGGACCTCTTCTTAGCGTTTGATTCTGATGCTCGCTTATTCACAGTCAGCCATTAGCGCCGCTCTGCTCGGCACGTTCCAGTTTAATGAAAAGCTGACATGGATCTCGGCCCTTGGCATCAACTATAGCCTGGGCGTAGATGGTATCAGTCTTTTGCTAGTTGTACTCACCACGCTGCTGACGGTTGTTTGTGTTGCCTCATCATTTCGCATTGAGCAGAAGGTCAAGAATTATATGGCCTTTATGCTGTTGCTGGAGTGTGGTATCGTTGGCGTTTTTCTCTCCACCAATCTTTTCCTGTTCTACATCTTCTGGGAAGTGATGTTGATCCCTGCCTATTTCCTGGTGGGAAGTTGGGGAGGCGAGCGCCGTATCTATGCAGCCTTCAAATTTGTACTCTATACCTCTGTTGGTAGCCTGCTAATGCTGGCTGGTATTATCGCGCTGGGTTACTACCATCAGGTGGCTGTGGGCGGCAACTATACACTTGATCTTGCTGATTTGCTGACTGGTAAACTCGATAGTAATATACAACTCTGGTTAATGCTTGCCTTTAGTGCGGCCTTTGCTGTGAAGGTGCCCTTTATACCGTTCCATAGCTGGTTACCGGACACGTATAGCGAAGCTCCTACCCCTGTCACTGCTATGCTTGCGGGGGCCATGTCGAAGACGGGGGCGTATGGCTTCCTGCGTTTCTGTCTTCCGCTCTTTCCACAGGCTGTGCATACTCTGGCACCATACTTTAGCACCCTGGCTGTGATTGGTATTCTCTATTGTGCCGTACTGGCGCTGGTTCAGACAGATATGAAGCGTCTGTTGGGATATTCCAGTATCAGCCACCTTGGGGTGGTTATGCTGGGTATGTTTGCCTTCAGTACGCAGGGTGTTGAGGGATCTGTCTTACAAATGGTCAATCACGGTATCACAATCGCTGCCCTCTTTCTCATCGCTGGCTTGATTGAGCAGAGAACGGGCACGCGCCGCCTGAACGATTTTGGTGGTCTGGCGACACGCGTCCCTGTGTTAGCAACGGTGATGCTGATTGCTGCCCTATCATCGCTGGGGCTGCCGGGTCTGAATAGTTTTGCAGGTGAGTTCCTGGCATTGCTGGGGGCATTTCAGAGTAGTGCGCTCTTTGGTGTGCTGGGTACGGCTGTGATTATCCCGGCGGCCTGGTATATGCTTCGCTTCTTCCAGGGAGTTATGGAAGGGCAGCGCCCGGCTGAGGGAGTTGTCGCTGCCGTCATACGTAAGGGCGGTCTGAGTGACATACGCCTGAGTGAGTTCCTGACCTTATCGCCACTACTGGCCTTAATCTTTTATATTGGTCTGCAACCTTTGCCGTTAACCTTTTTAGTGGAGCCTTCGGTAGTCAATACGCTGCAAATTCTCGGCAATGCGTTTATAAAATAAACCGTAGGGGCATTCCTGGCAAGTGCCCTTTCTACGAGGTATTTTCTATGACATTTACATTTACTGTCACCCCTGCTGACTGGGGACGGATCGCGCCAGAGTTGGTCCTGGTGGGCATGACACTCATTCTGATGCTGGTAGATCTTATATTGCCGCATCAGGGTGTAAAGTCGAAGGATACAGGTCCTGAGAATTTTGTCGTATTGCCCCTCCTGGCCTTGCTCGGCGTCGCAGGAGCCTTTGCTGCAACGATCACACTCTTTCTCATTGGAGATAACCAGAGGGCATTCAATGAAATGATCGGCTCCGACCAGGGGTCACTCTATGCCTATCTTGTGATCTTGATCGCTTGCGGACTCGGCATCCTGCTCTCGCCCGCTTATCTCAATCGCTTAAATCTTGTCCATCAGGGTGAATACTATGCTCTGCTGCTGCTCTCAACCACGGGCATGATGCTTATGGCAGCGGCAACAAGCTTCCTGACGATCTTTCTGGGGATAGAGATGCTCTCACTTGCTCTCTATATCCTCTGTAGTTTTATCGCACGCCGCAAGGCCTCGCAGGAATCGGGTATGAAATATTTCTTACTCAGTTCTTTTGCTTCAGCCTTTTTACTTTATGGTATCTCTCTGACCTATGGTGCAACGGGAGGTACATCCTTTAGTGATGTGGCACATTTCGTGAGCAACCTGGCATCTAAGGGATCGCATAGTCCGACGCTGTTGCTGATTGCTATGGGTCTGCTGACAGTTGGTTTTGCCTTTAAAGTTTCGGCAATCCCTTTCCAGGCGTGGACACCCGATGTCTATCAAGGCGCTCCGGCTCCTGTGACGGCTTTTATGTCGGTAGGTACCAAGGCTGCTGCGATTGTCGCCTTTGTGCGTGTCTTTGGTTTTGTGCTCTATCCTTTGAGGGCAGAGTGGATGCCTGTCATCTGGGCTATTACTGTTCTGACTATCGTTGGTGGTAATATCCTGGCTCTTGTACAGACAAACGTCAAGCGTCTACTGGCCTATTCCAGTATTGCGCATGCCGGTTATCTCTTGATTGGTGTTGTCGTAGGCACCTCGCTGGGAGCTTCTGGTATACTGTTCTATCTGCTCTGTTACGCTTTCCTGAACCTGGGAGCCTTTGGTGTCATCTCCTTATGCGAGCAGATTGACAATTCTGGCAGTGATGCCAGCTATTTGCGTGGCCTCTGGTATCGTCACCCGGCACATGCAAGTTTTCTGGCTTTCTTTCTCCTGGGTCTGGCGGGCTTCCCTCCGATGGCTGGTTTCGCAGCCAAGTACTACATGTTCTATGTGGCACTTGTCGGTGGGCATCCTGAATTGTTGATCATTGGAGTGCTTGCCAGTGTCCTGGGTATGTACTACTATCTGCGCATCATCGCCATGATGTTTATGGAAAAGGAAACCGTGTTACCTCAGGCGGAGATTGCCTCTATCCCAGCTTCACCCGTCCCGGCGTCCACATCAACCAGACGTGTCCCGGTTAAGGCGGGGACAGGCAGGGGAGCAGGTACAGCCGTTGCAGTCAAACCAGTGGCGGTCACGAAAATCTCTGCACCTGTCGTCGAACGGTCTGTCCAGATCAATCGTATTGGCAAACACGCCTGGATGTCCTGGCTAGCCCTTGGCCTTGCAGCCCTGGGAACGCTGGCAATGGGAACTGTGCTCCCGTTCTGGCTGGTCAACCTGGCACAACAGGCCGCACAGATGATGCTCAAATAAGTTCAACCATTTGCGCGGGTCGCAGCGATGAAGCTTCTGAGCAGAGACCCGCGCATGGCTCTACAGGCGGACTGCAGCGATTTTAGCCATTTTCAACCAACTGTTTACCCCCCAAAAACTTCCAAAAAAGAGACCCACGCAAACCCTTGTCTGAGACGGCTTGTCATACTATACTGTGAGGGGAGGAGGCTAAATGGGTTGTGGGGTCCGTCGGGAATTGAAACGGTAATTGCATTTGGATCGGCCTGCCTCGATTTTTTTAAGGCTACAATGGGTTGTGGGGTCCGTCGGGAATTGAAACCGTAACCTGGCTAAGACAAAGTCATGGTCATTATCTGCTAAATGGGTTGTGGGGTCCGTCGGGAATTGCAAAAGGGAAACCTTCACCCGAAGGCCGTAATAAAGGGTAGGGGCGCGGTTTACAGCCCGTTCCCGTATACCGGTGATAAGGCGTATGTATACGAATTGGGGGCCTTTACATCGAGGAGCAATATTTATGAATCTCTTGCGTTCTTTCAAGAGATAATGTTATCATGCGGGAGGCATGGAGATACCCAGGCAAGAGGATGGAGGAAATGTGGAAAGGAGAAAATACGATGACCAACCAGCACTGGGAATACCTTTATGATATTATTCAGCGCCCAGTGCGTAAACCGCTGCGGCTACGCAATTCTGATTACAGCGAAGCAGGATACTATTTTGTCACGATTTGTACGCAGAACCGAGTACCATGGTTTGGTGAGATCATCGATGGGGAAATGTGTTTAAATCAGGCTGGCAGTATCGCTCAATCTGAATGGCTCTCTCTTCCAAGACGTTTTCCTGGTCTACAATTAGATTTGTTTGTTGTCATGCCAAATCACCTGCATGGCCTTCTCCTTATGCCGAGGGTGAAAGAAGGGTCGGAAGAGGAGAATGTTCCGAGATCAACTGTAGGTAGAATGATTGATTTGTTTAAGGGAGCCGCTACCTTTCGTATACGTGCTACTGTTGTGCCTGATTTTGTCTGGCAAAGAAGCTTCTATGATTCTATTGTTCGTTCGCCCCTGATGTTGGAGAATGTCCGACATTACATTGTCAATAATCCGACACGCTGGGTAGAAGATACACTTGCCCCGAAGGGTTAGGGGGAAATAAGGTGAAGGGTTAGAGATGCGATGTGGTAGAGGAGGAAATCTCGTAGGGGCGCGGTTTACAAGCCCGTGCCTGTAAACCAATAATTCCCCGTCATGCCGTTTTTGCAGACACGGGCTTGTAAACCGCGCCCCTACAACGGCATTTCGTCTTCAGAGAGCACCATTCGAGAGAGCAATCCATCCAGCTCTGATGCAGGAATTTGATAGATACCCAATGTTAGTTAGATGGCTGTGAGGTATACTGTCATGAGTGTTATTTGGTGGAGAATAAGCCAGGAGTTTGACTATGGCAGTGAATCGAGAACCTGAATACTTGCATGGCATTCCCATGACAGATGAAATGTTTGAGTATCTGACAGGTATGGAGAATCCCTATCGTTATGAGTTGATCGATGGGCTGGTGTATGATATGACTGGTTCCAGCCCAGAACATGGCACAATTGCTATGAATATGTCGCTGTTGCTGAAACAGCAATTAACAAAAGGCGGCTCGTGTCAGAGTATATCAGGATCAATATGTTGCTATTCCTGGCAACCCGTCGGTTGTGCCGGATGTTGTACTTACCCGTGATTTGTCCGACTGGGACAAGAGTAGACGCCTCAAGCCTTTTAAAATTCAGTGTCCGCTGATTGTGGTTGAGGTGCTTTCTCCAAGTACTGAGAGATATGATCGTGGCGAGAAGTTTGCACGCTATCAGCGTTGCCCAACTCTTGAGGTGTATATACTGGTGAGTCAAGATGAGCCACACGCCGAAGTGTATCGTCGTGCTAATGCCTGGAAGCAGGAGCTTTTTTTAGTTGATCAGGTTATTAAGCTGGACCAGCATGATTTTGAGCTACCTCTGGCTGTGATCTATGAAGGGGTGTTCTGAGGAAGAGGTCCGGAAGGAATTGCAAAAGGGAAACCTTCACCCGAAAAATCGTAATAAAGGGTAGGGGCGCGGTTTACAAGCCCGTACCTGTATTGCAATAATTGACCGTTGTGCCGTTTGTGCCAACACGGGCTTGTAAACCGCGCCCCTACAACGGCATTTGATGTTCAGAGAGCGGCATTAGGCCCGTTCCAATGCCTTTGTGATTGCCAAAAAAATTGCTCCAAAAAGAGATCCGCTTCTAACAGCTTCCTTTGCTCTTGCTTCAATTTCACGCTATACTTACTCGTAGAAGTCTCTTTGTCTCTGTTGTTTTTTGTACCTGCAAGAATACTTTTTTTCTTCTACGTTTCAATTTAAAGATTGATAGAGCACTATAGACAAAAAACTACCGAAAGGCCCGTTGCCTGATGTTTTTTTCGCGAAAGGATCGTTTCTCATGAGACTCATGCTCAGAGGCGTTTCTCAATCGTCAAAAGTGATTGCCATGCCCGCTGCTTCATCACTGCGCGCCGGCATCACCAACCTTTATCGCCGCGCCGACCTCGCTCCCGCCGTGCTGATCATCGCCGGCATCTCGTTCCTGGTCCATGTCCTGGTCGGCAACAATTACGGCTATTTCCGGGATGAACTCTATGTAATGGCCATGAGCCAGCATCCCGCCTTTGGCTATGTGGATGTCCCGCCGCTGGTTCCCTGGATCACGCTGATTCCCCGCTTCCTCACCGGCAATGCCCTATGGGCCATCCATGTGATCTCGGCCCTGGTCTGTGCCGGGACGATCATCCTGACCGGACTGATGGCCCGGCTCCTCGGCGGCACGAGATGGGTCCAGGGACTCGCTGCCCTGGCATCGGCGACGGCCCTCGTCCTGCTGGCAGTCGGCTCACATCTACACCTATGATGTCTTCGATGAATTCTGGTGGACGCTGGCCGCCACCATCCTCATCGTCCTGCTGCGCGATGAACAGCCCCGCCGCTGGCTCTGGTTCGGCGTGGTGGCTGGCCTGGGATTATTGACGAAGGAGACCATCCTCTTCTGGGGGTTCGCCCTGGTCGTCGGATTGCTGCTGACTCCACAACGCCGCCTGCTGTTCACCCGCTGGACGGTGTTTGGGGGCCTGATCGCCTTCGCGCTCGTCTTGCCATTCCTGATCTGGAATGCCTTCAATGGCTGGGCGTCGGTGCAGTATTGGGCGGGCTATTCCCAAAATCATAGTACCGGTGCGTCGCCTCTCGATTTCCTGATCAACCAGATCCTCGGCATGAATCCCCTCTCGGTGCTCTTGTGGGGGGCAGGACTGTGGTACTTCTTCTCCGCACGCGGCGCGCGCTATCGGGTCTTCGGGTGGGCGTATCTCATTCTCTTCGTACTCTTCATGGCGATTCAGGGGAAATCCTATTTTCTGGCGCCGGCCTACCCGCCGTTGTTTGCCGGTGGGGCGATGCTCTTCGGTGAATGGCGGGTGCGCTGGCGCAGATGGGTCGCGGTCTATCCTGTGGTGCTGGCTCGCAGTGGCGTGCTGCTGGCCCCGGCGGTGATGCCAGTGTTGCCACCCGCCGTGTATGCACAGGTGTATGGCACAGAGTGGCAGCGCAGGAGGCAGGCGATAGCTATGGCTTGCCGCAACCCCTGGCGGATCGCTTTGGCTGGGAGGAACAGGTGGCGTTGATTGCTCAGGTATATCACAGCCTGCCACCGGATGAGCAGCGGGTGGCCTGCATCTTTACCGAAAATTATGGCGAGGCTAGTGCGCTCGTGCAATTTGGTGGGCGCTATCATCTGCCCCCGCCGATCAGCGGACACAACGCCTTCTATATCTGGGGACCGCAAGGGTGTACCGGTCAGGTCCTCATCACGATCAATATTGCTCCCCAGGACGCTGCACGAGGGTTCAGATCGGTGACGCTGGCCGCCAGGACGTCCTGCGCTGAGTGTGTGGACTTATGAGAATCATGCTCCTATCCTGATCTTGCGGCAGCCGAAGGAACCATTCGCGGTGATCTGGGCACAGGCGAAGCATTACGATTGAGGCCAGGCAGGGGTATCTTATCGCTTTCTTTTCATTAACCGTCTAGAGGGATCGAGAGGGGGTAACGTAATTTTTTCATAAATATCATTGACTGGAATGGTTAGACCGAGAGTTTCTAATTCTACACTTTCACCCTCATGGTACCATCTCTCTACCCATTGAAACCAGTCTAATTCTCCTGTACCCTTCCTTGTCATCTTCTGAACGATCATAATATCCCAATTCACAAGAATATACTCTTGAATAGATAGACACTGTGTATAGACCCAAACTTTGTCCATTCTATCATCTTTCTCAGTGGTAGGGGACAAAACTTCTATCACCAGCTCAGGATGTTCTATGTATGTTTTGTTTTCAGTTAAATCTTGCTCGTTACACGTCACCATAACGTCAGGGAGATAGCATTCGTCTTCTATTTTGAGAGTACCTTCCACAAGGGCACTGCATGGATGTTTTCTTAAATGTGTGTATAAGAGTCCGTACATGTTCCCTACAAGAAGGGTATGGTTAGTAGTGCCTCCTGCCATGGCTACCATATGACCATTTCTAAATTCATATTTCTGGTCAAGTCTCTCGCGGTCCAGGGCCAGGAAGCCCTCTACAGTCATCGGGTCATATCTTTTAGCTACCATGGGTATGTCTCTCCTTATGTGTAGGCATGCTGGCCTGACATTTTATCATAGGAGTGACCCCGTATGCTATGAAGCTGAAAAGTAGCGCCTGTGTACAAAATGTAGGAGCAGAAGCACTACATAATCGCAGCCAGCTTGCGAGTAAACTCTTCACAAAACGCTGTTAGTTCTTGAGCCGCAATAGCGTGCTCTTCATCCACCGCCAGGAGAGCAAAAACACGCGGGCCTTTGAACTGTACAGGCAAATCGACAGGCTTCGGGACAACATGGATATGGACGTGGTGAAACCCTTCGCCCTCGGCAAAGCACATCATGTATTCTTTCTGAACTGAGGGGTCAGTGTGCATCACTTGAACGAGTTTGTACTCGATTTCTGCTAATTCCTGGAATTCCTCTTTCGTGAGTTCATGTAGAGCCTCAATGTGACGTTTGGGTAAGATGACGAGCCAACCAAGATGTGTAGTGGGGTAGGCATGATCTACGACCCAATGAGTACCCTCATAGATGAAAGGTCCAGGAGAGATACGTCGCTCATTGCTCATACTCAGACAGGTAAGACAGTCCATACAATATCCTCGTTTCTCAGATGCTACATATGAGTAAGTATATCATACGAAAATTAGAAAAATCCTGGAATATTCCCGAAAAGAATTGTCAACGGCGCTCCTACGGTTTATACCTCTCCCCAAAAATTTGACGATCACTCTATAATATAGGTAGAAGAGCATTTTTGCGTTAGCATATGATATGCTAACATAAAATGTCTGGAGAAGAAAACCTATGACTCACTCACATATCGCACCTTACGGCGCGTGGAAATCACCTATCACCGCAGATCTCATCGTCTCCGAATCTTATCGTCATTGGGTCTCCCAGACTTGATGGACAGGATATCTATTGGATCGAGAGACGCCCGTCAGAAGATGGACGCAACGTCATTGTACGACGCAGCGCAGATGGGACTCTGACAGATATAACACCTCTTCCTTTTAATGCCCGTACGGTTGTTCACAGAGTATGGTGGTGGTGACTATACTGTCAGCGAGGGTACTGTCTATTTCTCCAACTTTGCTGACCAACGTCTCTACCGCGTGACTCCAGATTCTACTCCTGAACCAATGACACCTGTAGCAGAACTACGTTATGCCGATGCAGTGGTTGACCGTCAGCGGGAGCGTCTCATCTGTGTCTGTGAAGATCATACTCAGGCTGAACGCGAAGCAGTAAATATGCTGGTCAGTCTCCCTCTTGATGCTAATAGCCATGAGGGTATGCGGGTATTGGTCTCCGGTAATGATTTCTACTCTTCACCGCGCCTGAGTCCTGATGGCTCACGTCTGGCGTGGCTAACCTGGAACCACCCGAATATGCCATGGGACGGAACAGAGTTGTGGGTTGGGGAACTTGCTGCCGATGGTTCGGTGAGCGGTGCTCAATGTGTAGCTGGTAACCGCACGGAGTCCATTTTCCAGCCGGAGTGGTCGCCAGATGGTGTGCTACACTTTATTTCTGACCGTACTGGTTGGTGGAATATCTATCGCAGGCACAATGGACTGATTGAGCCGCTCTGCGAGAAATCAGCTGAGTTTGGTCTCCCACAATGGGTCTTTGGTTTGTCTACCTACGCATTCGTGTCACCGCAATGTATTATCTGCTCATATACCGGGCGAGGCGCTGGCAGTATTGCTAGCCTGGATACAACCACCAGTGAACTGACTCCTATCGAAACCCCTTATGCAAACTTTACCTATATACGAGCTTCAGCGGAACGTGTCGTATTTTATGCAGCCTCGCCTACCCTTGCTGGCTCACTTGTACAGCTTGATCTTGCGACCAACAAGAGCGAAGTATTGCGTCGCTCCAGTAATGTGAAGGTAGATGCGGCCTATCTCTCAGTACCCCAACTCATTGAATTTCCAACTGAGCAGGGACGTACCGCCTATGCCTTCTTCTATCCGCCACGCAATTCTGATTACAATGGGCCTTCTACAGAACTTCCCCCCTTGATGGTCGAAAGTCATGGAGGACCAACATCTGCTACCACCAGTTCATTCAATCTAAGCATCCAATTTTGGACCAGTCGGGGTTTTGCTTTTCTCGATGTAAACTATGGTGGGAGTACTGGTTATGGTCGTGAGTATCGTGACCGGCTGAAAGGTCAGTGGGGGGTTGTCGATGTTGATGATTGTGTCAACTGCGCTCGCTATCTGGTGGAGCGCGGATTGGTAGATGGGAAGCGACTGGCAATTCGCGGAGGCAGCGCAGGTGGCTATACTACTCTGAGTGCGCTTGCCTTCCGCAATGTTTTTCATGCTGGTGCCAGCTATTTTGGCGTCAGCGATATCGAAGGGTTGGCGCAGGACACACACAAGTTCAGAGTCACGCTATGATAATTATCTTGTTGGTCCCTACCCGGAGATGCGTGACCTCTACATACAACGTTCGCCCATCTACTTTACTGACCGTCTCTCTTGCCCTGTAATCTTTTTCCAGGGCCTGGAAGATAAAATCGTGCTACCCAATCAGGCTGAGAAAATGGTTGAAGCTCTACGAGCAAAAAAAGTGCCCGTCGCATATATTCCCTTCGAGGGAGAGCAACACGGCTTGCGGCGCGCGGAGAATATCAAGCGTGCTCTTGAGGGTGAATTGTACTTCTACTCGAAAATCTTTGGTTTCGAGCCAGCCGACTCTGTGGAACCCGTGGAAATTGAAAATCTAGCCGGCTAGCGAACAGCTCTTTAAGCGATCTCAAGTTGTTGTGTTGCCTGTGGAGGAGATGGCGTCGCCATCTCCTCCACAGGCAACACAACAACTTGAGATCACTCTTCTTCCTCTATCACACTGGTTAATGCATGTGCAAATTCACTGAGATCAGAAATGTGGGCAAAGACCCGTTGATCAACCTCGTGAACGATTTTTACGCCTGCAAGCGCTAGCCTGGATCCCTCTTCGGTGATGGCCAGCGCACGTGCACGCTGGTCACGAGAGTTGGGAACACGCTGCACCAGATTACGACGCTCAAGCGCGCGCAGTGCTTCCGACGTCACCATCGGATCCAGCCCGGCATGGTCAGCGACTTCCTTTTGCGTTGGTCCATAGCCTGGTTTCTGAGTGGCACTCGGTGGTGCAAGAAAACGCAAGGAAGCTAACAATGCCCACTCGGCATAGGTGAGTCCCAGTGGAGTCAGTGCCGCAGCCAGTTCACGCCGCCACCGGCGACTCGCATGCCAGAGTAAATACCCCGTACTCTGTGGCCGATCAGAGGGATTCATGGGAGAGACCCACACGGTGCGCGAGCCGATCAAGCGTGATCGGCGCATCTGTTGCCATGCCAGGTCCAAAAATGCGAGCCCAGAGTGGAGCTAGAGGACCCTCGATTTCTTGACTATAGCTTGCCTGCACGAGCGATGAAGCCTCCACTTGAAGCTCAAACACAAAGCGCATTTTGCCAAAGGGACAACCCCTTCTGTAACGATACGATGTCCAGGCTCGAACTCTGTAATGCATACCTTAGCAGGAGGTGCGCCTTGAGTCTTGAGATGTATTGTTGTGCCGACCGCAAGCGGTCCCTGGAGATGAGCCCATTGGTCATGATCATCCCATGATGATCGTTCGGCGAAATTGCACCAGAGAGTAAAGATCTGCTCGGCAGGTGCCGCGATTGTTCGTTGGGCTTTGTTCGTCCACATTAATTTTATCCCCCTAATTAGTAGTGTTACTTAATATATTATAAGCAACACTACTAATTTTATCAACCCCTTCTGGGGGATTAACATCAAAGTGGAACCTGTGAAAATTGAAGATCTGGCCTCTCCTACGGGAAAATCACACAAGATGAGCCTAGAATCTGGCCCCTAGTAGCATTGACAAAAGCAAACCACGACACAACACATCAATGTCCCCCGGCTCAGGACGAGGAAATGGGTTATTTGGTAGTGAAGAGGGCACTGGTATACCTTTAGGAAAAAGCGCTTGTATAAACGATGAAAATTGTTTGAATGCATCTGTTCGACCCAGCGTTAGTTTCGTATAGGTTTGTCCAAGGCTCGATGCTCCTGCTTGAACAATGCTATCCCAACCATAGCCCAGGTAATGCAGCCAATTCAGAAAGAGCACGCCACAGGCATTGGAAACGTCATCCCTATCTGCCGGATCGCCATCCGATAGCGGACTCTGCTCATTCATAGTAATATAATCTGGGCGCTCTGTATTGAGCCACTTTGCAGCAATGGGAACAGCGGCACTGGGATAGAGCACCTCCGCCAGAACGCGTGAAAGCGCCTCACCATTCGTCGTTGCGCAATCCCATCCTAGCCCCTGAGCAGCAGAAAACACCTCAACTTCTTCAGCGACCACCAGCATGTTAATAAAATCCGTATTCGGACTATCCGTGCAGTAGAGATCGGTACCTTCACACCCATGATGATACGCTCCTCCGATGCCTGGAGAGATGATCACGTTGAAGGGCACGCGTGCAGGAATGATCCCACCAAATATTCCCTGAATGATGTTGTAATCTCTCTCACATACTGCCAAAACTGCTTCTGCGTGATACGATCCTGCATCACCTAAAATTGGATTATAGAAGATATGAAAGTGTTCAGTGATTCCACGTGAACGCGTGAGAAAGTCAAAGCCAGGACGTGGAATTTCTCCTCCTCTTTCCCTTTCCCGCACAGCCCCCAGGGCCGCCTTCTCTAAAGCATCCGGGGCAAAAATACGCAATCGAGACGCACTCGTAATCATGGCACAACGCTCCTTTCCTCATCTCCGTCGACTCGCGAGCTGGCCGGATTTATTAGCAAGCAATGCTATTTACCAGGCAAACGCACTATTCATCGCATCAGGTAGAGATAACATCTTTTCACCGCTTCTTGAGCAACGTTACCTTTTTCTAGTATACAGGGGAGCAAAAACTTAGTACGCCAGGGGAGGCCAGGGATTTACTTTCTCGAACCTGACTCCTCAGCGCCTACAGCACTTCGCAGCCGTTTAATGTAGGTTCTGTCACCCATGACGGAAATTGCGTCGCAACTTCCGTCATGGGTGACAGAACCTACATTAAACGCGCTTTTCAAGCTCTTGCGGCCCGACTATGGATCAGATATAATTTCGAACAGAGGTCATTTTCAAGTTGGGCATATCATCAGAACCTCGTAATTAATTCATATATTGAAATATGATAATTTGTAATATTAATTGGACAATTCTCTAATATTAGAGAATTTACCAGTTAGAAGAGAAAAAGGTAGTTTTGTGACAGTAACAATCCTCTTATGTTATGCTCATCGAGATAAGCTCATGCTAGATCAACTCAGAAAATCATTTAAGTTCGTTAGTACACAATGGCCGCATTGCTCTATGGGATTATGGTAATATTAGTCCTGGCGCTGAATGGGAACAAGAGATTGATAAACATCTCGACGAAGCTCAGATTATCCTACTCTTAATAAGTTCTTCGTTTTTAGCTTCTAAATATTGTTATAGAATAGAAATGCAGCGGGCCATCGAACGGCATGAGTGTAAAGAGGCACGTGTTATTCCGATTATCCTTCGCCCTGTTCACTGGAAAGAACCACCGCTTGATAAGCTTCAAGTCCTACCAGATCGTGCTAAACCTATCTCAAAGTGGACTGATCGAGATGAAGGATTTAAAAATGTGGTCGATGGTATTGTTAAGGTAATGGGACAATGGAATGCCCATCGCTTATCTGATCCGGTAGTGGAGAGAAGGGTGTTGATGGCAAGTCTTGATCAACTTATGGAAGCCGTCAAATTGCAAATGCAACCGCAGCCTCGTGCAATGGCGACAGCAAGGACGCTTCAACAGTTGAGTATTTTTATACCAAATGAAGTTACGCTTGCAGATCTTGTAGTGGGATGGCGAACTCTTTCTCATTCTTCTAAACAGGAGGAAGAGCCAGCTACATCACAACGTCGCGTTACATGTAGCGAACTGGCAAATATGGCCTCTCAGTTCACGGCAAATCAAGGAAATTTAGCGCAGGCAATAAAGACCTGGCGTATCTGGCTAGACGCTTTCAAAAATAGTGGTGATCCACGGCAAGCTGCTATGGCAAGGGCCTTTGCACGCGAACTAACGGAACTACAAGAATCCATGCTTTAGTCGAGTATGTAGTTTTGCTAACCACAATACCGCTTCACATTTCATATACATTATTTGTACGAATCTCCCCAGTCTATTCCTAACATTTACATACTCTAATAAAATTACAACTTTCGATTTAATAATGCGTATCTAGTATAAGTATCCAAAGCATGTGTTTATCATTCAGGCTCATGGCAGGCTTTAGTGAATTGAGATAACCAAGCAAGTAAAGGGAAATAGTAATAGACCAAAAATAACCATATTAACGTCTTTTGATAGTGAGTGAACATTTGGATGAGCTTCAGAGGCTCTTGTGTTGGGGTAAGTGGCAAGTTATGATAAGCTCAGGAACATTCTGAATATGTCTGATTTATCTGTTGATGCTATCATAAGCCTCAAGCAATAACTTCGGAGGATAGCCTTACAATATGAGAAATAATACAGGATGTTTATCTCACCCTCTTTGGACAGTTACTGCAACAGTTATAGCCATTCTCGCGCTTGCTTTTGCTGTATTTATTTGGTACGTACCTCACCCTCCTACTGAGCCGTCGTCTGGTAGTATGTCACTGATTCCAACCGGGACGACAAGTCAGGCTGCTGTTGCCACAGCTGTTGCGAGTACCGTGACTGCTCAGGTTACTGCAACCGCGACCGCAGAGCAGCAACAACAACAGCAGGATCAGGCTAATCAGACTATTGGGTGTCTGGTAGGAGTAATCATATTAGTAGTCGTAGGAGCACTTCTGCTCATGCTAGCCTGAACAATCTGGCTTTGCTCTGTGATGGCCAGGAAATAATACGTGGAGCCGCTGTATAGGCGGATACTGGCGATCTTAGAGCCGCGAAAGGACAGAACAATGCCTACATCTTTCTGGAGCTGGATGTATTTTGGGGTACTTATACTGTGTTGGTCAGCATTCCTCATCGTCTGGTGCGCAGGTGCAATCTACAATATCTTCAAAGCACCAGCCATACAAAGACGGTCAGGGTGGTTGCCCTCCTGGGTACCTGGCATTATTCTCATTTGTGCAGCACTCTTCCTCTCTCGACTTTATATTGCACTCTTTCCCTCTCAGCCATCCGTCTGGAACTTTTTGATTTTTGGCAGCTTCTGGCTACATCTTCTTGGTGTGCTTCTCCTGCTTACCTCAACGGCTTTTACGCTCTGGGCTCGCTACGTCCTGGGCTTGATGTGGACCTCTTTGCCTGTGATCAAATCCGGGCATATTTTGCATACGGATGGTCCTTATCGCATTACGCGCCATCCTATCTATACAGGTTTGCTCGGCATGGCCATTGGCTCTTTCCTCATAGCCAGTAGCGGTGTCAGCATTGTCGGGATATTGATTATTGTGGCAGTGCTGGTCGTCTTAGAGATCAAAATAACTCTAGAAGAGCGCCTCCTACTCTCGACCTTTGGCGAACAATATGTGCAATTTAAAAAGCGAGTCCCGCAATTGATTCCTTTTATTAAATGGATCTGGCGTATAATGAATTAGTTGCGACCCTCTCAGGAGTGAACTCCCGATGGCGGACAAACTCAAAGATTGCAATTCTATAGAGGCGGCGGGTCGGTTGCATGTACGCCTGCATTCTCGCTATAATATGGCAGAGAAGGAGTCTGAGAGTGCTGGAGATCTATGGTTATGAAGACTGGTGCTATCCTGCAAAAACACGCTCATCGCCAGATACCTCTGCCCAGGGAAGAGTGGGTTCTGCGTCAGAGTTGGCGAGAACTCCTTTTTGCTCACTGGCCGATTGCACCGCAGACGTTGCGCCAGTTGATTCCTGCGGCCCTTACGCTGGATACCTTTGAACAGGAAGCCTGGGTCGGGATCGTGCCATTTCAGATGCGCGAGGTATGCCCACGCGGCACACCTGCGTTACCCTGGTTTTCAGAATCGCCAGAACTCAATGTACGCACCTATGTCACTGTACAGGGCATTCCAGGTGTCTACTTCTTCAGTCTGGATGCCGCTAATCCACTCTTCGTCGCGGTTGCCCGTGCGCTTTTTTCCCTGCCCTACTTCAACGCCAGCATGAGCATTGTGCGGCATGGCGATACCATTCACTATAGCAGTCAGCGCACACGTGCAAAGGATCATCCGGCAGAATATCAGGCGCGGTATCGTCCTATCGCACCCGTTGCCTATGCCACGCCGGGAAGCCTGCCATTCTGGTTAACCGAGCGCTATTGCTTGTATACAGTTGATAAGCGCGGTCAGATCTACCGTACGGATATTCATCATGGTCCCTGGCCCTTGCAAGCAGCCGAGCTTGAGACAATTCATGATACTATAGCGCGTTCACATGGCATTCTCTTGCCTGACACAGCCCCACTGCTTCATTATTCGCAGCAACAGGATACGCTGACCTGGCTTCCACGCAAGGTTGAGATTTAGTGTGAATGGCAGGATTGGCCGCCAGCGGCCAATCCTGCCATTCACACCTGACTAACATTGACAGACAATATTTGGTGGAGTGGAGCAAAACCCTCTGCGTGTATCAGGATCGTAACCACCCAGGGACCAGCCATAGGGAATTGGAGTCTCGCATGGTAGTTCCCTTGTCCGGCCGCTTGCATACTCCATAGATGCTCACCCATGTCCATTGTAGTCATGTTCGCGTGCGAAATGACCTGAGCTTGCTCAATAGGTAACCCTTGAGTATCGGTTAAGCGCAAACTTAAGAGAGTTATCTGATTTGTTGTAGGATGTTGATCCAGATGCACCTGTGATGATGCAGGCGCATCTGTGTGTAAGAGCGCGGCAAATGTCAGGATACTCGCACATGACAGGGCAAGAAGCAAGTAGAAAAAGGGGCGTATACGCATGAGTGTCCTCCTTTCACCCTACTCAATGGATGTTGTTAGCCCAGTATACTTCCGACGATAGATACTGCCTATTAGGATAAATCCCTATTTTTCACTGTAAGGTGTTTGTTCTCACCACCTGCGGTGGCTCGCCCCATTTTATGTGAGTGGCAGGATTGGCCGCCAGCGGCCAATCCTGCCACTCACATAAAATGGGGCGAGCCACCGCAGGTGGTGAGGGGTCAGGAAAAGGGAGCTGAATGGTTACATTTTATGCTACTAACAAGGGGGTGTTCTCCCTGACTATGCCATGAAGAACACCCCCCTTGTGCTATCTTTCATTCATCGAATGGGACACCTAAACTACATCATACCGCCCATACCGCCCATGCCACCCATACCGCCCATGCCACCAGGCATACCAGCGGGGGCAGCAGACTGCTCTTCGGGAGAATCGGTGATCAAAGTATCCGTCGAGAGAACCATTCCCGCGATGCTGACGGCGTTCTGTAAAGCTGAGCGAGTGACCTTCACGGGGTCAATGATGCCCGCTTTGAACATGTCCACATATTGGCCTGTCAGAGCATTGAAGCCGAAACCTCGTGGACTGTTGCGCACACCTGCAACGACCACAGCACCATCGCTACCAGCATTGAAAGCGATCTGGCGCAATGGCTCTTCCAGGGCGCGGCGCAGGATATTAGCACCTGTTGCCTCTTCACCGTGAGATACGGCGAGGACTTTGTCAAGAGCAGAGAGAGCTGCAACGAGTACAGAACCACCACCAGGGACGATACCCTCTTCAATGGCAGCACGAGTAGCAGAGAGTGCATCTTCTACGCGATGCTTCTTCTCTTTCAATTCTACCTCTGTAGCGGCACCAACCTTGATCACGCCAACGCCACCGGCAAGTTTTGCCAGACGCTCCTGGAGCTTCTCACGATCATAATCGCTGGTGGTTTCGTTAATCATCACACGGATCTGCTGTACGCGAGCGCGGATATCTTGAGATTCGCCTGCACCTTCAACGATGGTCGTAGTGTCTTTGTTGGCGGTCACTGTACGGGCCTGGCCAAGATCGTGGAGTGAAGTGTTTTCTAGCTTTAAACCCTTCTTCTCGCTGATGACGGTCGCGCCTGTCAGGATGGCAATATCTTCCAGCATGGCCTCGCGGCGATCACCAAAACCGGGGGCCTTGATAGCCAGCACATTAAAGGCACCACGCATCTTGTTGACAACCAGGGTTGCTAATGCCTCGCCGTCCACATCTTCAGCAATGATCACAAGATCCTTGTGACCGCTCTGAAGCAAGCGCTCTAGCAGGGGTAAGATGTCAGCGATGGCACTGATCTTCTTGTCAGTGATAAGAATATAGGGGTCTGATAACTCGGCCTCGGTGTGTTCCTGGTTTGTTGCCATATAGAGGGAGATGAAACCACGGTCAAACTGCATGCCCTCGGTGTATTCTTTCTCCATGACAATACCACGACCTTCTTCGACCGTGATCACGCCATCTTTGCCGACCTTCTCCATCACTTCAGCAATCAAATCGCCAATCTCAGGGTCGGCAGCAGAAATAGAGGCGACCTGGGCGATTTCTTCGCGGGTCTCGACGAGCTTGCTCATCGACTTGATCTCTTCGATGACTGCATCAGCACCGGCTTCCAGACCACGGCGCAAAATCATGGGATTGGCTCCCGCTGCCAGGTTCTTCAGGCCCTCTGTCACGATAGCGTGAGCCAGCACTGTTGCGGTTGTTGTGCCATCTCCTGCGATATCATTGGTCTTGGTTGCTGCTTCTTTGAGCAACTGGGCACCCATATTCTCAAAAGGATCTGGCAATTCTATCTCACGCGCAATGGTGACACCATCGTTAGTAATTGTGGGTGCGCCAAACTTTTTGTCCAGCACAACATTGCGACCCTTTGGACCAAGTGTGACCCTTACGGCATCTGCTACCGCGTCCATCCCCTTCTTCAGGGAGTAGCGTGCCTTCTCTTCAAATTGTAATCGTTTTGCCACGGAACTTACTCCTACAATGCTAGTATGTCAGACTAACTACTCTACGATGCCCATAATATCGCTCTCGCGGAGAATCAAATACTCTTCGCCATCAATTTTGACTTCGGTGCCAGCATATTTAGCAAATAGCACTTTCTGTCCAATCTTTACCTCTAAAGCGGGGCGCTTACCATTATCCAGGACCTTGCCGGAACCTACAGCCAGCACTTCACCTTCCTGAGGCTTTTCCTTGGCTGTATCTGGTAGCACAATCCCGCTCTTTGTGACGGCTTCACGAGCCAGGGCTTTGACTACCACACGGTCACCCAACGGTCGAAGCTTGACACTCACTGTTGACATCTTCCATGTCTCCCTGTTTGTTGTGTATGTATTTTAAGAAGACAAAATAAACTTTGTCTCCATAGTTAGCACTCTAAACGTGAGAGTGCGAAGCAGCTATATAATACACCATTAAAGGCAGCTACGCAAGAGAATTTTAAGGAAGTCCTAAACTCTTTCCATCTTTCTGTGTAGATGCTATACTGCTAAATGTGTCAACCCTTTTCAGTGTAACCTGGTATGGCATCCTAACAACTTCTAAAGCAAACATATGAAAGAACAGCAAGATCCTATCAAAGAAGGGCCAGGTCCCATCAAGAACAGCCAGAGCCAACCATCTTTTGGTAACTATGATCTAATCCGCCGTATTGATGTGGGTGGCATGGGTGAAGTCTACCTGGCACGCCAGCGAACCGCTTTTGGACGTGAGGTAGCTCTGAAGATTATACGTTCCGATCTGGTGCATGATGTGACGGCACGCAAGCGTTTTCTCCGAGAGGCTGAGGTCAGTGCTCATCTCAAACACGAGCATATCCTGCCTCTGGTTGAGTTTGGCGAGGAGCAGGGGCGCCTCTTTCTGGTTACTCCCTATATTGAGAATGGAACGCTGGCACGCCGTCTCCAGAGTGGTCCTCTTTCTTTCTCTGAGGTCTATCAACTCTTTTCCGCATTGGTACAGGCTATTGCCTATATTCACAAGCGTGGTGTGATTCATCGTGATCTCAAACCTAACAATGTTTTGCTGGATCGCGGACAGGATAGCGATCAAGTCTATGTTCGCCTCATTGATTTTGGTATTGCTACCATCCAGGGAATGACTGCCAGTGCCCCTCTTACTATGGCGGGCGGTGAGGTAGGAACTGTTGCATACCTGGCTCCTGAGCGTCTCGATGGGATTGCGGCAGCCAGCAATGACATCTATTCGCTGGGTATTATGCTGTATCAGATGTTGACCGGCCAGCTTCCTGTTACGGGGAAATTGCTCCCGCTTCCTGCACCACTAGACGCTGTTGTGCGCTACTGTATTGCTCCGAGGCCGCAAGACCGTTTTGCTACGGCAGACGAACTCTTAAAAGCTTTCGAGGATGCTTATCGTTCTCTTCAGGCACAAGGTCCTGCTATTATGCCTGCGCCCTCATCGGCTCTTCGACCGGAGGGTATGCCTGCTCCTCCCAGACATCTAACGACTCCTCCGCCAGTTGGAAATCCTCCTCTGCAAGAGCACAGGTCGTTGTCAAGTGCCGATACTCCATCCAGACCTGGATTTTCCTTTCAGAGTGGGGATTATAGTGCTCCTACAGCCTTCCTTAAATCCAATAGGGGTACAGGAAAATATGGGCAGGGTTCCAATAGTACTGTGATTGTGAAAACTTCACCTCGCTTTCGCCAGACAAAACGTCGGAACTCTCTTATCAGTATCATTTCCTTATCGATCATTATTGTTCTGCTGATCATTGTTGGTGTGGCTCTCTTTGCCTTTCAATCAGTGGTTTCAGCCAATATTGCCATCAGTCCTCAGGTACGCCCGATTAGCAGCGTCCTTACGATGACCGCAAAGCCAGGAATTACGGTTGTTGATACTGGTTCGGCCTCTCTTCCTATGAATGTCCTGAGTAGTAGTAAGACGCTGCCAGAAACTGGACAGACGACTGGGAGACCTTTAATATGCCTCCCTTTGATTTGTCATAGAATGGTTTCTTCTGATGATGTCTCCAGACTAGAGTTACAGGCGAAACAAGCCCTGATAACCCAACTGACGCAAGATTTGAATGCCCGGTTGCAAGCTATGGATGCTACTGCGGTCAGTAAACCAGATTTTGTTGATGCCAACGTTTCGGTGCAGCCACAGGTGGGAGATACCAGTGATACCGTGACTGTGACTCTGACAGAACAAGGAGGCATGCAGTATGTTGCTAACAAAGATGCGCAAACGTTGGCTCGCACCTTGTTACAACAACAGGTACAGCGGCAGTTTGGATCTAATTATCTCTTGCTTAATCAGTTAACGAAAATAGGGCAACCTGTTGTACAGAGTATCAATAATGATGATACGGTCACGATCGCCATTGCTGCTGGCGGAGTAGTGCAATATCAAATTTCATCAGCGCAACGCAGCGAGATTCAGAATCAGATCAAGGGGATGAAACTGGGGGCAGCACACGATTTTATTGCAAAGCAGACTGGTATTGATGCCAATACTATTGTGGTTCATGTGACATATGGTGATACGATACCCACAAGTGTGCAACAGATCAGGATCGTAACTCTTAATCCTGCAAATCTACCATCAGTGCAGCTTCCTCCCTTGAAGTCATCTATTACAACGATCTGAAATAGCTACTAGGATCTGCTCACCGCATGCGGTGGCTCGATTTTGTTTTGTTGTCGCCGATGGCAGGGTTTGCGCCGCAAACCCTGCCATCGGCGACAACAAAACAGCTTGCGAAGCGCCTACGGCGCTGAGGAGTAAGGATCATCATCATCTTGACCAGCTTCTCGCCATAGAGCCTTGACGGTGCGTGCCACGATCTCGTAGCCGAAACCACGCCTCTGCAGGAAGGAGCCAAGACGCGTACGAAAAGTGGGATAATCCATGTCTGGCAGGCGTACCAGTGACAGTGCCTTTTTTTGGCCTGCGCGTAATGCTCGCTCTTCGTCCTGCTCATTGCCGATCAACTCATCCACGACTTCTCGCTCTACACCCTTCATACGCAACTCATTTTTGAGAGCCTGTGCTCCTCTCGGATTGAACTGCTCACGTGATTCGATCCAGAATGTGGCAAAGTCGCGATCATTGATCAAGTCAAGATGATCCAGGTGGGATAAGACGCTCTCAATCAATGCAAGTGGAGTTTCTTTGCGTCGCAAGTAGCGACGTACCTCTTCACGGCTTCGTGGGCGAAATGAGAGATAGTTTAGGGCGCGATCTATCGCCTGTTGGAGAGCCTCTTCGCAGCGTAGTTGTTCCAGTTGGGTAGATGAGAGTTCTTGCTCAGTTTTCAGTCCCATCTGAAGAATGATCAGCGTATTGACACCAAGCAGAAAGTGACCATCAACAAAAACATTGGTACGGTTTGGATTGCTTGTTTGTGGTTGTAGGGAGGTAATACGCATAACAATACTATATCACATCTGTAGCTATTCAGAAGATGTTCCTCGTCCGCTTCAATAGGATGTGAGGATGTCAACATCAGTCCTTTCATCGCCAGAAGACGAAGGTGAGTACGGCCATCAACATACCAACGAGCACGAGAGGCCCGGTAAGTAGCAAGAGACGAACGGTTTCTCGTGGCTTACGTGTGACCAACCAGAAGATCACGATGTTCTCACCCAGGCCTACCACCGTTGCCAGGAACGTGGCAAAAGCAGCAGGCATTCCCTCTATCTGCCCTTTTGCTAATTGCTAACCCCACCAGCGCCGCAGAGGAGGCTGCACTTCGCCAGGGAACCCACCACCACCACTGCTAAGAAACCAATGGTTCCAAACAAACGCTGAGTCAGTTCACTGACGACGGTTAGCGTGAGAAATGGCGCGCAAAGCCCAGGACGGAACGTAATTCCAGGGGAAACCGCAGTCGCGGTTTGTCGGGAGCATCCGACTCCGGTTTTTGGAGCACCTTCTGCGTCGCCTTCTTGAGGCGATGGCTGGTAGCGACGGCCACCGCTCCGGTCACGAGCATCATCGGTACCAGGACCACAACGGTGAGCAGGCTGGCTGGAAGACCTTGTGGCAAGGCAAAGAGGACCACCAGTCCCCAGTTGCGCAAGATCATGGCCAGGTCGGAGAGCAGAAGATTCTGGGGAGCCTCTGCGGCTACTCTCGCATCATCTTTCGCCTCCTGTCCGATCAGCACAGTTGTGGCTGCACTATTGACCAACCCTCCCAAGAACGCGCTATAGCGTCTCCCGCGTGCGCCAAATTGTCGCACCCGCATAGTTGAGGAAGCTTGAGCCAGACACGAGTACAGATGGTGAGCCAGCGGAACGGAGATTAAGGGCGTCCAGGGATCAATGAAGTGATCAGGTAACAGTGGATAGACCACTGCCGTGAGAAAGCCAAGCAGTAAGGTGGCGCGAATCTCCGCCACGGTGAGTTTCCCGCTGAAGGTAATCAATTCCGTCTTCCAGGTGAGTAACGCGGTGATCACGAGTGAGAAGTGAAGGCGAGAAAAAAGTTCCCTGTGGCAATGAGGATACCCAACACATTCGTTACTGCCAGAGCAAGAGAGGTGGTAATCTGCAAAGATTGCTCTTTCCAGAGGGCATACACGTTGACGAGGACGATCACCAGCAGTACAACAGCCATTTGTACCAAAGCCAAGGCAGGCATGACCAGCCATGCTAGCGTTCCCAGGAGCCCAGCGATGGCAAAACTTCACATGCCAGCCTCTTTGTGTGCCCATTCACGTTCCAGGCCGATCAGTAAGCCAATGAAGGCTGATGCTGCGACTTTTAGAGCGAGCAAGATAGGGGGATTCATCATTCTCCATCAGTACCGAGTGCACATTGGCCACGTCTTTCCCTCATTATAAATCATTTTTTAGGGAGCAATCACAATACTATATCACCCGTGCTGGTGTGTGGGAATAGGATGAGGATTTAATTGGAGAGGAGAAACTTACAAACGTTTGGTAGGGAAGTCGCAAGGGGCAATTCATTCAACCGTATGGTCGAATCAAGTGAACTACTCGAAGCTAGCTGTAAGCAACTTCGACTTCTGGATGTATCTGCATGGATGGCGCTGGCAGCATTTCACTTCAGTGGAACTTCTTTCTTCTCAGTAAGGCGGTTGTTTGCATCGACGAAGACGACTTGTGGTACCAGTGAGCGGATTTCTTCTTCGTTGTACTGAGCATAGCTGATGATGATGACAATATCGCCTACGGAGTTTAAACAAGCCAGCACCATTCAGGCAGATCACACCGGACCCACGAGCACCAGCAATAGCATAGGTTTCCAGTCGTGAGCCATTCGTCACATTCACAACATGGACCAGCTCATATGGGTAGATGTCGGAGGCTTCCGGCAGATCCTGGTCGATCGTGATACTCCCAATGTAGTTTAAGTCAGCCTGGGTGACGGTAGCGCGGTGAATTTTCCCTTTGCACATAGTTTGTAGCATAGTAGTGAAACTTCCTTTCAGTATTGTAGTAAAATGTATAGAAGTAAGATGAGTTGAGTGAACTATTCACTCTCTCATTATACTAGACGATGCAGGGAGCCAATAGGGCACAAAACAAATATTTTTAGG
>CAWFFV010000050.1:0-4134 GCA_963814985.1 uncultured Chloroflexia bacterium | reverse complement strand
GATAAGAGCTTTATGTATTGTTTTCTTGTGCTGGCACTTTCTAGACGGAGAGAAAGTTAAGCTATTATGTCAACGCCTGGATCGCGTCTTTTGTCTTAGCTCATCTCTTCGGTAGTAGAAGTAACAGCCAGAATTGGGAAAGAGAGACGAGCGTAATTTGTGTAATATGTCCATTACCTCAGTTGCTATTTCGTATGTTTCACATATACTCTTGCCAATTTTTGGGTGCTAAGCTATATAGATATAAGATCTTTGTGAAAAATGTACAAAAACGGATGAAATGTATCGACCGGTATGGGTCGCGGTGCCGTAAGAATTCGAAGTCCCATACATTGGCTGTTCGGTCTGTTCATTGACACGCTGCATGTGCTATGCTAACCCCTGGATGACGAAGACGTTTAGGGAGAGACATGAACGTGCAAACGATCATACAGGGAGATGCATGTGCAGAACATTGCTGCGCTACAATCAACTTGTGCCTGGCAACACACACCCATTGCTACACATTGTCCATACTGCGCTTTCCAGTGCGGAATGTATTTGACAGGTTCCCACGAACAGGCTACCGTTTCTGGAAACGAAGCCTTTCCAGTCAATAAGGGAGGACTTTGTATCAAAGGATGGAATGCGGCTGCCACCCTCACCCATTCTGATCGTCTTCTGACTCCCCTCGCTCGTGATGCTCATGGAGCGCTTGTACCTGTTACATGGGATGAAGCATTTGTGCACATTGCACAATTTTTTCGCGACACCCAGAGACAGCATGGACAGGATGCCGTTGGCGTTTTCGGTAGTGGCTCACTTACCAATGAGAAGGCATATCTTCTGGTAAGTTTGCACGTGTCGCTTTGGGTACATCTCAGGTTGATTATAACGGTCGCTTCTGCATGTCATCCGCCGCTGCCGCATCGATGAAGGCATTCGGTATCGATCGAGGGTTACCCTTTCCATTAGAAGATATCCCCCATGCCGAAGTCATCATGCTGGTAGGAAGCAACATTGCGGAAACTATGCCACCAATTATGCAGTATTTCGAGGCTCAGCGTAGTAATGGTGGACAACTGATTTTTGTCGATCCACGTACCTCAGTAACAGCACAAACGGCCACACTTCACCTCCGTTTGATCCCAGGTTCCGATGCTGCCCTGGCAAATGGCTTGCTACATATCCTCATCCGCGATGGTCTCATTAATCTGAACTACATTCATGAGCGCACCGAAGAGTTTGAGCGGGTGAAAGCGCAGGTTGCTACTTACTGGCCGGAGCGGGTAGAGCGTCTGACTGGAGTCACGGAGGCAAAACTCATACAGGCAGCTCATCTGCTGGGAACAGCAAAATCTGCAATGGTTCTCACCGCTCGTGGGGCAGAGCAACAACAACAGGGCGTGAACAATACTCTGGCATATATTAATATTGCCCTGGCATTGGGATTGGCTGGCCGCACATTTAGTGGATATGGTAGCCTCACCGGTCAGGGCAATGGACAAGGCGGTCGTGAACATGGTCTGAAAGCTGATCAACTTCCTGGTTATCGTAAAATCACCGATCCTGCCGCTCGACGCCATGTAGCCGAAGTCTGGGGTATTCGAGAAGACGACCTGCCGACCGCCGGTAAGTCAGCCTATGAGATGCTTGATAGCCTCGGACAGGAAGATGGTGTACGTGCGCTTCTCGTCATGGGTTCCAATATCGTTGTATCTGCACCTCACGCACTGCATGTGCAAGAACGTCTCAAGTCACTGGACATGCTGGTTGTGGCGGATTTCTTCCTTTCAGAAACAGCACAACTGGCCGATGTCGTGCTCCCGATAGCTCAGTGGGCAGAAGAAGAAGGGACGATGACAAACCTGGAAGGTCGCGTCATTCGGCGCAAGCGTGCCTTTGATCCTCCGTCTGGAGTACGCACAGACATTGATGTGCTCTGTACTCTGGCACAACACCTGGGCAAGGGTCGATTCTTTGCCTTCAGCCAGCCTCGCCAGATTTTCGATGAACTGCGGCAGGCCAGTCGCAATGGGATTGCCGATTACTCAGGCATCACCTACGAAAAAATCGAAGCCAATCATGGCATATTCTGGCCGTGCCCTGCAGAGGATCACCCAGGCACACTTCGTCTGTTTCAGGAGAGTTTTCCGACACCCACGGGACGGGCGCGATTTCATGCCATACGCCACCTGCCACCAGCTGAGGAACCCAATAATGACTATCCCCTCTACCTGACAACGGGCCGTATCCTCGCTCAGTACCAATCCGGGACACAAACCCAACGAGTTGCACAGCTCCATCGTATGACGCCAGAACCATTAGTAGAAATACATCCCGCTACGATGAGGCGCTACAAGTTGGTAAACGGCGAGAAAGTAAAGCTAATAACACGGCGTGGTTCGGCCCTCTTTACCGTGAAAGTAACACCTGGCATTTGTGAAGATACAATTTTTGTGCCCTTTCACTGGGGTGGCAAGCAATCGGTGAACCGTTTAACCAATCCGGCTCTAGACCCGATCAGTCGGATGCCGGAATTTAAAGTCTGCGCAGCACGTATCGAGCGAGTAGAACAAGCAACAGAGGAGACACGATGATGCATAAACAACGTCTCGTGGTCATTGGCAATGGCATGGCGGGAGCACGTCTCGTCGAAGAAGTGCTCACATGTGGTGGCCAGGATCGTTTTGAGATAGTGGTTTTTGGCGATGAACCCTATGGCAACTATAATCGTATTCTGCTCTCTAGCGTGCTGGCAGGTCTGCATGATCCCAAAGATATTTTTATTAATCCGTTCTCCTGGTATAAAGAACATGGCATTAAGCTCTACGCCGGTAACCGTGTCCATATGATCGATCATATGACAAAGATGGTCTATGCCTCTGATGATGTGGCGATCCCCTACGACAAACTGGTCATCGCCACGGGAAGTTCTCCTTTTATCCCGGCCCTGGATAATCTTGCTGGTGACGAGAGTAAGTTGAAAACAGGCGTCTTTGTCTTCCGAACGATGGATGATTGTGAGGAGATGATCAAATACGCCACGAGTGCCCGCAAAGCCGTCGTGATCGGCGGCGGCGTACTTGGTTTAGAAGCAGCACGAGGACTACTTCAACGTGGACTAGAAGTGCACGTTGTACATATAGCACAATATTTGATGAATGTACAACTTGACATGGCAGCTGGAACCATCTTGAAAGCAGCACTTGAGCGCATGGGCATCCACCTGCATCTGGAAAAAAGAACTGTGGCTGTCCTGGGACAAGAGCAGGTCAGTGGACTGGTCTTCGAAGATGGCTCGGCCCTCAATTGTGATATGGTGATTATCTCTACTGGCATCCGACCTAACTCCGTTCTGGCAAAACAGGCAGGTCTGGCTGTTGAGCAGGGGATTATTGTGAATGATGATCTTTCCTCCAGTGTTGCCAATATCTATGCTATTGGCGAGTGTACACAACATCGCGGTCGCACCTACGGCCTGGTGGCCCCACTCTGGGAACAGTCTCAATGTCTGGCAGAGCGCCTGACAAGTGAAGCGTCTCAGGCACTCTATCAAGGGTCTCGGGAATCGACCAAACTCAAGGTGATGGGTGTGGAACTTGCAGTCATGGGTGACAAGGAGCCATGTCAGCAAAGTGATGAAGTGGTAACCTACGCCGAGCCACAGCGGGGCATCTATAAGAAATTGATTGTACGCGATGGTCGTTTAGCCGGGGCTATTCTGCTCGGCGATGGTACCATGACACCTCGTCTGCTCCAACTCTTCGACCGAAGAGAAATCCTGCCAGAGAACCGCGCAGAACTGTTGTTTCCTTTATCGGGAGAGAGCAAAGAAATCAACGTCGCAGATCTGCCAGATACTGCCCAGATCTGTAATTGTAATGGGGTCTCGAAGGGAAAAATCGTCGCTGCAGTCAAAGCGGGCAAACGCAGCCTGAAGATGCTCTATGACGCTACGCGTGCCGGCACTGGCTGCGGTTCCTGTAAACCCAAGGTTCAGGCTCTGTTAGAACTGGCTTCTGACGGTCTGGTGATCAATGATCCCTCTCTTCATTATTATGTTCCAGGCGTTCCTTTGGCCAAGCAAGAGCTTATTAAGGCCGTGAAGGAGGCCCACTTGTGAATGGTATCGTCGGAGATGGGAAGGTAAGA
>CAWFFV010000049.1:0-5882 GCA_963814985.1 uncultured Chloroflexia bacterium | reverse complement strand
TACGATATCAGTGAAGCCAGTTCCATCTGGCCAAAAAATACAACTTCTAGCGCTAATAATCCTGAATATATATAAGAGAAAACCCAAGAAAGTAAGGATAGAGGACCCATGGACTACCTACGAGAACACATCTCTGCACAGCCCCAAGAAATTCCTGATAATGTCTTGCTGGAACAGGCACTGAAAGGTGATGACAGTGCCTTTGAAGCTCTGGTTCATCGCTACCATACACCATTATTCAACTTTATTCACTACCGCCTCGGCGACTATGAGCAATCGTGGGATGTCTTACAACATGTTTTCTTTCAGTTGTATTTATCCATACCCAAACTTAGTACAAACCTCTCAACACTTCACACGAAAGAACCTCTCAAAGCCTGGCTTTTTCAGGTGGCATGGAACCGTTGCATCGATGAACAGCGTAAGAAGCGCCCCATCCTTTTCTCTGAACTGGAGTTAGACGAAGGCGAAAACGAGTGGTCGATGTTGGAAATGCTATCAGACCCTCACCCACTCCCGGAGGAGATCGCTGAACATTCTGACCTGCAATGTACGCTTCACCAGGCCATCCAGGACCTGCCGCCCAAATTTCGCCACATTGTGTTTTTGCGCTACACAAAGGAATTAACGTTTGTGGAGATCGGACAGCTCCTCCACATTCCAGAGAACACGGCCAAATCTTACTTTCAGCGTGCTCGTCCACTGTTGCGCACTGCCCTCACAACACAAGCACAACTGATACCTTCTTAGTGCATCTGAGAGCAAGAGGATACAACATATGCTATTCCAGGCCCTACCACCAGAAATTACGGAACTGCTTTACAAGCTCAACGCTCCTCCCAGGCTTATGGCACACCTGACTGTCGTACATGATGTTGCCATCACGATCACAAAAAAACTAGAGGAGCAGTGGCCCAACCTTCAATACGATAAACAAGCGGTGCTTATTGGTGCTGCTAGCCATGATATTGGTAAAACCGTCTACACTCATGAACTCACAGGTCCAGGACAGCAACACGAAGAAATTGGTCCGAATATCCTCACTAAAAATGGTATACCAGAAAACTATGTCCGTTTCGCTCGCACACATGGTCGCTGGCAACAGGAACCATCCATACAGCTAGAAGATTTATTAGTAGCTTTCGCTGATACCATATGGAAAGGCGCACGAGACGAAGCGCTAGAAATGGCCATTTCACAGCAAATTTCGAAGCAGACCCATGAAGAGATCTGGCAAGACTATATGAAAATTGACGATATAGCCAGCGAAATTGCCAGGGAATCACATGCAAGGATAGTTTGGCAGGGAAAGTAATCACACCATATCGCGCTCCAGACATACTACTTTACGCCCAAGAGCGCGATATCGCCTAATCTCTCTTATGGTGCCACACCCAGACCACTACGGATAAACAACCCCATATCGTATGCGCCATCCGTGCTGCCAATTGCCTTACGCTCCCACCACCATTGCCAGACGTTCTTAACAGCCAGACCAGGGTCAAATTTGGCATTGGGTGGCGGGTTGTCACCATAACTTAGCCAGAGCCAGGGACCCACACCACCCCATGTTGGTTGACCATCACAATTATTCGTCTTGCCTGGTACACAGGCAGGTGGCTTGTAACCTTCATCCCACCAGCTACGCAGCTGATACTGGTGAAACGCATAGCCAGCTTGCGCTCCGTATTGCGATTGAGCCGTGTACAGATTATCCCCACCAGTGATAATCACTTGCATATTTTTAGCCGTTGTAGAACAACCACTTGGGAAATTGAAACAGATATTGGTATAGTCGCGTAGATACCAGGCAAATGGCCATGTTGCATCATCCATCAGGCCAATCGGTAAGAGGTGCTTACCAGCATAGAGTTTCTGGTCGAGGGCATCCACCTTCGACATCACAATATTCACATCTGTCGTCGTCTGCACATAAATCATCATTTCATGCGGTCCATCAGCAGCGTGAACATACGTGACTTCATACATATTGTGAAGTGTAAGCACTAACAACAATACAGCCAACACTACACTGATCATAGATGTAATACCCGCAAGAGTTCCTACTTTGGGCCGTAATCGTGGTTCCTGCACAGGTATGCTACCTGCTTCTCTATCCGTTGCTACCGGCACCGAACCTTGAGCAGCAAATCTGCTCTTTACAAAATCAATGACAGTTACTATAGCCGGTTCCAGACCAATTGCGGCCAGTAGCATCATTGGCATGGTTATATAAATCATCAACCAGGGCATCTTTTCTGCTGCCCACGAGTAGATAAAAACATTTCCCAGAAACCAGTACACCAGGAAGAGTCGCAGACGCGTGGGACGCAAGAGACAACGAACCACCCCAACCAGACCAAAAACGAGACCAACCTGCTCATAGAGAGGAATGAGTAACAGATAGTAATACCAGGGCTGACCACCACGAGCTACCTGTTGCTGCTGCAACCAGTAATACAAACCTTGCCAGATACCATCACCAATACCACCACGAATGTTGGTAAAGAGCACTGTAAACAGGATCAGGAACACGGCCCAACCAGCCAGGAGTGCGAAGAACCAGTGTATCCAGGGCATAGTGAAGATAGTATCGAGCAGTGGTTGCTTCTCAGGATCAATTTTCTTAGCAAGACCACGTCGTCCTGGCAACGGCATCCTGCCAAAGATCTCCCGAGCAAGAATACTCAGCACATAGATACCCAGTGCAATACCAATCCACGGCACAATGGCAACCGTATTCTCCTTAAGGCCCTGCACATAAACGTCCGCTATACTCGTATTTTCCTTAGAAGCAGTAATATAGATGGAAAGATTCTTCATCCAACCGAAAAGCACTTTCGCAATCGGTGCAAGGATCACAAAGTAGAGTAGCACAGCAACAGGTGCACCCGTTCGTGGAAGATATTTGACAAAAGGCGCATCCGAGCGAACACGCGCACGCAGCGGCCACTTTAGACCCAATTCCCACGCTATCAAGGCAACAAAGAAGCTGCCAAAAACCGCGACGGTCAAAAAGGTTGCCTCTTTGGTTGCATAGGAGAGCGTAAAAGCCAGGGCAGCGATAACCAGCCAGCGCATCTTGCGGCTACGAACATAACATCCCACAGCGACAATCAGCAACAAGGTAAAACAGGCCATGTAGATATCTTCGCGGGCAAAGCGCGAAAAGTAGACCATGCTTGGAGAAACTGCGAGGAAGAAACAGGCCAACCACGTAGCAGTTTTTCCGAGATAGTTTCGCAAAAAATATGGTAGACCTACAATAACAGTTCCCAGTGTAGCGGCTGGGATACGTACCGTAAAAGTATTCACGCCATGATCATAAACACCCAATATCTGGCTGATTTTGTAGACAAGTGCAATGATATGAAACTGAAATGGTCCATGCAGCAGCGGATCATAGCGATAACAGGACACCGTTGGGCTGAAACATGATGCCCAATTCTCCATATCGTGCATGAGTTGTAACGAAAAATACGCATGGAGACTCTCATCATGATGCAATGGCTTATCGCCAAGACCCCAGAAGCGCAAGATAGCTCCCAGGAGAATAATTCCCCAAAAAGGTGCCCAGGCGATTAGTTGTTCACGTGTGGGAGCAACGAACCTGTAGCGTTGAGGTATTTTAACCTTTTCTCCCTCAGACGCCACAAACTCTGACGCATCGACATCCTCCGTCTCTTCGACACTCTTCGTATCCGGCTCCAGTTCTCCATTCTCCCCATCAGGAGGCGTTGTCGTTACAAGATCATGCGGTTCAGCTTCATAACTCTTCAAAGGATCTTTCCTCCCAGCTTAGACTTCCTTATGCTATTACAATACATCCTATCGCACTTTGTAGATGGTTACACCGTTAGCATTGTAGACAACTTGCATAAATGCACTGAAACGACGCAAATTCGCCATCGGATATTTCTGGTATTCTAAAGGCCCAACATAGAGATATTGGGCCTGGTAACGAGCCATACTAAATAAAACAAGCTCTGGATTTGTATTAGTGTAGATTGTATCAACGTCTGCCTGGCGCTGATTGAAGTTAATAGCATTACTACTATTATTCAGCCAGTTTACACGCCACTGGTATTCATGGCCAACCCATCCCATCAGAGTCGGCAAACCTGTAAACGCTGAAATACGCCCATACACGCTATAATCTGGTCCAACCGCCTCTACTATCACAGGATCGCCCTGCACATTGACATTCAGCCAGCAAATCGCCGCATAGTCACCAGGACTGCTGGGATCAGATTGCAGATAGGATAACCCATCCAGGCTGTTTGTGCGTTGTAGCACATAGCCTCCATTTGGACCAAGTTGTACATAACGTGCATAAGGTGCTGCAAGCGGATATACCATGCCTGCCAATATCAACAGAAGCAAACCTGCGCACCATAGCGCCTTTCCACCGCGTCGTATCTGGCGCTCAACGAGAGAGACTGCCTTTTCAGGACGAAAACTTCCCAGGATGAAGAAGAGTCCTGCTCCAGAGGTAATGGAGAGGAGTGCCCATGCCTGAAAATAAAACTTAAAGACGGTATTCATACGTGGATAATTGCCTGCAAAGACATCTTTGAGAAAAAATATTTCACATATTGCCACAAGACCAAAAGCAATGGCACCCAGTAAGAGCGTAAAAGCATGGGAACGATCACCGATGTTGTAAAATATCAATATTATGCCCAATACAACGATGCAGGTTGCAACGACAAACGTTGTACTGTTCTGCAACAACACTAGCAGCAGAACGCCTCCAAGAGCCACTAACAAAATAATACTGGCTGAACGACGACTCAGCAGATCTTTATGTGTGTCTCGGAGAGCAAAAAGTGGGCGCTTCCAGGCACTCGCCAGCAAGAGTGAGAGAAAGACAAAGGCAAAGAGTCCGTAAATCAATAGCTCATCACTCAGTTGAGAACGATCAGTGGCAGCAACAATACCAATCCCTTGCGATGGTGAAATAAAGCTAAGATAGAAAGGAAAATAGAGAAGCAATGAAAGAGCAAGCAGAGATGCTCCTGCAATGAATATGTCAAGCAGCACAGCCAGACCGAAACGTGCATTATATGCAAGCCATTGCTGTACTCCAATGCAGAGAATAGTTAATCCAATATAGGTCGGAAAGTCCCAACCATTCATAGTAAAGAGGCCACCGATTACAAGAGCTGTCATTATGAGAGTAAATGGCAACCGCCAGCCACGACCAAAGACAAAGAGGCCTTTACCGTCTGCTTCCAGGAACAGGTTGAAGGCAAGACCTATGCCCAGAATAGTAAAGGCCAGAGCCAGAACATGCGCATGGAAGCAGGATAGTAAGAAACTAAAGGCAGGGAATTCGTTAATGGTTTTATCGATCACACGCGAGGGAGCAAACCAGTCAAAAGGTACCATATCACCATGAGTTTTCCACCACTGTTGCGTCGCGGCAAGATTGCCCAGTATAAGCCCCATCAGTATAGTGAGCAATCCGTAAGGGATTCCATGCAAGAGCGGCGGATGTATCGTATCAGGTCGCTCTACTTCATCCAGCCCCGTGTTTACACGTGTACGAAGGTAACGCGCCCAGGAGACAATGTTGCAGGTTACACCAAATAGATTCACAGCGGTTAGTCCAAAGAAGATGCAGATACCACAGTTAAAGGCAATAGAGGGAGTTTGCCCTAGCAGTTTCGCCAGTAATGCAATAGTGAAGTGAGCATAGTAATAGTAGTTGATGGGATAACCTGCAAACCACATATCATTAGGCGGGAAATGCTGACTACGCATAATGGCCGCAATAAAGCCTTCATCCATAAACATCTCATACGAGCGGATATCCGGACCGTAAGAGCGCAGCCAGCCTAAGAGAAAGACCATGCCGAGAAAGACGACCTCGGTCGCCA
>CAWFFV010000048.1:0-8358 GCA_963814985.1 uncultured Chloroflexia bacterium | reverse complement strand
TCCCGCCCCGTTCTCCCGTGGCGTACTCCCAACAGCCTGCAACCACAGGCTTCACCACTTCATCTCACACTCCCACAGCTAACGCGCTTCCCCCTGGCTACCGTCCAACCTCCGAGGCGTTCCTTGATGCTGAGAACCATCACAACGATCTGGACTCCCTGTCCGTGAGGGGTATGCAACACCATCCCTGTCGATGACCAGGCGCTCATTGGCGGAAAAGAAGAGAGAGAAAGGCTGCCCACTTCCCTGAAGAGTGCTGTGTTGATGAAACACTGAGACGGCCCCCCTTGCACAAGGCGCAGAGCAGACAAAAGCCGGCCTGATAGGGAAGAACCAGCACACGCTTTTTTCACGCTGAACAGAGGGAGGGAGGAGAGACCATGAAACGACTCACACGGTCGTTTTCATCCTCTCCTTGTTGAGGTGTTTCCATCACTCATGACACTCACTCAAGAATACCGCCGAGCGGTAATGGGGTATCGACTAGTTTTGAGACTCCTTATGCATATCAGACAGGGTTGGGGCCACTTAACCCACGCCTGAAGGCAGTGGGAATGCTGCGACACGATCTTCAAAAGTTTAATGTGCGGCGTATCCAGATGTACTGTGCGTAAATACTGAGTACAAGGAGAATAGTAGAAGTTTAATCTTTGTCCTCAAGCTATAGCCGCCTGCGAATAACGCCAGAAGATAATACAAGCACTGCAGAGCTTTCTTGAAGAGGAAATAGGCATTAAAGACAAATTTCTCTCTCAAGTTCAGTCTGCAGTACTTATTCCTATCCATAGATACGGGAGGACGCCAAACAGTATGAAGAGGACTCCGAGAAGTATGGATTTAAATAGAATCAAAATCCCCGCCACAAAGAGTATGGGTACACATATAACCTGTTCTAGCACTGGAGGAAAGCCTTTTTGCGACAGCAATGCCATAGTAAACCATACATTACCTTTTGCTTCGCTTACCGTTTTCATAAATCCATGCTTATGGTCTCTAAGGTGGTGGTGAATACCTACAAGTTCTGGATAATAAGCAAGCTTATAGCCTTTTTTGATTAGCTCAACTTGCCAGAGCAAATCGTCTGCATGTAGCGATTTATGGTGCTGAAACCTTATTACTCTTTCAGGGGAGGTATTGTTTATACAGCAAAAGCCACCTGAGAAAGTCGTATAGTTATGATATCCATAAATGTAAGTGAGCTTATCCTTAAAAAAAATTTTCTCTCTCCTTATATCGAGAAGTTTGTTGTAGTCGTCTACTCCATTGGGTACTTTATAGTGGCCACTCAGTGCGATTACCTCGGAGTGTATCTTTAAGAATGCAATTATCTTTTCAGGCTCAAGCTCAGTTACTTCTATGTCGCCATCGATTATAAACAAGTAGGCTCCTTGCGATAGTTCCAAGGCAATATTCCGTGAGCCTGCTAAACCATTATTTTGATCGCCCTTTATTATGATTCTATCGACATATGGTGCTGCTATTTCACATGTATTATCTATAGAACCATCATCAATCAGAATAATTTCCATGTTGTCATAGCAGATCTTTCTTAGAGCTTCAAGGCAGACTTTTATAGTGCTCGCTTGATTTTTCTCTTCAATGGCAAAGACGATTTTATCCATGTCTAACCAACACCTTCAAATTAGCCAAACAATTCTGGGTATGTGTCCCAATCAAAAATAATCGTGCCTTTTCGACTGCCTTTTGTGGTTCTCTCGCAAATAGCCATTTTCATCCTCCTGGATGTTGGCAAGACATCGCACTTGTGTTGCAAAAATGATGAGGAAGAGCGTTTGGCAGCCTCGGCATCGCGTGTCGAACTCAAGAGAAACTCGAACGTGTTCCCCGCGAAATCGACAGCACGATAGAGGTAGAGCCACTCTTTTTTTACTTTGATGGAGGTTTCATCAACCCGCCAGGAGTCGTTGGTGGCTTTGAGGTAGGGCTGACATCTCTTCTCCAGTTCGGGTGCGTAGAGCTGCACCCTGTGGTAGATCGTGGTGTGATCGACGTGCTGTCCACGTTCCAGCATGATTTCTTCCAGGTCACGATAGCTCAATGAATAGAGCAAATACCAACGGACACAAAGCACAGCGATGTCAGCTGGAAAATGACGCCATTCGAAGAGAGGCTGCTTTGTCATAAGAGGGACCTCTTTTTCTGCTTTTCCTCAACTTTACCAGATCAGCTTACTTCTTGCAACCCAACGAAGAGTATACCACACCATCACACACTCTGCTCCGCCAACGCCTTAAGCGTCTCGAACAGCACATCATCAAGCCGCCAGACTTTACTGCTGCGATCAGGCGGATCTAATGGGTGACGAGACAACTCATCATCTTGCAATATCTTCATAATTTTCAGTGTCGCCTCCTTTCGTATATCGAAAGGGATTCTCTTACCACGCTGCAAGAGTAGCGCAGCGAGCCAGCGCACACAATAGCATTCTGATTGTCTAGAGACTGCACAACAAAAGAAAGTGCCTGAGCATCCATGCTCCATGATTGGCTAAGCAGCCTCCAGGCGATTTGTTCTACTCTAACTTTTGAATAGACATTCTTTTCTTGTGTCAAATCCTTCCAAACGTTTTCTGACATTTCTCTGTTGTCAAAACATGCCATAAGCAGTTCTTCAGTGCCTCTCTTCCCAAGCTGGCTAGTCTGCTTGAGTTTGTGAAGTTCCGTTGCTCTTCTATCAGGCGGCTCCTGAGCTGGTGGTAGTGGAGGTGTGCTTTGTAGCCTGGAAGATATACCCAGTTTCTGTCGTATGGCAACGAGCAGGAGACGTTGTTCGATAGTAAATTGTTGGAGTTTTTGTGCCCATTGTTCAAACTTTTGGAGACTGCTCAGTATTTGCTGGCTATTTTGTGATAGGGTTGGAGCTTGACTGGTAACAACAACACTGTACAGACACAATAGTATTGTAGCAGAATGGGTAATTTTGGCTTGTGCTATAGTTTTGCATAATTTACGTAGAATTTCTAAAAAATCTAGCATGTCTCTTATGTCTCTTATATCTCTTATGTCTCGAACATCTCGAATATACCTAACATACCTAACATACCTAACATACCTAGTATTTCTAACATACCTAGTATTTCTAATATCTCGAATGTATCGTATATCCAGAATATCTCTAATATATCGCATGTACCGAATATCTCGTACATATCTAATATCTAGTATGTCCAATATGTATCGTACATACCGAATATCTCGTACATACCGAATATCTCGTACATACCGAATATCGAAGAGATAGATAGTTGTAATGGCACTCAATACGAGAATTTGTTTGTGATCCTGTACTGAGAGAGATGCAATTAACTCATTGGCTATTTCCTGCTGTTGCTGCTTATTTTCTTTAAAGAGCAAAAGACGCAGATTTAGACAGGTTTGATAGGTTGCACTTCTACCACGTTGCATTTCCTCCTGGAGAAATGTATTCCATATAGCCTTCCACGATAGCTTTTTTGCTGAAGCTCCTTCTTCTCTTTTCAGCATTTTCCACAAGAGGTATGCATGTGGAAAACGTGCTGTGTTGCTTGTCGCTAGTAGTTGCATTTGTAGCTCACCTGGATTGGCACGACCGCGCTCTTGCCAATTTTTACTTGCTTCTGCTAATGTGTCCCACTTTGCATCATCATGCATGTCTGGGAATGCGGCAGGCGTGAGCAGATAGTCAAGCTCAAGCAAGTGTTCAGTAAGGCGTTTCAATAACTCAGGTTGCTCTTTGTTCCACTTAAGCCACTCTTTGTAGAGCCAGCCAGCAGGACCAACCGCATCGAGCAGGCGTAAGGTTATGCATGTATATTCTACTACTTGAGGTGTGGCTGGAGATGCTGTAAATCGCGCAAGCTGTGTATGAATTTCTTGTGGACAAGGTATATCTTGCAGATCGGCCAGTTTCAGTAACGGGGGGATGAGCGTATGCAAGACCAATGTAGAACAACTTCGAAGTTCGGGCGCAATCGTTGCCAGCAAGCGTACTGCGCCTTCTTGATGTATTGGTGCATCCTTTTTCTCGTTACAGAGCGCCAAGCGCCATATCTCTAGCAGAGGTGGCGTTGTGCTGCTGCTTTGTGGTTGACCGCGTAGCCAGAGCGAGGCTACAGCTTCGATCTCTTGTTTGAGTTGTGTGTAGCGCCCTGCGCCAAATATGTCTCCGTAGAGATCGAAGAGTTGGCTGGCTACACTTTGTTGGAGTGTCTTGTCAACATACCATGTATTGCAGTCTACGATGCACGTTGCAGCAAAGAGCAGATTACGGTGGAGGATTGTATCAATGGCATCGTGCGTATCAGCGATGGCCTGTATCAATGCACTGGCCTGTTTCCGTTCATCGCGTATCTGCTCACTCTTATCTGCAATAGCCAGCAGGAGCGGCTCACGCCAGAGGGGGAGAGTATAATGTTCTGCCACAAATTGCTTGAGTTCATCGGACGAGTAGTGTTGCTTATCGAGTAGATACCAGGCAACATAGTACTCTTGAAAAGTACGATGCATAAAGCCATATAAGCCCTGACCTCTCTCAACGAAAAGTCCGCTACTCTTCCGCAAAGTCTCAATGAATTCTTTGACTTGAACATCTTTGATCTGATCTACAGTATTTCCATAAAATTTAACCATCATTTCCCTGGTGATCTTCTCTACATCTGGTTTGGTCAGCGGAAGATCTGTGCAATGAAGACGATAGGCTAATACGCTGAGCAACTGTTCTGCTAAACCAATTTCTTCCGGAGAAAATATTTTGCGTCCGGTTTCCTGGTTCCAGTTATCGAGGAGTGTCTGTGTGACGACCTTGTAGAGATCAATGCGTCGGTGTGGTAACGTCTTCCCACCCTTCTGGATTAGGGCCAGAATGGTGAGCATAAGGGGATTGACAGCTAAGCGTTTAATTCCAGGATCTTCCTGATTGCCTCTAACAAGAGATTACTCTGATGATTGCCAGCATTTTGGGCCTCTATCTCCTGTTCTGGCGTTAACTCGCTCATACTCTGCACAGATCTGATCTGATGGCGTTCAACCGCTGGACACCAGTTGGTAAGGAATCGTTCAATCTCTCGATCTTCCAGGTCAAGCAGCGTGTAGTGTGCATAGGAAGCAAATGGACCGGCCTCATAGCCAACGATACGTGAAGTAACGAGAAAGCGGTTGAAGTTCCCCGCTGTGTGTTGCTCTTTGGGATAGCGGGCAATGAATGTATGAATGGCGGTAGTAACTTTTCTGCGTATCAGATCACTGACAACTTCATCCAGTCCATCGAAGAGAAAGAGAACATTCCCCTTTGCTAACTCACCCTGAATGATATCTGGTAAAGCATGGTCGGTCTCAGCTAACTTTCTACGCAAAAACTCGTGAAAAGGAACGCTCTCAGCATTCAGTAGTTGTACGTAATCGCTGATACGTATCAAGAGAGGAATTTGTGCAGGAGATAGACCTTCAGGAAGTTGATAATTTGCATCAAGAGACGCTCGTGCCATTTGCAGCGCTAGCCAGCGCATCGTTGTGCTTTTGCCAGCGCCGGGAGTTCCCAGCAGAACAGCTACAGGATGGGAGGTTTGAAGTCCCTTCAGCACGTCTTCAATGACAACATTTCTTCTCTGCAATCCTTCGAAGAAATCCTGCCTGAGCTGTGATTGCCAGAGCGCTGCGCGTCGCTGCTGTGCCTGTTCCTCAAGATCTCCCGTCTCCAGGTCGACATGTTGACGCAATGCTTCCAGCTCCTCTAATAACTTCTTCTGCTCATCTGGCATATCATAGAGAGGTCGGTCAGAGACTGCATGCAAATGGATAAATATATCATTTAAAGGCACACTCACCGAAATCAATGCCTGCGAGTGTGAGATACCTGTGGGGTTAAGACCCTGGTGTGTATAAATGACGGAGCGTAATAATTGTGGAGCACTTCATTGTTATGCGGTGATATTTGTTTTGCCAGGCCATCTTTGTCGGATCGGGCCGACACGGTCACTATAGCCCCAAGACTCTCATGAATGATTACAGGAACAAGACTGGTGCTGTTTTGAAGCAGGATTGTATCGTCTTTGTTGTGCTGTGCCGTAGCTATGGTTGAGATTTAGCTGTATCTGTCTCAACACTTTTATCGCGTGGGGTAATAATGCTCGCTACGATGGTAATAGTAAGAAGTATGGTGAGTGTACTAATAGTAAGTATCTGGTAAGGACCAAGAAGCAACCATCCTATTGTGCTATTAGAGAAACCTTTAGCAAGATCCTTCACAGGCATTGCCAGCACAGTTGCTCCATAGTTGATAAGAGCGCCAATAATGACTGTAAGCCAGAAAAATTTTGCAACTGGCCAGACATCACGCGCCGTGGAACGTACTATATCCATATATTGTGCTCCAGTCCATCCTCTCAATATTGCAGGAAGACAAGAAAATTTCAATTGTTTCTAATAAATTGACGTACCTAAGTTTCGCCCAAATTAACGACAATGTGTAAGGGAGTGAGCAACTCCTGCAAAGGACCGAGAAGTGAGTGAGCTAAGTGAGCATCCTGATTCAGGACAATCTCAACGACATGAGTCAAGGTGTCAAAGCGGAGCAAGCTCCTGACATGAAACACATCACACACCATGCGCAAGAGGCCGCTGTGTTGGATCTGAGGGTTCATCAGCCACCGACGTGCCCAGACCACCATCTGTTGAGCCTCAAAGTGCTTCTTATTGCGTTTGGCGAGACCCAGCCCCTGCTTGTCGCCTTTGAAAGAGGTTTTGATACCCCCACCCCGCAGATCGTAGAACATCACATAGGCTGCCAAGACCGCGACGGGATCAGCGACTTGCGAACTCGTACGCCCTAGCACCGTGAGCACCTGCAGGGCAGACAACGAGCAGATCAGCACGCCATAGGCAAAGGTGCCGTCTTGTCGGCGACAGCGCACGACAATGCGTCGCACAGGACGAACAGAGCTGGTGGCAGGCTCGGTCACCCATCCGAACAAGCGTTCGGACCAGACCTGGTCCTGGACCCACTCCACCACCGTTCTGACCAGACGCAGAACCATACGTCCCAAATATTCTTTGGCCGACACCTCACAGCCACGCTCCAGCAGCCAATTGAGATCGTCCACACTCCCTCCTCCAGCATCCACACGGAAAATCGTCCGTGTGCGGCATGCTCATCCAGTTCCAAGGTGGTCTCTGCCGCCTCAACCAAAGGTTGCAAAGCCTTGGTCAATTGCACATTGCCCGCAAACAAGCGATCGACGACCACTTCCTCATAGCGTGTGGCCAGCACACGGTCCAATTGTCGTCCTCAACGATGGTATTGCCCGCAAAGTAGCCTTTTGTAGCAAAAGCCTCTTTGGGTCCACAGGGCATGCCGCTCATGTCCACATCCAGTAGTTGGAAACTGGTCAGGTAGTCGTGAGCGCAACCTTGACTGTATTGATGATAGATGACATCCATGGCTTGCTCCAGTTGCCCAACATTCTCGGGTGTAGAAGCATCCGGCGTTTCTTGCACCACTGACTGCTCGGCACATGCGCTTCTGCCAAATGCTATCTGCAAGGCTGGGGCGGGTGTTGATTTCTACCAGCCCGTGAGTTCCGGCCAACAGACTGATAAAGGCGTCATAGAGCTTGTCAACTGGCGTCTGCTTGATGGTTTTCTGCTTGATCCGTACACTGGTACGGATCGGGTCAAACAGCTTGAGTTGACTCAATTTCACTCCAACGGCAGCTAAAGAAGCACAACCCGTAAAATGTTGTGTCTGATTGGTGCTACACGCGTTCATGATGGTGGTTCTCCTCTCGCTTCATTTCTCTTCTACGAGAGGTATAGTCCATCATTATCCTGATTAGCCCTTTCTTGTAGTTGTACCCTGTCACTAATTTGGGCGAAACTTAGGTAGTCTAAACCTCAATTCTAAAAAGAACGTGTAGAGATTGTATTGATGAGCATTATACTACAGCAGCGGTAATGCTACCAGATCAATATCGCTGTTCGGAGACCATTCCAGAATAGGGGCTGAAATAAATAAGTCGATCTCGAAGGAGAGAGGAAATCACAGATGATGTTTCATCACAGAATTCTCCAGCCCCCATTCTGGAATGGTCTCCTAGTAGGAGCTATGCGCAAAGGTGAGATACGGTTGGCGAGCAGCGTGCTCGGGGTTTCGCATCTGGCATTCATGGACTATCTCGATGGTAATACGGAGGGAGAGTGCCCCAGTCATGCTCCAACACATCATGAAACACTCTCTACCAGGACATTGAGCACGAAGCTTCTCAGCAAAACCCCTTAGAAATGCCAACCTTTCAAGTGGATGTATAAAGGGAAAGATTTGATTGTCTAACCACTGAAAGCATTCGGCCTCTCTGTACTGGTTACT
>CAWFFV010000047.1:0-71153 GCA_963814985.1 uncultured Chloroflexia bacterium | reverse complement strand
AGCGATTCTTACGCAACCTTGCTGATGCCAGTTGTGGTATACTGAGAGTTTGTGCCGCTTTTCATCAACTTCGGTTTCTTCAGACGACCCATCTGTTGATCTTGATGATTCTTTTCCTTGTTTTTTCTGTCCTGATCCTTTTTGCTGTGATAGAGCACTCGAAGCTTGAGAAGATCAAATTCGGCGCGACCATACATGCTTCTTTTAATCAGTTTGAGCCAATTCACATTCCCCTCCAAAGGGCCATTGCTCCAAGGCAACGTCAAGCCTGCAAAGACGGCGTCTTTGTCTTGTTGCACGCCGGTGAGAAACGAGTCAAACGCCTTGAGATGACTGGCTTCTGCTTCATCGAGCCACATATCAAGTTGCTCTCCTGCATGCTCGCGCACCATATGCAGAAATTTGTCCACCAGTTGATACGTCGTTTCAAGGTGTGGGCTTGCTTGTCTCAAGGATTGAAGCATCTTCTGCTCGTCTTCTTTCAAATCCTCTGGTCTGCGGAAAAAGAGCCATGTCGCTTGTTGTGCTGAGAGGGTCAAAAGCGGATTGGGTTGGATAGAGCAAACTACTGGGCCGATGGCTGACGCAGAGTCCTGCTTGTGTGGAGACAATCCAGATGGTTCCAATGTCTCCAGGTAGCGGGAGAGCGCCCGCCCGGACCCTTTGTAGCCTTTCGCTCTCAGCTCTTTTTCCAGTTGTGCTCCATTGTGGCAACCCTGGTGCCAACGCGAAAAAAGGTAGGTCTTGTAAGGGTCAATGAGGCGTGGGCGAGGTTTGCGAGAGCCAGAATAGGGGATGCCTCAATCAGAGAGCCAATGGCGAATGGTCCGCTCAGGCATTCCTACTTGCGCCGCAATATCCGAAGATCTCATTCCTTGATTCCGCAGGGTGATGATGGTCTCATACCGTTCCAGTCGCTCGGCCTGGCGAGCCTGCTGCGCTTGTTGGACTGCCCGCGTTTTGGTTGGAGAATGCTCTTGGTAAGGTGGAATCTCCCTTTCTTCTCGATGAACTACTGCTTGCTCTGCACGACGGAGCTCTGTGAGACATTGGGTCAGTACGATCGAAACACACCCTGCAAGATTTTTCGTCACATGCCAGCGATCGCTCACTTGTCTGGCTTGCGGAGTTCCTTTTTTAATCGCTGAGGCATATTCTGACGATCCGTCGCGACTGACAAATTCGATCGTGGGATGGTCCTGCAACCATGCTGAGACCGTCTCGACAGTACGATCGGGTAAGAGATCAATGGGCACACCTCGTTCCAGATCACAAATCAGCGTTCCATAACGCAACCTGCGTTTCCACGCCCAGTCGTCCAGACCGATGACACGTGGCTCTTGTTGAGCGGGCTGTTCTGATTGGCGAACCAGACGCAAGATGGTATCGCGACTCCCGCTTATGCCGAGCTCACTTCCTCCATCGGCTCCTGCTTGGCCTCCTATTTTGAGTCCAAGCTCACAAAGAGCTTTTTGGAGCCGTTTCGTTCGCTGAGCGTGAGGACGGCAAAGCTCTGGAAGTCGTTCCACGAAGATCTTTTGAGCACAGGTGCGGTTTTTGCAGAAAAAACGACGGACCTGCATGATGAGACGAATTGGATGCCCAACAGAGGGAAGATCGCGCAATATCCGTGTATATCGGCTTTGGATGCGTGAAGATCAGGATTCCACATGAGGGGCAAGGAGCCGTTGGAGATGTCGTACGGAGAATCAGGGTAATCTCTTCATCTGCCTCTACTCCTTCTACTTCGACGGCGGGAAGGTCTGGAAAAATGATGATCATGGGATGTCTTTGATCCTCGAAAAAAGCTTTACAAAAGTGAAAAAAGTTCAACTTCTTAGTATACCACATAGGCGATCAGCAAGGTTGCGTAAGAATCAGGAATTAGGTCGAGGTAGGATGAGCGCGAAAAATTTCAACGTAAGCGCGAAAAAAGTACATCATGATGATAAAAATCCTTCACCGTAAGCGCGAAAAAAACAGAATTCGCTGGAGGCGCGATATGCGAATTCAGGGAAAGTTTTGCCGTTTGACCAATGTAAGTGTTGCCACGAACCTTGCTTATCGAAATACCTTGGAAGTGGCTTATAAAGCCGTGGGAGAAGCAAAATGCTCTTTGCTTTTCTTAGCTGCTCACTGGAATGAGTTGAAGCTGACAAATCGCGTTGGAGGAGCATGTAGCCTCCTTTTGCTATCGCGGCAACACTCATGTTGGTCAAACGGCAAAACTCTCCCTAAATCCGCACAATAGAAGCTCTTTCTGCCAGAGTACCTCAGCCCTTAGAGGTGAGAAAAGCCCTCTCTTTCGAGCCAGTGAACAAGCCAGAGAGGCTGCTCCAGCTTGTTCGCGCTTACGGTGAAGGATTTTTATCATCATGATGTACTTTTTTCGCGCTTACATTGAAATTTGTGCCCATTTCGCGCTTACGTTGAAACTTACATCTGCGTAAGATCCGATTTTAATAGTCTCTTTCTATTATTTTATTTCATTTAAATAATCGTTTCGCTCTATCTGTTGACACGAAAATTTGATAGAATACAAAGACTAGAAGAGACCAAAGGGGAGTATTCACAGGTCGCCAAATTAGTGAGTTTTGGTAACTACTCAGCCGCCAAGAGAGGAGGGAGGAGAGGAGAACCGACAAGAGCAGAACGTAAGGCAGTCAAAAGATGAACGCCTTGCTTCTGCATGGTGGAAAGGTAACTGCGAAGGTTACAAAAGATGGCAGCCCCATTCTGGGTGCGAAAACAGCCAGAAATCTTTTGGCGCAGTTTCATCATCCGAAGATCAGACTCGGCGAGATTGTTGTCAAAAGGCACGGCAAAATCATGCATGAAACGCAGGATCAGGTCTTGATGCTGGTGCAAGCGGATCAGCAGATTGAGGGCGTCGCTCTTTTTTGGTGCACCTCGTTTGCCGGTGCGCTTTGGCGGAGGAGGATTGGCCGCCATTCCCGTCTGGACGAGCTGGGTGTAGCGATCTTCAAAGTCCTGCGTGACGGCCTGGCAAGCTTGTTTTTCCTTCCTCTCGCGCTCGTTGAACGCATGCTTTGATTTCCAAAAGCAATGCTTTCATCTCCTTGGCCCAGCCTTGTTCAAAACGTTCAAAAATAAAGGTCAGCTCGCGCAAATAATGAACCAGACACAACGCATGGATGCACGCATAGTGCAGATAGCAGATCAGGCTGTCGTGAACGCTGGTTCCCCGAAAATGGGGCAAGATCCCCATCGCATCGATGGCCTCTGTTCCCCGCTTGGGATGGGCCAGATACAGGGTGAACCAGCAGGTCGCAGCCACATGCAACCACCACCGTTTTTTGTCGACACGGAAGCCCGTTTCATCATTGTGCATCACCAGGGCTGGTTTGCAAGGCTGTTTTGATCCTCCCCAAAACCGGGATGATGGCATTGGCACTCTGTTGGCAGGCGGCAAGCACGCTGGCCTGGGAGAAGGTGGTTCCAAACAGATCGCCCAGGATCTGGCAGACACGCGCCAATGGAAGCAGATGCAGACAAGCCAGATACACGGCCAGTGCTTTGACATTGGGGCCATATTGGGCCGAGGCGAGGGTGAGTCCCATCAGGCAAATCCGCTCGCGTCTCAGCCTGACAGCACGAACAGGTCTTGACCTCAACCTGATATTCGATCACGTGGAGACGAACGCTCGGCAGATCAAACACCTGGACACGCTCTCTTCGAGAAAGCGTTGCCTCCGAAAGATCCTGTTGACAGTGCTGGCACTGTCCTGGCGTGAGCACAATGGTTTGGTCTGGCTGCTCCACCATCATCAAGGTTTTCCCCTGATGGCCGGGCTGCCCTCCACTCTTTTTGCCGCTCTTTTCTCGCAAGCTCTGGGTTTTGCGTCTCGGTTCCTTGAAACCGTCGCTCGATGGTGGCTTACTGCTGTTGTGACTGTCTTTGGCTGCCTGTCCTTCCAGTTGCTTGATGCGAGCATTCGCCTGTTCAAGGCCCTCCAGGGCTTTTGCCAGATCGTTGCGCAGCGTCTGATTTTCGGCTCTCTGCCCTTCCAGTTGCTTGATGCGAGCATTCGCTTGTTCAAGGCCTTCCAGAGCTTTTGCCAGATCGTTGCGCAGCGTCTGATTTTCGGCTCTCTGCCCTTCCAAATCTTTTATCAGTTCGAGAGTGTTCATGAGGATACTCTACCTCATTTTTTCTTGGTACTCAACCCTTTTGGGGCTTTTGTCCTCTCGCTGGGGTAAGGAGGCTGAGTAGTACGTTTACAAGTTTTGCCTATTTTCGAGGTCAAATAGGAGAAAGTGCAGGAAGCAAAATGGAAGCAAAGGCAGAGCCTTTGTTCACAAAAGTGTTAAAGCAGGTATGCCCACAAGGATATCATTTGTTGAAGGTAATCTGGGTGGGAGGAATTTTTTTTCTGAGTATGAATGTCGTTGGTAATGTAATGAGCTCTTTCCTCACTATGAATTATACCCAGCTTACTGAAACCTCTGCGGCGTGGCTGATTAACCACGCTTCTCTTTTTCTCTGGCCCGCTAGTGTTAGTCTAATCAGTCTGATCAGTCTAACGTTTGGATTCTGGCTCTGCAGCCGTTTCCACAAAGAGACAATCGCTGAAGAGGACAATCAACGGGATCGAAACGACATTCTTCCTAGACTGGAGAGTCGTTACCAAGAGCTACTGAACGGTTTGACAATGGAAATTTCTTTGCAGTTTTTTGAACGAGAGGGACAAAGAACGTTTGCTGCTGGCACAACACTCTCTACCCTGCTGAGAGAAAGAGGTCCGAGCATGCTCCTTTTAGGAGTGCCTGGAGGGGGGAAGAGCATGCAATTGGCAAAGTTGGCACAAGATCTTGTAAAAGAAGCCCAAACCAAACCGACATCTCCCTTGCCAATTCTCCTGAAGCTTTCTGATTGGAAGGAAAAAGGTTCTTCTCTGGAAGAGTGGGTTATTAGAAAATTAAAACAATACGATGTTCCTCCACAAGTGAGTCGGAGGTGGATGGAAGCAGATAATATATTGTTGCTTCTCGACGGATTAGATGAGGTACAGCAAGAGTATCAGCGATCTTGCTTTCAGGCTATCCAAGACTTTCTCTCCAGAGAAAAAAAGCACATACTTCCTATCGTTTTTACTTCGCGCCAGGACGAGTACGAGGCATTACCTTATCGTTTGCTCGTCAGGAGTACCATTGAAATCAAACCTCTCTCTCCTCAGGATATTCAGAAGTTCTTGAGAGAGAGACACCTACAGGATGTGCTTCAAACACAGACACCCGTAGAGAACAATGAACTGCTTCACCTGCTTCAGACGCCACTTATGCTGAGCATGGTTGCACAGATGAAAAATTGCCCGCGACGACTTTGGTGAAACCTAGGCGAGGATTGCGGTCAATTTTGCTCCCATCTATACTGCGGCCTGTAAGCCAGCCTCTTTCTCAAGACACACTTATACAGGCATATATCAAAGATGTTTTTCGGAGGTCTCAAGACAGACAGCTTCAAGATAAAAAAGTGCAAGAACAATTACTGACCGACTTGGGTTGGTTAGCGAAACAGATGCAAAAGCGAGGAGAAGAAACTTTTTCTCTCGAAGACTTCCAGGAAGACTGGTTGGAAGACAAAGATTTGCAGTCGCGTTATCGCCTTTTTGGGGTGATATTGTCTAGTTGTCTTCTTGGTGTCTTGCTCAACCTCTTCATCAACAATTTGTTCGGTACTTCTGATCTTGTATATGTGTTCATAGATGGTGCCTTGGGGGGAATAGTGGGGTGGATACTTGCTCCGAGATCAACTTCCCAACGAGAGATCATGAGAGAGGGGGTCATTATTGGAATCGTCGTGACAATCTTTGTTCCTTGCTGCTATTTGTTCTACCTTATTGGTCCCAATCCTTTAACATGGAAGCAATGGTTCTTTGAGGCTGTCGTATATGGACCAGCTTTTGGATGCGGTATTGTTCTCTTGGCCTTGCTACGAGCAAAGGGCTGGATCGTCGATTCCAAGCAAGCAGCGAAGAGTCAACCATTACCTTGGACTTTCCTTCAACTGAATCAGATCCCGTGGCGTTGTTTCAGTAATGGTTTCCTCATTGGCTTGACCCTGGGAGGAGGAAGTATCATTGGGGATTTTATCGCTACTGGAGCTCCCCTGGATGATGCGACTGATATTCTCCTGTTCACACTCATGGCGGCTCTGCTGACTTTTGCACTGGCAAAAATAGTCGAAGTTATTCGGCCTGTTGACAGTGACATGTTCTCCTGGTCAAAGTTTTTGGAGCTGCTCACCAGTTTTAAATACCTGTTTCTTAGTGCAATTTGGGGGTTTATTGTCTATCTCTTTTTTCTCGTTACAACCGGATTGACAAGTGATTCTCCGGGAATAGTTTATAAAACGCAGCAGACAAGCCTGATATATGCAATTCAGGCTTCCCTCATCCTCTGGCTCTTACTTGGTTTCTATCGCAGTCTATATACAAAAATTCCAAAGCAGCAACCAGTTGCCTCTGATTCCAGCATATTACGATCAGGACAAAATGGATTAATCGTTGGAAGCGTTCTTGGTTTCATTTGCTGGCTAGTAGCAGTCTTGGCGAGTCTCAATCAGGGTATCACTATAGGAGAAGAAGTTGCAAGAACCTCCGCTTTAGTCGTGGGTGTGGCTGGGGGAATCATGTTTGGGCTGGTTTTCGGAGGTCTGGCCTATCTCCAGCACCATTTCTTGTGTAGGCTTCTTGCGCGGACAAAAGTAATTTCAACTCCTTACAAAGACACATTGGCACTGGCAACTTCGGCAGGGTTGCTAAGGAAAGTTGGTGAGACATACCAGTTCTATCATTCTCTTTTACGCGATTACTTGGCCTTTGAGGCAAGAAATCGTGCCGAAGTGGCAGCTATTCTGGAAGCCATTTAATTTCAGACGCTAATTTCGATGATTTAGATGCAATAATGCACAGAGTGTCGGAAGCACTGGAGAAGAACTGATGCCCTCTACAGACGAAAATACTGTCACTTTACGAGTAACTTGGATCTTGCGCAGGTTTGATACTGATCTTCACCCGAATTTATGGAGACCCCAAACATGGGGATTAACACATCAATTGTTCGTAGGCAAGCGGACTCAGGTAATGGAGCGTTGAATGTCTCCGAACCCGATTATAAAAGATTTCGGTGTAATCAAAGGTAATGCTCCTGGCTTGGGTTCGTGTCTGAAATGACTGGTAATCAATACATTCACCTTTGAAACTATGAAAGAAGGATTCCATTGCCGCATTATCGTAACAATCAGCAGTACGGCTCATGCTTACTTGCATGCCTTCTTGCTCCAAAACTTCTTGATAGCTCTCGCTCGTATAGGTACTTCCACGGTCGGAATGGTGGAGTAATCCGGCCTGTGGACGGCGACGAGCCAGTGCCATACGCAGAGCTTGTATGACCAGGAGAGTATTCCATTTCGGGGGCTAGAGAGCCCTGTGATCAAATGGTATCTCTAGCCTTCCTCAGTCTTTCGAGGTCGACTTCTTCGTTCAGCCCCCGTTTTGGAATGCTCTCCTTAATTACAATTCATATTATCAGGGAGGGCATCTGCTTTTTTCTGCAAGGCGCTTGCTTCCTGGTCGTACTGGTTCACACTTGATTGAGCTCTCCCCCAAATTCCTTGAGCCGTACTTACTGCCTTCTTGCCCTGATTGATCGCAGATTGTACGTTGCTTGCAGTATAGGCTGCTCCTGGTATCATACTTGAATTATTGGCCACAGCCTGTTGCAGTTGCGTCCAGTCGTTCTGGACGTTTTGCATATCGGTCTGGATTGCTGAGGTTTCGAGATCGTATTGTGTTTTATCGGCGCTAAATTGGTTATCGTCAGCAGATATCTGGTTGTCATCTGCATCTACTTGATTAGCATCAGCCGAAGCTTGATTCTGATTAGAGTTGCTTGGCCCACATCCTTGCTGGGCCTGTTGCTGTTCAGTTGTATAATCGTCCTGCATCTGTTGCCAGTCTTTTCCATATCCTTGGAGTGTATTGCTCTCCGAGAACTGCACAAGTGTCTCACTATCCTGTTGGAGGGACGAGAGGTCGTTTGCAAGTCGCTGATTGGCATCTTGCACTGCCTGCTGTTCTTGTTGTTGTGCCACAGCGGTAGATTGCGCCGCTGTGGCCGTGGCTTGGGTATTGTTATATTGCAGCACTTGGTTCGCCACTTGCTTGTGCAGTACAGCAACTGCTTGGTTGTATTGCTGAAGTGATGATGCAACGAACTGTTGTGCCTGTATGCTACCATCCGATTGCGGAAGGCCTAATATGAGCGTATTACCGTTTAAAGAGCCAGTATAAGATGAGGAGATGCCAAAGAAAGAAATAGTGAGTGTAAGCGCAGAGCCATTTTTGACGCCAGTAAACGCCGTCGTTGATGTTTTGATTTCTGGCGGATTATCGTTCGTGTTTTCCTCCACCTCGCTGATATTGCCATTGATCTGCTGTTGGTTCTGGCCTGTCGCTGTAAATTGAATGAACATAATCGATGTGGCTGTTTGTGAGAGATATCCTCCTAGGGGAGCGTCTCCACAGGAGGCAAGCGCAATGCCAGAAAAGAGGGAGAAAAATAGAATAGCAACGTATAACCATCTATACATATATATGTTCCTTCTACTACACATTGATTCCAACTACTAGGAAAGGGGATTACCAGAGAGGGAAAAAGAAGGGATAATCCTTGCAAAATAACGATTTGTTGCAAAGAAAGGATAATCCCATGAAGAATGATACGACATCTTCGGAGAGATCCGCAAGGAGTGGAGTAGATCATACCGTGACACTTTATGAATAATTTGGCTCTGCCCACAGGTTGCGCAACGAGATGTAACTCATCAGTAATTTGGCTTGAGAACATTCTTCATGGCTCTTCCGCTTTCATCAGGCGGGGGTATTCCTGATTCCTCGCCAGAAAAAGGCGCGAGCGTTGAATGGGCTTGTAGAGCCATTTCAGGCGAATGTGCATCTCGTTGCGCAACCCGTGGGAAACTCAAAGGGCCTACGCTGCGTTCCTACGTGTTGGTGGATGTGATGCAGAGGCTAGAGTGCTTGACCTAAGCCAAGAACCATCAGCAGATGAAGATCATTGGTTGCCGTCGACTCTTCCTCCTGCAAAGCTTGCTCGATCAACTGGATTTTCTGTGCTCTTGGTAAGCCTTTGATGGTCCATTCAGCTCGTAATGCATCCCCTTTGCTCTGAAAAGACCAGACGGCGCAAAGGGTTACCGGAAGATGAGCGCGGGTGTAGCGTGCACCTTTGCCCGCATTGTGGGTGGCAACGCGTTTCTCAACATCCGTGCTATACCCCGTATAGAGTGCATCATTGGCACACCTGACGATGTAAACAGAGTGGGTCTGCTGTCCTCTTTTCTTGGCCATCATCGTTCTCTCTTTCCGTCATCGAGAGTATATCGCCTGTCAGTGCGAAACGTCAATTCTCTCGACTTGATAATGTGAAGTCAACTAGCAAGCCGACTCACGTAACGCTGAAGCATCTTTAACGTAAACGACGCAGCGTTTAAAGTGCCTTATAGAGCCAAAATGCACGTTATAGAAAGTTTTTTACGTGAACGTAAACGACGTAGATTTTGATACGTTGTATACGTTATTGTCATCACAAAAACCACGCCGAGATAATGCACAAAACTACTGACAGGCCAGATTCACCTGGCCATGTCAAAGAAGGCCAGCATAGCCTTATCAACTGTTGGAACAAGTACTGATCTGTCTAGATATTTGTTGCCACGCTCGCAGGACGTTTCTGGCAAAAAGAGACAGGCGTGACAGGCTGCTTCGTGCAATGACGTATCTTGTAAACCCGTATGCTCAGCGCAAAGCGGATCTGAGGTACAGCGGCGTGCACGCTCCAGAGCACCATCAATGTGTCGTCCTAGTTGATCAGGCACACCCAGGCTCACTAGTCCCCCCAGTGTCCCCTCGCTATCAGGAGCGGCAGTATACAGCAAAATACCAGCCATTGGGCCTTGCTCGTGGTCTGGCGAGAGAGCATAGATACGTTCACGGATGCTAGCTGCGCTGTATCCACACTCAAGGGTCAACTGGTGCATGAGAGCATGAGCAAAGGAATGCAGCAAGATGTAGCGAAGACCTGGATAGCCCTGCCTAAGATCCTCCATATGCCGAGCTTTACGCCACTGCATATGGGCCTCTAAAAATGTGCGCTCGTGCTTGTGCGAGGCGGACCTTTCTATCCAGGGAATGAGAGCTTCCTCGCGAAATTCTAGAAAAATGCCCTCCCCACGAACCTCAGCTGCGGGTACCCAGGTGGGTCGCTTGCGTGAGAGGGGAACACGATGCTCCTCTGGTATCTCTGCAACTTCGGTAAAATCTCCAGGTGATTCAATGCGCGTGAACCCTATTAATGCTCGCACTTCCCTCAGGCGCTCAACCAGCACCACCTGTTTGATCACATGCTCGTAGCCCTGCGGCGGAAAGACAGTTCTCACTTTGAAGTCACGAGCATCAGGAGCTACTGTAGGATTGCTCAAGACCTTCCATTCAGGTACTTTTAAGCTGGGTAAAGGCGTATCATCACCTGCCTCGGAGGCATTCTTCTTTGCTTCAACTTTCTCCCAGATGTTCGCATCTGAGTAAGCCGAAAAATGCTCCAACTGTCCTATCTTCCGCAAGAGTTCAATATTTTGCTGGCTCGTGACCATCCCTAACAGATGCCAGTGATCCTCTACAAGCTGACCGAGCTTGTCAACAGCATTGGGCACAGCAAGTGTCGAGAGCACAAGCGAAAACCAGCTATTTGAGGCACCAAGCAGAATGGTTCGCAATTGCTCCTGGCATGGTTCCTTGTCGTAACTGCGCAAGTGTGGATGGCGGCCATTACATTCAGGAAGATTTTTCATACCATCGGTTCCAAAGGCATCGGACATACGTTTCTGCTTGCCGCAGGTTTCACACAGTACCTGAATATCAGCTGCCTCTCCTGTGACGCCAAGTTCACGAAGTTTAAGCCTTGCCTGACATGGAACTTCTCCATGTACAAAGTAAATCCAGGGAAAATCATCCAGATGCCCATTTTTACATGCTACGAGAAAGCGAGCAGGCACAACAGGTGGAGGTGCACCAGCAGAAGGACAGTTTACATGGACATAGCGTGTTTTGTCGGCCCGGTAAAAATCTGCCTTAAGCTGAAAGAGACTTGATTTCAATGAGGCCAGAGTGCGACAACGTGGGCAAAGCATCCAACGCGGAAAGGCAGCCACAGGTACACCTACTAATGCACTCTCATCAAACGGGTTCGGCGGACCGCCCACTTGATTCCGGCGCTTCTGGAGGCGCAAGAAGCCGTACTACCTGGGACCCCAGAATAGCTTGTACGGCTTGTAGCAAGCGCTCTTCACCTACCATTGCTCGGATAGGGATTCTCCCAGTCATCTAGCCCCATTACCATCGTAGAGATATAGGGTAAATCCACAATTGAACCGATACCGTATGTAAACAGAACTTGACTTGGCCGTAACTCTCCGACGCGGTATTTTTTTCTGGTTGCACTCATCCTTCTTCCCTTTCTGCTTTCCCGGTTTTCCTCATCCTATCTCCTCACCTTTGTTACCTACGCTCTCAATCCTGTCGTCCAGTTCTCGTTCATCTAAAATCAAGTTGATAGAGGGTTCCACATCGCGTAATGAGTTTAAACAGGTAAAGGGTATCCAATCTCTCTGTCCGGGTTGGCGCAGGAGACCAACGGTCTGTCCGTCTTTGCGTGTTTTGTAACCAAGCTGCGTGCCGACGTTTGTCCTGGTCATTTCCAGCCAATACTCCCGTAGCTCTTCCAGCGTCGTCCGCACGATCGCGCCGACCTCTGTACTGTTGGTGACATATGCGGCCCTACGGGAGAGATCATCAAGAGCCGTGATGAAATAGGAATGCGTCCCAATGACCTTTCCCGCCTGGCTGTTCTCATTGAACTCAGAACCAGGCAAGCGCACATAGCTAACCAGGAGAGCTGCAAGCCCTCGGTCGATGGCACGAGGTGCAAAAGGCGTCACGGATAGAGCCTCCACTTGCTGGTAAAATGTTGCATGATAATGCTCGAATTGCTCATAGTGCGACAGATCACGGGGCCGAGCCCAGTTGAAGACGACGCAGACTAAGCCAGGTGCGTTACGGCCAACACGACTGGTAGCCTGAATATATTCAGCAGTCGTTTTAGGCTGGCCTGCCACGATCATCAATCCAAGGCGTTTGACATCCACACCGACAGAAATCATATTCGTCGCCAGTAGCACATCAAGTGGTCGAGGTGATCCAGCATCTCTCGCCGGGTCAAACACTCGTTCGAGCTTATCAAGTACATCCGGTATATCAGTGGAGCTCTTACGAGAGGTGAGTTCTTCCAGCAATGGCGCATTGCGCCGTGCCAGGCCTCTCTGCTCCATCCTGATAAGACGCGAACGTACGTCGTCTTCAACGAGACGGCGCATGCCTCCCAACTCGTTCATCGAATTGAAATAGCCAACGAGGGTCATCCAGGGATCGGTGGCCTGACCATAGTGATTATAGAGATACTGACCAGCAGAGAGATAGGCTACGTAGACACGGATAAGCGCGGCTTTGAGGCGACGCCCGCTCGCGCAAATGCCCACATACCTTCGCCCTGGGGTCGCGTCATCTGGTTCACGCTGGCGAGCGAAGAAATTATCCGTAACGTTCAGTCCTTGAGGCGGAAAAACGTTCACCTGGCGCATAAACAGAGCATGCACCTGTTGGGCCGCTCGTCGGATAGTAGCCGTTGCTGCCACTACCTTCGGTCGAACTCGTCTTCCCATCCACCGTCCATGTCGAGAGATGATCTACTGCCACTTCATAGAGCGCAACCAACGTGCCAAGTGGGCCAGAGATGAGGTGCAGTTCGTCCTGGATAATCAGATCAGGCGGACGGAGTGGAGCATGCGCAAGAGATCTTGCTGCGGGAAAACTTCCTACTGCCCGGTGGTGGTCTTTATCCTCAAGATCGGGGCAGTGGAATCCGTGACGACTACAGTGCTTATCTACCTTGCCAAACAGCATCTGTGTGGCTCCGTTCCAGGGCATCTGGGCGAATTTATCAACAGTTGAGATGAGTAATGCTGGCAGACAGCGGTAAATTTCCTCATCGACAACCAGTACAGGCAGACCCTCAGGCGCGTTACTTACGGCTGAAAGGGGCACCGACCCAGAATGTCTCCGCAGTAGATAAACGTACGACCGCGCCCTTTCGCGAATGGTTCGACCTTGATATCTCGCCAGCCTCAATGGGAGAGCCACACCAGGGACAGTTCGTCAACTGGCGTGCAGAGCCGACGCCGCCAATTGCGCTGCCCCGCTGGAATACTGACCTCGATCCTGCATACTTGCTTCTCGCTCTGTTCCGTTGTGTTGGGGGTGGTACGTTGCCCAACCCAGAGTCCCAGGCGGAAAGGCGTCGTGCCCCATGTGCGCTGCTTATCGTTCTTGCCGGAAGATTCACAGGCGCAGATAAGCGCCGTCGCACGCTGGAATTGCTGGAGTGTGAGCAGGCGCAGAGTGTAGCGCATAATCACAGCGACTCCCTCCTCGCCAGAGTGGCCTCCGATTATTCCTTGCAGACGACGGATTGCCAGTGTATAGGCTGTCAGGCCAAGATACGCCTCTGTTTTCCCACCACCAGTCGGAAACCAGAGGAGATCGGCCACTGCACTCGCTTCTGCGCTACGATCGGGATGGTGCAGATCGGTCAGCGCTGGCAGATTGAGTAAAATAAAGGCTAGCTGGAAGGGACGCCAGCTCCGGTTCTCCGGTTGATCCTTTTCCTCCAACGACGTACTCTGCTCCCGCCGCCTCTCTTCGGCATGCAACGCATGAATGCGCTGCTGCCACATGGCTTTATTCATAAAAGAGAAGGCTTGCGCGGCGTGCCGATTGTTCGACAAGAGCACAATCCCTTCCTGGATGCGAACAAGGGTACGTTGGCATTCCTCCATCGCCTGCTCTGCTACACGATGGTATTCTGCCAATCCAGCGTCCGGGTTATCTATCTGTGCTGTTTGCTCCGCAATCCAGGCTTCGTAGGAGGTGACGAGGGGCATCAACTTGCCAGCCAATTCTGTCATGGGACTTTCGGCAAGTCCTTTCATATCCAGCACCAGATCAGTCAGTCCTGGTATCTCTACCGTGGTAGGGGCTTCGGTGCGCGGCACATCGTACGTGGGTACGACACAGTGTAGAAAGACGAACAGCTCTGGTTGGGTCGCCTGGTACGGTCTCGGCATGCACACCAATACCGTGACCAATGGCAAAGCTCACCTGACGTCGGTAAAGCATCATCATTGCAAGCTCTTCATCGGACTGCCACCTTGTTCCACTGAGAGTGCGGTGCTGAAAGATAGGTGTGCTGTCAGGAGCCGCAACTGAGAGTTCTGGTTGAAAGACCCAGGCTTCATCACGGCGCTTCTCGGGTTCGCTCTGTTCATTGATCAGAAAGAGTGTTATCGTCCAGCAGTCCTCCAGGCGACGTATCACCCCCCGTACAATCACGTCGGGTTGTTCCTCTGGCTCAGGACTCCAGGATGGAATAGGCCCTTCTTTCAAGGGAATGTGTTTCGACTTCTCCCCACTATGCTTTCGCTTCCACACCATCTTGGGAGCGCCTTTGGGGGTTTTCAGCGTCTCACTATGCTCACGCCTATAGTAGCCCCAACTTGCCTCGACGCTCAGACTGGTCGCAGTTCCATCAACAGAGAAGCTCATGCCGATCGACGAGGGATAGAGGCTGGTAATTTGCAGTGCCGCATCATCATTGGCACCATCTTCAATGCTCCCTTCTTCTGGTACTGCCAGCTCATCCAGCGTTTCTGGGAGAATCTGCTGATCACGGGGGGCAAGTGCACCTACCAGATAACGATCACGCACACTGCCCTCATCTATCTCCTCCTCAATCCCACCTGCCGGGCCGAGCAGGTCTTGCAGCACTAGACGCTCCAACTCATCGCGTAATGCCGACGGTGAAAGTGGTTGAAGCAGAGAGCGAGGTGGTTCGGGAAGAAGCTGCACAGATCGTGCCAGCTTCTCCTCATCTAAGCGAGCAACCCTATTCAGTCCTACTGGTTGCTCAGGTTCCTGGATAGCAGGAACAACACGTTTGTTCACTGTCCGCTTGCGCTCAATGCGGCGAGGAGAATTGCGTTCTGCTCCAGAGAGTGCTTGCAGCACAGGACTGGACAATTCATCAGGTACAGTTTCCATACCGAGAACTTCACTATGATCAACCAGATCCAGACCGGCGAGCAACATTGCAAGATGCTCCTGAGAAGCATTTGCGACCTCGTTCCAATTCAATGTTGCCTTGCCTGATCGTAAGTTTCGATTGATAGCTTCCAGGTCAAGGCTGCCTGGAAGAACTTTCGGCAAGTTGATTACATCCACGAACACGTTCCCTTTTTTCTATGAGAAATGCTTTTCGATGAACTCTTCAGCTTCCTTGCTCAGCGTACCTAATTCCTGGGTTGTAACGAGACGACCAGGGAAGAATTTATCATACCAGGCTTCGCTTTGTTTCCCAGCGATGACGGTACTTATCATCGCCCAAGATTCCAGTATGTTGCATCGAAACGCTGTAGCAACGGTGATTTTGCCTGCGCCGGTATGGTTATAAGCAACGCACGCATCGCTCGGGTCATACCAACAAACATAGTACGTTGATCCGTTGCGAGAAACTCCTCCTGCTCCTCCACACCAATATGTGCTGGCCCATGTATATACCATCCACTATTGATAAAACCTGATAGGACAACAATAGGAAATTCCAACCCTTTCGCAGAGTTGAGTGTAAGAACCTTTACTCCGGGACGCAACAAATTCAGCTCTTGTCCAGACATAAAAGTGGCTTCTATGCCCTGCTGAGATAATTCAGCGGCTATAGCTTTTCCCGCCTTGATTGTTGGACAAAGAATGGCACAAGAGCCAATAGCGAGTTTGAACTCCCGTGCAGCTGCTGGCAAGAAGTGTGAAAGGAGTCGTACTTCTTCGCCTCCATTATAAATCTCTCGTACAGCAGGCGCAGGTCCGCTATTCATATAAATGTGTTTTACCTGCTCTGTATCCAGTGCGCCTCCTGTCAAATAGGATTGGGCGGCCTCACCGATTTCTCGAGTTGAGCGATAGTTGGTATGCAAAATACTGGTGCGCCCCTGGAAGCGCAGACTTGCATGCACATCATCCCAGTTGAAGCCACTCCTGTAAATGGACTGGTTGGCGTCGGCGGTGATAAAGATACGATTAGGCCTATCGCACAAACGTACCAGCAACCGTAATGCACTGGGGTCAAGGTCTTGTGCTTCATCAATCACTACCGCACTATAACGGAGACCAACAACGCCATCTGCCACACATTTCTCTGCTAGAGCTCTCGCCTGATGCCATATCTCTTTGCCTTGTTGTTTCAACAGTTGTCGGAAGGTCTCATACACCTTCCAGATTGCCTTTCTTTGAAGCGCATTGAGACGAACTTTGCGGCCTGGACGTGATGCGACAAGATACTCCTCTAAAGAGTTGATCTGACGCGCTATAATGACCTGACTGATTTCCTGATAAAGGTAGTCAATGCTGAGTCGTTCGACCGCCTGCCTCTGTCCCTGCTGCTGTACTGCATTTCCTTCAAATTGAGTGACCTTTACCACTTGACGCAGGAGAGTATTGGCTTCGCCCTGGTCTATAAATTTTGGGGCTATTCCTGCCTGCCCCAGAAGCTTCGAGACTATTTTATCCGCTGTCTGTACCTCTACATACTTCACATCATCACCGAGCAACTGCTGTAACAACTGTTGGGATGAGTTGACCAGGGCATTGGTATAGGTGGTGAAGAGGATACGAAACTCGTCACGCCCTTTCTTGCGTAGTTCCTGTACCAGCAAGCGCACGCGATAGAGCGCAATGGTGCTCTTACCCGTGCCCGGTCCACCTTTGAGAAGTGTTGGCCCGCTGGCATTCATGCCCCAGGTGACATATTTTTCCTGCTCTGGTGAGAGTTTGAGTAGGAAACCCAGCAGTTCACCCTCTTTATAGCGTAGCAAATCGTTCACATCGTTCAAGAGGAAATCCGGCTGTTGCAGCACCTCAACGAGAGGCCGCTCAAACATATACTCATCGATTTTCAGCAAGTAATCATCAGGTACACCAGGACAATCTAGCAGGTCCTCTCGTGTCTGAATGGTGAGAAGCCGGGTATGGCATGATTCAGGAACATTGAAGTCTGCCAGCAATTTCTCTGTGATTGGTTCTGGCAATAGCCTTTTCTCAGGTTCTTTTGGTGCAAAAATCTGTTCCCAATCTGGTTGCCGTGCCTTAACTACCTGTGCCTCATCAAGTTGTGAGTCAAGACCACCAAGAAATTCAACGTCCATATCCTCGTCATAGGTATCGTCATCCCGGCGGCGCAGGGCAAGAATGCTGATATATGGCTGCTCGAAGGTATAGAAGATGCGGTAATTACCGCTGCGAAGACGGTGAAGCTTGCCCCCCATATACTTAAGTTGCTTCTTGACCTTCGCATCTGGCATCGGATCCTGTGCCAGGAGATTAATTTTTTCCAGAACCTGGCGGGTCTCTTTTGGAGGCAACGCCAGCAACGCTTTAAAAAAGTCTGGCTTTTGCGTAATACGCCATTCTGTGGTCATCTCATATCTTGCCTCTCACTCTCGGTTGAATTCGAAGTCAACCTTCTACCACCTGGACTACCTCTGCATCTTCAACGTCACTTTCGTCCTCCAACTTGACCTTTGCCAGACATGCCTCCAGCCACGTTAAGCCTGCCTCCGCTGAAGCCAGATCAACTTGTGTAAGATCCCGACCATGTTTAAGTGCATTGCGAGCGTCAATAGCCAGACCACTGTATTTGGCAATCGCCTGCTCTGTACCAAATACATCCTCGAACAAGGGCCAATTCGTTTTCATCTGAATAATCTTGAAGTAATCGCTAAACTGGAAAAATACCAATTTTGCGGATAATGTCTGATATTGCCCAATCTCATATGGTTTGTTTTTCTCATGCTTTTTAATACGATCTTCGACCAGGGCGCGAATATCGTTTGGTACAAGTTGCTTCCAAGCATTCTCGCCCTTCGCTTCGCTTAAACGATACGCAACTAATTGGCGAAGCTGTTGCTCTATAGCACTCACCCGCGCTTCCATTACCTGAACGGGTCCGTGTATCCAGAGATGCTTATCTTCGGTGAGTGACTGGAATAGTTGGTTAATTGCATCGGCAAGCATCTTTCGGCGTTGGAGCATTGCGTCTTCAAACGTATCAAGTGCCCATAGTTCACGTTGCAAAGGTATATATTGGGCTTTGAGCCGTTGCTCATCAATTTCAGGCAAGTACTCAGCTGGAAGACGTTTGGAAGTAATCTTGCTAATAGGAGATGCAAGAAACACCAGGTTAGCTACCTGGTCCACTGTACGGCTGTCCTTGCGTAAGCTATATGTGTCGCTTAACTGCGCTTTAGGAAAAATATGGTGCAAATGATATTCCGATGTGTGATTATTTCCAATCTCAACGCCACTGAACCAATCCTGTGCATGAGCACGACGGGCCAATACATAGGCCATCAACATATACGGTGAGTTTTTCCGCTGATCGCGCAATTCTTGTTCCGTAACTGGTCTTTGGTGCCCAACTACATCCTCGATGTTCTAAATCATCGCCTGAATGGGATTTTCTTTCGTCGAAGCCGTTATATCTTGATCCATAGCCGTCTCTGAAGAAGCACTATAACGTGACCAGATGAGAGCCATATACACCCAACGTTGTAAATCCCGTAGCTGCGTATTACTTACGCTTGTACCGTAACGGTCAAAGAATGCGACCAGAGGCATTATAACACTGTGAGTTGGCAACATTTCTAATCGATCAATCATACAATTATGCACCAGGAAGGAGATGGATTGATCTAACGCATTTTTGGCACGCTCCCAGGAAGTTTTAAGCTCATCAATAGTCACCTCCCGCTTATCGCCTCGAAAGAAGCGGATAAAGCGACTCTGTCCAGTCAATACAACGACGATGGCACGTAGCAACTGGCCATTATCCAATTCCAGGCCCATACCCTGCTTCTCTAGATGCTTCTGGTATCGTTCAAGCTCTTCTGTCACACCTTGCCAACTGCTCGATACCTGGGCGAGGGCCAGGTCAGCATATCCAAGCGTTGTACCTCCTGAATTTGTACGCACAAAGATATGTGTCACCTCAGCATAACTCAGGCGCTCTAATACGTTGACACGGTATTTATATTTCTTGATATTGTCGAGCCGACTTATACGCTCAAGAATTTCTTGTGCTTGAGGAGATTTATGATCAATGTCGAGTTCAATGAACACTGCCATCGCACCTTCTGTAAAAAGTTTGACCAGCGAAATCCAACCGGTTTGAGCACGTTGGCGAGGTCCTGCCACCTCAAATTTTTCAGTGGAGACGTTAAAAGCAATATCTATTGGTCTTGATATATCACGAACTCGTAAAGGCCGTCCGAGCATCACCGCCGCAAGCGAGGTGAGCCGTTGTTGACCATCAAGCAGCAGTTGAGGGCGGCGCTGTTCTGTCTCAAGCCCCTCAACGCTTGCCTGACGATGCCTTGAAGCTGGCAATTCGTCGGTTTCCCATACTAATAGCTGCCCGCTTGGATATTCATGGTAGAGTGAATCGAATAGGTCGCGTACCTGAACGGCTTTCCAGACGTAGTTGCGCTGCATTTCTGGTAGCAACAACTTACCATCGCGGATATCTGCCACCAAAGACTGAATATCTTGATCCTGCGCCCGTATCATTGTATATATTCCCCTTTACGAATTTTTTAGTCGGTTTCTTTTACAAGAGCCTTGCGCCCTGCATCGGTTATTTCCCATATTCCTCTTGGAGAATCCAATTTCAGAAGACCTTCTTTGACCATGGAATTGCGTGCCCATTGCGCTGTATTGCGCCAGCGCGGCATTTCCGGGTCAGAGGCAAGCGGCTGATAGTCAACTTTCTTCAAGATCTCTTTCATCGAATGCTCAACCTTTTCAAGCATATCGTTCACTCTCCCTTTGCCACCTGCATCGCGAAGTGCCTTCAAGATGGATTGGTAGTAGGCTGATTCCGGTGTGCGAAGCCCCCTTTGTAATCGTCCTGCGTTGTGCCGCTCAGCATGTATCGTCTCTTCTTCCTGGTTTTGCTGAGAAGCGGTAAGCTTTTCCCATTCCTTGCGAAGTGCTACGAGTTTATCCCGTAGCATAGTGGTCTGGGTGGAGCGCCCAATTGCTTCGTTCGCACCTTCATAGTCGCGTTCTTCGATAGCTCTGATTCCAACGTTATTCGTGAGATCAATTTCTGTCTCGATCTCTTCTAGCAGCATCTCAAAGGCGATAAATACATTAGTGGGATTATTCTCTCTCATGATCTTTTCCCATATTTTAGAACACTCTTATACTACTCTACTCAAATAACAGCATGGTTTGATGCCTTGCTCTATCTTCGTCTTTCTTAGTACCATGATCTTTGCTTCCCTTACTCACTTGTTTCCCCTTCCCCTTCTTCGCCCCCTTCTCATGCAGCCCCAGCGCCACCTCCTCCGCATAGCGCTCATGATTCAGTTTCAACAATCTGTCCAACACCTCTCTCCTCGCCTCCTCGCTGATCGTGTACCGCAACCCCTGCTTCGTCTCATGAAAACCATGCTCCAACTTCAGGTCATCCCACCCATACGCGTGTGCCACAGCCTCATCCATCTCTTTATGCAATTCGCGCAACTTGACGATATCGGATGCGTGCTCGTCGGAATTGTGGAAACGGTTGTACGTTTTGGTGAGCCCTTCCTGCTGTGTGAGCATGATGGATTGACGGTGGATGTGGTAGCGTTCGCCGATGTCGTTGAGATTGTTTGTACTTGTTGGGAAAGGGAAGGTTTCGAAACAATCGGTAGGTGTATAGCGCTGATCATTTCTAAGGCTAGAACCATTAGCTCTTGCCCAATAACCGTGGAATGTACATTGAATGAAGGTGAAAGTGGCGTCAGATTCGGAGGCAATGATACAGGTGGCATCTGAATATATTATCCCTCTAGGCTCCCAGGCACAAATCATGTATTTTGATACTCTGGGAACAACTAACACCCGTTCCATACCGGTAATTGTAGAGTAGAGTGCCACTGTTGGTCGTTTATAAAGCCACCATCGTTCACGAAGGTTCTTGTCATTATTCAATGATCTTTCCGGTTTCACTTTCTCTTCCACAATCTGAAAGCTGTCGGGATATGTTGCGGCTTTTTCTAGAGACCAATCGCGAAAATTAATTACCCAACGGCTTGGTGATTGATCGTGTCGAGAGTTTAAATCCTCACCATTTAGGTAGGGAAAGAGTATGTCTTTATTACGGGTATCGTTTACTATAAGTGCCTGTGCTACTTCGGGTTCTAAAACAAAACCCATTCCCTGGACGAAAGAACCTATAAAAGACTTATTTTCATTGGCTACAAGTATATATGGTTTCCCCAGTACTTTGCCTTGTGGAGATAAAAAAGCAGTGATATCTTCGACAACTACATCATTCAATACATATAGTCCGTCCCATTGTCCCGCTCTAAGCCAGATATGTGCCACTTCCAGGCCTGCCTCACCAGGCCACTTCCGGCTCGGAATAGCACGAGGAATTGACCAATCAGAAGCAATAATCTGATCAAGGCCAACTTCACGGGTATCACCTTGCGCAATGGTGTTTGTTGCCAGTAATGCACACATGCCTTCTCTTCTTACCAAGCTTAGCGTGCGTAAGAAAAAGTACGCGCATAGATCGACGATACCACGTTTGCCTAATGCCAGATATTCTACTAGATAATCACGGTAATCAGTTCCCAATGCTGCTGTAATCTTGCCTCCGCCCTGAAATGGTGGATTCCCCACAATCGCAGAAAACCCTCTCTCCTCTTCCAAATCACTCACAAACACCTCTGGAAATTCAAGTGGCCAATGAAAAGGATGCCGTCCATTCAATAGTTCCTCAATCTCCTCACTCATTGCCGTAAAATCCTGTCTGAGCTTTTCCTGCTGTGCTTCAGTAAACTTCTCGCGACGGGCATCCTCAAAGGCTCCGACTAGCACCGTGTAGCGAACATGGATAGTACCCTCAAGCAGGTCTCTGCGTTTGGTGTCGCTCAAAGCAGTGGCGATGAGCAGGTCTGCTCCCAGATTGACCAGTTTCATAGCCTCTTCAGCTTCGGCTAAGAGGCGAGCTTTGACTTCGATATCGTGTACATCAATTTCCTGTATAGCACTGATCTGCCGACGCAATTTGAGGGCGGTATCGAGGGCACGAGTGATGGCGGGTTCAAACCAGATCATCTGACGGGGTTTGTTAGTATCCCGAATATTGTCCATTGACCACGTCGTCAGTTGGCGCAGGTTGACGCCGAGCAGCGAATCGCCGCAACGTAGGGCATGATCGAGGAAGGTAAAAGGTCGGTTCTTGTTGAGTGTGATGAGCCAGAGTGAGAGCTTGGCCATCTCGACAGCGAGCGGATTTTTATCTACGCCGTAGATGCAGCGTTCACTGACCAACCGCATAGCGATGGCAAGGCGTTCGTCTGAGTCTCTGGGCAGTAAGGTTTCGTGCAATGCTCCTGTTGAGGGCAGACCTTCGGGCGTGATTTGCGGCTTGCCGGGTAGCGCCTGCTCAGCATTTTCCCATGCCTCCACCAGCTTTTCGGCGAGGTAGCGGCAGACCTGCACCAGGAACGCGCCCGATCCCATCGCCATATCGCAGACCTTCAGATCAAGGATCTCTACCGCCCGGCGCAGTTGCCACTCTTCCTGCGGCTTGCCCTCTGCCGGCCCGATATAGACCAGCGGATCGAGGGTGTGCTGCACAATTGGTTCGGTCAGGCTACGTGGCGTATAGTGGGTGCCTGTCGTGCGGCGATCACTTCCTTGCGTGACATAGACCGAGTTCGTGGTGATGACGACGGGTTTGTCGAACGTATCCGTACGCAGGAGTCCAGCGAAAGGCAAGACGCGCTCAAATAATGCCGGGTCGTTATCACAGGCAGCCATCAAATCCGCACGGTTGAAGCGTTTGGGCATGGGTGAGATAGTCAGTGCATTCTTGATGGCGTTGAGCGTGCGACCTGTTTTCTCTTCTAGAAATGTTGAGAGCGCTTGCTCGCTTTTCGCGGCCAGTTCCTCTAAGGTATCCAGTGCCACTTCGCTTTCGTTGGTTATTGATCCGAACAGACCTAGCATAGGTATCTTGGTGCGGCGGGCAGTATGATCAAGCAGACCCTCATAGACGTGGCCTATCTGCTCAATATCCAGGGCGCGAAACGAGAGACGCCGCTGCTCGGTTGGACCGCCGCCCGGCACTTTGACCTGGAGAAATTGCAACGCTTCTAGCAGATGTAACACCGTACGGTTATTGATTGCCAGGGGTTCAGCCATCGTATCGCGCCAGGAGGTGCCAAGAGCACGCCCCTCTAAGAACGGATAACGATCTGGGTCGAAAAGGTGACCTCCATAAGCTGGAAGGCGCATATCTTGATATTCAATACCACTATAGACAACACGAAAGATAGCGAGCAGGCGACTCCACGCATCGTGACGCCGCTCCAATACTTCCTCACCGGAGAGTTCGGCCTGATCACGTAAGATGGCCTGAAGGGTGGAGATCGCGTAATTACGGTCATAGAGCAGTTCGCCGAGCAGCAAGAGACCACGCTCCTCAGCAGACAGAAGGAAAACGAGCCGCATCATGACAGTCAGGGCTGCTTCATAGAGATCTGTTTCTGACACATTGTTGAGCAGTTTGCGATTCCGATCTTTGTCGATGCTATCGAGCGACTGCACCAGCATTTCGACTGCCCGGCGTACCTGGTAGCCTAACTGATCAGTGACTTCCTGCTGGTTGCTGGCACTTTTAGTGAGCATTGCTTCAAGCGTTTCGTCATCCGGCACGCCAAAGAAGCGCCACACACCTAATAAGCTGCGAAATGCTCGCAGCGTGATCGACTCTTCAAGCCAGAGGGCTGCGTACCAGGAAGCAAAGCCTGTCGTCTCATTGGCCGGTGCGTCAACGAGCATCCAACGCTCACCATTGGTCACCAGTCCCAAACGCACCCCTGTATGGCGTAAGAGTTCCATCATGCGGGTGGCTGGCGAGGCTTTCCAGTGCAAACCGGCAATGGATTTGTCCAGATCCTGCCCTGCCGGATATAGCTTGATAAGTAGGCGAGGTTGGTGATTATCAGGCGAGATCAGTGCTACATCCGGGAGCAGCGTTTCAGCATGTTCCGGCATATATGCCCGAGAGTCCTGGCGGCAATGCCTGCCCTTCGACCAGCACCTCTCGTGGCATCTCCAGCACGTTTGCCAGCGTAAAGCGTAGCCACTCAAGATGAATTGCAGGATCTGGGCGCACTCCTGACTGGTTATCAGCCCATTCATCATAGGCCATGCGCAGGATACGCCGCAGTTCTGACTCCTGTTCATCCTTTTCCAAGCCCTGGGGAAAGACATTCAGCAGCACCGGCATCGTGAGAAATGGGCCGGAGACCTCGATAAGCGACAGCCATTCGGCGTGTTGACGAGCGATAGACATGATAAATGGTTCCTTTCTAACGTGCTATGCGCTCTGGTACAAGATAGGTCACCGCGACAGGAAAGAGGCGTGGCTGCGGATCGGCAAAACGCTTGCGGATATGTGCTCGTTCCTTCTCAATTTCGCTGTCAATCTGTTCAACACGTTCTGTAAGCGCTGACATATTGCGTTCGAATTGTTCTTGCTCTACGGTGCTAAAGCCTGCCAGTTGCAACTGTACCACCCCAGGCTGACGCAATTCGGCCAGGATCGTGTTGCGCAATTCGGTCAGGATGGTGGTGATATCGCTCATCTCTTTCTCAGCTCGTTCCGTCAGAAATTTTTGTAGACCATTCGTGCGCTCACGCATGCGAGCCTCAAGGGATTGTAGCAGAGCCTCACTATGAGTTGGCCAAAGTTCTCGCAAACGTTGTTGCATCTGTAACGAGACAGCCTCAGGCCGCGCGGCCTCCAATGCTTGCTGGACCTGTCCGACGTTCATGCGGGCGAAACGCCCTTCCCGCAGGTAGCCACCCGCAGTGATCAGTTCTTCGTGCAAACGTTGATTATCGCCGCCTAGGAGCAGCAACCGACCGTGTGCGATGACAGCAGGGGTATCCAATACGACATTGGGTACTACCCGCGCCGTCACCCGATAGAGTTTGCGCTGGCTATCGGGCGACCAGATTTCAGCACGTAGCAATCGCTGTGACATAGCGACCAGACGGTGGTTGAGATGAGTCAATACGACATCATCCCGTTCTTTGACAGTATCGTAGTCAAACACAATGGGCCGTTCAAGGTGTGTAAAAGGATGCTCCAGGCCCTCTTTGCAAGCTGCCCAGCTTCCACGCAACGCAGGAACAGCGAACACTTCAATGTCTGAGTTTTTGCCATTGGGGTCTTTCAATGTCATGCGCGTAAGCGGTGGTTGCTCAGCCAGTTCCAAAGCAGTCTCAACAACTGCCTGCACATGCTCCGGCGTCAGATGAAGTGCATATTTGCTTTCTTGAAGCTGGTCGTGCAGTCTGGCTATCTGCTCCTTCAGCTTACGCTCGAATTTCAACAAGCTGCGTAGAGGGGCAGCCTTTTCCTCGGCAACACGAGTTTCCAGTCGCCGCCTGCGCCCAAGCATAGCATCCTCTACCTGTTCGGCGATCACCGGACCAACCTTACCCAGATCCTCGCGAATGGACTCAACCTTGCGCACTGCTCGCATCAAAAATTCCAGGTCATCATCCAACTCCCCAACATGCAGGTCTTCCCCAATCGGAGCATTATGGAATTTGCTGCTAACAAAGTGATAGATGTTGACTGCGGAAGCGCTCTGGCCATGTCGATCAATACGCCCGTTGCGCTGTTCCAGGCGATTGGGATTCCAGGGTATCTCGTAATGAATGAGATGGCTGCAATGGTTTTGCAGGTCAATCCCCTCGGAAGCGGCGTCGGTTGCTAGCAAGATACGAACTTTCGACTCGCGAGGGTCAGCCTGGAAAGCGGCTTTGATTCTTTCGCGATCTTCGATTTTCATGCCCCCATACAAAGTGAGCAAGCGTTCCGATTCGGCCAGGCCCTCACGTTCCAGAAGATCATGCAACCACTTCTGAGTGGCACGATATTCCGTAAAAATGATGACGCGCTCTGTTGACCATGTGCCCCCAGCTTTCATCGTGCGATGCAGCCAGGAGATGAGTTCGGCAGCTTTGTTATCAGCATGAGTGCGGGCTAGTGCGGCCCAGTTGCGCATTTGAACAAGCAATTGCTTTTCTTCGGGATTTGGTTCGCGGAAAAGCGGCGCGGCGGCTTCCAGGGCAACGGCGTTGGCCTCTTCTAGCTCATCGTCGTTGTCAGTCTCTTCCTCGGCCTGCTCTACCTGGCGACGCAAGATACCAATATTCGCTTTAAAGGCTGATGTGTTACGTCTTCGGGCATTGGTCAGTGAGTTCTCATGCTGTCGCAGTGTAGTGGCAAAGGCCTCCGGAGAGGAAAAGAGGCGTTTCTTGAGCAGCTTCAGGACAAACTCGGTCGCGTACTTCTCCACTTCGTCAGAAGCTTTCACCAGACGGGAGTGTGTATACGCCTGCAAAAGAGCATGCATCTCGCGCTCTTGCGCACTATAATTCACTTCGATGGGGTTCAATACACGTTTGGGGAAACGTGGTGTACCATCCCAGCGTGGTGGCAGTTCAGATTTGAGGCGGCGGATCATTACCGCTTGCAGTTGTTCACGATTGACCTTCACGCCTCTGGCGAAACGCTGATTGTCTAGCAATTCCAGCAGCGCAGTAAAGCTCTCAGAGTAGCCATTATGAGGTGTTGCCGAGAGAAACAGTTTGTGCTCAAAGTGGGGAGTGAGGCGGCGCAGGGCCAATGTGCGCTGCGAGTCCGTGGCGTACTGACCTCTTCCAGAGGGTGCAATATTATGGGCCTCATCGACGATAAGCAGGTCAAATTTGCGTGGGTACGTTGGTTCACCGCTGGGAGGCAACACCTCGCTGAAGAGGCGCAGCGGACGCTCGCGTTTGAGAAAGTCAATCGAGGTGATGAGGCGAGGAAAGTGAGTCCAGGGATTGACATGTAACCCACGCTGTCGACGCAAATCTTTCAAAAGTGTGCTATCGACGATGCGAAATTCCAGACCGAACTTGTCGCGCATCTGATCACGCCACTGCATCTGCAATGCAGCGGGGCAGATAATTAGTATCTTGCGAGCGCGGTGGCGAATAAGCAGTTCCTGACAAACCAGCCCGGCTTCAATGGTCTTGCCCAGGCCGACATCATCGGCGATCAGCAAATTAGCGCGAGGCATCTGGATGGCTCGCACAACCGGATCAAGCTGATAGTCTTCTATCTCAATGCCGCTACGGAAGGGAGCTTGTAAAGACTTGATGTCTGCGCTGGAAACAGCTCCCCAACGGACCGCATGAAGGAATGTATCCAACCGTTCTGGAGCATCGAAGCCAACCGGAGCAGGAAGTGCATTCCTTTCGGTCACCTTGACTCCTGGCTCTACCTCCCAGATGACCTGCAACTCTTCGCCAGGGTCGTCATCCTCCACCGAAGCGAGTGAGATCAGGTGCTGGGGTTGCATAGATTTGAGAAGATCAGAAGAGACTGTTCCCTGGGAAACATCAGTCACCACATAACGACGCTGCCGGACGTCTACCAACTGCCCCGGCTCAGGAATGTTCAGAATAAAGCTCACAACAAGGGTCTCCTCGTTAGAAATACATCATCGTTTATTAAGGAGGGCAGCAGACAGCCTTTGTTTGAGAAGGCTCTGTAGATAGCCCTTGAGCGCAGATGTCTTTAGGATAGGTCCGATAAGGGGAAAAAGCCGGTATGGCTTTGAATCCCAAGCCTGGCTTTCGCTCTATGACATTCAAGTGCGTATGAGCCGAAAGGAAGACCACTATGATAATCGATAGCAGAGATCTTCTACAATTGTAATCAACGATATTTCTCACTGAGTGACGTGAGTCCCTTCGTTCATAAGCATTTATAGAACGGCGGCGAGAAAACCACGAAGCTGAAGACTTCGTGGTTTTCTCGCCGGGCCTCCTCTTGGCCGATCAGGAGAAGAGCAGACCCATTGACCCAAAAAACTCTGCTTGCGCAGGTGATGCGTATCTCTCCGCTGTAACCACGAAGAGAGTCCGACCTCATCTCGACAATGTTCAAAAGGCTTTTTGCACGTGAATCACCGGCCCTTCCCTCAAGCCTACTTAAACCCACGTGACAGAGCAGCGGTCTGATGCGTCAACCGCTGGTGTCATGACCAATCGAACGTAGCTCCCATTTCTGGGGCTGAGTCTGGTGAACTCAAGCTTCTCACGAAGCTACTGGACGAAAAACGGTGACTTCCGTAGAAGCCACTGAGTCTTTAGCTCAGTGGTAGTTCACTTTGTTTGAGCTTCCATAAAACGCCTTTCCTCCCTCAGCCTGAAGGCATGAAGGAGGAAGGAAGGAAAGAAAGCCGCCCGCAGGCGGGAGCGTTTTTGGTTGGGAACGCCCAAACCCACACCGGTTGCCCAGTAATGGTGGCCTCGACAAGGTTATCAGACCGGCTAATCTTGTAGGCACTGGCTTCACCCTCGTACACCTGTTTAACCCACAAATTCTAGAGCAGCACGCTGGCCGAGTACGCGCGGGTAGGAACTTGAGCACTCTCTGATAACGTCGCCCCGTCAGCCTTTCAACTGGTGGCTGATTCTGGTCAGGTGGGACTGCGGAGAAGACGAACAGAAACCATCCCATCTCCACAAACTCATCCCCTCAAGGGGATCGGGTCCCTGGCATAACGATCATACAGTGAGTTCCACAGTAACAAATAACAGAGTATTTGTCAACAGTGTTTCCAATAAATATTGTAATTGAAACGTAAGAAAGCCTAATATTGTGCACTTGAACATAGTTCTGATAGACGCTCATTGATCAATGGCTATGTCGCTATATGTATTGTTTTCTGTCATAGAGGCTCTCCCGATAATGTGATGATTCGGAGATGTGGTATAGTGGGTGAGAGAAGATCGAAAGGGTACCTGGAAGAGATCTTCCGGGTACCAAACCTGAAGAGTTCCGAGGGAGACACGAGCGAACAGAGAGCCGCTGATCTCATTCATCTTGACCAGATCGGTTCCCGAAAGAGAGCGCAGGCTCTCACCAGCCTGCTCGCCTCACTGGAGGATGAGTTATCCATCTGGGTCGACATCTACCTCGACCTGGTCATCGAAGGTGTTCGATCCCGCGAGATCGCGCAGAAAATTGCCTTGCATCTGGCCCACTTTCGCGGTTTCTTTCAGCAGCGCTACAGCTATGAACGCATCTCTACCGTGCATCAAGTATCCCTGGAAGCTTGACGAGCCTTCGGCTGGCTTTCTTCTTCGTGCGTACCATTCTGATTTCACCCATCTCATTGCGCAACTGTGGATTTAGAATATGTGGCTAAATTCTAGGTATTTCTTGGTCAGAAAACGATTATCGCGTGCCAGAGTGTACGTAAAATCAAGACGTAAAGCTTCTTCATAAGCAGCCAAAGCTTCTGCATACCGGCCGAGTTTATGGAGCACTACACCTCTATTATTATGAGCGATGACATATTGAGGATCCAAGCGCAAAGCTTCTGCATACGCAGCCAAAGCTTCTGCATATCGACCGAGTTTATGGAGCGCTACACCTCTATTATTATGAGCGACGACATATTGGAGATCCAAGCGCAAAGCTTCTTCATACATTGCTAAGGCTTCTTCATATTGGCCAAACTTGTCAAGCACAACTCCTTTGTCATTGTAGGCGAAAGAGAGATTAGGATTGAGGGAGAGCGCCTTATCGTATGCAATCAAGGCTTCTTCAAACCGGTTAAGCTTATAAAGCGCCATTCCCTTATTATGATAGGCCAATGCATATTCGGAATTGAATTGCAATGCCTTTTCATAGGCTTCAAGAGCCAGTTTATATCGACCCAGCTTGAAGAATGCAATCCCACTATTGTAGTGGGCAATAGCATGGTTTGGATCAAGATACAACGCTTGTTTATAAGCAGTAAGAGCATCCTCATATTTCTTGAGTTTATCTAAAACAAGTCCTTGATCGTTATAGATGGCAGGATTATCAGTTATGTATAGAAGCGCGTTTTCATAGACAGATAGGGCTTCTTCATACTGATTGAGTTTATAGAGAGCTATCCCCAAATTATAGCAATCCATTGCCTTATTGGGATCAAGTGAAGTTGCATCCGTAAAAAATAAAACGGATTTTGTATAGACTCCTTGTTTGAAGTAAATAGCGCCAAGATTTATATATACCTCTGCAGTAGGCTCCATTTCGAGAGCTCTTTCATAGTCTGCAAGCGCATCCTCATATTTCTCTAGCTCAGCGTGAGTAGCACCTCGCAGTTTATAAGTAAGTGCATTAGCAGAATTACTACTAATAGCTTTGCTGTAGTCAATAATAGCATTCTCTAACTTATTTTGGGCTCTATGAGCCAGACCCCGTGCCAGCCAGTGATACTCAGCCAGAATTAGTGGTTTTACAAAGGGAAGTTTTTCAGCTTCGTCTTGAAGCTGTTTCAAACAGTTAATATATTGCCAATCTTCACGATGTAGAGCTTCTTTTAAGAGTGCTTCCAAAAGTTCCAAAGCTGCCGTAGAATCTCCTGCCACGAGATAGCAAAAGAATGCCTCAGCCGCTGCAATTCCATAGGTATCGCGTGATAGATAGATAGATGCGGCCAACTGTGCTGAATGAACGAGTAGTTCGAGACGGGAAACAGCATAACGCTTCAAGAGACCTTCACGTGTTATATCATGAAACGAGGCTCCCCACTCCAGCACTTCTATAAAGGGTAAACTAATGATCTGCCTATAAATCTCCGCTGGCTGGTCTCCATCTTGTGATGCGTTCGACATCTCTTGCAAGAGCGATTGGTCAAACCAATGGAGAATGACACACTGCCGAGCCATGAAAGCCGTTTGTTGAGGAAGTAAACTGAAAACATGCTCAGCAGCAATGGCTGCTTTCTCTATTGGGTCCTCTGTTGTTTGTAACTCGTTTAAGATAGAATTATTCATTGGACATCTCCCTGACAACGGCTTCTCCCATAAAAGTTGGAAGTACGTAATCTACAAAGATGCCCGGTTTATAACTAAATGCAAGAGCAAAATCCCGAATCGATTGTTCTGCTAGCACAATATTTACTTTTTTACAATAACTAATGTACGCTTCGATATCTTGTACTGGTAGAAGTTGATAACTTCGACAACTAGCTGCATAGCTTCCGCTCGGTTTCCGCAAAGAGCGTCCTGCCACCACTACACGTACATGTGGTAACGAAGAGAGATGAACCAGCAACGTATCCATAAGCCATATTTGTATGCTTTCGTCTGCACGATCAACACTATCAAAAAAGAGTAGCAAAGGTTTATCATCCAAGGTATTTAAATCTTTTATGAATGCAGTTAGGAGAGAGTTCTCTCCCTGACGAAGGTCATTGGCACTATTCTTTGCAGAAATATGTACATGCGAGAAGATAGCATAGAGTTGCTGTATTCCAATCTTGGGCCGATTGATCCATTCCTGGTAAGCTGAATAGTAATAATCCGAGGTCAATCCGTTCAGTTGAGCACAAATCATGTGCAAGATATCATGGGTTGTGTGAGCTGTGTTTCGCAGATCCAGAATAGCGTAGCGTGCTTGAAAGTCTTTCTCCGCGAGACGTGGAAAAATGTTGGTGAGAAGGTGGCTTTTGCCCAACTTGGCTTCACCTAACAAACGTAGTACCTTCGTTTGGCTCCCCGGCAACATGAGGAGACGAAATAACATGAGAGCCTCTTGCCTATCAATCATTTCGTAGGACATGATGAATTAATCCATATCAACTTCATTTGTGGATTTAAGTAGAAAGATTTTATCGAGACGTATTTTCGCTTCCCTTTCACCTTATTCCGGAACCACAAGGCTTGTAAATAGGTGATTGTTTTTTGTTTCTTGCTACCTATAGTTTGGGCGGATGAAAGTGAAGGAACAGATATCGCTTTTTCTAGCCAGTTAATCATTTGGTGGAATTCTGCTCCAGACTGACCTACGCTTCGATGTCGATGCGTGCCCCAACCAGCAGAATGTCGCTGAGATGGATACCTTTCCCTTTCAGTTTGCTATAGGAGAGAAGGGCCCGGAAACGCGTGATTGTGATAACGTCAGGTGATATCCTACCAGTTGCCGGAGTGGAAGCAACTGGTAATTGCAGAGATCCACTGAGCCAGTAGCCAATCAGCGAGCCAATCATTGCCAATCCAACCAGTATCCAGAGCGTCTGATCACTAAACAGGGCTGGTAAACGTTGCTGAACAGCAGAGGAGAGCAAATTCACAACAACGCTACTGCCAACAGTAATAGACGCTCCAATCATGCTATAAAGAAGCCTGCTGGGTTTCATATACACTCCTTTATTCTGTTTTACCTACCCCTGCTCAGGAGATCGCGATCTGCGCTTTATCATATCATACGTGTCTCTTTTACGCAAGAGTTGAACAGTTTAACAGTTCAGGAACTTCCACCATTACCCCACCTGCCACACTTGCGCCGTTTTGTCATCTCCGCCTGAAACAATCCTTCTGTCAATTGGAGAGAACGCTACACTTCTCACCACCCCGCTATGTCCCCGGTAGATCGTGATCGTTTTGCCCGTTGCGGCCTCCCACACCTGCGCCGTTTTGTCATCCCCGCCTGAAACAAGTTGTCCACCATCAGGGGACCAGGAAGCTGAACGCACCGCGCCGCTATGTCCCCGGTAGATCGTGAGCGTTTTGCCCGTTGCACATTCCCACACTTGCACAGTTCCGTCTGCACTTGCTGAGGCAACGCTTTTGCCGTCAGGAGACCAAGCCACTGCAAGCACACCATCGGCATGTCCTCTGTAGATATAAATTGTCTCCCCAATCGCCCCATTCCAGATGCGCACCGTTTTGTCTTCTCCCCCTGACGCTACAACCTGACTATTGGGGGACCAACCAACTGCAAAGACTTTCCCGACATGCTCTTTATAGATAACCTTCTGGCTCATGCTTCCTCCTGCGTTTGCTACCAAAACAAGGGTACTTCCCGCTATGGCAAGTAAGCCTCCGTCAGACGACCACGCCACTGCATAGGCCGAAGCCCCATCATAGATCCCCATGTTAAGAAACGAAACCGCATCTCCTTGGGCACTCCGCTGCTCCACCAGTCCCAGTTCGACAACAGCGATCTGTTTCCCATCCGGTGACCAACTGAGCGAGCCTACATCTCCATAGGCATCCGTAGGAAAGCTCGTCAAGAGGCTACCCCCATTCGGATTCCAGATCCGAACGCTGCCCTCATTCCGCCTGATGCGATCCGTTCCCGTCTGGGGACCAAGCCGCGCTCATGACGGGTCGATCAAGAACAGGTGAGACATAGAGCTTCTTGGCCGTCTGCACTGGTGACACTGAGGTGGACGGCTGCAGTGTCCTGTGGTCGGCTGTGGTGAAGGAGTGGCAGTTGGCTGCCGGGTCACAGTCGGTTGCTGGGTCAGAAGCGAAGGAGAGGGGGAATTGGATGCTGTATGCAAGGCGGCAAACATCCCCACAACACTCATCTGCCAGCACGCCCAGGCCCGCCACCACCCTCCTGCGCTCAAAAAAGTGCTGTGGTCTGCTGTTCTCTTCCTCTGCCTCCTGCTGCTGAGCCAGGACAACCGTCTTCGGGCTGACACGCTCGCGGCTCCCCTGACTCCGCAACACTGCTGTACGACGTAAAGTCGTCGCGCCTGCAGGTTCGCTTGGGAGAGCCTGAAATTGCTCCTCGTCGAGTGGGCGCGGCTCAACGCCTGCGGCCCGCTGGAATGCCTGAGCAAATGCGCCACACTTGGCTAGCGCTGAGCTGGGATCTTTGGCAAGTGCTCGGAACACAACCCTTTCAACTTCTTGAGTGACACCATACGGCGTCAGTGGCGGCGGTGGTACTGACAAGTGCTTGGCCGTTACCTCTGCCATCGTCCCCTGAAATGGTAGCTTACCAGACAGCCACTCATACGCCACCACCCCGAGCGAGTACTGATCGCTAGCTGGGCGAGGATGGCCCTGGATCTGCTCCGGTGCGATATAGGCAAGCGTGCCTACCGCTGCTTTAGTACTTTGTCTCGAAAAACGTGAGGTTTGAGCTATGGCAATGCCAAAGTCAGACAACAACACACGGAAATCTTGCCCGATAAGCATGTTCTCCGGTTTGACATCCCGGTGAATCACTCGGTTTTGATGGGCATAGGCCAAGGCCCCCGCGACCTGATTGACATAGGAGACGATGGAGGGCAATTCTACCACAGTTCTCCCGCACTGCTGACGTAGTGAGCCGAACGGCGCATATTCCATAACGATAAAAGTTACATCTTCATAGACATCAAAATCGAGCACACGCACAATATTGGGATGGGCAAGTTGGGCAATCGTTTTCGCCTCGAAACGAAACTGATCAATCTGCTCGTTTGCATCAAATTGAGCATGTAACACCTTTATCGCCGCCAAACTCTTGAGATGAATATGTCTCCCAAGAAAGACTGTCGCAAAGCCGCCCTGACCAATCTTTCGCAGAATCAGATAATTGCCTAGTTGGCGCGGCATCTGTGTCATACATTCCTCCAGTTTGTCTGACCTCTCTCTGTTTCACAATCATGGGCCAGTTGTCGCATGCATTCAGCTTCTGGAAGAAGTCCTTCCTCCGTCGCATATATCACCTGTTGTAAGCTCATCTCCTTTCAGAGGATTGAGTACCTGGCCATTAGTACTCACGGCTTCCCTGCATCACTTGGGGTAGCCATGGTAATCGTCATCTGGGCAAGCTGCTGAACAGTGTCATGAATCCAGACAACCCCAGTCGTGCCGCCGGTTTGCCCTATATACGCATTGCTGGCATTTACCTGCATATCGTTGAGCAAGGTAAGGGCATCCTGGCCCTTAAGCTGAGTATCGCTCATTTTAGCAAGTTGAACGGCATCCTTACGCGTCTGCTTCAGGGCCATCTCGACCTGGATGAGAGCGGTATCAATCTTGCTTGCGAGCTGTTTCTGTGCATCAGTGCACCCCGGTGCGTTCACCATGCCTAACATGTGAAGTCTCATATGTGAAATGTAGCTTCCCGGTTCTTGTTGCGGCGTCGCCCCGAAGTCGATGATTCCAGAGCGCCCTGCTTTCGGGTCAACAAGCCAGGGCGTGTTCGCCGGGAGATCGCGCCAAGCATAGCCTTCCCCATCCAGATACTGGACCACGCGGTCAACTTGGCGTCGCAGGAGATCGGTATTGTCTCCAGCCCAATCGTCGCGGGCAGCGTTCGACCACTCAAAGATTTTGCCCGTATTACGATAGAACCAGACATCCAAGCCTCCGGAGAGGCCGAGGCTGGTCAGAGCAGGCTCTTTTGCTAGCAAGTGCCTCAAATGAGATAGAAGGCTATATCCCTGCTCGTCTCCCGGCGTGGGAACGTCGGGGAAACTTCCCTGGTATCTCCAAGTTTTTTCGTCGAGTGAGGGGGACTCCGGGGGGACGCTGGATGGCTGTTCGGTAATCAGAAAGCGACTGTAGTCTACCAGGAGATCTGCATGTTGCGGGTGTTGGTAAGAGAGCTGCACCTTTCCGCTCACGACCTGGAGTTTGCCGAGCAGGATCGACGCTATCGTGTCTTGCGTTTTGTCGGAAAGAAGCCAGGCATACAGGCTCATGCCTGTATGAGGCTCTTTCAAGCTCGCAAGACTGAGTGAAATGATATCGTTGAGGCCAGTATTTGAATTTGGGTCCAGTTGACCACTATCCAGAAAGCTAACTTGACCTACGGATGAGGGATTGCGCCTATCCTGATGAGATCGAACAGTCAACGGAGAGGGACCTGACTGCACTGAAAGCAGAGGCAAAAGCGCTGCGCTTGCGATGGCAAGAAATGAGACGGCCACCACGAGCGGGATGAGTTGTCGCTCTTTCCTGGAACGCTGCCTTCGTGGCGCAGACGGGATCTGCGTTGCTGGGAGGGGAGTGACTGGATCGTACTCACTGGTCTCTTGGGCCGTTCCACTCGTGATTTGGGCTTGCCGTTGCATATTCTCTCTCTGGTGAGAGGCGTTGGTTTGTGGGATGAGATTTTCTGTCGGCGGGGCTAAAGATCCACTATGCAGGTTGGGTTGCTGTTGCAGAACCAGCATTCCGTGGTTCGCTTGCTCATCCGAGGTAGATAGGGAACTTGCGTCGTCTATTCTCATATACTTCCTCGATTTCCTATACTTGTCTGGACTTCGCCGTCTCTTGTCGCTTGCTCGCGCTCCCGAAGTTGCTCATTGGCACGGAGACGACGCACGCCAAAGCGAACATGGGGATCGCGCACAATCGTCTCTGCCTTCTTTACCTTCTATGAAGAAGCAGAGACGATTTTCAATGTAGCACAAATTTTGAACGTTTGTCAATGATTTTAAAACGTAAATTAACTCTTCAGCGTTCAAGTTACACCTTTAAAGGTTCTATTTCACGACATCGGCCCAGGATGCCCCTGTATTCATGCGGGGAAGGAATGGGCCGTCCTTTTGAGACACAAGGCTAACTCCAGCCGTTCTGGGGGAATATGGGAACATTTGCAGCATGACTTCTTTCTCCTTCCTTTGGATGCCGTACTAATTACACAGACTGAACGAGAGCTGCAAGAGCACCGCTCTGTAGATCGAGATCGTAGCTCGAAACTAACCAACCTGTTCCGCCCATTGGTGCCCCCTCTTTCTGGGTGTTGGGGGGCACGCGGATGAGTAAGACACTCATCCGGTGAGTACGCGGCTGGTTCGTAGCGGGATCCATCTCCAAGCCTTCGATGCGTTGTCCTGTCGTAGGGTTGACCTGCGATTGGTAGAGCTGGAAAGAGACATCGACCCAGGCAAATGCATTCTGCCCTTGCACCTGAAATTGGACCAGACGCGGTATCGCGTTGACCGCCGCTTGGATAAGTTGCGCCTTCTGGACATGATCGAATAACGTGTTATTGATCACGCGGATATCGTTTTGGAAGAAGCGTGTTTTCCCGTCAGGCGACAAAATGAACACTGAAGCGGTAAATGTGCCTCCGTGGTCCGCTCGCGTTCCGACATTCCTAAAATCTAGGCCTTCCTCTCGGTCAGTAAATGTCCAGGCTGTCCGTTCAGCAAAGAGGGCGTCTCCGTTGGAGAGTCCAGCCGCTGTCCAGTTCGCAGGGAGCTGTTGAGGCACCCAATCTCCCCCTTGCGTGTTGCCCAGCGTTGTCCCAAAAGTGGGCGTCGGTTTTGGGGTAGGTGATGTCATGGGTGTTCCTCTACTTACCGTGAGTGGTTGCGCTGGTTGTGCGAAAACCGTCATCCAGAGAAATCCTGTGGTTGCAACAACGAGGGCCGCGATAATGACAATCCTCAAAAAACGTGGGCGGACACCCGCTGTCTTCTTCGTGGCGACCGGGGGAGGAACCTGCCCGCTGCTCAAATTCTGCTCCGTTTGTAACACGGGCATACCTGTAGAGAGCTGAAACGGCCTGGCAAACTGCGAGTTTATCCCGCTCTCTGGTTCTTCCTCGCCGTCATCTTCCAGAATATAGTAATCCGATGCAGGTGGAGTAGGTGACGCTTGTTCGGATACTGGTGCCAGCGGGACAACGAATGTGATATCATCAGGTTGAATGTTAGGAGGATCTTTCGTTTCCTCCTGCTTTAGCGGATGTTGTGTATTCATGATGATGTCCTTTCTGTTAACTACTGCTATTTTGCTTGCGAAAAGTGGCGTGGTTTCCCACGATCTGCACTCGGCTAGGCGGATCTCTTCTCCGACCATCGGTTCAAAGGAGAGTCTAGCAGAGCAAGGCAGGAGAAGGATGGGTCGAACACGGGAGGAATGCGGCAAAACGCGGCAAAACACGGTAAGGATGAGCTTTGGGAAGACGATTGCACAGCTCTGAGATATTGTTGCCAGCAATGTTCCCAAAATCCATACTTTTTGAAAAAAAATAGAGTAATATTTAGGAAAGGCAGTTGACGGCCATCGCACTGAGTGACTATGCTAAAGGACACTGCGCTCTTCTTAATAGAACAGCCGCAGGCACTATTTCGTACGAGGGACTTGCTCCGTCAAGAACCCAATCGCCTGAAGGCGACGGGCTTGTGTGAACAAGCCCTGCTTGACTAGCCTTGGTGAAAACTCCGTTGGATGGGTCAGGAGACCTTGTGATGCCTACTCTCGTCTCTGGTTAAAAGTCCTGATGGATAGGGGCGGTGCTGGAGACCCAACAAGCTCATCCAACATTGGCGAAGAGTACCACACATCTGAAAGGATGGTAAACGTTGTGTTCGTTTACGTTTTAAACCGTCACGGCCAGCCATTAATGCCCTGCCGACCAAGAAAGGCACGCCTCCTGGTGCAAGCAGGCAAGGCGAAAGTCGTGAGGATGGGCCATTTACCATTCGGCTGCTCTATGGCAGTTCGGGATACACGCAAGAAGTCTCTATTAGGAGTCGATGCCGGGACCAAACATATCGGGATCTCAGCGACCACTGAGCAGGCCGTCTTATTTGAATCCGAGGTCAAGCCCAGACTGATATTCAGGAGCATCTCTCCACTAGACAACAGTTTCGGCGAGCACGCAGAAGTCGCAAGACGAGATATCGCCAGCAGCGATTTCTCAATCGGAAGAAGCCGGAAGGCTGGCTAGCACCATCGGTGCAGCATCGGGTCGATGTCCATCTGAAAACGATCAAACTCGTTCATCGGATTTTGCCCGTAAGCAGGACAACGATTGAGGTGGCCCAGTTTGATCTTCAGAAGATCAAGAACCCTGACATCGAGGGGACGCAGTACCAGCAGGGGCCACAATTGGGTTTCTGGAATGTGCGTGAATATGTGTTGGCAAGGGATGGGCATACGTGCCAATGGTGCCTTGGGAAATCGAAAGATCTGTGCTCAATGTGCATCACATCGAGAGTCGCAAGACTGGCGGGGATCGCCCCGATAACCTGGTGACGCTGTGCGAGACGTGCCACGGTCTCATTCACAGAACGCATCAAGAACACACCGTCAAACGCAATGGGAAGGGCTTTCGTGATGCGACGCAGATGGGTATCATTCGCTGGAAGATCTACGAACAGGCCAAAGCTCTGTTTCCAGCGGTACATCTGACCTATGGCTATCTCACGAAACACACGCGCATTGACGCATAAGCTAGAGAAATCGCACCAGATCGATGCTCGCTGTATTAGTGGGCATCCCCTGGCTCAATCTGATGGAACCTCGTATCTGTTCAAGTGGGTAAGGCGAAACAATAGGCAGTTACACAAAGCGACCATCCGAAAGGGAGGCCGACGACAAAGAAATACCGCACCAAAGTATGTACATGGGTTTCGTCTCTTCGACTGCGTGAGGTATCAGGACCAGATCGGTTTTGTCTTCGGAAGAAGAAGTACAGGCTACTTCGATCTGCGCCATCTGGATGGCATGAAGATCCATGCGAGCGCCAGTCATAAACAGTTAAAAGTTGTCCAGCGAGCCACAGCCTGCTTAGTCGAAAGGAGGGCGGCGCTTCCTCCCACAGCCTGAAGACATGTGGGTCTCCGCGCCGCATTTTGATGATGACGATAGAGACGATGACGTGGCGTACGTTTTTAGACGACTATTGCCGCCGCTTAAAGCCTGATGAGAAACAAGCATTTGCTGCTCATGTGGGCGTCAGTACAACCACAATCAATCGCTGGCGAAGGGGCAAGGACAGCCCAAAGGCGATCAATCTCGAACGGATACTCTCTGCTTTCTCAGAGAGCCAGAGGCAGCAATTTCTTGTCCTGCTGAGGAGAGACCCGAAAGTGTGGTCGCTGCTGCCAGCCGACATTCAGAATACATACCCTCTCGCTCTTCAGCCGGGCGAGCAGGATGAGCATACTTCCCACTTCCGGTTAGGGCTCCTCGACCATTTTTGCCTCAAGATACTAAGACTCCAGAGAGACACACCAGATAGGTTTTGGCAAATCAGCGGAGCTGTTTTACGAGAAGCGCTGAAACAATTGGAGACGCACCCAACTCAAACGGGCCTTGAGATTATCATCACCAAATGCATGCCTCCGAAGGATGGAAAGGTGCGAAGCCTGCGTGCCACGGTGGGCATGGGGACTCCACCATGGCGCGGCGACCTGCACTATATTGATGGTTTCCTCGGAATCAAGTCCCTCGCGGGCTATGCAGTTGCCAGAAGACACGGTGAGATGATCCCTGCAATGAGCAATGCCCACATGTCAGCCCAAGTGATGGGACAAGAACAGAGCGCAGCGGCCTTTCCCATCATGCGAGAAAACTGTATTGCAGGCGCATTACTCGTATTGTGCGCGCAGGCCGATTATTTTACTGCCGAAAAAATGGAGCTGATCGAGATATTTGCTGACCTGATACGGCTCGCTTTTTATGATTCTGAGGATGAATTTCATTCTCAAGAAACTATCGATTTGGGTTTGATGCCGTCTTGGGCGGTACAACGTGAGCATTTTGAATCGTTTCGGAAGCGTGTGGAGGATGAATATAGGCGAGCAAGTACCGAGGAATCATCCTCAATGCGTGAGTTGATGAGGATTGAAGAACGTGTCCGGGAGCAGATAGAAGACGAGTTACTGAAAATAGAGGGATCAGAGGAAAGTGTTGTGATTTGAAACCTGTGTGGTATCCAGCACGCTGGGGCCGTGAATAGCTGAGATATATTTTGGATAAAGAACACACATCATCTCGCTGTGCTGATTCCTCGAAGCGGTTCATGAGTGACACCAAACTACGTGGCACTCATTTGGCTGCTCCCCTGACTGCAGAACGCTGCTGGCATTCCGGTTAGCAACACATATCCGGCACACCACGCTTCTTAAACTGCACAGGGAAGTCTCCCAAGCCTAATGCAACGTGATATTTAATCTTTGGCTGCTGGGAAGAGGTCGCACAGATATCATACCGTTGACAGATCCTTGCTAAAATAATGACCGCCTCCACCATCGCAAAATAATTGCCAATACATTGCCGGGGTCCTGCCCCAAACGGAAAATAGGCCAGCTTATGCTTTGCTCCTCCGCGTTCCTCTGAAAAACGGTCGGGGTCGAATCGCTCTGGATCGGGCCAAAAATCGGGATGCCGATGGGTAAAATATGGTGCCATCAATATAGTTGTCCCTTTCGGGATCTTGTGCCCGTTGATAACATCATCCTCTACACACTTTCTCGCTAATCCAAAAGAGATGGGGTACAGGCGCAACGTCTCCATAATCACGTTTCTGCCATAGGAAAGCTGATGAATAGTATCTTGAGAAAGAGGCTGGTCTGCCAGGACACCCTGAACCTCTTGGAGTAATCGCTGGTGGGCTTCTGGATACTGGATCAGCAGGTACAAAGCAAACGAGAGCGCGGACGCCGTGGTATGATGTCCGGCCAGGATAAAGGTCATCACTTCATCAATGACCTGCTGGCGGTCATTGTTCTCAATGAGCACGTGAAGGATGTCTCCCTGCAAAGGGGAGCGTTTGCGTGCCTCGATGACGCTTTGGATTTGCTGATCCAAGCGGCGAATACGTTTCTGTAGGCGGATATTGCGGGGGATAGGGACCGCGAGTGGGGGGAATGGCATCCGGGTATATGAAACAAGGTCGGAACCGATCCCCTCTATGTTTCCATAAATGTCTCAGCATCTAGTGTCGTTTTTTGAAAGAGGAGATCGATCAGGATCTCCAACGTCAACTTACTCATTTCGCTGGGGATATCAACGATCTTTTCAGTTCCCCACGTCTGAAGATGCAGGTCAATCCTCTCCAGCATGCGGGGTATATAGGACTCGACTGTCTTACGGTGAAAAAAGGGTTGCAACATTCGCCGCTGCCGCAACCACAACTCCCCTTCGCTTGTAATCAGCCCATTTCCGACGAGAATTTTGAGGGCCTGCATTAAGGAGACTTCCTTTGTGTATTTCTCGTGGTGTGAGACAAGCACGTGTTCAATTGCCTCCGGATGGAAAAGGAAGATACACTTTTCATTGAGAAAAAAACGATCCTTGACATAATCCCCATATTCTTTCTGAATATAGCTTCCGAATTGAACAATATTCTTTTGCATGTCTCCAGCGGCACCAAGCAGTTGATCACGGAGCGACCAGGGGTTTCGTCGCACGACAGGGGTTATTTCCATCCGATACTATCCTTTTTTGCTACGAATCTCTACCATACTCTCTCGATGATACTATATCTCATCTCTCAAGGTCAATCTAGAGAGGCAAAATACTCCAAAATGAGACGATGATAAAACATATACCCCCCTCCAATCCTACGGAGAAGAATACGCGAGGCAGCAAAATCGAGGAAAGTGACAAAATTCCAGGGAATGACGCCACTGCGCCAGAGATAATATCGCAAGAGGAAATGTGAGAGGACGGCAACTCCCCCATAGGTCAAACCAAAGCAGACCATAAAGAAAATACCAAACATAAGCGCAAACGCCAGCCCAAGAACAGGCCACCCCGAAAGTCGCCCGATGAAGCCAAAAGCGCCTCCCGTCACAAGTCCGCTGACCATTGCACCGATACTTCCAAAAGAAGGGCAGCAAGAAGGCCGACGCGGAGAGATCGTCGTATACCTTCGTTTGGTCGTAAAATCTGACGCTGGTCGAGCATCTCACTTGACCACCCTCGATTGAGCAGCGAGGTCAGCAAACTGGTACACAGCACGATACAGCCAACAATGATGCCATAGATGCTCCCATACCGAAGACCATAACACCATCCATAAAAAATAGCGCTTCCCCCTCCGATCACTACCACCACACTTATCAGAACAATCAAACCAAGAAAGAGACTTTTCGCTGCGTCGTTGAGAAGAGACTGACGAATATTCTCCCATGACCAAGAGAGAACTTCTGATGGCCTGATCTCCTTGCCAAGACCATACCCCATATTCGTCATCAAGGCATGGTAGCAGAAATAAATAAGTACATTAAAGACAAAAATAGCAAAACCATCAACTATCGCTCTCGTCCCAGCGAGAAAGCCACTCACAAGAGCGAATGTCAACCCGCTGGGGGCTCCGATTACCATACCATCAACCAAGCGATTTTTCCAGCCAGCCCCCCTGAGAGACGCAAGCTCAAAAAAAGATGGGCTTAAAGACATGGAGAAGATGAATATACCCGTCACCCCAACCATCAAGCCTGCCAGGAGTCCATACGCAAGGCCATAGGAAAGTCCTCCCCCTACCGTTTGGCCCCCAAAGAGGATAAAAAGAACAGCAGTGGGCATCCCTACCACACCTCAGCTATCCCACCATCTCTGCACCCTCTCAATACGCCCTGCCACAGGTTTTCCCATGACCATTCCATTTTGTAGGAATTAATTTTTGCTAAACCCGCCATAAATAGCGCGAGGATCGTAAGGATGAGCCCCATGACTCCCCCTCCCAGAATTCCCCCTCCCAGTCCAGGAGCCATCCACCCTAAAATACCGCCTCCAGGCGGCGCTCCAAGCCAGACTAATAGGCCATTCTTGATATGGCCGGCCTGGACTGCACTGTCAGCATTCAGACAAGCAAACGTCGTAGCCTGCACAACACTGACCCCAATGTTCTACGAGCCATACTACTCGACTATAAAACTTTGTGCGTTCACGCTCAGGAAGAAAATCAGGTTGAAGACGCTCCACATAAAATTCTGTCTGATGATGCTGGCGCAGTTGACGCGCCAGCCAGCTCAACCACCATTGAACGTCAGACTCCGTGTAGCGAGAATTGACACGACCCCGGTGCAACATACGCTCGACGTAGGCCGTAAATAGTTCCTTCCGGCGCTCCTCAAGGGAACCAGTATGCAGAGTGGCCTGCGCATTTCCTTGGTAAGCGAGCATGAGAATATGTAACAGCAGAGGCGTCGTAATCATCGCACGCAACTCGGCATCTGAGTTTAATCCTTGCGCACCCCTTCAAGCTTCTGTCCGGCCTGCAAAAGAGCATCATCTATTTGTGACCAAGACAGCGGCTCTAACTGGATGGCTTGCTGCAAGCCCAAACGCTTCGACTGTGCAAAGTATTCTTCCCTCCGGCAGGAAATAACCACTGGCGGAAAATCATGGTTCTGTCGATAGCTATTGATCGCTGCCACACAGTCAGAGCGGGCAGCTTCTGCCATCTCATCCAACCCGTCCAGCAGCAGTAACAGTTGATTAGTGCGAATCCAGTTCTGAGCCACTTTCGGAGGAATACGATACTTGCTAGAGAGTTCCTCTATCAACCACTCATCCAGTGGCAATTTTTTGTTTGCCCATTCCGAGAGCACAAATACCACTGGTATCGGCTGGTCTCTCTCCTGAAACGCGTGATCCAGTAAATCGTGCAGCAGCGTCAGTAATGCTGTGGTTTTCCCAGCTCCCGGTTCTCCCAGGATGAGCAGCTCCCCATCCGCCTCATCGTAGACCTCAAGGAGAGTTGTTCCTGGCGGCAAAAGCCGTGGTGGACGATCCGTTTCTAGCTTTGACCAATGCCAAGGATTGAGCAAAGCGTCTGGCCGCTCACGCAAGCCCAAAACCATCAAGGTTGCCTGGACCAATGAATTTGCTAACACTCCATCGATCCAGATGGTCTTTACTCGGTGGAGCATGCGACGCCGGTTGTCGTCGACCCTCTTTTTGAAGCGCAACGGGACAGAGACCGATGCGCCGGAGGAAGCAGATGATAGTGCAGGAGTTGGCACCAGGGGAAGGGTTTCCTGCTCCTGAGAGATAGGTGGCAACGGGGACTGCTGGGGAACGGCGATTGGCTCTGGCTCCAACTCCAATCCTAGCTCTTTTAAAGACATCCCGAACACATCGCATAAGCGATGGCCGTTTTCGGGAAAGGGGGCACGCTTGCCTTGCTCCCAGCTCCGTACCGTCTGTTCGTCCACTTGCACCAAATGCGCAAGTTGCGCCTGTGTCCATCCTCGCTCTATTCGGGCTTTTCTTAATAAAACATTCATTTTGAATGATTTTGCCTAGTATTGCTACTTGTGACCATGAGCAACAATCATTATCAGCCAGAATGCAGAAAAAATATCTCTTGTCATAAGTTATCGGACTACGATCATAACATAGCAGGAGTATTTAGACAACTCTTTTCCCCAAAAATGAGGAGATATTAGGTAAATCATCGGAACTGTATAGGTAAATCATCGGAACTGTATCTGTCCAAACAGCCTTTGGAATGGCATAGTTTAAGTACACTTAGTTCCTGCAGAGGAGTGGCACCCCGTGGGACTCGCAATGTTGAGAGGCACATAGGACCACAAACAGTCCGGCGTACTGTATACGCATGCATCTGATGTTACATGCGCTATGTATTCTTTCTCCAAAAATACGAGGAATATATTTCCTATACAACAATGTCAATTACGCTACAACTCCCCACAGCTAAAGCTGGGGGCTTCTCAGTTCATCCGGACTCCCGTCGGAGAGCGTCCCTGAAGGCCGTGCCCCGGCCCTTAAAATATTCTGAGCGGCGTTGACATCACGATCAGCGATATATCCGCCAGAAAGGACAAATGTGAGTGCGAACACTGAGAGACTTTTGGACAATCTCTCCACACAGGAAACAGTTCTGCGAAGTGAAGCGTGGGTTAACTGGATCACTTGATGACCAGCTCTTGCGGCCTTGTCTTCAAGAATGTCGAGAAACGTGCCCCATGCTGCATCATGAATGCTCTTGGCAAGATGGTGATTTTGCACCATGTTGGTGATTGCCAGATCTTCTACGACAATGCGCTGATAGCCTTCGGCATACGGCTTGGCCGTCTTAAACTGATGATCGCGGCGTTGCCGCTTGATTTTCAGGTGGGTTTGCGCAGTACTGCGTACCGCCTTCCGCCGTCGCTTGCTCCCTTTCTTCCGACGACAGAGTACCCGTTGCTTACGTTTCAAGGTTTTCTGCGAGGTGCGATAAAATCTGGGGTTAGCAATGATGCAACCTTCGCTATCGGTCAAGAAGGATTTGAGTCCTACATCGATGCCAATATCAGCGTGATCACAGGGGCTTTGCAGGTGGTGAAGCTCGGATTGCACCTCGCAAACAATGAGAGCGTACCAGTGTCCGTCGGCACGGCGTACCAGATGTGCTGTCTTAGGAATCCCTTCCAGCGGGCGATGAAGCTTGATCTTGAGGAAACTTCCCAACTTCTTGGGGATGAGCAGATGCTTGCCATCAGAGGTAAGTGCAAAGTCGGTCTTTGGTTGTCTCAGTTGAATGGAGTGCCAGCGATTGGGCTTCTTAAAACGTGGGAAACCACCTGGTTCACCCAGTTCCTTTCTGGCAAAAAAACGTTTGAATGCTTTGTCCAGCCGATCGGCCAACATCTGTACGGTGGAGGCGGGAACATGCTCCCCACCACGGCCACGAAATTGAGCCGTCAGATCGTACTTGAAAAGGAACTTCCCCGTTTGCTCATAATGCTCCTTGGAGACTGCCAGCATCTCATTATAGAGACGGCGGGTCTCAATCAAGCACTGCATGAGTGCATGTCGTTGCTGCTTATTGGGATAGAGGCGATATTCAAACGTTCTCATGCCACTCACTTTATTGCAAACGAATTACATTGTCAAGAGTTTGACAGTCACCCCAGTCACTCCGTCCCACACCCCAAACAAGGAACGCCACCTTCATCCCTATGGATGAATTACAGGGGCTTTCGGTGGCGGATGGTGGGTGGTAAGAGGCTGACTATAGCATATTAATATATTTCTATTTTATATCGGCCTTATAACAAAAACAGCTAACAAGCTGAGGCGAGGAGAGAAGCTTCAGAAAAGTAGCACGAACATTTGTTTGTTAGCACAAAGCGCTACCGCCCCAAGCAAAAAAGTAATGAGCAGGAGGTAAGTATGGCGATTGGCAACCTGTTGTTAGGCAAGTGACAGAGAGATAGAACGTGGCCTGGCAATTTACTAGGGCAAAGTTTGATTGTAGTTAGCACTAAGAGTTCATAGGATAATGTTATGCTGCTTCAAATCGGTTTAGAAAATCTGGTTGAGTTCGAGCGACGCTCGAATAAGCCCCTGCTCGTTAAACATGCTATTGGCAGCCACTTACCAGGACTTGCCGACGCCGAGATTGCACAGATCCAAGATGTGCTGGAGGTTGGAAGTGGACCTGGCTCCTGGTCTTTGGATATGGCCCAAACTTATTACCATCAGATGCGGATCACGGGCCTTGATACAAACGGTATGATGGTTGCTTATGCCAACGCGGAAGCACAAGATCGATATCTGGACAATATTATTCGTTACCTTCAGGTTCAGAATTTAGCCGGTCCCTTCGCATTTGAGGACAATTCTTTCGATCTCATTTCCGCTCAATTTCTGAGCTTATTACTCGATAGGACTTCCTGGCTCTCTCTGGTACGCGAGTGCCAACGGATACTGCGACCTGGAGGATGGTTGCGCCTGACAGACTTCGAGGCTGGTTTGTCGAATGCCCCTGCTCATGAAGAGCTATGGACTCTTTTCGTCCAAGCGATGCACCGTTCAGGGCACAGCTTCCCGCAAAGTGGTGGCCGACACCTGGGGGTGCTCTGTGAGATGGAACCGCTCCTCTTCTCAGCAGGGTTCTGTGATACTCGATGCATAGGACATATGATCAACTATAGCAACGGCGCGCCCTTGCATGAAGAATGGAAGAGAGACTTTCTCTTGTTCGCAAAAAGCATACACCCCCTGCTCGTCAAGACAGAGGTGAGTACACAAGAACATCTTACTCAGCTTCATCAGCAGCTACAAAGAGAAATGAATTGGGAATTTCCACGGAATACTTCCGATGCTGACCGTCTGGGGAAGAAAGTGACAACTCCCCACAGCTAAAGCTCTGAATTCTTAAGGTTCATAATATCTGGCAGAACCTCACCAAAAAAGAGCAAGGAACATCCTGCCAGACGTTCTGACACCTTGCCCAACCACACAAACCTGCGTCGAGCTGTTGTGTGTACTCACATTTAACAATTGGATTGTGTGAAACGGCCATCGAAGCTGGATGCCAGTGCTGACAGTTTCACAAGCACATACATGGAGATGGACTTCTCAAGCCCTCTCTAAAAGATGTAAGTAAGAATTAGGCCTTTAGGCGAGGGGGATGCGCCGCTCGTGTCCTCAAATGGAGAACTATCACCTGAGAGAGAAACGGCCTGAAATCTGTTGGCTTTTTATGCGCTGGCCCGAGTCAACAACAACTGAAAAACTGCAACGATTTCCTGGTTGCTTACGTCAAGTGTTGCCTCCCCCCACGGTTAATTCAAACATGGTAGAACTGGGTAGCAGTGTGGGAGCAAGCCAGGAAAACAGCCAGATGCCTGTCTCCTTTGCAATTTCAAGGGCAACTTCCTCCAAACTTGGTCCGCTCTCCTCGCAGAAAGAGGTGCATCATATTGGTATGCGGCGGATTTGGCACGATCGTGATCTCTGAAAATGACGTGAGGAGAGCCGCTATTTCCTTTGCTTTCGCATGGTAGCTCTCCATACGCTGTACACGCTCTCTCAGTCCCTTTTGTGCCGAGAGCACATAGGGGTACAAATGAATGAGATTTCCTCCGTGTCTGCGCTGCCAGATGCGCGACTCTGCAATCACGTCAGCGGGTCCGGCCAGAACCGATCCGGCAATTCCTCCCAAGATTTTGTAAAAGGAGACATACACCGTATCAAACAGGCGTGCAATCTCCGCGTACTCACGTTGGTAAAACGGTTGGCATTCCCAGAGCCTGGCACCATCTAAATGGGTCGGGATGCCGTGCTCACGTGCCCAAGCTATGACCTCACTCAACGCTTCCCAACTCGGAAGCTGTCCGCCAAGATCGCGCTGCGGCAACTCTATCAGCAAAGCCCCGATCGGTTCCGTGATCGCTTTGAGATCTGCAAGCGTCAGCAGACGATCCGCAGATCCCACCAGGATGCCATTCAATCCATGCAGCCTCTGGTAGGCTTTCTCTTCATGAGTTTCCAGATGGCTCTTCGGATGAAACGCAACATTGACTGTTCCCTGGCGTTGGGCCCAGATGCGTAGGGCAATTTGCTGGCACATCGTTCCGCTCGGCATAAAGACCGCAGCCTCCTTTCCCAACAATCCGGCAACCTCTTTTTCGAAATTGGTAATAACCTCTCCCTGCCCATACCGATCGGCCTCCAGATCTGGGTCAATCGTCTCTATCAACTCACTGAGGATTTGCCGGGGAGCTTTCGGGTAATCATGCATCAAAAAACGATTACAGGACTTGAAGATCTCTTTGGCCTCAGGCGTATCGAGCATGCAGGTTCTCCTTTTGAAGCATTGGACTCAATCTGATCTTATTCTATCATCTTCCCTGCCCTCCATAGGGAACCGCGCAAGAATCCAGGCAACGCTTTCGCGGAGGAGGGATTCTCTGCATGGAAAACAGGCTATAACCGAAGCTGGGACGCCAACCACGAACGCAAGATTGGCACCACCTGCTTCGCCTGCATAGCCTGTAGGTGATCCAGCCCATCGAGCACTCGCACCTCCCAGCCGAGATTTTTGAGCTTGCCTGTCCCTGACGATTGGACCCGCGAAGCTGACCAACACATCGCCCCACTTTGGACGTACTGGATTTCGTCCGCCGACCCTGCAAAGCAGAGGCGCGGGCAGGTGATGTGCGCCTGGGCAGCGCAGTCGTCGAACCCTTGCAGCGCTTGGTACAAGGTGACGAATTGCCGCTTCTGATCCACTTGATAACCTGCCGGACCAATCTCGGATTCATGCTGTTGATCGGCGGACCTTTACCGTTGAGCCGCTCGACCGCCATCTCATGGGTTGCCATGGTGACGCGGAGCATCGCCGCGTATGGCCCGTCGAGAGGTGGAAAGCCGCCCATGATGAGTGCCGACAGGCGATTGGTCCGAATGGCGAGCTGCAGCCCGATCAGCGCAAGCCAGGAGTAGCCGTAGTAGGCGAACCGATCTGCCCCTGCAGCATCGGCCACCGCGAGCAGATCGCTTACGGCGTTGGCGGGAGTCAGCGTGTCCGGCTTCGGGAGACGAAGGCACTGTCCTTCATAGTCGAAGGCCACCACGCGAAAGACGTCGCCCAGCCCCTTGATCAGCGAATGGCCCAATGCGGGATCGGCCCCCTACTGTCGCATTTCTTCAGCCTGCGGCCCGGTTACCGGCTGCGGATTGACTGGCAGCAGCAGGGTCGGTCCTGCGCCGTGGACCTCGATCTCGATAGTGCTTCCGTCATGTAATGTCGCTTCAAGCATATGAGTTCCCTCCATCATTCGCTTCAAGCTACCGCGAATGGCAGCAATGTATTCATCTGTTGCATCATCTGAGGCAGCTCTGCAATTCAGATATGCATGCATTTTGATCCCGCGCTGGCCAGACTTTTTTCTGGATCACACTTCTACTGTACAACACTCATGCCCAACTGGAGGGTGAAGCAGCATCGAGAGCTTATGTCTGGGTACATCAAACTCCTGTTCAGGCTCAATATGCTTGTTCGATGTGGTAGAAAGAAAAGTATTCATTGAAAGAAGTCTCTAAAGCACTTGGGAGTTTGACATGACAGCTCGTTCCTGTCTGCGGACCCGTGATCTCGCACTGGCTGGAGACATCAGTGTCCAACAAGTCGCAATTACGAGGCTAGTGGCTTGATCCCGCAAGCACAGCGGAGCCCAAGCGGTTATCGCCTCTACACCCAGCAGCATCTGGCTGCACTCAAAACGGTGAAAAGCCTGGTTCGGGGCTACGGCGGGCCCCGAACGTCAGCGATCATGCAAGCGCTTCACCGGGGCGACCTTTCCGCTGCGCTTGCAATCATCGACGAGCGGCATGCCGAGCTTGCTCGCAAACGCCTCCAGGTGGAGCAGACGCTCTTTGCCCTGCGTCTCTTCGCCGCAGGTGCGGCCTCGCCGCCCTGTCTCTTACCCACAATTTTCTTGTCAAAGAATGATAGAATGGAGGAGAGAAAAGTAGAAAGAGTAAAAAAAGAAGAAGAGAAGAGATGGAAGAATATAGCCAGCAAAGTGCAAAAGAATGGGCAGTGATGACGTATGGGTTGGTGCGGTTAGGAGATCAACGACGTACAGAAAGGGCTGTGAAGCTGGCTGGAGATCTGGCACACAAACCAACGGCGTTGTTGCCCGAGCAAATGGGAAGTCATGCAGCCACCAAAGCGGCATATCGGTTTCTGCAGAGTCCGCAGGTCAGCTATGAGCGGCTGATGCGTCCGCATCTGGAGCAGACGAGGGAACTCATGAAGCAGCAAAGCCGGGTCTTGCTGATCCAAGATATGACGGAAGTGGATTTTCAACACCATCCGAAAACGAGCGGGTTGAGTCAGATTGGCAACGGAACCCATCAGGGCTATCTGCTGCAAAGCGTGTTGGCGGTGGAACCGAGGAGCAAGCATGTTTTGGGACTGGCGGCTCAGGAAATCTTTTTGCGTCAGCCCGCTCCAGCAGGAGAAACCAGCCATCAGCGGGACAAGCGAAAGGAGAAAGAATCCCAGGTGTGGCAACGGCAAGCGAAGAGCATTGGGCAAGCCCCCCAAGGATGTGAATACATTCATGTGGGAGATCGAGGCAGTGATATTTTTCCGTTCCTACGCGAGTGCCAGAAGCAGGGATGCGGCTTTGAAGTGCGCGTTCAACACAATCGGCGGGTCGACCTGCTGGTGGATCAAGCCAACGCCGCCTTGCCTGCAGGAGCGCGTCGGTATGGAAAACAACGATCCGCCAAACACGAACCGGTGCGCCATCTGTTTGACGAAGTCAGAAGCTGGCCTTCGATGGGTCAACAAACGCTCTCGCTGGACGGCAATCAAAAGCGCGACGGGCGAGAGGCCAAACTGTGGATCAGTTGGGGAACGCTACGGCTGTGGCCACCCGATGGAGAAGCGGGCAAAGACGAGCGGCCAATGGTGGTCACGGTCGTCAGAACCTGGGAACCCGAGCCACCTGAGGGAGTTGAAGCCCTGGAGTGGCTGCTGATCACCTCAGTGATGGTGGAAAATGAAGAGCAGGCATGGGAGCGTGTCGAGTGGTATCGGATGCGCTGGATCGTAGAAGATTATCATCAATGCCTCAAAACGGGATGCTTGATTGAAGAACGGCAACTGCAGACCTTTGAAGGATTGCGTCGACTCCTGGGGTTTCTCGCTCCGTTAGCCGTCCGGCTGCTGCAATTGCGATCGATCGCCCGCCAGGAGCCTGAGCGGCTAGCTCAGGAGGTTCTGCCGCCTGATCTGGTGAAGGTCGTTGCGCATCTGGCCAGAGTTTCTCCCGATCAATTAACCACGCGAAGGTGTTGGCATCGCATTGCCCAGGCCGGCGGCTATTTAGGACGCAAGGGCGATGGAGAGCCTGGTTGGAAAACCCTCTGGAAAGGATGGCTCTACATCCAAACCTTGCTCGAAGGAGTCGCCCTTGCATCTCAACTTTTACTTGAATAGAAAGATGTGGGTAAGAGACAGCTCGCCGCCTCGCACCTCTCCTCCTCAACGGGTCCAAAGTTGGGTGAGGCTGCCAAACGGGTGAGCGTGCGTGTCTCCGCCTTGCATTTTGCTGGGAACGGCGGGGCTTGTTGCACCGGTTCGCGAGCAGCACCACCCGCCGCTACCGTCTTCTTACGACGAGCATGAATGCGCCGCCTACGGGTTGTGGCCTTGCTCAGAGAGGCTGGTTACCCTTTCAACGTTATCCAGCCGGTGCTCGACCGAATTGGCGGCGGGTCAGCCCGAAAAAGCCATCGTGGCTGTGGAGGAAGAAGGCGTGAAGAACTCACGAGGACAAGCTGGTCATGCATTGAAGCCTCGACCAGCTTTCAGCACTATGTCAGCGAATTTGGCCCGCAGCACAGTTTTGTCTCCATGTGAGAGCGTGATGAACGCGTTGCTCTTAGGCAAGAGCAAGTATATTTCTGTGCTTTTTTGTCCTCCACTATTGCTTCGTTGCCCAATTTGTGGGAGATCGTTCTACGGTCGTGCTCAGTTCTTGCACCTAGTTTTTGGGTATCATAGAGGATTTTATAGAGGCCATTCTGTTGGCAGAGCGTCTTGGGTGAACCTTCTTCTACGATCTGTCCATCTTTGATGACAATGATATGATCGGCCCTTTGTACGGTAGCTAGGCGATGTGCTACAAATAGACGATTTTTCATCGAACACATCTCAAGCAACGTTTGTGTAATCGCAGCCTCGGTCTGCAAATCGAGAGCTGATGTTGCTTCATCTAAAAGTAAAACCTGCGTTTCGGCCAGGAGAAGCCGAGCCAGCCAATAGTTGCCTCTCGCCGCCAGATAGCATTGCTCCATGGGCACCCGACAGTTTCGTACCCTGCCGGCAACTTCTACAATTTCATGTCAAGCGTCTTCTGGCAAATCTCAAGGACATATTCCCACGGTACTTGCTGGTGCAATCCGTAGAGCAAATTCTCCCGGATTGTCGTGTCCCAAGAGTTGCGCATCCTGGGAGACAACCCCTATCTGCTTGCGAAGAGCATGCGGTGCAATCTCTGTGATATCCTGCCCATCTAAAAGAATCTTTCCTTGCTTGGTGTATAAAACCGCATGCAGAGGTTGATAAGCATACTTTTGCCACTGCCGCTTGGTCCGACAATGCCGGTAATCTACCGGGGACGCTGGCAAACGAAATATCTTGCACATTTTCCTCGCTGCCATTGTAGGAAAAGGTCACACCGGAAAACTCCAGCCTTCCCTTCAACTTCTCCCAAGTCTTGACCTTTGGTCTGGCCATTCTCGTGGTAGTGCTTAGTCTTCGTTGATTGCTTGCAGTGCATTTGCTCCTCACCCGTCTCAATACGGACGCTCAAAATGGAGGCGAATTATAGTGTAGAACTGCTCACGTAGATCCCAATGGCTAAAGACCGTCCCAATGGTAATAGCATGCTGGAACAGTTGCCAAACGCCCCATCCATAGACAATACAGAGGCCAATCCACTCAATCAAACGATTGAGCGTCTCTCGTATAAAGCGATTTTTGGTGGTTGAGAGGGTCGTGAGCTTTCCCATACTTATGCAACCATTGCTTCCAACGCTGTGTTTCTCCAGCTTCATTGCCGGTCGCCCGTACCTCGCGCAGGCAGGCATGAACCTCTTGCAGAAACGTGTGCCCTCTTCTGCGAGTGTGCTCAGCTGGACTAATCGCTCGTGATTGCGACGGGTCATTCCCTGAGTTATGACCCAACCGAGGGGAATATTTGAGCATGGAGGCCACGCCAATTTGCCAATTGACAGCAAAATCAAAACGGCGAGGGCAAGGGCTTGCACAAGATATTGCGCGATCAATGGAACAATCCCGTTCGGGATTACATAAACTCTCCCAATCGTCCCGCTATCCGTCATTACGCAATTCTCCAGGACTCGCTTGGAAGCTCATGGAGCGTCGGGAATGGTAGATGAAGAGGTGTCGAAAGAGGTGTGCTCGATACTGACGAATGCCTTTAACCACTCGTGATCGTGCATACACTTCCCAATAGCTCAAAGAAGCGTATCACGATCAGCCCTAAGAGGCAAAGCAAGACGATGATCACGACATGGTAATTGATGGACATCGTTGCCGCATCTAGTAACCACTTGAAGCAATAGGGTTGTAAAAGGTCAATACCTATCACCATTCCTGTTAAGCCTAAGCTTCCCAAGATAGCCCAGAGGTAGGGACGCAATGCGGGAACAAGGTAGCGGTAAATAAAGAGCCATATCTTTCATCATAGCTGTGATCAATCCCCTCCTCACTACGACATGCACTAGACGGAGATCACAGAGGAACGCCAATAGAGGTGGAGCAGCTATTGGCTTTTCTCCGCTGCAGAAAAGAGCATAAGGTGTTTTTTCGGAAGCATAATTGTCTGTCACTGTCATGCAATGACCCAAGTATAGCAGTTAAGTCAAGTGACTCAATCCCCTGAAGGGGATGAGCTTGTCCCTAAACCCGAAGGTCTGAGACAATCGGGACTTGACAGGCTCCCCACCGACGAAGGATGTACCGAAGTCGGCAAAAGTCGAGACGTACTTCTCTCGAATATTGTATGCGCCGTTTAAATAGGCATTATGAAGTAACCACAGGAGCACGGCAAAGGAAAAGCAATTGAGAACGACAATTATTGCGAGCCTGATGTTTGCACCTGTTACACATCTGCGAGGTGTGACGAGGGTCGACTTTGAGACCTCGATACCGCGTGCTTCGGCTTTATATGCCAGAAAGCTCTGGAATGGGCAAACGACCAGGAATGCAGACGGCGTTGCCCCTCACCTTTCTTGTCGGCGACACGCTCGCGAATAGTGCTCAAGATTCCAAGAACAATGGTACTGCCAGGGGTGGCATTTTGAACGATGCGCTTGGAGCGTGATCATGGTCTCTTCTCTGCCGAAACAGTTTGCCCGAAAGCTTTTTCAGGTGCCTTTTAGCAGATTTGGTTCCCTTCGCTTGAAGCTTGCGACGGAGGCGGAAGATGCGGCGTTCCTGCTCTTTCCACTGACGATCTCCCAAGAACTGGCGATTGCTGGTCACGGCTGGCCTATTCAAGCCGAGGTCAACACCAATCACATCAGAGCAGGGGTCGACAACAGGAGCAGGGATATTCACAACGATATGGAGGAATAATGACGCCCGTGATGATAACAGAGATCCGCAGAGCAGACTTTCCGCCAATGTATTTGTTAGCGTGCTGAGGGACTGTAAAGCCCATCTTAACACGACCCGAGACAGTGGCAAGAGAGCACGTCATGCTTTCCATTTGACCCAATATGACGGGCGTCGATGTCAGCGGATAGGAGCAGCAGGCGATTGTGGACAGCGAATGGGCTTGAATTTGGGAATTGGTCTCCCCTGCTTCTTGGCTTTCTCAACCAGCTTGGGATAGCGAGCTGCATGTTTCTTTTTCCAGGTGAGAGCCGATTTGACTGCTTCAGTAGCCTTGACGCGAGCGGCGCACACCAATTGAGCAGGCAGATCAGGGTAAGCAGCACGCAAGGGATAATAGGTTGCTTTGTGCAACTCGACTCCATTGCTGCATCCCGTCTCGAACCCTTGACGAGCTACAGCATTGAAACATGCCGTATGCTCTTGCATCGTTCGATCCAAGAAGTTCTCTGCTCAGGGTTCATTCAGTTGTGCTACTATCGTTCTGTCCATGCAAAAATTTCTCATATATACCGAAATTTGTCAATATTCTTCATTTTAGCACCTGCGGGTGCCTTTCTTTCCTCCACGTCTGGAGGCAGTGGGTATCCACCGAAAGGACTTTTGATGACGGAAATGCAGACAGAATACGATACCTGTCCCAATGTTGGGAACTTCATTGATAGGCTCCCCCGTTCAACTCCACCCATACATCGAGCTTGAAGCCGCTTCGGGAACCGTATTTCGGCCGTGCAATGATGATTTGAGCCCGGAACGCCGATGATCAGCAGATAGGCGCACAAAGCGAAGGCTCTGACCATACAGACCCATCCTCCCCCGGAACTTCGCCCGAGTTCAGCGGGCAATCCGACGCTCAAACAGACCAGTGACGATCCGATAAAACCAGTACTCCTCTCTTTTTACTGTCCAAAGTGCATCTTCAGTCGAGAGGATACTCATTGTAGTTTGAGGCTATGGATATATCGATACGCTCTATAGAGTCCATCACCCGCCTTTCGCAGCTCATTTTAAGACGAAAACGATATGGCCTGCACTCGCTATCCGCTGTCTGAGTGTGACTGGGTGAAAAGAGTGGACTGTTTCGTTGCAGATTGCTCGTACATGAGGAACTTCGAAAGTCCGGTCGGCTGCCGATAAGCTCAACAAACCCTTGGCTCTCCAGTTGCTCCAGCAAAACTGAAACTTCCGCCTCCGGGCGCCTCGTCCCTAATCGGCAAAGAGAGGAAACGGATTGCCTCCGCCCGCGATGTGCTACGCAGTACAGCGCTTAGAAGTGCAGTTATAGTGCTCGTTCAGCTCTTTCAGCATACCACGTCTGATGTCTAAAAGGTATCCACACCCATCGTAATCGTAGTCACCAGACGAGTAGGCGACTCTGGTAGATGTTCCTTCTTCCATAGTGGGCCTCCTCTCTCACACTGATCGCGGAACGCCTTCTTGAGAAAGATTTCGACCAGGGCGCTTGCCACCAGGGACGTGTAGTTGTTGCGAATAGCCGTGCGACTCGCCAGAACTTGCTCCAAGCAAGAGGGATCAAGGATCTTCATCCGGGCTAAGCACAAGTCGTTTGCGAGGATATCTTGGAGCAACTGGGAGTGATTCAGACAAAACTCCTGGATAGGTGCTTGTGTGCAGACACCCCAGGTACGCCACACGACCTCTTGGGGCAGGTGTGTGGCTCCGCAAGCCAGTCTCAGAACCGGTTTGTCAACGACTCTTGCCAAGTTCGGGACAAGAGCGGCGATGTGAGGAGGAAGGCTTGCTGCCGGCATGAGTCTATAAGCATCCTGGAGAGCAAGAGAGAGTGCCTGGACCTCACGGTGATAGTAGGGATAATACAGTCGAATGCCTTGCGGCTGTAACATGGTCAGTTCCATGGCGAGTCCCTGGGGAGTGAAGCAGGGTGAATGCAATAGAGCAGCATCTATCTCCCTGCGGGAATCTGGAGGAAGCTGGGTCAAGAAGTCCGCTCTCCTCATCTGACGATCTTCCTGTTCGGACCAGCCAATAGGTAAGACCAATCGAGTCTCCGGCGGCCACGGCCACAGCGCTTCTCAAGATGTCAATGATGTTCCAGTCAGTCGAGAGCAGTCCACTAACATCTTTCTCTTTTTTCGCCAGGGTATCCTGGCGGAGAGAATCGGAGAGACCCCGTACTCCATTTCTGGCCCGAAGGCGTGGTCATCTCCCGCTCCAGTCACCAGCCAGCGTGACGCCATCTTGTCTGACTCTTGTGGGCTATTTGTTCGAACCATCTCGCCCGAGGGATGGCCGTCAGGATGGGGAAACTGCCAGGCTGCGGAGAGGTAATCCGGGCCGCTGCTCATGGGAATACGCACCAGTGGAACGTTTAAGGCATCGCAAGCCATACGCGCAAATCGATATTCGGAGCCGGTAGGTTCCTGAGACTCGATATGGTAGGCGATCACGTTGACGCCTACCTGCTTCATTGCCTCAAGGAGCGCGGCAGAACCCGATCCGCCACTCGAGCATTATGCCCACTGGTTCCCCGCACCACAAGGGGGCGTACATGCATTTGCGTAGTGCCTCACGCGTGAATCGGATGCGCTCTCCAATGTCAGTGTCCCGGATGACAGACAAGAGTCGGGGAGAAAGCGGTCGAACGCAACATCGTGTACTATCACGCTTCCTCGACTTATCAGACCTGGATCCTGACAAGATGTCCTTGTTTGACTCGTCGCACCTTCTCCTTATTGTAGATGAAGGCGTCGTCTCCATGGCAACATCTGCGTCAGATTTCAGGTATTTAAGTCATCCTCAGAGGAAACCAAATCAAGAGGATTTGTAGACCAGGAGAATTGTCTGCTGTCCGCTCGATAGAATACGTGGTCATTTGATGCACAGCCGACCCAGAGATAGACGGTTCCGTCATGCCTGATGAAGCAACCTGCCGCATTCTCACTGGTAGTAGCGAGATCCGTCGTATTTCCCGCTCATAATGCTAGCAATAAGCGTATTGGCAATGTTTTCTACCGCGTTTTCCTGTGACCAGACGAGACCGGCAAGGAAGATTTGCCCTTCTGGCGTTTGCGGAAGCGGTTCTACTCTCCGCTCATGTGAGGATGGAACCATTGGATGGCTCCGTTTTTCCTCAAAAATGGTGCCCCTGGAGCGCCAAGTTTCCAACAGACGGTAGTGCCAGGGGCCTGACGTTTCATACATCTGACCATAAAATCCTGTATAGCGATAATTAAACTTGAACCTCACGTGAAGTCTCCTTTGTGTGAGATAGAGCACGGAACAGCAAAAAGCCCATAGGAACTATCTTGCTCGGTGCTTCCTACGGGCAATTGCTATGACAGGAACCTACTTCTTGCGGTAGTGATTGGCATCTTCGAGATCCCACCCGCCTTCACCAGCAGCAACGCCAATCGCTATGGAGATTGAGCTGTGACGGGGTTGCAAGCAGCAAAGAGACGACGCATTTCGGAAAACCATGTGTTCACCTCCTTTCCATAAATGTTTCCGAATCCACAGCGACCTCTCCAGGCCACCGCAATCTGGGCGTGTGACACTCCGCATGGGCTAAAGCCCAGCAGCTTCTGACACTGTGCCGTAGTCGGTATTCCTGAGAGATGTGGCGTAGCCACTACTCAAAGTGAATCCGTAGTTGGGACGCAATATCTGAGGGGGCGCGCCCATCCGGCGCCTTCCTCTCCGGGCGGTGCCATGCCCGTTGGCATGATCTCCATGCCTTGCCTGCAGCGATAGATGGTCCCATCTTGCGTTTGGCATCCTGGGAGATCCCAACACCTGAGCCTTTCGGCTCCCTCTTCGCACGTCGCACCAGAGCATGAGGCTTTTCCTTCAAAGATTCTTGAGTAGCGCTCGATCAAGCGCTGTCCGATCGTGAGGCTGGCATTGCGGTCGGCGTGGTCCGCGCATCTGGCACTGTGGGCAGAAGCAGAGAGCGAGCGCCGGGAGTATAGCCCTCCATCGGGGTGTCCCTGGTTGTAGCGCACGACCAGGCGCATGGCAGCGATGGCATTCCCGGCTCGTATTGCGCGGATTCACACGGGCTCGTGATGATACCGCCTGCATTCCACGCCTTGTACTTTGCAGTAGCGGAAAATGCGCCCTTTCATCCAGTAGGCCCGTTTCGTATTGCCCCGACGCGAATACCTGCCCTTCTCTGGTCGAGGTTGCCCAGATGCTCGAAGACGAGAATACTCGCCCTGTGCTCGCTGGCGAACTGGACAATGCGGCGCTCACCAGGTGCGCGATCTGTTCATCCACGTGCCTGATTTTGCGCCCAGAGGTCGGCATTGTCCTGTTCGTTCTCGGCGATGATGCCAGTCTGTGATCGGTTGCGTGCAATACGTCCAAGCTGTTTCTTCCTACAGCCCGATACCGCTGTGCCATCCCCGATGAAGGAAGTGGCCAGGATGGTGCCGTCAACGGTCTGGACGCTGCACACAGCTAAGTGCTGGTCGAGATTGAGATCGACCGCACAGATACGTGTCTCGGTGGCGGTGAGTTGCTCTCCGACTTTTGCGGGGGCTTGCGAATGTCTTTTCGATGGGGGTATGCAACCACCAGCGATCTCCCCTGCGAACCAGTGCAGGACTGCCCATCTGAACACCATCGGGGAGATCGCGACCGAAGCGTGTGTACTTTGAGCCAGGACCAGCACGAGCCAGTCCAGACCTTGAGCAGGATGGAATGAGCACATCGCTCTCTCCACATGGCCCGCGTAGAAGGGAACCGACTTGTTCCAAGAGCGGGGCGGGACTGGTGGGCGCCCCTGAATGGCCGCTTCTTGTCCCTTCTGCGTCTGGTTGGCTTCGTGTTTCTCCTTACGTGCTCGCCATTGTTTGAGAGAGGAGAAGAAGGAGCGGGCCGAGCCGAGCGCGGCATTGATGGCAGCACGTCGGAACATAGCCGGGATATCTCGGCGCGAGATCGGTGAGCGGCATGATCGGGTGGGGGTTTGTCTCCGTTGCATGCGTGAGCTTCTCCAGGGCCGTGAGGGCCTCTTTGTTGGTGAGAGCAAGCATGCCTTCGTGCGCCTGGATGACCTCAAAATAGAAGGCCACGACACGATTGAAGAGGGCCTGGTTTGCCGCGAAGTAGTCAGCATACTGCGGCGGATAGTTCAAACTCTGCCGGATCGTTTTCGTGGCCTTTGCCATCGTCTCTTTTCTCCCTGCTCCAGGTGCTGCTCCGGTACTCCGAGTATAGCATAGTTAGAACATACTTTCAATCAGCTTATCGGCTAAAGCCAGAGCACGGCTCACCACGGGTTCAAACCGCGTGGCTTGCGCCGGGCTAAAGCCCATCTTGTCAAAATCAGGTAAAACGTGATACAGAATATACTTGAAACCATGCGTGTATCCTGCATCACTCAGAGTATACAGTGTGGTTGCGCTGAAGATGAGAAAATTTGTTCATGAAACGTTCACAAAAAGGGTCACGCAACGTTCACATTGAGAAAAGCGACGAAGAAGAGTTGCGGCGGGGGAGAAAGACTTGTCAATGGCTTCGGGAAATACCCATTCAAGTTATCGCTGACCGGAACGCCGTTGTGCTTCGAGGGGGAGCATAATGAGTTTGTTTTCCTGATCAGAACTCAGAAATTCCTGAAAAGAGCACTGCAATAGTTCTTCAATGCGCTGGCGAAGCTTATGTGGAATGGGTCGGCCAGTCCGGTAGTCATAAAAGGTTGTCTTAGCGATCCCCAGTTCCTGGCAAAATTCGCCTAGCGTATATCCCGCCTGTTTTATCTGCTGTTCAGGCGTTTGCCGTCGATGTGTTTATTCATCAAAATGCAACGCGGAGACCCACATGCCTTCAGGCTGTGGGAGGAAGCGCCGCCCTCCTTTCGACTAAGCAAGCCGTGGCTAACTGGACAACTTTTAACTGTTTATGACTAGCGCTCGCATGGATTTATGCCATCCAGACGGCGCAGATCGAAGTAGCCTGTACTTCTTCTTCCGAAGACAAAACCGATCTGGTCCTGATACCTCACGCAGTCGAAGAGACGAAACCCATGTACATACTTTGGCGTGGTATTTCTTTGTTGTCGACTTCCCTTTCGGATGGTCGCTTTGTGTAACTGCCTATTGTTTCGCCTTACCCACTTGAACAGATCGAGGGTCCATCAGATTGAGCCAGGGGATACCCACTAATACAGCGAGCATTGGTCTGGTGCGATTTCTCTAGCTCATGCTCAATGAGCGTGTGTTTCGTGAATAGCCATAGGTCAGATGTACCGCTGGAAACAGAGCTTTGGCCTGTTCGTAGATCTTCCAGCGAATGATACCCATCTGTGTAGCGTCCCGAAACCCGTTCGACTTGCGCTTAAATAGCCACCTCTTTTTGCGAATAGCGTGAACTGCTGGAAGACAGAGTGATTATGCAACAAGGGACAGAAGACTACTTCTCATGTCTGACAATTTCTTTTTGTACATGCACCACGGCTCTTTATTACTGGATAAGGGAGGTAGTAAACAGTTTGGCAACCAGGATTGGTCGCGAGGATGCAAATCACCTGCAATGGAGGCAGGAGGAAGGGATCATTCAGGCTGGAGCTCCACGAGAGTGATACAGTTGCCCATCAAAGAAAATCTGATCCTCGGCGTGGCTAATCTGGCTCACCGGTATGTTTTTATTTCCAGGTTCCGTCAGTTGACTGTTCCACAAGGGAAGGCCCTGGTGTTCTGTGATAGGCATAGAAGCCTTTGTTCCCATGTTACCGCTCGCTGTTCACCGAACTTTCCGGACTCAGAGTACGCCGGGCAGCATTTTTCCCCTGACGCAGGCGATAATCCTGCGCATCCTCCATGTCTACAAGAAGGACGAGGCCTGCATCCTGGAGGCGAGAACTGATACGTTCATCAAGGTAAGTCCATGCTTTCTTATTGAGGGTAATCACGGTAGGCCAGCCAAAATTATATCTGTGGTTGATTAACTGAAAGATTTTTTCGTCGGCCCACGGGGAGCTACGCTGCGTTCCCAGATCATCGAGCACCAGTACTTCCGCATCCCTGAGTTGTGTGAACATATCATCGTACACTGCCCTGGCTGTCGGCTCGTATGTTGCTCTCAAGTGATCAAGCAGATCCGGCACGGTCGCGAAAAGCGCGACGATCCCTGCATCAATACAGGCATGCGTAATGGCCATCGCCAAATGCGTCTTGCCAATTCCTACGGGTCCCCGGAACACTAACCACTCTTGTGGAGGTGGAGCCACATCTTTCGTCTGTTGCGCAATATTTCTCTGGGCCGCCCATGCTTCGAGACGTTCGATCATGCCCTTGGCCTCCTGAACAGCCTCCTGTACCCCCCTCAGTTGGCATCGAAAGTTTGAGAGCACTTTCCCCTGCTGGAAACCAAACCGTTCAGACAGAGCGATCATCTTCTGCTGCCGCCTCAGATGGAGTTCTCGCTCCTTGCACACACAGGCAACCGTTTTTCCAAAATCTGGATGCCCATAAGGGACATCCCTTCGCAACAGTCCAGCTCCCTTGCATATTGGGCATACACTACTGGAAGACAAACCGCCCGGTGATGGGGAGGAACACAGACTGGCCTGCACATCCCCCGGCACATGTGAGCGCCGGGAAAAAGGCTGTATCACCGCATCTCCAGGCTTCCCCAACTGTTCATTACTTGGCATATCAGGCTGGTGTCGTTGAAGTGAGGAAGCAGGGAACACGCCTCCTTCAACAATGCGGCCATGAACCGTCTTCTCATACCTTTTTTTGCCGGAACCTCGCATGATATCGCCTAAGCTCTCAAAATCACCCATAGGTTACCTCACTAGTAGCACTTTTTCACTTCTGCGAAATAGCGATTCCATGTTGCCGCGTTCGCCCACTCCTCCTCATTTCCATCCCAGCTCGTTACCACAAGGAACTCGCCATCCTGATCTCCAGAATAGATATCTGCCCAGAACTCAAACTCCTGCCCAATCTTGCGCATTTGCTTGAGAACTCCTCTACTTCCTGGCGTATCTGCTTGCAGAGGGCCTGCGCTTGGCTGAGGTCCATTCTGGTATTCAAGAGAGAGATCTGGGCAACCTCCTGCTTTTCCTGCCAGGTCGATACGCTGTGACGTTCACCGAGGAATGTCGATGTTGCCAGCCCATCCTCCAAAGGCTCTGGCTGCTCTGTAGAGTCTGGCTCGGAGTCAAATGGCAACATCATGGCAGACGGAATGCGTCGCCCACGCTGCAACTCCTGGTGGATCTTGACGATATCCATGCCAGACTCGTCCCACTGGCGGATCTCATCCTTCACCTTGAATTGGGGATTGGCATAATCATCACACCGCTTGAAGAAAACAGCTCCAGGCCTGTCAGGCTTCTTCCGATAATCAGGATACGCGCAGTGATACAGCACATCAATTTCAGCCAGCCGTCGCACATGAGGAGGGTACAGTTGAACTGTTTTGATGAACCTGGCAAACCACCGACTTGCCCTTGACCCATCGAGCCTTTCCGCGAGATCTGCAGCCTCGTGGCGAATAGCTTCGATAGAGCGTGAATCTTTGTAGGCAGGCGAGTCGGTTGGGGGAATATCGTTAATCGTCGTATCCCTATTGCAAGTAATAGAGGATATATGATCGCTTAACGATACGCCGGCGACGGATTCGCCCAAATCTGCGGAAAGACGGGCCAAGTCGGCAAAATCGGGCGAGTTCGCCGCAAAAATAGCCTCTGCATCGCCCTTTTTGAGACGAATTGAGCGAGTTTTCCCCTTACTTTTGCTCTTTGCAGTGAAAAATGTGGACAAAGTGGGCGAAGTTGCTGCCCACGGATTCGCCCACTTGTTCGGCGACTGAAACTTGCCTCTCCAAAGTTTCCTCGGCGAACGTCGCTGGTTGGGCGATGGATTCGCCCCGTTTCGACATGTTCCCCTGGTTCACCGTCTTCAGCTGAGCGGCGGATTCGCCCGCTTTTGCACTGACTCGCCCACTTTGTAGAGCCTGAGCAATCAACTCGCATGCCTCATTCAAGCTCGGAATGCGCACCTCCTTCACATTATGAGCCTCTAGGAGATCCACAAGCACCTGCGCGACCGCTTGGTGATCAGAGGCGAGTTTGCCAGAAGCGGACTGATATCTGGCAAACTTGCCCGATTTGATGCGCATGGCAACGCGAAGGGCGAATTTTTGAAATTTGTTTGTGCCCTTTTCGTTCCCATGCTTCTTATACATTTTGTGTAATCCAGCCAATAATGAAGGAATGTGAATGATTCGCTTTCCTAATGGGATGCGGATTTCTGTGTATGTTCTATGAAACTTACGGCGGATCACCTGCATCGCTTCGAAGGCTAATAAAATCTTGTGGTAGGTTTCCGGGGCAGGGAGACCCCTTTGATCGGGCAAGAGCCTCAATGCTATCAATCAGCACGATGGCTTCATCGCCATATTCTCCTAGAGTATTCAGTAAGCTGTGCTGCATCGTTGTCCTGGGGTCAAGCGTCGCGTAGTAGAGAAGGTGAGCGAAAACCCTCTTTCCGCCAATAGAAGGCGGGATCGCGTGCTCGACAAGAAACAGCAGATCGTCATCGAAGCATGTCTGGGCCACTCCTTCGGGGCAAAATCCTTGAGGAACAGGGACGCTTGGGATGCCCTGACATTGATCTGTAGAAAAAACTGCCTTCATGATTTCGCTCCATTCTACATATAACTTTCATTTCACACATAAATTTCATAGTCAAAAAAGGCAAAAAACCTGACTCTTCTCTTAATGGAAGGGTTTATTAAGAATGAATACGCTGCCACCGTAGCCGCACTACTCACCTATGTGATGGGAGTTTGATAAGAAGAAGGAGTTAAAAACCGAGGCAAAATTGACGCAGTTTGGGCGTGCTATACTAACAACAGGTGAAAAATTACCTGCCGGAAAGCGTAAAACTCCTCTTATTAGATCACTTAAGGTGATTTAACAGTGCAACCCTCAATGAGCCTGAATGAAAAAGGATGTGTACGTTTTACGTCATTGTGAACCTCCGGTGCAGACAAGCAAGAAGATAAGGAACCAAACTGTGGCGCAGGGGTTCCTTTCTTTTTTGTCCGCAAAATACAGCTAAAGTATACCATATAAACGTCCCAAAAGGAACGCTACAGCGTTTATCTACGTTCTCCCCCGCTGAGCGCGTCTCCACTGTAAGTACTTACCTCCTCATCCACTTATTACGGTGTGCCTGTAGCATGTCACACCCATCTCGCCGATCTTCCTGGTGTACCCACTATATCTGATGGACACAGGAGTCAGATGGGAATCAGATGGTCAAACGCGGTAAAACACGGACAAGCCCAACCACTACCTGTATCTCAGGTCATTGTAGTGGAAAATTTGTCCGATTACTACGAGGGATAGGCAATAAACGGTTCTCTAAAAACGGGTATCGGGCAACTTTTTGTCCATTCGTGAGCACGAATGTCACCCGGAAGCGGTGGGGGTCCGGGCAAAATGTCACCCGGAAGCGGTGGGGGAAATCACCCGGAAGCAGTGGGGGGGTCAAAGGTACTACTGAGTTTTGAGAAATAGGAAATACTGGTATGTCACCCCAATTCTCCGAAGGATTTGACTCCAATTTCCAAATTTTTGCTGCCGTTTCCTACCGAAAGTTTGGCCACGAGGGGCTTTGCCAAAGAAAAGGTTGCCCCTTGTCTTTCTCTGACGAAAAGCGGTAACGCTCATATGACGCCTGTTGTTGAATCGATCAGATAAATTGCTGTGGTGCTGCCGTCGCTCTGTCGCCGGTATTTGGGGTTCCAGTTGGCTCGATCAAGAGGAGATGGGTTTCTTCTTCTGCAAACGGTTGGTGTTCAATGCCGCGTGGCACCACAAACAATTCTCCTGGACCCAACACCACGTCGCGATCGCGCAAATGGATCGTCAAGCGCCCTCGAACCAAAAGAAGTCATCTGTCTCATCATGTTTGTGCCAGACAAATTCGCCGACAGAACCTTGACAACCATAAATGTCGTGACCATTGAAACGGGTGACGGTTCGTCGGGACAGTGCTCTGAAAAGAGGGAAAGCTTCTCTCCAGAGATTAATGCTGTCGTTCATTGCTGTCCTTTCTCATCTCATACAAATGACATGTTAGGAAATATAGCACAACTTTCGGCCAAGGCAAAGCCATTTCTACCGAATTTGGCCATAGGACACAGTGGACAGGTTCTTCTTTATCACTTTACGCAAGAATGCGCGCTATTGTCGCAGCATATTAAAGCAACATCGGCGACAACTGAAAGAGCAACGGTTAGCCCTGAGTTTCAGGAAGAGTGGGGCAAGCAATGCTGGCACTTCATGCACAGGGGATTTATCCTTCTCAGAACAAGGTCGCCGACTTGCTCTCTGATCCAAATTTGCTCTTTCAGCCGGAAGCCAAAGCAATCTGGCGTGCATTATGCCGAGAACTTCATTGCAGTAGAAAAAACAAGTCTGCTTGTGATATCGCCAGCGCGACCAAGCTTTTGGTGGGAACGGCCGAACTTTCGGCTCTCCACTATTTTGGTGCTCCCGCTCGCTGTCCAGAGGCCACATCGAGATCGGGTAGAATGGAGGTGGAGTGACGAGCTTGTGCAAGTGGCTCACTCATGAAGGAGCAGAGAGCACATGGGTAACTCATCTTCATTGCGTCGCTCTCCCTGAAGGGCTAAAGGCGGTCTCACTGTCTGTGACAGACACGCTTCCTGAACCTGCCGGAACCCTTCTCGTCTCTGCCGCAAGCAATTCTTCGCCGCTCTGTGCTCATGCACAACATATCGCAGTCATCTCAAACGCTCGGTGGCCGATGTTCCTGTGTAGGTCGCCGTTAATATTTTGCGTTGTTCCGGCAATTCTGCTGCGTACGATGGATTGCCGACACGCTAGAGTTTTTTCCGAGACCGTTTCGATGCCGTTCATCGTACCTTGTTGGCTCGGATCGACCGAAGAGAGGCCGAGCCTAGCCATTGAGGCGGATCCCTTGGTCGGCGACGAAGTCGGAGAGTTAGGCTCACGCTTCGCCTCGTCTGGAATTGTGACCCGCCTACGACATCCTGCGTCTAAACGTACGGATCTTCCAGCACAGCAATCAGAGCAGGTCTCGCGCTTGGGGATCGATGACTGGAGTTTCCGCCGGGGACGCCACTCGGAACCATCCTCGTCAATTTAGCCACTCATGGGGTCATTGATCTCTTACCTGATAGGGAGACGGAAACAGCCCAGTCTTGGATGGAGATGCATCCTGAGATCGATCTTGTGAGCCGTGACCGAGGAGGGGATTCATGCCACTGCCGCCCGCAACGGAGCCCCTCAAGCAAGGCAGGTAGCCGATCGATACCATTTGACAGACAACTTGAGAGACTTCATAGAAGAAGATCCTCGCTCGTTGTCACGCAGAGATCGATCAGGCGTCGACAGCCCCCAACTTCTGAGATGAGAACGCAAAATATGGAAGATGACACGGAACAAGTAGCAGTACCGCCCTTCCAGCTTACGGAGGATGTCCCCTTGGCGGGAAGTGCTCATCTCGCTCGCCATGCGGAGAGACTGGATCGCTATCAGCAACTCGTGCAACTGCGTGAAGAGGGATTAACGCAGAAAGAAATAGCGTGTCGGCTGAGAATGGGAGAACGGACTGTACGTTACTGGCTCACACGTGGTATTCCTTATGGGAAACCGGAACTGCGTCACAAACGAAGCCGTGGGTTTGATCCTTATGCTGTCTCTGTGAGAGAACGCTGGGAGCAAGGGCATCGCAATGGTCTCCAACTTTGGCGTGAGCTTCAAGCTCAAGGATATAAGGGAAGTTCGAGAGCGGTGTATCGGTTCCTCGCTCAGCTCAAGCAAGGTTCCGTTCCCACAGGAAGAAAAGCCCAACGATCACAAGCTGTCCGAGAGTCGCCTGCCGAACAATGGACGGCTAAACAAGCGATCTGGTGGTTTATCCGTGACCCGTCCGATCTCAAAGAGAAAGAGCGACGAGCACTCGTGGTCATTCGTCAAGCCAGTCCGACTGCCGACGCTGCGTATGAATTAGCTCAGGATTTTATGCAGATGCTTCGTCATCGTGAAGGCCAACGCCTGGATATTTGGCTTGACTTGGTGAGAGCCAGTCATATTCCTGAGTTGCAACGCTTTGTCCGAAGCATCCAACGAGACAAGGATGCCGTACTGGCAGGTCTCACCTTACAGGAGAGCAATGGTGTCGTGGAGGGAAAAATCAACAAATTAAAGCTCATCAAGCGTATGATGTATGGCCGCGCCGAGTTTCCACTGTTGCACCAGCGGGTACTTCATGCTCTGTAGTGAGAACGAGAAGCTGTAACGGACGGCTTTCCTCCTCTTGTCCACACAAGACTCGCTCTACAAAAGGAGAACGTTCCGTGCTTTTTTGGGCAGGAGAGAGCAACGATTTCTTGCAAACCGTTCAGCACTCTGCAAAGCTCATCCTGCACCAAATGCGGTGGAGATCCAAACTTTCCGGGTAATCGGCATTTACCTCAATTCTCGATTACTCCTGAAAATCGGTGGCGAAATGCTAGATGGTGTCTGCAAGGATATGGCAGGAACTGATCTTTGGCTATTTCTGTTTCTCAGGTTTTTGTACAAAGAAATCAGGTTAAAACAGGTCTAATAAGCCGAGCATCCACAATTGCTTCGAGAATTGAGGTACAAGTTGGAAATACAGGTATTTGAGGCGGCTTGGTATCTGAGTTTCCCGGCTAGTTTTGGAAACGAGACCCACTCTCAATGCGATAAGCAAATGTCACCCGGAAGCGGTGGGGGTAGCGGCATTTATGGCATTTCGTTCGTTTACGTCTTTGGGCTGGGAGATCGTTTGCGCCCTTTTGCCGGCCCGCTGATTCGCGCCGGTTGTGTAGCCGGTTGGAACAAGCGATATTCTTCAATAAGCCGTTCCGGGGCGGTAATAATCATTGGTTGACTACACCAGGCCTTACCCCAATAGCCTTTTTGTTTGTCCAGAGGACTCACCGACTCAGCTCGTGCGAGGATATTGCGCTCGACAAGGTTCTGAAGCGCCTCTTCTATGCGCGGAGCGAAGCGCTGGGTCAGGTTATTCTTATCAATCTTGATGCGGAATTCGTTGAGCAGCTCCTCCATCGTAATATAGCGTTCCCGCCCAGGCTGGTTTTCGACAGGCACCATCAGCGGTTGGCCGAGCGTTCCACGCTTGAGCTGATCGCGGAACGCCTCCGCGAGGTAGAGGCACAGCCGTATTTCGTGCTGCTCATCCTTTCGGTCAAAACGGAGTATCTGTTGATCGATGTGCATGAGCATGGGGAGTTCCAGCAGATCCACGGAGTAAATCCGAGTCCCCGGACTAATGAGGTAGCCAGCGTGTACTCCTTCCCAGAAGCCAAGTGAATACCGCATATAGCAGCACCACGGATTCCGAAACCACTCTCACTCTCGCTTGACACCTGAAACGCCGATAGGAGAGCAATATTCCAGGTCAGGGCGGTCTTTATCCTCTGTCCGGTATCCATCGGTGTACTGTTGCTTTCCACCTGGATACTCCCGCTTTTTGTGTTTTGTATATCCCAGCATTTCAAGCATCTCTTCGATGCTCACGGGAACACTTCCATTTCTTCCAATGAAGGTCTTGCCATCACCCGGCCTTGGGCGACTGCGTGACAACCAGAACCACAAAAGCAGGCGATCTACCAGGACAGTCAGTTCGCCTGCTCGTTTGATCTGCTTCTTTGCCTCTTCCAGATCTAATGGATTCTCCAGGGTTCCGAGGCTAATCTCTAGGTTGTTGTCAGCAACATAGTACAATCGCTCCGTCTGGCCCAGACGACCTGTTTTCCAGTGGTTTTTAGGGGCCAGAGAAGCTTGACGCACTGCCCGCCCGGTTGGGTGATCGAGGACGGTCAGCGGTTGCTGCCTCACCATGCCAGGAAGCGGCATCTGTACCGCTTCCACGAGCCTACTTTGCGTAGCCTCGATTTCAGCGGTTTCAATCTCTGCTGGCACATCTCCTTGCAGCATCCCATCAAGGATCTGGTCATGGATCATTTCTTCGAGGAGCAGTTCTCTCTGCTCTTCAATAAGAACCCTCTCCAGATACACGCTCATCCATCGACATCAGCTCTCCTTGTCTTATTGCCAGAACGAGATTGTTTGGACCTACCTGTGTTCTCTCTTGCACTATACTCTATCACGATTGCTCTCTGATGAAAAGAGTATCCTGATAAAATAGGAGCGGCCAGGGAGCGCTCTTCCGCAGAAGGGGAGCGCCCCGGTCACCATATGGAAGTGCCTTCTTTTAGCGTGCCGTTGGCACAGGCTCGGTTTCCTTAGTGCCTGGAGTACTAAAGAAGTCCACACCCTTCCCAATGATCGCGCCGACGGTCTCTGGAGTGGTGTATTTCGAGGTGGCCGTGCCCGA
>CAWFFV010000046.1:0-78792 GCA_963814985.1 uncultured Chloroflexia bacterium | reverse complement strand
CCAAATGGCGTAGCGGCTGATAAATCGTCAGATTCATGATGTAGCCCAGACTGACCATCATCACAGTAGAGAGTAGAGAGATACTAAGAGCTCCGATCAAGAGGGGAGTAGTCTGTGAAGCTGCAACCCCGTGCGCCTGCAAGGTCTGGATAGAGATGCTGTACATCCCCATAATTGCGCTAGCAGCCATCAGTGCCGCTAAGAAAAAAACCCAGAAGAGGCGGCGAAAGATCGGCATATTCGAAAACAATCTTACCATGTCAACCTCTATGCATCATTGGAAGAGACCCTGAGAACAGGAGTTGAGGAAAGAAAGCTCAATGTTTTTCCATCAGCTCTTGCTCTCAGGTATCACAAGCCATCTAGAATTTGTAGAAGTGCTGGTATGCGACTTCTTCAGGCGTCTTCTCTTTGAAGAAATCAATCTCGTTGCGTTTGACTGCCAGGTATGTTGTTGCTTGCATAGGGCCAAGCGCCTCCACGAGTACCTGATCACGCTCTAACTCATCGAGTGCTTCATCAAGTGTTGTTGGTAGACGTCGGATTCCCAGTCGCTCACGCTCTCCATCACTGAGATTTCCTGGATCAACCGCAAGCGGTTCCCCAGGCTCAATCTTATTCACTATGCCATCCAGACCGGCAGCTATCACCCCACCTAGCGCTAAATAGGGATTGCCGCTGTGATCAGAGCTTTTGAGTTCGAGATTGATCGACTCAGACTCGCGTCCCCAGAATGTCGAAGGTACGCGGATGGCCCCTTCCCGATTATCGAAGCCCCAGACACCATAGGCTGAACTCCAGAAATGAGGGAGCAAACGGCTATATGAATTGACACTGCCACAGGTAAGTGCTAGCAGGCCTCGAAGATGTCGTAAAATACCTCCAATGAAGTAGCGCCCGGTCTGGCTCAGATGCCCCTTTTGATTGGCATCATAGAACAGGTTTTTGTCTGGAAATTCGCTTTCAGCGGTGCCCCAAAGACTGAAGTGAAGGTGAGCACCGCTGCCAGCCTGATCAAGGAACGGTTTGGGAGCGAATGTGGCGAGCAGGCCGAAGGTTCGCGCAACGCCACGAATGGTCTCGCGTACCCGGCAGATGTTGTCGGCGGCACGCAATACATCTGAATGGTGGATCGAAAGTTCCTGCTGTGATGGTCCCAATTCATTATGGAAGAGTTCAATGGAAATTCCCTGCTGCTCCAGCGCTTCCAGGATGGCATCCACGACTACGGCCTGCTCATCTAAACCAGTAGTGCTATAGCAGAGGGTACGATCCGCCGGAACGTATGTCCCCTTCTCTTCACGTGCAAAATAAAATTCATGCTCAGCCGCCGCCTCAAAACGCATCCCATGGTGGGCTAAACGTGCAATCATGCGTTTGAGAAATCCCCTTGGATCAGCTCCCCAGGGACGACCATCCAGGTCGATCATGTCACAGAACATGCTGGCGGTATTGGGGACATAGGGTAAAATGGAAAAAGATTCCGGGTCAGGAACGAGACGATATTCTCCTACTGGTCCCATTCCTTCTACGCTGGCCAGTGTCTCGACCCCAGTCCATGCCCCCATAGCTACGCAATGTCCGATACCTTCGTGAATGCGTGTCGCTAATTTGTCAGCATGGGTGGCTTTGCCGCGCATAATCCCTCCGTTGTCGCAATACTGGAAACGGATCAGACGAAGATGGGCAGTGTGCACTTGCTGCAAGATATCTTGAGTATTCATCAGACGATCTTCCTCCTATTTGATCTAGTCGAATCGGTTACAAAAAAGGAAATAATATTGACCTTACCCACGCAAACGCTGCCAGGCAGCCTCGCTGGTTGCCATCATACTAGCAATGGCCGCGAACACAAAACAGGCGAGAAGCAATCCACCCATAGTGATCGACCAGTTGGTATTTGTGATCAATGATGGTATCCAGGAATAGAATAATGCACCAGCCATGGTCATCAAGCAACCAATAAAACCAACAACGATTACGCACCAGAAGACGAACATGGGAAAGAGTTGGTGTCGACGCAACAAGTCTCGATCAGTTCTGTACAAGCGCAGTAAGCACATATAAAAGAAAAGAGAGGTGACGCTCCAGATAATAGCAACAACAGCAAGGCTCACATTAAAGAACTCAACCGCCAGATTCGCAGGTTTGTCATACTGGATGACATACGGACCAACCACAAAAACCAATATAGCACATATACCAGCCATGAGTGTTTGTATCTTGATGGCATTGGCCGGAACGCGATGCGAGTTGAGTGAACCAATTGACACAGGCAGACGCTGATCAATACTTCCAACAAGGAGCATCCGCGCAAATGAGACGTTGTACGTGACAATTGCAATGACAAAGAAAGCCATGATACAAACAGCGGTAATGCCCCCAAAGGTCTTTCCAAATACCTTGTCAACGGCGGAGATAAGTGCAAATGGCGTCGCTCCGTTTGTTGGCCCCTCTATAACGAGAAGCGCAAAAGTCGCAATGAAGTAGCAGCCACATACTAAAAGCGCGCCCCAGAGTAAGTAGCGTGTAACCTGCTTGCGCCTCTCAGATCCTTTCTTCATCATTTCTCCGCCCATATTGAGTGGTATCTGAGATCCTAGATACGCAAGGGTAATTAAGCTAAAGAGACCCATGTTACTGGGAGTGATCTGCCAGTCGCTCTGGTGGACAAAGCTGGTAACAGAAGGATGTCCCGTGAGTAGCCAGATCCCTCCTGAGATGCCAATGAGCACTGTAGCAAACAAGATAAGTACAACACCCGCATTAATCAGATACTGTACCGTTTGAGTACGTTGGACGGCTATCACACCAGAGCAGGCAATGATAGCAAGAATAGCAAGACCCTGTTGCCATGGTTCAACGAGCCAGGCGGGATTGAGTCCCTGGATGTAGGTGACAATAGTATCAGCCCCACTGACAAGGATGAGGGGTATAGGGAACCACCAGCACAGACCAGCAAAGAAACCCCAGTAGGGACCAAGCGCTTTGTGGGTCCACTGATAGATGGACCCTTCGTGGGGAAACAGTACACCGAGTTGGGCGGTCGCCAGGACACTGGGAAGAAAAAACACAATGCCGCCGAGTATCCAGTACACATACGCAGTAGCGCCACCAGACGCCGCGGTAGCAGCATTGGTAATCCAGAAGATGGTGACTAAAAAGATGGCCGTCAGGTCGCGCGTCCTGAGGAGAGGTGGCATCACCTTCTCAACATATTCTTCAGAGGTAAGTGGGGAAGAAGAAGGCGAATGTCCTCGTTCCATCTTCAATGTTGATCGTTCAGCCACTGTCATTTTTGATAATCCTTTTCGTAAAGTGAGTGGGCACAAAATACATTATTATATAAATAATACAGGCAATACCGGCTTCAGTAAAGACTTTTTCTCACTCTACTGAGACAGATCCTGCAAATTATACAAGAAAATTTCAGTTATTCCATAAAATTAGCATTAAGATTATTGAAAATCAGGACTATTTAGCCATCTCTTTCAATAAATAACAAAATAGTTGGCACAAAAAAATAAATTATTATAGTCATTGACGTAACTATTTTGCTATTACGTTTCTTGCTCTGTATAAAAATGTATGTTATGCTAGTATGCAATGTGCAAGTTTCTGAAGTATGATCTTACAGATCATTTCTCGATTATGACGAGTACATATCGCAACGGCAGCTATTGATGCAGAAAGAGAGATTCATGGCAGCAACAACTTCTGCTAAAGAAACAGCAACTCATTCCGATGATGCGCTTCCCTCAGAGCGAATTGCTAAAAATGTGTTACTCAAAGTACTCAATTCATTTGACATGGTGGCGATTTATATTGCCATTGTTGTCTTCATTACGAATGCCCCAGGGGTTGCTAGCGCGGGAGCCGTGGCATACCTCTACTGGGCATTAGGCTTTCTTGCCTTTCTTATTCCAGGTGCCATTGTAACGGGGCAATTGGGCCTGATGTTCCCCGGAGAAGGATCAATCTATTTGTGGACTCATAAGGCTATGGGCAACTTCATGGGCTTTTTTGCAGGTTTCTGTGCCTGGTGGCCTGGCATCCTTTCCATTATTGTCCCTGGTGTGGTGGTGGTAACCTTCATCCAACATCTCGGCAGCCTGTTCAACGCAAATGTACTGGTTGATCCCTGGCAGCAGGGTCTCGTAATCCTGGGCGTTCTTGTTATTTCTTTGCTGATGTCACTGTTGCGCTTCCGCGTAACACAGAATATTATCAGCACTGTTTTCGTTTGCTATGGCGGAAGCATCTTGCTTATCGGTATTGCCGGAGCACTATGGCTGTTGAGAGGACATCCAATACAGATGGTTGCTGGATGGTCTGTCACTTTTGGGGCCACCGGCAACTTTACTACTTTTGGCTTTGTCATTCTTGCGCTTTTAGGAATTGAAGTGCCACTCAATATGGGTGTTGAGGTCAAAAACGAGCATGCGATCACCCGCTATCTGCTCGGGGGTCTGTGGTGGTCATGGCCGCCTATCTCATTGCCACCTTTGGAGTGATGGCCGTAGTTCCGGTCAAAGATCAACCGAATCCTACAGCGCTTGCCGAAGCTATACAGATGGCTTTCGGACCTGCCGGAACAGTTCTGGCCGCCATTTTTGACATCATCATGATCGGTGTATTTATCTTCAATGCCAGTGTCTTTAATTTTTCCTTTGGACGGCTTCTCTTTATTTCTGGTCTGGATCGCCGTCTCCCCACCTTCATGAGCAAAGTGAACCAGAATAAGGTTCCCTGGGTAGCCGTCACAGTACAAACGGTCATCGCTGGCCTGTTCGTCATAGCTATCTTCTTGATCGGTCCTCTCTTTGCACAGAACAAGGGAAATCTGGCAACTCTCATGTATTACATTATCCTGGCAGCCGTGACAATCATCTGGACAATATCGATGATAATCCTCTTCATTGATATCGTGATCATTCGTCGAAGTACCCGGATCTGTTTACCAACAAACAACTGGCCCCGAACTGGGTTTTCTATACCTGTTCGCTGCTGGGTTTGATTGCAAGCGGCGTTGGGTTCTATGCCACCTTTACGGCACCGTGGGTTCCTCTAATCAATAATACTGGGTGGGTTGCGTGGATTACCGGAATTGCGGTTGTCTCTCTCTTCATCGGCATTATGACCTATTTCATTGGACGAGCATCGGATCGAGGAAGGTCTTCGATGATGAGGACCTGATCACTAAAGTAACCAGCTAGTTCATTAAAGGAGTTTTTATGCTTTACCTACAACCATTCCGATCATAGATAACCATTACTCTCTTATACCGCTGATGCAACAAATGGATTCCTTGCAGTTTTATCGCTATTTCTATCTGGATGCTACTGGATGTCCACAAGAGAAGGAGGTTTGAGATGCATTGTCCACGTTGCAACACTGAGGGTAATGTCTCAAAGAGTCCCTGTTCACGGTGTGGCCTGTTCATCAGTTTACCCAATACAAATGGACGTGCTCCTATGTCACACCCAACAACTCCGACACCACCTTTCAATAGCTTCCAGGCAGGAAGCTTCCCTTCAGACTATGGAACACCGCCACCCACCACAGCAGTTACAACAGCATGAGCAGAAGCTATCAAGTCCGCTACGAACCCAACGATCAGTCGCAGGGCAGCAAAAGGACGAACCATCTCAAGGAAATGTGCGTCCCTCATCCACAGGACGTCTTCGCGCAGGTCGCTATCGTCTCGGCGAGAAACTGGAAGTGCTGCTATGGGGAACGGGTTGCTGGAAGCCTGGTGGAACGGCTATGACGAGCGCCGAGGCGGAACACGCATTATGCTCTGTGACCTGCAACTACACGGGATTGACATCACGTGACAGCTTACTGGCGAACCTGGATACAACGGCGAGAACGTTAGCTGCAATCGGCAGGCATCACTCTGTTCCAACTCTGGTGGACACATGCAGCGAGAATGGACATGTCTTTTTTGCCTTTGATGCCGTCGAGGGAGAATGCCACTCTCTCGCATGCGTCGCAGCGAACAAGCATTACCGGAGCAAGAGATCATCGAGGTTGTTTGCATATTACGGAAGGAATGGAAGTCTGTTCTCAGCAATTGCCTCCGGTAGTGCATGGTCGCATTAGTCCGGAGCATCTGGTTCAGGCTAATGTCGATTCTCACTGGATGCTTACTAATTTTTCACTTTATTACATGTGCACAAGACAAGTAATTGCAGGCATGGATCATATGAGTATGTCTCTTCTCTACACGGCTCCTGACTTCGCGCCGGAAAAAATCACAGTGCAATCGGATCTCTATGCCCTGCTGGCAACCGCTTATTATGCTGTCACCGGAACGAATCCCGCCAGTGAAAGAGGAAACATCAATCAGGCACAATGGCTCAATCCCACTGTCTCTCCATACTTCAATGCCATCCTGATGAAAGGTCTCCATCCCGTTGCAAGTCAAAGATATCAGTGGCCATCTGAGTTGCGTAAAGATCTTCTGGAGGCGCTCTCAGCTAGAAATAGATTGGTGGCTGAGAGCGGCGGACAGTGGTCAACCACAGCACAGCAAGAACCCTCCCAGATGGAAAGGCAACTGTTTGAAGGGATGAAGCGAAGCGCTCCTGAATTTGTAACACCAATCCCACCATCACAAGCTCCATCGGATATCCTGACCGATCAAATCGATGTGGATCATCAAAAGACTTTGCATCCTCTACCAGAGGGACTGCCGCCAATGCAGATCAGAAATGATGCATTGACAGCCACATACTATTTGGTAAGCATCTTAATCTGTCTTCGGACACTGACGCGAAGAATTGGCAAAGGGGACACCAGTGCACGTGCTATGGTCATAGGTCAGGACGAGATTGCCATGGTCGCCACCGCGATGAATGACATGCTGGACCGGATTGTGCTCCTGATCCAGGAAGCGCAAGCGCGACATAATGGCCTGCAAGCTCAGGTAGAAAAGCTGGTTGACGAGGTGAGTGGAGTCGGCGAAGGAGACCTGCGTATCCAGGCGGAAGTTGGCTCTGATACCCTGGGTGTGCTGGCCGACTCCTTTAACTATATGGTTGAAGAACTCAGCAACCTGATCATACGTGTAAAGACGGTTGCTCAGGAGATAGAAAGCTCCACCACAAATACCTCTGAGCGTATGACGCAATTGGTAGCCAATGCTGACTGGCAACTTCAGCAGATTGCTATAGCTGCTGGTGAAGTCGAGCAGATGACAAACACCAGCCATCAGGTCGCGGAACGAACTCAGGTGCTTTACGAGGTAGCAACGGAGGCGCGCCACTCTGCGTACAGTGGGCGCACCACCGTGCAACAAACCATCACAGGTATGGAGCATATTCACGATAATGTGCAGGATACTGCCAGTAAAGTACACCTGTTAGGAGAGCGTTCACGTGAAATCAACGAGATTGTCACCGTCATCGCTGGCATTGCATCTCAGACCAATCGTTTAGCACTGGATGCCACTATTCAAGCGGCAATGGCTGGAGAGAACGGCAAAGGCTTCGGAGCTGTTGCTGCCGATATCCGTCGTTTAGCTGAACGCACTAAAGAGCAGACGACCATGATCTCGCAGATTATCCGGAACGTTCGTGAAGATATCGAAGCTGTCGCTATCTCCATGCATGATACTCAAGAAGAAACGTCGGTCGGGGCTACACTCGTTCAGCAAACCGGCTCTACGCTCGGAACGATCTTTGCCGTCGTCGAACAGCAAGCAAAAGAAATCGAAACCATCAATCATATGGCAAGGCAACAACTGCATTCCTCACGTTCCGTAGTACACATCATACAGGATGTTTCTAACGTCACCCAGAATAGTAGCAACAGCACTCGTCAGACGGCCTATAGCATGAAGCAAGTAGCGCGGCAGGCAGAACAGTTACAGACATCAGTGGAAACGTTTAAGCTAAAAAAAGATGTTCTCTCTCAAACAGGCGGTATAGGGTGATCTATGAGTTTGCTTTTATGTTCTCCAGAGTCCCGGTTGCATGTTTCTTAGTATCTTGTGGTGAGCATCGGTTGCGTTGCCATTCAACTAGAGATCCGCGTAATGTTCCTAATACTGATGTGTTACGTTGATGGGCATGATACAAGGCCCAACCAATCTTGGGTAGGTTTAAGGTGTTTGAGTAAGCCAGATAACGGCTCTCCCATATTGGTTGGAACTTCTTCTTAAAATTGAAGAGCGACTGATTCTTACCCGGGTTGCCAAAACGCTGTGTCAGGAAGTCGATGCTTATATCCAGAAAACCTTCGTTATCATTGTTGACGTTACTCAGCGGTGCGAGGCCCAGACTTGTCATAGCCGCACCCTGGCTTTTCATATATTCAATTGAGCCTGCCAGTAAAAGTTCCATTGTCCCTGGTGCAGGTTGTTCAGCACGGCGCATGAGGTCCAGTCCCCAACCACAACGTCCATAGATTGGTATAAAGGTCACAAAGGCATGTACCTTATTCGACCCATCAACGGCAAGTGCAGAGAGTTGCTCAGGGTCTCCCTGCGTATCGAAATGGCCCATGCTGAAACCCATCTCAGAGCCACCTTTACTGGTAAGCCAGGTATGTGAGATCTGTTCCATCTGTGCAAGTTGCTCTTTATCGGTAACCTCTCCCAGATAAAACACAACATGGAGTCCCTCTTTCTCAGCTCGCTTTGCGCTAGAGCGTACATTAGCCATAGTCCCACCTTTGAGCGTAAACTGTTGTGCATCGATAATGGCATCTTCCCCAATTTTAAGCAGGCGTAGACCTGCCATGTGGTACAGATCTGCCAACTCTGCGCGTACTTGCCAGAAAACAATGGTCCAGTCTTGTTCGTGGCAGAAGGTTATGAACTGTCTCATAACGGTGCAGACCTCCTCTTCGGGACCAACGGGGTCACCGGCTACCACTGCTGTACTCCCCTGGAGGACATAGCTAATGACCGACTTACCCGACTGCGAAAAGAAGTATGACTTATCTGTATCAAGGGCAAAATAAGAGATGGAGTTTTTCCCATAGAGAGAGATCAACTCATTCACCTTATCTCGCTTTTCCGTATGAGGTAGCAATATAGCAGCAACAGGGCGGAAAAGTTGGGTCATGCCGTAGAGTATGGCGCTTGTGCAGAGAATGGGTAGCGCTCGTTCAAAGAAAAATGCAGGTGTGCCATGGGCTATATGCAGCAGATGTGCCTGAGTGAGAATGCGAAGTATGACTCCATCAATACCGAAGCGGTCAAAAAGTGGCTCAAAGTTGTCGTACAGGGTGAGGAAACCACCAATGGTATAGAAAACTACAACGCCTAAGCCCAACGTAAGTGCGACATAGCCGCGCCAGACCGAGGGCGGATCGCTCTTCGCTTGAAAGAAGCGTGTGAGCATACAGAGTAGTGCAACTAGAAGCAAGGCTACCACTGTTGCTAACACTGAGCCACCTCGTAGAATATGGAGGAGGAGGGCCGAGAGTATCAAAAGGACAACTGTCATGCTCCACGCATGACGTTTACCACGTGCCAGCCCATAAGAGAGCATGATGAGAAAGAAACCAACGGAGACTGTTAACGTCTGAGCCTGGCTTCGATGCCCTATGGCTGGCCATGCTCCTAGAAGAATATCCCAATTGAGTTTTGGAACGATCGCCGATAACATATCTGCCAGCCCTACCAGTCCAGTGATGAGGCCTATTCCGTAACGGATCACATGACGCATGCGATCTCCATAGGCAGAGCGTGCATCAAGATCTTTTTGTTGCATAGAAATCCTTCATTTCTTAGAAAAATCTGTGTTTTGATGAGAGACGTAGAAAGGCGTTAAGCCAATTTCCAGGGGTCCCTGGCCAGACTAAAAATACAAATATAATTCTCTTTTTATATAAGGGCTTCTATCCTTGTTGGCTAATGCCACATATGTACAACTATCTAACCATGGAGACGTTAGAAAGGTACAAAATGTCTCATCGCTAGCGTTCATGGTTGCAACATGTTACATCCCTGTACGTATATGTATCGGTATGAAGAAACCCTGTGTGCAAGACAAAAGGGTCTGCTATGAGTCAAGGCTCTGCTGTCTAGAAAAATGAGGCGTGTAATGATGTATAGAATGACGACACTTGGACTTGGTGAGCGGCTAGAGCGTGTCCTGGCATATGTATTTGGGTGGGTATCAGGCCTACTGCTCTTCCTGTTTGAGAAAAATCGTACTGTGCGTTGGCATGCGGCACAATCGATAGTGACATTTGGTACGTTGTCACTGCTGATAGTTGGAGTGAATATGTTGAAATGGATGCTGGGGGGAATACCACTATTGGGCTTGTTGACGAATTTTGGTCTTGGGCTGTTGCTTGGTGCTTTGTGGTGGACAAGTATCTTCCTCTGGGTATGGCTGATGGTTATGGCCTGGGCGCGACCAGATTATCGTCTCCCCTTTATAAGCCAATGGGTACGCTATTTTGTGTAGTATCTTCCTCCTCACACTAGTACCTCAAAGAGTTTGTTGTCTGTTCTGTTACAGAACGCCGTTGTGATCAGTTTTATTGTAAAGAGGACACGGTATGGAGGCAAGAGTATGTGCGCTTATGTAAGAAGAACATATTCCTTGTCAAAATGCCAATCTGGAATTGCCTCCAACTCAACGTAGAGATGGGGATGTAATGGGTCGATATGTTTCGTTAAATGGATATCTACAATCCTGTTATCATTTAATCCCAGTCCTTCACAGAGCGCATCTTGCGTAATCTTGAGACCCCCATCGAGGTCTCGTTTGAGTGGTGTGGTGAAGTAGAAGTCCAGGAAGAGAGCCAGGTAGTTCTGGCTGAAATGGTTGCGCAGCTCATCGTGTAGCATTCCTTGTCGTTCGAGGATGCGTAAGGTATCCTTGACCTGCTGTTTAAAGCGGCGGGCGACGGCTGTACTGGTACGATGTCCATGAACTGTAGCATATTGTTCATTAATGCTGGGAGGAAGCGGAAGTGAGAGATGGAGTAATCGTGACGATTTTTGGGGTCGTTCGTGCTTGCTCGATAATTGCTCAGGCATGGGTGTCTCCTGGGTATAGTACTTTTGGAATATTGGTGTCGTACGTCTTGTATTATGTATTGTATCATATCAACATGTCTTATCTTGTAAGTTGTATCGTTATTGTCAAGCTAATAAAAGAGTGATACACTGCCATAAAGTGAGGCCTGGCGAAAGTGAGGAGTAAAAGTGATTACTTGTAACCGCTGTGGGAATATGAACCATACTGGTGCTGTGAATTGCCAGACATGTGGTGCGCCACTCTCTAGCAAAGTTGAAGGTGGCTTTAGTCCTCGGGTGGGACCCCAGGAGCAGCAAGAGGGGCTACCAGCCTGGCTAGAATTGTTACGAGCAGGAGAACGATCCGCTATCCCCACTAATAATAATAACCCGTCAAAATTTTCTGCAGCTGACCTGGTTGAAGATGGGGCATTACCGAGTTGGATGCGACCTGGGCGACCCGATGTGAAAGAGACTGCTGCTACCCATCAATCTTCTCCGGTACGCTCTGCTTCCTTTCCTGGACCCAATACCGACGATAAGAAATTTCCCCCCCACGGGCTTGCTGCAAATTCACTGATTGACGAGCAAGCTCTGCCGTCATGGATGCGTGAGAATAAAGAGCCAGTTGCACAGACGCCGCAAATGGATATTCCTGCATCAAGCCTCATCCAGCCAGAGTTTGTACCAGATTGGCTGAAAACAATGCAACCACAACAATCTTCGGCATTCAATCCTGCGCAGTCGAATGTATCTTCGCCGAAGCCTGCCAGTCCGGCCAGTCCACTGGGTGCCAGTTTTTCTGCCAGGGACCTTGTTGATCCACAGTCTTTGCCATCATGGATGGGGCAAAATGCAGCTGTCCCGGTCCCTCCAGAATTTGCAAAGCAGCCGCATAACTTATCACCCTCCTCACTGATCGATATGGAATCGTTACCATCCTGGATGCGCGAGAGTGGACAAAATGTGCAGGAGCGAAATAGTGGCGGATTTCCACCGGTTTCGCCTGCCCAGTCCGATCAACCCTGGCCAGGAGTATCAGGGCAACCATTCCCGGCATCGGGGCAATCCTGGCAAGCTCCAGGAGTATCAGGGCAACCATTCCCGGCATCGGGGCAATCCTGGCAGCCCAGGAGCACCAGGGCAACCATTCCCGCTCCTATGGCGAATAGCCCTGTAGAAGGTGGAGGCCTGGCGGCTGCCTCTTTTGTCGATGTGAGTTCCTTGCCTGAATGGTTACGCCCGGTAGCGGATCAGCAGCAGATGGGAGGATCTCCCCCGCAAAACCCAGCACCGATAGGGAATCCGAGGTCCAGTGCTTATGGTATACCTCCTCGTGTAGATAATGTGCAAGTTCCCAGCCGTCCTCGTAGTGAGCTAAATCCTAATGGGAATAGCGAAGTCGCGGCGAACGTCTTTGCCTCAGTGCTAGGAGTGGCTTCGACCGCTCCCCAATTTCCGGGAGCACCTGCTCCTTATGGGCAAATGCCTATGCAGCAGGGAATGTTGCCAACTGACAATAGTATGCCAGATCCGAATATGGGTGGAATGCAGAGACAGGCTGGACCAGCACAGCAGCCAGGGTATGGGCGTTAGGGATAGTCCAATGATATCAGGGGAACAATCCAGTGAACTATCAGGGGAATAGTCCAGTGAACTATCAGGGGAACAATCCAGTGAACTATCAGGGGAACAATCCGGTGAACTATCAGGGAGGATATCCAATGGGAGGACCTCCTCCTATGCAAGGGCCTTCAGGAGCGCCAGCTGAACAGAAAGCCAGCGGCAAGCCCGGCAAGCGTGGATTTTTCGATGCTATTCGTGATTTATTCTTCCGCCAGTCGTAGAGATAAAGGATATCGTAGATGTATACACAACCCTATCTAGAAGGAGGGCAGGGTCCAACACAGAGTGCCAATGCAGCGTCAGCCAACTCGCTTTTAGTTGCTGATTGTGGGACCGTGTTTACAAAGGTCTCCTTGTTTGGCCTCGTTGAAGGTCAGTATCGTTTGATGGCACGTGCGGAAGCACCAACGACAATGACACCACCTCAAGAAGATGTTACCAGGGGTATTATCCAGGCGATCAGTGTGATCGAGTCTATTACAGGTCGTCGTTTTATCGATGATAGGCGTATCATCTCACCTGAGCAGCCTGGTGGTGATGGAGTTGATGCCTTTATTACGGCGATCAGCGCAGGCGGTCCCCTTCGGCTTGTCGTGTTGGGAGCTGTGGACTCTACGTTAGAAAGCTATGTAGCTCAAGCTATCTCAGGCTTGTATGCGGAATCACAAGTTCTTCCTTCTCCTACCTATCTCATGGCGACTTCTCCAGTCTCTCTGGGAGCTGGTTCTGGAGGAGCGGGGGCATGGATGCAAGAACGAGTGGCTCTAGAGTGGGAGCGTCAGTTGGGGTGTATGCGAGAGCTACAACCCCATGCTGCTTTGATTGTGGGGATGGCGGATGGCCCTGCTGGTCCCACTCCTTTGCAAGAAGCCTGTCAACTGTTGGTGAATGCTTTTGCTAATGCCTCACAACACAATGCTTCACAGCCCTTCCCGGTTCTTTATGCAGGAGCACCACAATATGTAGAGGCTGTCCGCCAAATGTTGCGTGGTACGGCGGAAGTGATTCGTGTTGATCCCCTAAACTCGCAGGCGCAACTTGGAAGTATGAGCGTCGCCGTTGGAGCACTCCATGAGCGGAATGTGATCCAGCATCTCCCTGGCTATAGCCAGTTGCGCTTATGGTCTAACGCTGCTCCTGTGGCGACGGCTACTTCGTTGAGTAGTCTGGTGCGCTTTCTGGCACAACATTATGCTATGAATGTAATGGCGGTAGATGTCGGAGGAGCAAATACAACAGTTATGCTGGCAGGCGAGCAGGGTGAGTTTAGCCCGATGGTCCACTCTGGAGTGGGTGTTGGTCCTGGTATTGGTGCTGTCCTGCAACAAGTGGGAGTGCAGCGTATCAAGCGCTGGCTACCGTTTGCTATCTCTGAAGAAGAACTGCGCGAGTTCGTTCTCAACCAGATGTTGCATCCTCATGTTGTGCCCAGTACTGTACGTGAATTGCAGATCTGTCAGGCTTTTGCACGTGAGGCGATGACCTTGACATTGGAGGCCGCCAAAAAGAATGGCGTAGAGTGGCCTGATACTGATCTGATCCTGGCAACGGGTGGTGTCCTTGCACATGCGCCTAAATATGGGCAGGTGGTAATGATGTTACTTGATGCATTACAGCCGCGTGGGGTGACATCATTGGTATTGGATCGGACAATGCTGATTTCTCAGTTGGGGGCCGTGGCAGCGGTTGCCCCGATTACCGCTGTGCAGGCTAATGAAAATGATGCTGTGACGCATCGTCTCGGTACATGCGTTATTCCTTATGGTGGTGTTCAGCCGGGACAGGTCGCTGTGCGCGTAGGCGTGGAATATAGTAATGGACGACAGGTAACTATTGATGTAATGGCTGGCTCCATTGAAGTTATTCCATTGCGTATTAATGAGCAAGCGCTATTGACATTGTTCCCAGCGCCAACCGTAGATGTGGGACTTGGTGCAGGCGAACGGGCACGAGCTGCTGAGGAGATTGATGGTGGACTGGTAGGGCTGATTATTGATGCCCGTGGTAGGCCACTTATCTTACCCTCCGAGGAGACCGAACGCCAGAAGTGTCTTCCTTCAATGGGCACAAGCTTTAGGAGGGTAGAAAGCGACTGGGAGATCCTGTCATGACCTCATCACCCGATTGGTCTGTCATTCCACAGGTACTGGTGAAGAGAGAACGGTGGTCTGCTGGATACAAGGCCTTAGTCCGTCCAGGCCAGGAAGTACTCCCTGATCAGCCTGTACTACAGCTAGAGGCTACTGAGCAAACCGGCTCAGGGCAATCTTTATCTGCTATCACCAACAGAATGAATGGCAGGGTTACACGCGAAGGTGATGTGAGTAGAGGGACAATGATCCCCTCCGGTCTGCATGGCCGTGTGGTTGAGATTACCCGGCGCGGTGGTGTCGTCATTGAAAGCCGTGCTGTGGTGATACAAGGGGCGATTGGTGCTGGCGGCCCGGTAGCGGGTATTCTTACGCTCTGGCAGCCCGGTAGCACTCAACGTATTCCATCCGGAGCTATTTTGGTAGTGCCTGGACCGCTGAGCTTTGCTATGTTGTACCAGGCAATGAGTTCAGGCGTTGCTGGTCTCATTGCCAGTAGTATTGCTGCTCGTGATCTTGAGGGCTTTCTCCATACTGATCTTATTCAGTTGATCGATAGTGATGATGTTGAACGAGCACAACGACATCTTCCAGCAATGACAGTTCTGCTGACGGAAGGTTTAGGCTCGTTTGCGATGTCTACTTCTATGATAGATGTACTTGGTCAATACCAGGGAGCGGTGGTTTTGCTTTCGGGAGCAACTTCAGTACGCCGAAGGATCTTCCCCGAGCTTGTGATTTCTTTTCCAATACAGGAAACGGAACAAAATCGGCAGCCAATCCAACCAGATCTAATGCTTACTCTTGGGACGCGAGTACGTGTGTGTTGTGGTGAGCGGACAGGAACGATAGGTATCATCGACTACCTTTTTATGCAGCCGCTGGTCTTTCCATCGGGTATCAGGGCCAACGCAGTTCGTCTCCTCCTGGAAGATGGATCGCTGCTGGTTGTGCCAGATACCATGGTAAAACGTCCTGGCTAACCTGTTTCTCCACATTTATCGAAAGTTATCCACATATTATCGTCTAATATGTGGATAACTTGTTGCGTGTGTTATAATTTCTTATGGAAGAGATCAAGGTTGAATCAATGTGTGTCCTAGCATATCCTCTGGTTGTGGGATATCCATCACTTGTAAAATTGTTGGTGCAACATCGGCAAGGATACCGTTAGTTCGCAGGTGAGCATGTGCGAATTGAGGTACCACAAAGTAGAGAGGAACAGGGTACGTTGTGTGGGCTGTGAAAGGCTTGCCCGTATCATATTCGATCAGTTGCTCCGCATTTCCATGATCAGCGGTGATTACCAGGCCTCCGCTTGCCCCCAGCGTTGCCTCTACAACGCGTCCAACACCTGTATCTACCGCCTCAACGGCTTTGATAGTCGCTTCAATTACCCCTGTATGACCAACCATATCGGCATTGGCATAATTCATGATAACAAAATCATAGAGGCCACTACGGATATGCTCAATAGCGGTATCTGTCACGCCGGCTGCACTCATCTCCGGTTGTAGATCATACGTTGGTACTTTAGGTGAGGGAACCAGTACTCGATCTTCACCAGGGAAGGGGGTTTCGCGTCGACCGTTGATAAAGTATGTGACGTGTGCGTATTTCTCTGTCTCAGCAGTATGGAACTGGCGCATCCCCTGCTCAGAAATGACGCGAGCCAGGGGCATATCTACCTCGTCAGCGCGATAGGCAACTTCGGCGTCGAGACCCGCCTCGTACTCAGTCATCATCACATAGACCAGATCAGCCAGACGCGGACCTCTGTTGAATTTGCCCTCTGCCTGTGGAGGCAATTGTGGAAGTACAAAGGCCTTGGTAAGCTGGCGGGCGCGGTCAGGGCGGAAGTTGTAATGGATTACTGCATCACCAGCCTTGACTGTCGCAACAGGGTGGTTATCTTCCATAATGACCGTGGGCAAAATAAACTCGTCAGTCACATTCTTGTCATAAGACTGCTGAATTGCTGCCAGGGCTGAATTTGCGTAGAGTCCCTCCCCATGTGTCATGGCAAAATAAGTTATGCCTGTGCGATCCCAACGATTATCGCGATCCATGGCATAGTAGCGTCCGCTTACTGTTGCTACTTTGGCGACATGTTCCCCCCCAATCTCATGGGCACGTGCCTGCAATCGCTGCATAAATTCCAGGCCTCCCGTGGGTGAAGTATCACGCCCATCGGTGAATGCATGGATGAAGATATGTTCAATGTTATGTCTCTGTGCCAGACGTAGCAGCGCCTCCAGGTGAGATTCGTGTGCATGGACGCCACCATTGCCCAGCAGACCACAAATATGCAGTTGGGACTGATTTTTTTTAACATGTGCAATGGCTTTTAAGAAGGCTGGATTCTCAAAAAAAGTGCCGTCCTGGATTGACTCACTCACACGCGTATAGTCTTGCAGGACTCGCTTACCAGCGCCGATATTTTGATGCCCAACCTCAGAGTTTCCCATCTGACCATCTGGAAGGCCTACAGCTGCTCCAGAGGTTTTAACTGCTGTATGCGGCCATTCGCGGGTAAGTCTGTCAATGTTGGGGGTATGGGCAAGCGCGATAGCATTGCCTTCCTTACGAGGATTGATGCCCCAACCATCCATGATGATCAAAACAAGAGGGCGAGGTCGCCCAGAAGATGTTGTACTCATTGCTCTATCTTGCTCCAATATGGTGTTTTTACGAGAATTGTGTTCTCCTCCCTCATTGTAGCATGTGGGCAGAGTGAAGACGAGTAGTTGTCTGTGTATGTGTCTGTTTGTATCTTTTGAGATATGTGCCTCGTGTTCTTGAGTGGAACCAGATTGACCATCGTAGCGAAGATGTGGGTGGAAAGTTCAGGAGGGTTCGTACCATGTATCAAGGGTCTTCTCTCAGGCAGCTAGGCGTCGGTCTGGCTGCAATCGTTGCAGCGCTGTGCCTGTTGCTCGTTGTTACGGCAGGCACACTGGCGGCAACCGTAAACGTATACGATCAGGCCAGTGTATTTCAGAATAAAACGCCGATATACAATGAGGCAAAATCGCTACCGTATCCGATCGACATTTACACCACAAATGCCTTTAACGGGTCGAAAGCTCAGTTCGATCAGCGAGCCACTGGTCACATTGATAGCGCAAATAAAATCGTCATCGCCATTGATACGGGACAGCGGCATCTGGCGATTGTTGGTGGTCGAAGTGTATCCCTTTCCAGTGGTCAGTACAATGATGCCGTGAGTGCCTTTACCAGTAACTTCAATGGAGACTATACTACTGCGACCGTTGCTGCTATTCGCTCGTTACGTAATTCCGTAGGCTCCACTGGTAGCGGTGGTGTTCTCCCTGTCGGGACTGGCAGTGGCAACGGGTTGGGGTTTGGTACGCTCTGTTGTATTGGTCTGCTGGTGCTGGCGGCCATTGCCTTCTTTAGCTTCATGCGCCGTCGCCGGGGTGGTGGCATGAATAGAGGTAGAGGTTACAATCCGAACCTTAACCAGCCTAATCAGCCCTATAACCAGCCTTATCCCCCTAACTATGGTCCTGGCTATCCTGGTCCCAATCAAGGTCAAGGAGTGAATCCCTTAGCTGCTGGAGGTCTGGGCGCGGCGGCCGGAGGCCTGCTTGGCTATGAGTTGGGCAGGCAGCAGGGACAGGGGAACCAGGGTGAGCAAGGTGGCAATGTGGGTGGAAATGACTTTGGAGGAGGTGCCAGCGGAGATTTTGGTAGGCGGAGGCGGAGGAGATTTCGGTGGAGTGGCGGCAGTGGAGATTTCGGCGGAGGCGGCAGCGGTGAAAATTCTGGTGGAGGTAGTAGCGGTAACTTCTAATGTCCGTGCTGCACCGATGATATGCAAATAGGGTACCTCCAACGGAAGGAGGTACCCTATTTTGTATTTACACTTTTACTTGCCTGCTGTACATGTCTATTGTTCTGAACCTGGCATTGTGACGCGCCGCCGACCACCATGTCGACCTGCTATTTCCGCGACTTTCAGACGATTGACAGCGCGTTCAAGCGCACCTTGTAGATCAGCACGCTCCGTATTCGATTGGGCTTGTGCCAGAAGTTCCTGAGCGCGACGACGAGCCGCTTCGGCACGAGCCTGATCAATCTCTTCAGCATGTTCTGCCGTATCTGCCAGCACTGTCACAGTGTTGTGAGATACCTCAAGGAAGCCACCTGATACGAACAGTGACTCTTCTTCTCCTCTGAGCCTGATGTTCAAAGCACCAGGAGCCAGGAAGGCGAGCAAGGCAGCATGGCGTGGTAAGATACCAAGCCGCCCCTCTGAACCTGGCGCACTAACCATGTCGGCCTCGCCACTGTACAGTTCGCGCTCAGCGGTTACGACCTCGACATGCAGGGTATTGCGTGTCGCCATCGTTTATCCCTTCTGCTTATCTGCTTCGTAGGACTGTATCACCTCGTCGATTGTGCCCTTCATATAGAAGAAATTCTCAGGGATCGTATCATGCTTACCTTCGAGAATCTCTTTGAAACCGCGAATGGTTTCCTTCAGGGGAACATAGCGACCTTCGAGTCCGGTGAAGATGGTTGCCACTGTAAAAGGCTGTGAGAAGAAACGCTGCAACTTGCGGGCACGCGTCACCGTAAGTTTGTCATCGTCGGATAGCTCATCCACACCAAGAATGGCGATAATATCCTGCAAGTCTTTGTAGCGCTGTAGTATCTTCTGCACGCCACGAGCAATATCGTAGTGTTCTGAACCGACAACTTGTGGGTCAAGAATACGGCTGGTCGAGGCCAGCGGGTCGATGGCGGGATAGATACCCTGCTCGAAGATTGCACGCTCCAGCACAAGCGTCGAGTCGAGGTGGGCGAAGGTCGTAGCTGGCGCAGGATCGGTATAGTCGTCAGCAGGGACGTAGACGGCCTGCATCGAAGTGATCGAACCTCGTTTGGTAGAGGTAATGCGCTCTTGCAACTCACCCATCTCTTCTGCCAGATTGGGCTGATAACCCACAGCAGATGGCATACGTCCGAGCAGTGCTGACACCTCAGCACCAGCCTGCGTGAAGCGGAAGATGTTGTCAATGAAGAGCAACACGTCTTTCCCTTCTTCATCGCGGAAGTACTCAGCGATAGCCAGGCCGCTCAAAGCCACGCGCAGACGTGAGCCAGGAGGCTCGTTCATCTGACCAAAGACCATGGCTAAACGATCGATAACGTTTGCTTCCTGCATCTCATGATAGAGGTCATTGCCCTCACGAGTGCGCTCGCCCACGCCTGCGAAAACGCTATAGCCACCATGACCTTTAGCAATATTGTTGATGAGTTCCTGGATGATAACGGTTTTGCCAACACCAGCACCACCGAATGCACCAATTTTTCCCCCTTTCATAAAGGGGCAGATCAGGTCAATAACTTTAATACCTGTTTCAAAGATCTCAATAGTCGAAACCTGATCTTCCAGGGTGGGAGCTGGTCGGTGAATTGGATAGCGTGGAGAGTCTGTTACTTCTGGTTTGTTATCGACAGCCCTCCCCAGAACATTGAAAATGCGCCCCAGTGTCTTAGGGCCAACTGGAACAGAAATCGCTGCGCCTGTGTCAATAACATCTACGCCGCGCTGAAGTCCATCAGTTGCGCCCATCGCCACGCAGCGTACCCAGTTATTCCCAAGATGCTGTTCTACCTCAAGCGCAAGATCCTGATCCGCTCCTGCAGGACGTGTGAACAACTGATTGTAGATTTCTGGTAGCTGATTTGGGGGAAATTCAACGTCTACGACAGCCCCCAGAACCTGCACGACTTTCCCCTTCGTGCCTACTTTTGCTGTTGCCATGTATTTCTCCATTGTAGGGGCGTGTGAGATTCTCCTCACCGTAGCCCCTACAGCTTGCTATAATGCTTCAGCACCAGACACCACCTCAAGAATCTGTGTAGTGATAGCCGTCTGGCGTGCCTTGTTATACGTCAATGTAAGATCCTGAATAAGCTCATTGGCACTGTCGGTAGCGTTCTTCATCGCCACCATTTGCGCAGAATAAAAACTTGCTATGGTATCCAGCAGTGCCTGATAGACGAGCATATCGATGTAACGTGGGAGGAGCGCCTTGAAGATCCCTTTGGGGTCAGGCTCATAGATATATTCGATGGTTTCTTGTTTGCCCTCATGCTTGGGCGGCTGCACAGGTAATAATTGCACAGTGGTCGGCTGTTGCGTGACGGTATTGATATATTTAGCATATACCAGGTACACAACATCGACCTCCCCTTTCAGGAAGGCCTCCATGGCAACCTGGGCAATGGCTGTGGCATCGGTCATGGCTGGTTTATCGCCATAGTTGGTGAACTCGGCAACCAGATGCTCCTGGGTACGTAGAATGAAGTCGCGTCCCTTGCGACCAACGGCCACATACTCCAGACCAGGACGCTGCTCCTAGCGCGTTTTGTTGTTCCAGTGCAGTGGCGGCTGCTTTGCGGTTAATATTACTGGGGAGTGCTCCGCAGAGACCACGGTCCGGTGTCAGCAACACGATACCAATGTTACGCACAGGACGTTGCTTCAGCAACGCAACTCCCTCGCCAATATCTTCTCCACCGGCGTTTGCCAGACGTGAGACAAGCTCGCGAAGCTGATCGGCATAGGGGCGAGATTGTTGTACTCGCTCCTGTGCTCTACGCATCTTGCTGCTTGCCACCATCTGCATCGCTTTGGTGATCTGTGCTGTATTTTTAACCGAGCGTATGCGCCGCCGAATTTCTCGGGTTGATGGCATTGATTTGCCTCCTAGTGTGCGGCAGTCGCCTTATCTCCACGAGGTGCGGCAGTCTGCTTGAACTCTTCGACTGCATTCCTCAACTGCTTGCAGCAGTTCATCAGACATCTTATCTTTGCCTTTGACAGATTTCTCGATAATCGTCGCGCCAATCTCTGGATGGTTGGCATCCATGTAGCGGTAGAATGCCGACTCCCATGCTGCCACTTGATCCAGCTCGACATCATCCAGGTAGCCGCTGGTGGCTGCATAGACGATCATCACCTGCTTCTCAACCGGGACTGGCTGGTACTGTGGCTGCTTAAGAATTTCTGTCAAGCGGCGACCACGATCGATACGGCCTCTTTGTGGCCTTATCTAGATCTGAGGCAAACTGTGCAAAAGCCGCCAGTTCACGGAATTGTGCAAGATCAAGACGCAGTGAGCCAGCTACCTGACGCATAGCACGTGTCTGTGCACTACTGCCCACACGAGAGACCGAGAGACCAGTATTCAAGGCTGGTCGCTGTCCGGCATTAAACAGGTCAGACTCAAGGAAAATCTGCCCATCAGTGATCGAGATGACATTGGTGGGAATATATGCTGAAATGTCGTTGGCTTTGGTTTCGATGATGGGTAATGCTGTGAGCGAACCACCACCGTAGTCTTTGTTCAAACGAGCAGCACGCTCAAGCAAGCGCGAATGCAGGTAGAACACGTCGCCGGGATAGGCTTCACGTCCAGGAGGACGACGAATAATCAGCGAGATATTGCGGTATGCTTCAGCGTGTTTGGTCAGGTCATCATAGATGATCAGCGCATCTCGGCCCTGTTCCATGAACTCCTCACCGATCGCACAACCTGCATAGGGAGCGAGATATTTCAAAGGAGCCGGATCAGAAGCACCTGCGACCACAATAATGGTATGATCCATCGCGCCATGTTGCTCCAGAATTGCATGGGTTCGTGCCACAGAAGAGCTTTTCTGACCAATCGCAACATAGATACACAGAAGATCTTTACCCTTCTGATTAATGATGGTATCGATAGCAATCGCAGTTTTTCCCGTCTGACGGTCGCCAATGATCAATTCACGTTGGCCGCGTCCGATAGGGATCATGCTATCGATGGCTTTCAAGCCAGTCTGTACGGGTGTGTTCACTGACTGGCGTGTAATAACGCCAGGAGCCACACGCTCGACGGGACGGAATTTGTCGGTAGCGATGGGACCACGGTCATCGAGTGGCTGACCCAGGGGGTTTACCACGCGTCCGATGAGTGCATCTCCAACCGGAACCTCAATGATACGTCCAGTGGTTCGTACTTCGTCATCTTCACGAATATGTGTATACTCACCCAGGATCGGGCAACTGACCGTCTCTTCTTCAAGGTTGAAGGCCATGCCATAGATTCCTGTGCGAGGAAATTCTACCAACTCAAGATATTTCACATCTTGCAGGCCATAGACGCGAGCAATTCCATCCTGTACTGCGATGACAGTACCGACGCTAGCCGTTGAGGTGGTGTTTGCGCCAAACCCTGCGATGTTTTTCTCTATGATGGCACTGATTTCATCAGCCCAAGATGCCATCGTTGTTCCTCCTAGTGGTTCGTTACTGTTTATCTATTCTTTTTATTCTTCTTCCGTCTGGTTATGGAAGAAAAGATGTATAAACTCTCTTACAGGGGTCTCGTTATTGTACTATGCTCACTCCATCACACCCTGAGGGCAGATGGAGAAATAGACTAAATGACATCTGCATGGGTGGGAGAGTCACTGCTGGCAGGATGAGCAAATTCCTCAGAAAGAAAATCAACATCAGTGCCTGCAACATCTGTCAATAACTGTTGTTGTAGTGCTGTCAGGCGTTGGCGTATGCTACCATCGATGACCTTATCCCCTACACGTGCTACGACTCCACCCAGGATACTCGGGTCAATCCGAGTATGGAGAAGAATTGTTTTGCCTGTTTGACGTTCAAGCGCACCTTTCACAAAAGCTTGCTGCTTTTCATCCATTTGCGCGGCTGTTGTAACTTCTGCTGTTGCCTGATTTCTGTAGTTGAGTACCAGGTGTTCGAGTTCAGTCGCAATGTGTGGCATGAAATCGACCAGTTCGCGCTGGACGATGAGCAATGCAAGATTGAGCGACATGGGCAACACCCTGGATGTTAATTCCTGACGTAGAGCTGTCTCTTTGCGCTGTGCCGGAATCTTCGGCTCGCGTAGGAGATAGGCCAGTTTGCGGATAGCAAAGAGCCGGGCTATCTCTTGTACATCTTCAAGCGTACGGTCTAGCGTATTCTGCTTGTGTGCAAGCTCGAAAACTGCCTCAGCATAACGGCGTGCTATCGCTCCCTTCAGCATTAGCGTTCCCTCGTCTGGTTGCTAGCAAGCACAAATTCTTCCACCAGACGGCGGTTGTCTTTGCTATCTACGGACCTACTAATGACTTTACTGGCAGCATCGATGGAGATATTTACGACCATGCGACTCAATTCAGCGCGAGCACGGCTGGCCTCCTGCTGGATGCGGGCAATTTGCTGCTGGCTAATCTGTTCTGCGCGAGCGTGAGCTTCTTCTTCAATGCGATTGGCTTCCTGTTGGGCAACGTTTGCGGCACGCTCGATCGTCTCCTGTGCCTGAATGCGAGCATCAATAAGGACACGCTCAGCACGTGCTGTTGCCTCGGCTAGATCACGTTTAGCTCGTTCAGCATTCTGGATACCTTCACGAATCACAGCCTGTCGCTTGTCAAGTGTCTGAATGATAACAGGGAATCCCCATTTCCAGAGCAGTAAGAAGACGACACCGAAACTGAAAAGCTGTGAGAGTAAGGCAAAAGCATTGATGCCAAGTCCATTGAGAAGAGCGCTAACGCCGCCGGTATCTGCAATGATGAGTATAGTATGCACCAGTGTGCCTCCTTTCGTCAGAGGTTGTACAAGATGTCCTCTCTCCTGACAGCATGGAGACGCGTACTTTATGTTTCCTCTGAAGCATAAGTAACCTGGAGTGAGCCTCGGAGAGAAACACAAGTTCTCGCGTCTCTACGCTGAAATCAGAGTAGGAGCAGCTTACTTGACGAACTGGATGAGGAATGCAATCAGCAGTGCATAGATAGCAATAGCTTCGGCAAACACCAGACCGATAAACATGTTGGTGCGGATCAATGGCTCTGCTTCTGGATTGCGACCGATGGCATTAAAAGCCTGACCGGCTGCAATTCCGATGCCGATGCCAGGTCCGACAGCACCCAAACCAATGGCCAGAGCTACTGCGAGTGGTTGTAAGTTCATTGTGAAAATCCTCCTTAAGGACGAAACGATTGTTTTTATTGAAGTACTAATATGCAATCGCAGCATGAAAAATTCTGCGAGTAGCAATACAAAAGAAAGCCTCTGAATCCACTACATCTACTGGTGAGCCGCTGCGGCAGCTTTTTCCTTATTCAGTTCATAATCCTGATGGGCTTCGTGCTCTGTCTCACTGTGACCATGGGCACTATGGCTCGTGGTAGCAATTTCCATAAAGACCAATGTGAGGAGCGAGAATACCAATGCTTGCACAAAGGCAACAAACAGTTCGAAGGGAATAAAGATGATAGTAGAGACAAATGGTAGTAAGAAGGCGAATACTGCTAATAAGGCACTACCAGCAAAGATATTGCCAAACAGACGGAACGAGAACGAAATGATACGTGCAACCTCACTGACGACCTCGATGAGACCGGCAATAAACTCAATGATGCCTGTTGGACCTTTGCTCAGAGCTCTGAAGTTGAAGTATTTGCTGAGATGTTCTGCAGGACCAAGGGTGTAGAAACCAAAGACCTGAGTGACAATGACAGAGACAAGAGCCATTGAAAGTGTCAAATTCAGGTCACTGGTAGCTGGACGAATCCAGGGTACCAACTGATTAGAGATATTTCCGAACAGAAGAAAACCCCACACTGGTGCGGGGGCACCCTTTGCAAGGTGAAGTGTCCCAATAGTATCTACACCGGGAAAGACGTCAAGCAGGTTAGATACCAGAATAAAGACAAAGAAGGTAGCAACCAGCGGAAAAAACTTTTTGCCTTTTTCCTTACCTGATACACTCTCTACCAATCCTAGTAAATATTCGACTAACCACTCCATAACATTCTGTATACCAGAGGGAATGAGATCACGTCGACGTGTCCCAAAGAAGAAAAGTGCTACTAAGACGATAATGGATATCCAGGTACATAGTAGCGTGTTCGTAATCGGAAACCCCCAGGGGGTTGCAATCACATCGGGTGCGAGTTTTATGTCAGGAAGTTTCCAGAGCACTCGGCATCCTCCCTATTTTGCCGAACTCCGCCAGGTCTGTTTGGTCCTCAATGGTTCCGTCTATCCTATTTCAAAACACTGGCAAATAAACGGTATGCACCATATATTCCCGCTATCAGGCCAAGCAGTAGCCCGAGAAGTAAAAACAAATACTTGGTATATAGTAGGCCATCAAGATAGTTACCTACAATGGCACCGATGGCAATGGGGACGGCTAGAGTAAAGCCCATACCGCCCAACGCTGCCAGAGATCCCAAAACAGTGGGCGGTGGCTTGTTTTTCATGCTTTAGTATCCCATCTGTCTTCTCTCATATTATACCTATCGGATTATAGCACACGCAACAATTTTAATGCAACAATAAACATGCAATAGTCTCCATCCGTACCGCTTCAAGAAAAAGCACCAGAAGCCAGCCCAACGCAAAGAGCCATCAAGGTTTTCACTCCCCCCAATGGCTCAGGTTTCACCAATTTTTCAGAGCAGTATAACACACCTGGACAATGCTATTTGATAGTGTCCAGGTGTGTTTTGTGTTCTACACGAAAAATGCAAAATATAATACCGATGTCCATCAAATTTTGATCCTGTGGACGAAAGGTAAAAGAGAATTGAAGGGTATAAGATGTAATACACAATGAAAAGTGTAGGGACACTATTTATCGCGTCAGGCGATTCATCGCCCATATAATGCAAACCAATATCACACTAAAACACCAGACAAACTAAGAACCAAAAAGCCATAAAGTTGCTTCACACCAGGACTCTACTCAAATCAGAATAGCTTCTCCCTTCACCTCTATAAGCCCAACTGACAAGAAAACACCCAGGGTCTCTACCCAACAAAAAGTAGAGGTCCTGGGTATCTTTTGTCCTTCAATCCCGAATGGGTGTGATCAAGCATTTAGCCTCTGTTGTCGATGGCCAGATTGCATTTGCGCTTCAATCCCTCACGGGCGTCATCAAGCATTTAGCCGTACCTACCGATGAGCCTGCTCGTCCAACGGCAGCTTCAATCCCTCGCGGGCGTCTCAAGCAAACCTGTTGCGGCCGTATTGCAACATAATCTTGCTTTGAAAGCTTCAATCCCCAACGGGTCCATCAACCATAGGCATACTGGTATTCGCGGATGAGTACTGTCGTGCTTCAATCCCTAACGGGCCAGGCAAACCTGTTAACCAGAGGAAATGTTCTGGTTTACGGATGAGTATCTGCGAGCTTCAATCCCTCGCGGGCCTGATCAAGCATTTAGCCCTACAGTGCGCCAACATCTTCGGTTGAATGGCAAACCGCTTCAATCCCTCACGGGCCTCATCAGCCATTTAGCCTCCTACCCTCCTAATATAGCACAGGAAGCGGCTTGATGCAACGGTTTCCGAGCATCTCTTTTTGGAGGGTATCCTGTCGGAGAAAATGGGGTCATTTTTGTCCTTTTCCTCGTCGCGCCGCCTCTGGAGTGCTCCGAGAGTCTCAGATCAGGTATGTCGTCGCCCCCACGGGTTGCGCAACGAGCTGCACATTCGACTGAAATGGCTTTGCAGGCCAATTCGACCAGCTCGCCGTTGGGGAGAAATGCCTCCCCCTTGTGAAACGAGGAAAGCAATCACAGACGCTCTCAAGCCAGTTCACTGACGGGCTGCAGCTCGTTGCGCATCTCGTGGGCGCCGAGACTCTCGGAAAATCCATTTACGTTATATGGTGTATGAATAGTCGTAGGGGACCGCGCTTTACAAGCCCGTACTCGCTATACCGTTAACGCAAACAGGGGTCTTGTAAACCGCTCCCCTACGGCATGAATCCGTCAAGGCTATTTTCATGCTCGTATACGTGCCACTGCCTTCTGAGGCTGTACAGGTGGTGCCGACTGAGGTTGCTGCGGCTCTTCTCCTTCGGTTTGAACCTTCATCGCGCTGGAGATCGTCAATCCCAGAGCACTCAAGCTGGCCATACCTGACGCACACATAAGCAGGGCCGCCCAGGGATGCGAGAAGAAGAACATGGCCGTGACACCATGCGGATCGAGATGGAGCAGACCAAAGAAGACCAGCAGACCAATTGCCTCGTTACTGCCTACCTGTCCCTGGAGGTGTGGGCAAGATATAGAACATATTATAGACGGTATAGCCAAAGATAGCCGTACCAAAGGAAATGTTAACACCAACGGTCCAGAAGGCAAGCATAGCGAAAAGTCCATCAAAGGTCACCGCAACAATCGTCAGCAGCACGGCGGGAATGAATATTTTCGGCTGACTGGCACCGGCCAGCAGTGAATCCACAAAGCCCGTCGCAAAACCCTCGATCTTGCCTCCAATGCCCTTAGGTAGCAGACTGGTAATCTTTTGCAGTAGTCCAATTGCCGCAGTACGTTTCCATGCTGCCAGGGCCACAAAGAAGATCAGACCAATTAGCAAACTTCCAACTGCACCCAGGACGAGCCAGAGCTTAATGTCCATCTGCACACCCAGTAGCGGCACAATTGCCATAATAAAGAGTGCTGGCATCAGATCGAGTGCCTTGTCCATGGCGACAGTGGGCAGGGATTGGCTAACAGGAATACCTGCAATACGTTTGAGCATCAAGCTCTTTGCTACTTCACCACCACGTATGGGGAGCAAGAAATTAAGGAAGATGCCGACCAGGAAAAGCTGAATAGCTTTCAATGTACTGATCTTCCCAATCGGATTCAGGAAGAGTTTCCAGCGTACTCCCCGGACGCTAAAGGCCGCCAGGAAGGCCACGCCGGAAAGCAAGGCCATCGTCATGCCGCGTGGCGTTGCCAGATTTGTTCGCAATACCTTGATCGTCGTAGGAATATCGACGAATTTACTGACAAGGAATAACAACCCTATACCACAAACTAAACCCAGTATGACTTTGGTTATTGGGGAATTGAGTGCGACTTTCCAGGCTGGCTGTGGCTTCTGTGGAACCGGAGTAATAGCTGGAATGTTGTGATTTGTGCGACCAAAGGGTTCGCGTCCATAGAGGTTGACAACAGGCAATACTCCTGTCTGTCGGATGCCATCGGGCCACAATTCCTCGCTAATACTCTGTAGCGCATCATTGTTCGTCTGTTTTGGTATACGCACCGCTGGCATCATGCCGCTGAGTTCCATCAGATGTCTGGCACTGGTTTCAAGCGGTTGGCTGGTAGTGTGTCCCTGGAAGTTCTGTGTAGGCAACAGTGGAAAAGTTGGATACATGGACAGCTCCGGGCTGTTATATTCAGGTTGTGGTGAGTTCTGCTGAATGTCGTAAGGTCGTGGCGTCTCCATCGTTTTCAGCAAAGCAGTCGGGAGTGTCCCAACATCATGTATGTTCTGTCCTTCTTCTTGCCTCTCCCTGTACTTTGACGCCAGATGCTTTGACGTCTGAAAGAGTCGAATGAGCCGGGTTGGGCGAAGGCGATTGGGTTGTCCTGTTTGTTGTTCCTCTGATTGCATGCAAACCTCTCGAAAACAGTGATCTTGCTAATCTACTGAAATATCCATAGATAACGATTTTTGATCATAATTGTTATACATACCCGTGTTTTTGATACCATGTTGCGGTTAGTTTCATCCCATCCTCCAGCCCAACCCTGGGCATATAGCCAAGTTCCTTCTTGGCACGATCTATGGAATAGATGCGACTGTTCGTGAGAAATTTGACACGGCTTGCGTGTGAGTGGAGCGCGTTCGCCCTGAAAACCTGGTAGAATGGTGAAAACATCCGAGGCAAAATTGGCCAGCCAGAGCGGAATACTACTGCCAGGAAGCTCTTTACCCTGAGAATGTGCAATGGCTCCCGCGAGTTCACGTATGGTAACTGGCTGCTCTCCTGCAATATTGTAGCTCTGCCCAATAGCCTCCGGTCGCTGCGCACAGAGCAAGAAAGCATCTGTCATATCATCGATGTAGACCGGGTGTAGTAGAGCTTTGCCACCATCGATAACACGAAAGAGTCCCTTTTTGATCGAGGTGAAGAAGCCCAGCAGATGGAGGTCGCCGGGACCATAAACAAGCCCTGGTCGTGCAACACTCACTGGTAATCCTTGTTCTCGATAAGCTTGCAGGGCCAGCCGTTCCCCTTCTAACTTTGTTGCTTCATAAGGATTGGTTGGCGCAAATGGTGCATCCTCAGCGGCTGGCGTAGCACCCGTAACGCCATGTACGCCGGTTGTACTGCAATGTACAATACGCTGCAACTGGCTCTGTCCCTGACAGGCTGCCAGCAGAATACGTGTGCCTTCGATATGTGTCTGGCAATAAAGTTTTGTGGGAACGCTAGGATGGTAGAGATGGCCCACCAGATGATAGATCGTGGTTGCGCCATCGACCGCTTGCTGTACCTGTCGAGCATTGGTGATCTCGCCACAAATGATCGTAACGGCATCGCCGAACTGCTCACGAGCCTTCTTCTCATCTCGCACAAGGACGCGTACCTCTTGCTTTTGTTTGACCAGTTCTGTCACCAGCGCCGAACCTAAAAAGCCCGTTGCCCCTGTTACCAGTATTGTCATTGGCGTGCTCCTGAATAACCCTTGACACTGATCGCATTTTCTGGACATGCCTCATAGCAGAGCAGACAACGCTGGCAGGTGCCATAATTGACCGTCAGTGCTTTCAGATCAATCACGTTTGGTAACGGACAGGCCTCGACACAGACGCCGCAACGGGTACAGTTCTCTTCTTTAATCTGTGGACGGGTACCCACTAACCCTGTGCTATACATCGTTGTACATAGATGTTTCCCTCGTTCAGCAATCCAGGTATAGGGGTAGTCCAGAGGATACATCATCCAGAAGATAAAACGGTAGAGGGCCTTCTGTTCAGGCAAACGAAACTTTTTGATCACTCCAACATCTTCGCCTACGCATTGCCATGATGGTTTTCCTAATTGTTCAAGAGCCAGCTTCAGATGTGGAATGTCACGTGGTTTAACGCCGACCGCCTGGCAACAGGCCAGATCAACGGCAAGACTATCACGTCCAGCAATCAAGACCTGTAAGTCGGCTTTATCACCGTAGAGTGGTCCCTCACCATCCTGGCCGACGCTTCCATCAACAATATTCAAGTCTGCTTTAATGCCCAGATTCATATCGACGATGCTCTGATCGATGCCAAAGGTATGCATACTGCGACGATCAGGTCGTGGCAGAATTCCCATCGAGTTCTTCATGCTCAACGTCATAGTTGAGACAACATGAGTCTTAAGAACTGGCAGATTAATCAGGCGGGCTTCTTTTAAAATACGAGGGATGCGGAAACGGCGCAGTTTCTTTGCCCCTGCCGGTCGCAACTCCATCCAATCTGCTTCACCGCCTTCAGGGTCCACACGCAAAATATCAATACCATTCTCTTCACAGAATTTCTCGACGCCCAGGATCGTGTAGGTCGCGTCACGGTCAAACTCTGTTCCAGGTGTTTCGCAGAGAACAGGTTGTGCGCCGCAAGCTCGTACCTCTTCGGCAACGGCCTTAAGCAAGGCAAAGCTGGTAGTTGATCCTGTTTCGGCGTTGCGCCCGGCCACAAAATTTGGTTTAAGAATAGCGATTTTGGCACCTCGTATGACGGACTCCATCCCTCCCACCTGTTCAATGACACGGTGTGCCGCTGCTTCAATGCCATCAAAAGTGCGCGTGATTGCAATAGTATCGGTTTCTGGTCGTGTTGCCAACATATCTTTTAGTGTCCTCTGTGTTGATATTGTAATTTTTACATCTAAATGTTTTGCTGAATAAAACTAATTTGTAACTGCTCGGTCTCATGGGTCATCCCAAATTTTTCGAACAGAGGTTCTCTCTCTCAAGGGCTTGAGATGCGGGATTGCAAAGGGCAGCCGCCCTTTGCTGGGGTGCAGGGGTGTCCCCTGCCTCTTTCTCTCTCCCACACCGCCGCAGGCGGCGCATAAAAGAAGTAAAAAGAGTTTTTGGGACACCCCAAACCCGCGAGTGCTCTGCCCCGTGCACCCCCTTTTGGAACTTTTGATCAAAAAGTTCGGGATAACTCATGAATTTGGAAAAAGGGACCTGAGAAGTTACACCATATCCCCAGGAAATATTATATATACTTCCATATTACCCTAATATCCCGCGTCTATTCATAGGGCTAGTACCTCTTGCTATCATATCCAATCCTGAGGGAGATGGTGCCAGCACCATTGGTGGCGGAAATTTATGTTGCACCTCATAAATGCGAATAACGATTTGTGCGTTCTGTTCATCGGCACGAAACTCAGCGCGTTCAACCGAATGATTTAGAGCATCTTTAATGATATTCATTGGTCCACCGAAGCTGTTGATGTCGCTGAGCATCTCTGAATCTGCTACAATGTAGTCGATGCGATCCCAGTTACCTTGTAAGATTTTGTCATGTAGTTCCGGGTCGGTGGCAGCGTTGAAGTAGACTTCTGCATGAGGGAATGTTGCTCCATCTCCTACCCCCTGTCCACCGGGTTGACGTAGATCCATATAAAGATAACTATTAATGACAACAAACGAGTTGTGTGGTACATGATCACGTATCCACACCATCGCATCTGTTTGTGCTGATGTTGGGTGCTGAGTGAAGGCGTCCGCTGATAAATGAATATCGTAAGGAACGATGGCCACAATCATAGCCAGAACCAGCCCGGCACGAACAAGATCAAAACGTATAAATTTGCCGATCCAATTCATTATCGTATTGATAGCCAGCGCTGTATTAATGGCGATAAGTGGAATCAGTGGAATGATGTAGAAGGAAAGTACTACACCACCTCGTATCAAGAGCACCCAGAAACTGATAGCCAGCAGAGCCAGTAACAACTGTTTTCGATTCCACCAGCCTACAGCCAGATTGAAGACAATGCTCACGATACTACACACCATCATAACCTGGTCGATATGTGTCCAGGCATTCCAACTGGTAGCAAAACTGCCCTGACTTTGGCCTCGCTTACTTTGGTCTAAGAAAGTTTGTAGCATACTCAAGTGATCATGGTTATCCCATGGCAGGTGCCAGCTATATGGGAATAACTCACCCTTCAGAATTGCCATCAACACAAAGCTTGAGCCAAGTGCAACAACTGTGTAGGTAAACGCGACCATAGCGAATTTGCGTTGAAACTTGGTGGTATGCAGCCATACAGCATAGATCATCGCAGGCATGAAGAGCAAAAAAACCTCTTTTGAGAGTAAAGCAATGCCAAAAGAGATTGCTGCCAGTACAATATAGAGCAAGCGGCTATTGCCAGCCACCAGGAAGTAGAGTGAGAGTAGCAACCAGAAGGTCCCAATATTATCGAGAAATATCTGGCGTTGGTAGCTAATGCTCAGTGGCGAGAGTGAAAAGATTACCATCGCCAGCAGCCCTATACTACGGCTTGCGCCCAGACGTCGCACAATCAAATAAACCAGCAGTGAACAACCTACTGCATAAAAAAGCATAATAACGCGTCCGGTATTGAGCGCATTCCCAAAGGTAAAGAAGCCTCCTATCGTCTGTACCCAGAAGGCAATCTGGAGCCAGGCCGCCGGTGGATGACCATATCCATAGGGATAAGGAGTGATCATCCCATTCATGATGGCCCAGGCACTGGATATATAGGTCCCTTCATCCAGTTCGTAGCGAGGGTAATTGAACATATTAAACGCATGAACGATGAAAGAGCCAAGTAAACCGATGACGACTGCGGTGGCTTCTAGCCAGGCTGGCACAGGGAACTGTTTCTCTTTAGTAGGGTTGATAGGTGTTACTGAGGGGAGCAAGCGTGTTGTGCTGTCTGCGATGCGTTGCCCTTGTTGCGGCATAACCCTGGGCATAATTTGCGTGTTTCCCGTTGGCCGCCGCAGTGGGGCAACGCGCTGGCCTGGGCGATACACTGTGCGTACAATAAAATTTGGACTGCGATGCAGGATGATATTGTTGCCCTCTATTTCCGGTTGCTTTGGTGATGGGCCGGCAGCAATCTCCTTCTGCTCTTTCTCTTCCTGTAGCAGCCACTCCTGTTCTTCTTGATCTGGCGTTGGTTTATAAAAAGATGTCATGGATTCCTACTCTACCTTTATGCAGCCTTGCCGCGATGTTGTCCAGTGTGGGCGGTTTTTTCCCAGTTCGACGTTCCCTGAATGTAACGAATGACGGCACGTATAGCCCCTAAGCCCAATATCCACTGATAGGGGAAGAATGCCAGCACCATGATCATGGCCTCTCGCCAACTCCATTTGCGCTTATGAGCTTTCAAGAACTCATGCAAGCCTGCCAGATCGATAAAGACTGCCAGAACAAAGCAGTAGAGCGGTAGAAAGGTAAGCATAGCCAGCCAGAGCGGAAACTTCACTAAGAAGAACATAATCACGGATACTGGTACCAGGAGCGCGAAGAAAGCTTGCAATTCTGGCAAGATAAGCACATAAAATGCTAGCAAGCGCTGTGAAAGCTTCTCTAGCCTTACCCACTCTCCCTTAAAAAGAATTTGAATAAAACCCTGGTTCCACCGTGTACGCTGCTTGATAAACTGCTCAATAGTATGTGGTGTTTCTTCACGCGTAACAAACTCATCATCGTAGATGATACGCATACGGGCATGCGAAAGGCTCAGACGGATACCAAGGTCTGCATCTTCAGTCAGGCAGGTCTCATCCCAGCCACCCATTTGCTCCATAAGTTCCCGGCGTACAAAGACCGTATTTCCACCTAGAGGCGTCATGCCAATCCGTGCAAAAAAGTGCATGGATGACTTAAACCAGAAGAAATACTCCAGTACATTGAGGAAACAAAACCATTTTGTGTTATGGTTCATCAATTGTACTCCGCTTTGTACCACATCGACATCATCATCGAGCATGCTTGTATTGATGATATTCAATATATCGGGATGTGGTTCGTCCTCCGCATCGAAGATGGTTACGATGTCGCCGCGTGCTACCTGTAATGCCAGATTGAGTCCATGTGGCTTATTAATCGGCTTATCATTGAAAATGACAAGTTGTACATTGGGATCGCCCAATTCTTCAATTTTTGCCTGTGCTTCAGCAATTGTTCCTGGATCATCCTCACGGCAGATAGCCATGATCTGCATAAGCTCTTTCGGATAATTAAGATCGTAGACTTTTTGCAGCGTTTCGCGATAGACCTCTTCCTCATGGCGTGCAGGTAACATGATAGTAAAGGATAAACATGGGTCATGATAAATTGTTGGTGCATGGTTGAGCCATGCATGCTCTGGAGCCTCCCAGATAAAGAGGCGCAAGCGTATATTAAAGATTGCCTGTGCAGTCATCAAAAGAATGATCAGGAGATATACAAATTCCAGAAAGCTTGCAAGAATATTTAAAACCTCTGCCACTATTTCTCCCTCTCTAACATGGTATAAAGTTTGCCAGAGCGTCGGTCTTGTTCCCACATACTGTGTAGGTAAGGGGTGTGACCGTTGCATCATCAGTAGGCGGAGCGATATAGCTGTAAGCTGTCGCTCCGCCATTGCGGTGCAGCGTAACGACGACCATACTATAACCGGCCAGACTGATATCCTGATCATGCCAGGGACTGACGCTGAGCCACTGGTTAGCTGATCTTATCTGGACCAACGTTGGCGTTGCTGATTTATTGACAAAGAGCAGGCTGACTGTCTGGTGTGCCCGATCCTGTGTCGCATACGTACTCACAGGTTCCTGTTGTATACTGAGAGGAACAAGGTTGTTTTGTAGATGGGAGAACAACTCCATCACGCGTGCCATTGGTGTTTCATGCAAGCCATCCTGCGTAAAGAGTGGATATGGCTTATCTACACCTGCTGTCGAGAAGAAGGCAACGTCCTCAACCTGTTGATTCATCAGTGTTCCCAGTGTATCTGCCCACCACAAAGCCGCCTGCCCGCGTGAAGGAACTTGATCTTTTGGATTGGTGTTGATCTCTGTAATGGCAATCGGGATATCGCGTTTCAAATCTTGCTTGATTTGCGCACGCAACGGAGGCAAAAGAAAGTCCCATTCATTGGCACTGCTCATCAGTAGTCCAGGAGCCTGATGTGCATTATCAAACTGATAGCGATGAAATGAAATACCATCGAGCAGGTGATAGGGAAGTTCCGGATGCTGTTGCTCATACGTTCCAACCCCTTTTAAGAAATCGTCCATCCATGGATGGCCGCCAGCGTCGAATGGTCCTGCGCCAATACCATAGAACTGGCTTAGTTCCGGCCCGAAGACTTTAATCTTGGGGTCATTCTGATGCATCGCTTTGGAGAATTGGATAAAGGCATTCACATAGTCTGCAACAGTATAGATTTGTCCCGTCAGGGGATTGATCTGCCGATCTGGTTCGTTACCAACTGTCCAGAGAGCGACTGGATGGAAGGGATCGTTCTGATGAGCTCCCGTTCGCTGATCGCTTTTGGGATTGTTCATATAGTCAACCCAACGTCCGGCAAGGTTGGCTCTTGTGTTCAAATCTGCGCTCAGGTCGTGGGGTTGTGGGTCACCATTCTGGTCTGCTATCGGACCAGAGAGGTGAGCCTGGATCATTCCATCTCCATTGGTCTGCGCAAGCCATGCACTAAATTGACTGAGTTGGTTGAGTGAAAGAATATGTTTCTCACCCCAGTCGCCACCTGGAAAGCGCATAAGCTTGACATGCATGTCTTGTATGCTACTACGCATCAATGATGTGTTGGGCATAAAGCCAGAGAACGGTTGATCCAGAGAGCTTGAGCCACTCTGGGGAAAGATATTTGTACCCAAAAGATCTGTACTGATAGGGAAGCTTTGACGTAGATCAACGGTTGCAGGTTGCTGATTATCGACGTGTACAATCAACTGATCATCGGTTTCACTGACAACCATGCTGAGTCGTAGTGCCGCGAAAATAAGCATAAAAAGGAGAAATATGCTTACAAGAATGATAATGCGTCGTTGGCGTATATGTGGAGATGGAGCACGTCGGGTCGTAAGTTCTTTCCATTCCTGTGCTGAGTCCTTTGGCCCGGCATCTCGTTGCATTTGTGTAACAGGTCCTTGGCGATGTGCCTGATGATTAAATGCCATACTACCCTTTTTCTCCCCTGATACTAAGGTAAGATGCGACTGATGTAGTATCGGTGACCACATCATAGACAAACTGTTTTTTTACACACATAAAAATATCTAACTTTTTAGACGTGTTGAATAGACGATTGAAACGATGGTTAGGACAATTGTCTTGATCATAGCTGAAGAGAAGCTTTCTTTCAATACACAACGGTATCAAGCTAGGGCAACGATGGTATCACTTATGAAAAACCTTGAAGAAGGAGGAAAAATCTCTTATTGATGACAATACTATTGTCACTCTGCTGTGATTTCGTATAGACTGTGGAAGGGAAGTAAGGTGAAAGAGGTGGGGGCACGAGAGGATTTAAAAGAGAGGTGAAAAATGAGTGTAGAACTGGGTCCTGTACGAGTGCTTGGTGTTGATGCGGTTGGTCAACCAGGCCAACGTCGCTTCCGTCTTTTTGTGCAGAGCAGGCGGGGGTCCGCAGTCCTATGGATGGAAAAAGAACAACTTAACAGTCTTTCATTGGCATTGGATCGGTCGCTGGCCGTGCTTACTGATGGGCAGGTATTGCGCATAGAGGCCAGGGCTGGAGGTCAGAGCGAAATTTCAGGAATGCCCGGCGATTTTCCAGGCATCCCAACCTACGAATTCCAGGTGGGACAGATGAAGCTCAACTACGATGAGCACAGCGCAATGTTTCTGCTCAACATCGTTCCTCTGGAAATTGTCATGGAGCATAGCGAAGAGCCGCCGAGGGTCTTGATGCGTGAAGAAAATGCCATCTCATTTATCTTTAATCAACAGGAGGCGCAGAACCTTTCAAGCTCAATTTCCGTTATAATTTCTGCCGGTCGTCGGGTCTGTCCCTTCTGTCAAACTCCGCTTGATGGAGGGCCGCATGCCTGTATCAAGCAGAATGGTCATCGAGTAATTGAACAAGAGCAAAGGGAAGATGAAGAGTAAAAGGGCGTGACCTCTCGCGCCCTTTTACTGCTTCTGTACCGGTCCTGCATAGGGGGATGAATACCTGGAGATCAGGTTTATCCCCCAACGACTCGCGGAACCATCACAATCTGCTCAGCGGTGGCGTCGAATTTTTCAATGCGTTGTATCGGTTTTCCTGGTTCCACGCGGAAGGCTGTAGCGCCCTTTGCACGTTCCTGTGCAAATATCCGTTCTGCCTCTCGGACAGCAGCGATTGCTTCGGAGTCACCCGCTAAAACTTTCTGCTTGTCCCAGGTGAGACGGTCATCACCACGCCGTGACATCACCCGTAACATTCCCACAGTCGTCCCTCCTTCGTTGTCTACGCCATTCCTCATGGCAGTTTCCGACGAAACACTTGTAGAGGCTACCGTTGTGTTGCGGTGGCCCATGTACAAAAATGAACTACATGGTACAGAGAAGCGGACATCATAGAGGACGTCCCTAGGGGACACGCATTGCTCCGACAAATCGTTTCTTGGACATCAAGTCTGGTTCGAGAGTTGGTATACATCTCTCCAGGTGCTAGCAGACGTATACTACAGTAAGCCTATTGTTATTACTATTGTACGTGACAGTTTGCTAATAGTCAATGCTTTTTACTCTTCTTCAGTGCAGACATGTAGAAAGGAGATAAGAAGTATGAATAGCTCATATAATCCATCAAATGATCAGGTTACTATCTGTAGCTTCGTACCACATTCAGGACAAAAGCGAGCAGTATTTTCGATTGGCGATGTACATTTGGGACAAAATGGATCTGGTGACGGCAATTTGCTACCACAATCCTGGCAGAATTTGCCCGGTGGTCCCATACGCTGACACTTTGGACACATGACGGCGGAACTTGCTATGGCGGCAGCAGGATTAAGTGCATTGAAATGTGGTGGATGTGGTTGTTGAGGTGGCTGGTTGATAAGATCGGGGGTAGCAGCCGAAGGGATGGCATTAACGTTGAACTGAGGGGCCTGGTAGTTTTGCCGAATTTGTTCTCGCTGGGCTTCGACGTTCATCTGATGCTGGGACTGAATCCCGTCAGCTTTGAGATCAGGCGCACATCCACTTCCATTACAGAGATTAAGCTGGAGATTAAAGCAACGTAGACACACTGTACGGTGACACTTGGGACAAAAACGAAAATCATGCTGAATTTGTCCCCATGATTTTTGTAGTGCGTCTGCCTGTTCCGTATGCCATTTGGAGCCATAAATTTTCTCACCAGCTTCCGCTGCACGTCCCCAAAATCCACCTAACAGGCCAACGCCGACATCCATGATGTTAGTTGCCGTACTTACTGTTGAGCGAATTGGGGACGTATCGACTGACCAGTAACATTGCTGGCAGGTAAAGCGAAATGCGAAATACCCTTGAGATTGATTACTGATATCTTGATAAATGTTGGGTACTGTGTAGTGCTGTGCCATTTTGTAATCTCCTCTTTGGTTATTGCATTTGTAGCAACGATTAATGTGCTGTGACAACTGCAACAGCTACGGCACCTGGGCCAGTATGTGTACCGAGGACGGCTCCTAACTGATATCTGGGAATCTCGTCTTGATAGATCTCTTTCAGAGCTTGTGCAAGTTCCAGGCCTCCTCCTTCATTAGCTTCAGCTATTGTAATACTTTGCAGAGGTCCCATTTCACTTACAAGTTGTGCAATACGTGCATAGGCTTTGGTACGTGTGCGAGGCTGCTCTACTGGTACAACCACTCCCTCTTTCAGTGAAATGATTGGTTTGACGCTGAGCATATTCCCCAGAAGTGCTTTTGCGCCTCCAATGCGCCCACCGCGTCTGGCGAACTCTAGCGTATCGAACATTGCCAAAATACGGCTACGGGAGAGCTGATCAATGGCATGAGTTTTGATTTCTTCGAGATTTAAACCCTGTTGTGCCTCGTGTGCGGCCTGCAAAATGGCATGTGACATGCCGATACTTGCGCTCTGTGAATTGATAATCTCAATGGGGATTTTTGGCAGATCGTCGGGAAGCGCATCGCGTGCTGTACATGCCGATTGATAGGTGCCGCTTAATCTAGCAGAGACGTGAATTGAGAGAATCCCATCGGCTCCTTCCTGGATCAAGCGTGTGTAGGCTTCTTGAAAGGCGGCGGGTGGGGGTTGTGACGTGCGTGGTGATATCTTGCTGGCCTCTAATTTTTGGTAGAAACCAGCATTATCCAGCTCCACACCATCAAGGTAAGCCTCCTCTCCAAAAAATACGGTGAGAGGGACAATCGTAATTCCCAGTGCCTCAGCCTGTGCCAGTGGAATATCTGCGGTGCTATCTGTCACGATGCGGATTGTCATAATGATTCTCCTGTGTATGCACTATCTGGCCTTCTTCTGATGTCCCTATTGGGAGGCGTCTTTTCACTCTGCCGAGAGTATATAAGCGTAATACGGTTGACCCCCATTGACAACCTCAATTTCTAACTGCGAATATTGTTTTTTGATACGCTCTGCTGTCTGTTGAGCCTCTTCCTCCCTCACATCTTTGCCGTAATAGATCGTGACAATTTCGTAATTGTCGATATTTATACGCTGTAATGTGTCACTAATGACTTGCGTCATATTTTGACCTGCAATGGAGAGATTGCCGTTAATAAGGCCGATAAAGTCGCCTTCGCGCACATGAATTCCGTCTATCTGGACCGAGCGGATGGCTGTCGTAATCTCTGCTGTCTGGATATGTTTCGTTGCCTCTGTCATTGTCTGACAGTTCGTCTTGAAGTTATCGTCAAAATTAAAGCTCAAAAGGGCTGCGATACCCTGAGGTAAGGTTCTACAAGGAATGACGTAGACATCTTTTGTGGTCAGGCCGGTGACCTGCTGAGCGCTGAGAATAACATTACTATTATTTGGTAAGAGAATAACCTTATCTGCTGGTACTTCCTCAACTGCTGCCAGAAGTTCCTCTATGCTGGGATTCATGGTTTGTCCACCGGCAACGATGGTGTTGACCCCTAAACCCTGAAATACTTTTTCAAAGCCCGATCCCGAAACGACGGCAACGGTCGCAATATGCGTCAGATATGTATGGGAGTACGTAAGCGTGTCGGCGGCATGCTCGGCTTTGCTCTCTGCTTCATAGGTGAGGCTCTGTTCCTGGAGATTTTCGATGTTGATATCCAGTAGACTGCCCAGGCTTACGCCGTAGTCAAGAATCTTACCGGGAGTCAAGGTATGTGTGTGAACCTTGAGCATCTTCTCATCGCCTGCTACCACAGTAGAGACACCACCCATGTCAACAATAGCCTGTCGAATCCCCTCAACATCCAGGTTTGAGCCGCGCAACAGGAAGACGACCTCATAGCCGAACTCCTCTTCGACGGTGACACGTCCCTTTTTGATATGAGTTTGTGGTGCTACCTGAGTGACGAGTGGAGTTGAACCATTGTGTGCTGGAATGGAGGCAGCCTGTGATGCAGTGGTTTCACCACGAATATAGTGCCCGATTCCTTCGAGCAATGTGCAGAAACCTTGACCTCCGGCATCGACAACGCCAGCTTGTTTCAGTGTTGGGAGAAGATCTGGCGTGCGTGCTACGGATTGACGAGCGGCGATAATAACTTCTTGCATCAGACCAACGAGATCATCACCGCGTTCTGCGCTCAGCTTTGCTGCTTCTGCCGTCTCGCGTACGACGGTTAGAATAGTGCCCTCGACTGGCTTAAGCACGGCCCGGTAAGCGAGTTTCGAAGCTTCCTGGAGTGCCAGGGCAAAGTCTGGCGCTGTAAAGGTTGTTTTCTTATCGAGTCCCAGGGCTATGCCACGTAGTGTTTGAGAAAGGATAACGCCAGAGTTACCACGTGCACCAAGTAACGCATCATGGGCGATCTTTGCTGCAAGAACTCCTGCAGAGGTTTCACTACTATTGACAATATTGCGAATAGCTGACTTCATCGTGGCAGACATATTTGAGCCTGTATCCCCATCAGGTACAGGGAAGACGTTAAGCGCGTTGAGAACCTCACGGTTTTCTTCTAGCCACGCAGCGCCTGCCAGGATGGCCTTTTTGAGGTCCTGACCATCAAAGATACTGATACGACGAGTTCGTTGTCGTGTCGTGCGTGGGGTTTTTTCCTGCATAGCGACTGTGTTACCTTTAGTTCTTTAACTTTACTTCCTGCGAGTCTGGACTATGGAGCAACCCCTGGACGTTTACATTCACCTGGGCAACCGGTATTCCTAGCATCTTCTCGGTGGAGAACTTGACTCTCCTCATGATGTTTTGTGCAATTTCAGAGATGCGCAGTCCATACTCTAATACAACATATACATCTATTACAAGTTGCTCGTTGATAATGTTGACGCGTACTCCCTGGTTGCTTTGCTCAGCTGGAAGGAGTATAGCCTGTCCATGGTGAAGGCGCGGTGATGCAATTCCAAGTACTCCATAACACTCGCTCATGGCTTGTACCGCAATGCTATGAATGGCATTGGGGAGAACCTCAATTTTGCCAAGAGGGTGTGCTCCATGCTGGGGCGTGATAGCTGTTGTTTTTGGCATACGCATATGTTTTCTCTCTTGCCAAATGAATCTGTATCGGTTATACTCGCATAGCGTGTTCGGGTTACCTGATCAGTGCACAAGTTTATACTGATGCAGTATACCAGAGGTCCCGAGGATAATCAAGTAAGCACAGCGGAGCCGATGTCAAGGCAGCCCGGCCTCTCGCCGTCTCCGTTAAGAGTTTTAGGGAGGAGTTAGAGAATGTCAGCAGGTCGTTGTGAGATATGTGAGCGCAAGCCGATGTACGGTAACAACGTGCCCTTTTCGCAGCATCGCACGCGCCGTCGTTTTGTGCTCAATGTGCATCGCCGTCGTATTGAGATCAATGGTACCCCACGTACAGTGAATATCTGCACGCGCTGTTTGCGAACGATGAGCAAGTTGCCCAAGGTACGCTAGGACGACTGCATTTAACTCCTCAGGCTCCTTTTTCCTGATTCCTCAATGCCTTTGGCGCTGCGGAATCAGGAAAAAGGAGCCTGAGGAGTTATCTTTTATCTTTGCTCAAAACGTGTGCGTAATTGTCCACAAGCCGCAGCAATATCGTCACCGCGCTCAGCACGAACACTATTGCTGATCCTATGCTCAAAAAGGATGTTGCGGAAAGTCCGCACTGCGTCCGGTCCAGGCGTACGATAACTGGCCGAAGTAGCATTAACTGGAATGCAATTGACATGGGCAAACTGTTTGAGCGGTGCTAGAAGTTCTGCAAGCTGTTGAGCATGGAGCGAGGTATCGTTGACCTCTGCTAACAGTACATACTCAAAAGTTACCTGCCGTTTAGTTGTCGCGATATAGTCTTTGCAGGCTGCGAGTAGCTCCTGTAAAGGATATTTCCGATTGATGGGCATCGTTTGACTGCGCAATTCATCGGTGGGCGCATGTAACGAGATAGCAAGGTTGACTTGCAGTGGTTCCTGGCTTAACTTACGAATGGCTGGTACGAGACCGACAGTCGAGACCGTCATATGTCTGGCACCCAGATTAAAGCCTTCAGGACTGTTGAGTGTGCGCAAAGCCTGTAAGACATTGTCATAGTTATGCAGTGGCTCACCCATACCCATGAGGACAATATTTGTGATATGGTCGATGGGTGTACTACCAGGTAATCCGGCTGCTGTCCAGGGTGTAGCTCGCAGTTGACGTGCGAAATATAGGACCTGAGCCACAATTTCGCTCGCACTTAAATGGCGATCAAAGCCCATCTGTCCTGTAGCACAGAAGGTACAGCCGTAGGCACAGCCGGCCTGACTGGAGACGCATACAGTGGCTCGTGCACTACTTTCACCCAGGGGTGGATAAAGCATCAACACTGACTCGATAAGTTTGCCATCTGCCAGCTCTAGCAGAATTTTGCGCGTGCGGTCATCTTTGGAGTGTTGTTCGCTCTGTACGATCATCGGTCCAATACAGGCCTCTTGTGCCAGACGTTGACGTAGTGTTAGAGGCAGGTTAGTCATGGCCGAGAAATCGTTGACAAGATGCTGATAGAGCCAGCTATAGATTTGTTTAGCACGAAAAGCTGGCTCTCTGCGCTCTACCAACCACTGTTGTAATTGTGGCAGAGTGAGTGCAAGTAAATCAGTTTTTTGATTGGTGTTGGATTGTAGTATTGGCATTATGGTCATGCCCCATTATAGCATAATTTATTGCTTGGAGACTTTGTCGTGCTTCCTTCTCTATTCGTGCTGTACTTATTTGCACAATTAAGGCTCGTACGGCAGTTGAATCAGTAACACGCTCTACCACCTTCTGCATCAGAGGTTCAAGGCGTGGAAAACGCTTCTCAGTAATCTCCAAAAGTGTTTGACGTAATTCCGTAATTTGTTGTTGATATAGTTCCGACTGTATCTCTTGTTTGATTTCCTGGTAAATCCATGTGTCTCGTAACCTATCATAAGTATGCATCTGCCATCCTCCCAGTTTGTCATCAATTTCCTCTTCTTACTCCACCCCACCCACCTCTAAGATAGATACCCTTCTTTCTGGTAAATGCGGAAATTTTTGGAGAAACTGGTTGTTGGATCTCTGATCTTTGTTCGCTTTTGGCAAGAGGTAGGTATGGTGAACAAAAGGTAAAATCACTTTGTGACCACAAACACCAACTCTGTGGCAAAGGCAAACCTCTTCACTTCCCATGGCTCATCACCTACCAGCTCACGAAACATCGCCTCGTAATGTGTCACCATGCCCTTACTTCTGCCACCTAAACTCTGTGCTGGAAATGATACTACCAGATGCTTCGCATTGAGAGTACGTAAGAGGCGCTGTCCTGTATGCTTCTCTATCTGCTCAAGACAGGGGATAGCCTTGAGGACAAATGCAACATCAACAGTATGCGTCGGACAGGCTTGAACAACATCACACACCTGAGCATTGCCCCCCTTTTGGAGCAGCCTTATATATTGCGTCAGGAAATCCATCATATGCTGATAAATATCGTAAGCGTAATAGTGCGCATCATCTACCAGGGGCATCCAGGGGATGGAGAGTGGGTTAAGGCCACAGGCAATGTCAAGTACACTATGGATGGGAGCGAGATCGGCTAATATGGTGCTATAGAATTCATCAAGGATGGGGAGGCGTTCCCTCGTCGAGGCGTGATGGCCCATAATATGTCGACTGACCTGTTGTAAGTCGGTCTTGCTTCCTTGCTGAATAGCCATTGCTAGCTTGTTTATCCAGTGTGTATAGTCATGGTTGCCGTCGAGATAAGCTCCGCCTACCTGGTGCAGTTTGTTCTTAGTAGCCTTGAGTGCCTCTTTCAGATTACGGCGTTTGGCAAGTTCTTGCGTACCAATAGTTCTGACGAGGTCAGGACTGACTTCTTGATACTTGGTACTGGCGAGAACAGCCTCGACCAGTGCGCCAAGTTGTTGCTGATCATCTGTCTTAAGCATGGTAGTTCTCTCTCAAACGTTGGGTGAGCATGGTCATAAACCTGAGATTATGGATGGTCGCTAACCTGAAAAAGAGCGTGTCGTTAATTTTAAACAGGTGATGCAGGTAGCCTAGCGAATAGTGTGAGCAGCATAGGCAGTCGCATAGACTGGAAACCGGACTGTTAGTCTTAATATGTTTGTCATCGTTGGCGTAAACGTAGGAGAACCATTTACCATCCAGGCTAGTGGAAGCATCGTTGGTAAAAGTGTAGAGTCGGGCATGTCGTGCATCTCTGGTCGGCATGGCGCTATCGAAGATACCATAGCCCATGCGTGTGCACTCAAAGACATTGCGGGGATGTCCTATGCCTAAGGCGTGCATGGAAAATTGAGAAGGTACAAGCTCTCGTGTATAAGAGATGATGTCAGTGAGGAGTTTTCCTTGCCCGTCGAGAGGCCAGCCACCATAGCCAAAACCGTCAAAACCGATCTCTAGCAAGGCTTCAGCACAACGTTTGCGTAGTTCGTGTGAACCCCCACCCTGGATGACGGCGAAGAGTAAGGGACGTTTCTCTGGCGCGAGACGTTTCTGATTGAGTAGACGCTGAAACTCATGTTTGCATCGTCTGGCCCAGGCTATCGTTTGCTTGACCGAAGTTTCCTGGGTTTCAATGGGAGCATCAACATGCGTACAGTAGTCAAGACACATGACCACGTCGGCTCCATAGCTGATCTGGAGTTGCACAGCTTTTTCTGGTGTCAGGTGAAACTTGCGATCAGACCCCTCAGGTTTAAAGGTGATGCCATCATCGTCCAGTGTGCCAAATTTAGCGTTTTGCTGAACCAGCGAATAAGCCTGAAAACCACCTGAGTCGGTGATAATAGGATGCGGCCAGGCACTCATTTCGTGTAGTCCGCCGAGAGCCTGGATAGTAGACGAGCCGGGGCGTTGCATCAGATGGAATGTATTCATAACTACGGCCCGAATCTGACAATTTTGCAGGTCCGTTGCGTCGAGTGAGCGGACAACGCCTAGCGTAGCGTCCGGCAGAAAGATGGGCAGTTGCAACTCTCCATGGGGGAGCTGGAGGCTGTGATATTGGTAGTGTTGTTCTGTTGAAATCTCGCTTGATGTCACCTGATCCATTTTCATCCTGTAACAGCCCAGACCTCTTTTCCAGATTAATGAGTCATCCCGAGACTTTTCCGAGGCATGAAATGCCCTTTTTACTGGTTGGGTAAGCGGGAGTGCAGAGGGCGGCAGCCTTCTGCCGCGGGCAACCTCTTGCCACGAGACGACACCCCAAGCCACAGCAGGGAAACCCTGCACCCCCGGTTTTGGGAACTTTTTCAAAAGTTCGGGATGACTCATTTAACCTGAGCAGTTACTTCTTCCTTTGTGTTATTTGTCTGGAGAATACTTGCTCATTATATACTAAAAATGCCCCTATCTTCATGACAATATTCGGTCATAAAGATAGGGACATGATCATCTGGGATGATTTCCACTTCCATCCACTCCCAATATATGGACAGTCGCACAGAAAACACGTACAATAGAGTGTAGCAGTGCGATAACCACAGAGCAGTGGTATTGATGTGGGTTCCGGTGCCAAACACTCAATGTACAGCTATTGTTCACTCTGTGTCCTTTCAGATGTACCCCCATCATTACCCATTATAGACGAGTAGAAAGAGTACGGCATGCGTAGTTTAGCAATTAGAGCAATGAATATTGCTCAACAGTTGGGTGCCAGCTATGTCGATGTGCGCGTCATGGAGCGTACAACCGAGGGAATACAGGTCAGAAATGGGCGTGTCGAAGGTGTCTCAAGCAGTACCAGTAGTGGATTTAATGTACGTGTCATTGTGAATGGTGCCTGGGGATTTGCCAGCAGTGCATGTATGGACGACGTAGAGGCTGAGCGTGTGGCGAAGCAGGCGGTGCAAATTGCTCGTGCCAGCGCTCTTGTAGCTGGTGAACCTTTCCACCTCTCGCCACTTGCGCCGCAAAAAGGCTCCTATCGCACCCCTATGAAAATAGATCCCTTCACTGTACCGCTTAGCCAAAAGGTACAATTGCTACTTGATGCCGATGCTGCTATGCGTAGCATCAAGGGCGTCGCATTAACAAGTGGCAATATGGAGTACTCTCGAGAACACAAATTTTTTGTCAGTTCAGAGGGAAGCGAGATAGAGCAGGAGCTATTTGATATTGGTGCCGCTATCGATGCCAGTGCCGTTGATCCTGCTAGCAGTGAGATACAGACACGCTCTTATCCTAATTCTTTTGGACGTCAGGCCGGAACGTCTGGTTACGAATTCATCGAAGAGATGAACCTCGTTGACCATGGTGCACGTATTGGTGAAGAAGCCGTACAGTTGTTAACGGCTCCACAATGTCCAAGTGGTCTCATGACGGTGATTCTCGATGGACCACAAACTGCTCTCCAGGTACATGAGTCGTGCGGGCATCCCATCGAACTGGATCGCGTTCTGGGTATGGAAGCAGGCTTTGTTGGTAAGAGCTTTCTGACCATCGACAAATTGAAGGAACAGTTCCGCTATGGTTCAGAGATCGTCAACTTGACTGCTGATGCCACCATTCCTGGCGGTTTGGGAACTTTTGGTTGGGATGACGAAGGAGTTCCTGCTCAACGTACTCCGATTGTGACCAATGGCATCTTCACAGGCTATCTGATGTCTCGTGATACTGCCCCGCTGATTGGATTAACCAGTAATGGTTGTGTGCGTGCTGATAGTTGGAATTGTTTACCCATGATCCGTATGACTAATGTGAATCTGGAACCTGGAACCTGGAAACTGGCAGACCTGATCGCCGATACCGATGACGGTATTTATATGAGCATTAACAAGAGTTGGAGTATCGATGATCTCCGCCTCAACTTCCAATTTGGCGTCGAGATGGCGTATGAGATCAAAAAAGGCAAACTTGGTCGCATCTTCAAGAATGCTACATATACGGGCATTACCCCGCAATTTTGGGGTTCGTGTGATGCCATTTGTGGGCCTGACGAGTGGAGAGTTTGGGGTACACCCAACTGTGGTAAAGGTGAACCCATGCAGGTAATGCGAACCGGACATGGCGCGGCCCCGGCTCGTTTCCGCAATGTACAGGTAGGCGTCGGTAATTGGTCATAGGAGAGGTTGAAGCAGAACAATGTATTCCGATGAAACAAGCATACGATCGCTATTACAGAAGGTATTGGGTTATTCGCAGGCAGAACAGACCGAAGTAGTGTACATCGGTACTGAAAGCGCACTCACGCGTTTCGCCAATAACCATATTCACCAGAATGTTGCCGAGAGCAATTACGAGGTACGTGTACGGGCCGTTGTGGGTAAGAAGGTCGGTATCGCAACCACAAACCGCCTGGACGATGAGTCCCTGCGCCGGGTCACCCGGCAAGCTTTAGATATTGCGCATATCCAGCCAGAAAATCCAGAATTCCATTCACTTCCCTCACCGCAGCCTATTGTTGCTGCTCCTGGCTACAGTGAGCAGACGGCGCAATTTATGCCAGAAGAACGGGCACGGCGTGTTGCTATTATTGTCAAATTGGCGAAGGAACGCGGACTGGAAGCTGCCGGAGCTTTCTCAACCAACACAAATTACGTCGCAGTAGCAAACTCGCTAGGCGTTTTTGCCTATGAGCCACGTACAGATGCTGAATGCCACGCCGTTGTCATGGCGGATGAGCGTGGGTCTGGCTATACTCAGCGTATGGCTACAGATGCCTCAACCATCAATTTTGAGGCGATGGCACATGAAGCTGTAGAGAAGGCTCAGCGTAGCCGTAAGCCTATTGCTATTGATCTGGGTGAGTATCCAGTTGTGCTGGATGCCTACGCCGTAGGTGAGATGCTGCAAAATCTTGTCTTTATGGGACTTTCGGCGACCGCTGTACAAGAGGAGCGCAGCTTTATGAATGGTCATTTTGGCAAACAAATAGTGAGTCCTCTTGTGACCATTTATGATGATGGCCATGATCCTGCTGGTCTACCACATGCGTTCGATTATGAGGGAGTGCCTAAGCAACGTGTGATGATGGTGGAGCATGGTGTGGCCCGTGCCGTCACCTATGACTCATTTACAGCTGCACGTGAAGACAAATCCAATACGGGACATGCCTTACCGGCACCAAATGGTGAAGGACCGACACCAATGCATACTATGATGGAGGCAGGCGATGCCAGCATGGAAGACCTGCTGAAAGGTATCGATCGGGGCCTGTATGTGACGCGCTTTCATTATACGAATCCCCTTCATCCAGTGAAGACGTTCTTTACAGGAATGACCCGCAGTGGTACTTTTTTGATTGAACATGGTGAATTGACGCGTCCTGTCAAGAATTTGCGTTTCACGCAAAGTATCCTTGAGGCCTTGCGCGATGTGCAAGCTATTGGGCGTGAACGTATCCAGAGCTACGATTATATCCCAATTGTAGCCCCCGCTTTGCAGATTGCGCGCTTCAATTTTACAGGCATTACAGGTTCCTGACCGCCACCGTGGACGGTGTTAATCAAGTCCATCTTTTGATTAATACCGTCCGTCGAGATACTATCACGCCTGTCCCTGATGTGTGATCCATCTCATACCTTTACAGTTACAATTTGCCTTATCATAACGTCTAAAAATGTGAGATAATAGCCTCATCGTACTGTTTGTTACTATGGTATATTGGAGGCACGAAACCGATGCCACTCAGTGTAATAGACATCCTCTTCCTTGTGACGGTAGCCCTACTCGTTTTCAATGGTCTGCGCAATGGGTTCATCTTTAGCCTGATCAACCTGATCAGTATTCCACTTGGTTTGGGTGTCGCGTATGTCTTTGGCCCACAATTTAGTGTATTCCTTGAAGCCAATAAGTTGCCAGCGAGTCCGCTAATTGCATATGTGGCACTCTTTTTGGCACGGTCCTGATATTACATATCCTTGGTACGGTGGTACGTGGTGTGACAAAGAATATACCTATTCTTGGTGGAGTCGATGCTCTGCTTGGTGGAGTGATTGGGTTTGTTGAGGCGTGGTTACTCTGGTTAGTGCTATTGATTGTGCTGGGCAGCTTTCTAGGTGGCCTTCAGAATACGATTCAGCAGGGGTCACATATCATCCCAGGCTTGAACATCAATATTACCCAGCTTCAGGCCTGGCATGACGTCTATAACCAGACCGTAACGAATAGCATTTTTGCACGAGTCAATGGTTTCTTTGTAAAAGAATTGCCCAATCTACCACGACCTCCTCAATAGATGTTGTCAGGCTTGCGTTCTTTTGGTCAAATACTTACACTAACTAGTAGGTGCGTTGTAGAGTGAAAATGACCGGAGGTAATTACGACAAAGCAAGATCGCCTTCTTGATACTGGTGTGAAGAGTGGGCCTGAGCGTGCCTATCTCGTCGCTGTTGAATTTAGCACTCATGAGGGTGTGTGGAGTGTCGAGGACTCGATAAATGAGCTGGGAACTCTAGCGTATACGGCTGGTGCTACGGTTGTTGGCAAGATGATTTAACGGCTCCCTCACCCTGATGTATTGACCTATATAGGAAAAGGACGAGCACAAGAATTAAGTAATCTGGAGAAACAACTGGGTTTTGACCTGGTGATCTTCGATGATGAACTCACCCCAACACAAATGCGAGGCCTGGAAAGACTGCTTGATGCCCGTGTAGTTGATCGCACGGCCCTCATCCTTGACATCTTTGCGCAGCACGCACGTACTCGTGAGGGTCGTTTGCAGGTCGAATTAGCTCAGTTGGAATATCGTTTACCCCGCCTCACTGAGTATGGTATTGAGTTCTCGCGACAAGGCGGTGGCTTGCGTAGTGCCGGTGGAGCTATTGGAGCGCGCGGACCAGGTGAGACAAAATTAGAAATTGATCGTCGTCGCATTCGCAGTCGTATTGCGGACCTGAAAGAAGAGATCGAAGAGGTACGGGAACAGCGTGCTCTTCACCGTCAGCAACGTGCCAGTCAGGCTATCCCCGTCGTTGCTATGGTGGGATATACGAACACCGGGAAATCCACGCTGTTCAATGCCTTCACTGAAGCGAATGTGCTGGCGGAAAATAAACTTTTTGCCACTCTTGATCCAATTACCCGCCATATTGTATTGCCTGGCAACCAGGAAGTTCTGGTCACTGATACCGTTGGTTTTCTTCAAAAGTTGCCAACGAAACTGATTGCGGCCTTTCGTGCCACACTAGAAGAGGTCTGTGATGCGGACTTGCTCCTGGAAGTTGTGGATGTGCACCATGAAAATGCCATTGAGCAGAGTGAGACGGTCAATGATATTCTCGACGAGCTGGATGCCAATGAGAAGCCACGTGTGACCGCTCTCAACAAAATTGACTTGTTGGATGATCCACAAGAGATAGATACAAGTCTTTATCCCAATGCAGTATCAATTTCAGCTTTGCAAAAGGTAGGTCTAGATGCTCTCCGTGAGAAGATTGCTGAGGTTCTGGCCGATAGCATGGATGTGATACAGGTTATAATGCCCTTTGAGAGAGGGGAACTCGTAGAACTCTTCCATCGTCGAGGCTATGTGGAGCAAGAGGAACATATCTCCACTGGCACATCGATTATTGGTCGTATTCCACGCTCTCTGCGAGGCTACTATGTGCCCTATATACGCATGTCATCTCAAAATAAGTGGTGAAAGGCAAATAGTATCAACCTCTCTCAATGTCTTCTTCGGGCTTAAATGAAAGATGAAGCAGTTCATTCTCTATCTCTTGCCAGGCAAGTAGTCTCTGCTTGTGGACGAGTGAGTTGTGTGCCATGTTGCTTTGCTTGCACCATATGGTACATAACACACTTCTGGAAACGTTCCAGATATGGTAACTGGATAGCATGATGAGGCATGAAACCTAAATCTATATCACGTAAGTGGTAGAATTCTGTTAGTTCAAATGCTAAGACCAATAAGTCTGTATAGCATTGAATCAGTTCCAGATGTGCCTGGGAAAAATAGTTGGGTTGAGTACTCGCAATGTACAGGCATCCCACTGTGCGGTCACTCAGCAAAATAGGGCAAGCAACACTACTTCCTACATCAGAGTACTGGTGGGGGAATAAATGTGCTTTCTCTTGCTGGTTATGAACGACGATAAGATGGCCTTTTGCTATTGCGTGTCCTGCTTGTGACTCAGCTCCCAAAAACTGCGTCTGATTTTCGATATGATTTGGCCAGGGAGGTGTACCACGTCCCCATATCGTTCGTAAGCTACGAACCTTCTGCCCTGGTGGGGGAGGGACGCATTGTATAATAACGGCAATCAGGCCTTGTTGTGAAGGATCAAAGTGGCCCAGGATCTGTTGCAGGATGGCAATGCAGACTGACCAGCCTCGCAGCATTGGTAGGCTGGCGACGTAAGCACTGAGCACACGAGCGTAGAAGGTGGAGGGAATCTCCAGTGCGTTTTCACCTGATGTGCCCCTCTCGGTAAAGAAGTCGGGGAACTCTTTCTTTGCTGACTCGAGAATTTGTTGACGATAAGATGGTAGAGCATCAAGTAAAAGACGCAGACTCTCATAACGAGGGTTTGACTTGTTTGTAGACCATCGTGTCAGCGTAACAGGGTTGACTCCCAACGTGTCAGCGATCCTCTGTCGCTCCTGAGGATCACTTATGACTTTCCCTAATAATGCACGCCATGTTTGTAAATCTTCCATTTTTTTTATAACTTGCTACTGAAATAATGTCTAAAAATGCTACGTGACCCCTATATACAGGTCAATAATTTTCTTACTCTATCTAAAATTACATGATCTTTCATAGGATAACTCGTAACGGAGTATACGTCAACAATAAAACAGTGGGAAATTTCGGATAACGGTTGCATTCACATATCACAAGGTGTATACTTAACAAATATCATCACCTGCCTACACTCCTGATCAGCATCTCAGCTGGCTTCAATACTATCTCTCTTGAGCCAGTTGCCAAATTGACAGTGTTTCTGACAGCAAAAACACACAAATTACACGCTCAAGAGTGTAAATCCCATTATCATAGCGAAAATCCAACAATTCTTCTGATGAACAAGCCATCTCAGCTGATTGCATGGCAAGCTCTCGTCAAGCTACCGTACGCTGATCAGGCTCGCTCCACCATCATCTCTGTCAAATCGTGATAGCTCTGAGAGGAAGATTTTCCAGGCAATACTGAGTTGACGGCCAGTATGTGACGTGCCAATTTCGTCACGCAGCAGGGTTGTAAAAACCATGCGCAAGAATGCTGTAAGGCCCTGGACAGCCTCCCGGTAGTATTCCTCCGCCTGCCTTCCTTCTACAAGCTTGTGAAGGGAAAGAATGTCCTGACAATTCAGTTGACCACCTGCAAACTCTGCCGTTTCTAAAATCCCATATTGCCTGCAAAGCGATTGCAACGGTTTGGCAAATTGGCGTTCGAGGTAGTGCACTCTCTCCAGAGGAGGGAGATGTTCCTGTCCTCGCAAACTTCTGGCATATCCGCCATGATGGGTCAGTAACTCATTGATGCATTCGGAAAGTACCCTGATCAGATCAGGGAGATGCTGTTCTGGAACTGAGGAGTGACGTTGTTGCGCTAATGTGTATTGACATCTGATAATGATATTTGAGAGATCTTGCTGTAATTCTGTTTCTAGCACAGTATCAACAACCTCAATTAAATCCAACTCCAGCAGGTGTACCATTAGCCGAGCAACGCGAGCTTCTGGTGTCATCAAGACCAGCGAAATCGCCTGTAAAGGCAGATCTCCGTTTGAGAGGCAAAGTACTTCAAGACTTTCCTGGCTTAAACCAAGGCTACGCACATCTTTACTGACCTCAGGTTGCCAGCGACCGACCGTTGTTCGTGTGAGATGGGTAATTCCTTCCCCTATAACCTCTTCCCATTCATCCGTTTGACGCAGAGCCTCCAGCAAGACAGAGTCCACATCCAAAGGTTGCATTTTGCACTTTCTGGGCTTCAATTGACGATGAAAAGCAAAACGTCCATTTACCCAACGTAATGCATGACTGATTGACTGAATGACAGAGAACTCCAGGCGCTGTTGCATCTCACACGCACTCATCCAGCCTCGTTCTACGAGCATCATCAGGGCCAGTTGCATATCTCCTTGAGCAAGCTCTCGAATTGCTTGCGCTTGCACAGGGGTAAGTTTCTTCACGAGACAAAGCATTCCAAGCAAGTCCGGTTGTGCTACTCCATCTCCATGCAATTCGACAATTTGCCCTTTACGCAAGCTGATCGAGAGCTTTTCTGATCCTGAAGACACAAAGAGTTTTCCTGTTCGTTTACTCAGTGCGAGCATTTTTAGGATAGCTTGGAGACCTAATGTTTGGAGGTCTCCATTCATGATGTGGTCTGGCTGCTCCATCTTTTTCCCTTTCCCAAACGAGCCTACAAGTTGTCACTTCTAGGTTATAGCGGTTTTGCACTGGCTTTACTGTTCTCAGCCTTTCTTTATTGCTTGTTTAGTTCTATTCTAGCGCTCCAAGAATTCTGTGAAACGATCAATTTTAGCTGTGAAATGACAATTCAAGCAAAGAGCGTGCCTGTCATTCCTCACGACCCGTCTTGCCAATTGATCAGGTGTTTTTTGACTGTTTGTACCAACGTGACAGTATCAAACGGCTTGGTGAGATATTCTGTCGCTCCGGCCAATCGAGCACGCGTTTTGTCAAACAATTCATTCTTCCCTGTGAGCATCATGATCATTGGTATGTGCTGAAACTGCGTGTTTTTGCGTATGAGCTGGCAAATGGCGTACCCATCCATATCTGGCAACTGGGTATCCATGAGGATGACATCGGGCATCTCATTGGCGATTGAAGTCAGGGCACTGGAACCATTACTAGCCGTCATCACGCGTATCTGTTCCCGTTGGAGTGTTATTTGCACAATCCTGCGAACAGTGGGACTATCATCTACGACGAGGACTCTCGGTTCGGTCATCAGATAAACTCCTTTGCATTTCAAGTGATCAGAGAGAGTTTCTGTTCCTCCTTGGGGGTTCCATTTCAGCCAGACCGTTGTATTCTCTAGAGTTACTTGTTCTCGGTCTTTGAAAGATCCGCTCTCACTACAGCGTCAAGAATTCCTGTAATATGGAATAGATTTCTTTTTTCTCTGAGAGGGCCACAGCGGTAAACTTCTTGTTGGTGATTTTATTGTAGGCGGACATCAGGGAACTGGGTGAACGACCTTCGCGAATTTCACCATAGCCAAAAGTGTGACACAATTCCATCAATTGATTGACGAGCCGGACACAACGATGATTGTCCCATGGGAAATTGTCCCCATCGGAGAAATGGAAGGGATAAATGTTCCAATCGTCGGGGTTATAACGTTCCTTGATGATTTGCAGTGCAAGCTCGTAGGCAGAAGAGACCTGTGTGCCACCCTCTGCTTGGTGGAAGATTTCTTCCTCTGTCACCTCTTTTGCTTCTATGTGGTGGCTGATAAAGATCATCTGCACATGGTTGTATTTTGTGCGTAAAAAGCTGACCATCCAGAGAGAGAAGTTCCGTGCAATGTTTTTCTTAAATTCATCCATACTACCGCTGGTATCAATCATTGCTATAAATACCGCGTTAGAATCTGTTGTTGTCATTTTCAGGCTCCTGACTTCCCTTTGAGGGAAGAGGTTTCTTTGTTCTCAAGACACAAGTTATGAGTCAAACGACAATTCAAGCAAAGAGCGAGCCTTACTTTTTTGAATGCATTCCATGAGTTGTTTGGGATCGATGCCTATTTTAATCAGCAGGTCGTTGGTCAAACCTCTCTCGCTTAACATTGCTTGTGCAAGAGTTGCGCTCGTCAATCGCAGCCGAACCGGCCTTCAAGGCATTGTCTTCGGCCATCTGCAAAATCTCTTGGCCGCGGCGCGTAGGTCGAATCGGGGGTATCACTGGTAGCGTTCCCGAATCCGAAGCCTGGGTAATGATATCATTGCACCATATCGTAGACCTGTTTGGGGGAGAAATTTAGGGTGTGCAGTGCGTCTTGGGTGCAGCCGCCATCCAGCTTAGTTAAAGTGAGAAGACAGGTGCGGCGTGCCCAGATACCTCTTGTGCGTCTGCCGCACTTCCATTGAGGCCAGATTAAGGACCTCCTGCAAGAAACGCTTGTCAAGCTTATTTTCCATTCTATTTCCTTTCTCTTGAATTGATGTTTGTTGGAAATCCCATGGATAGTGGGATTTCCACCCTCTCTAACAAGAAGGAGAAGCCCTGGTCTCTTTTTCCCTTTCATTCCTCACGACCCGTCTTGCCAATTGATCAGGTGTTTTTTGACTGTTTGTACCAACGTGACAGTATCAAACGGCTTGGTGAGATATTCTGTCGACTCCGGCCAATCGAGCACGCGTTTTGTCAAACAATTCATCCTTTCCAGTGAGCATGATAATTGATATGTGCTGAAACTGCGTGTTTTTGCGTATGATCTGGCAAATGTGCTACCCATCCAGACGTGGTAACTGGATATCGAGCAGGATGACAGCGGGCATCTCGTCGGCGACTAAAGTCAGGGCTCTCAGACCATCACCAGCTGTCATCACTCGAATGTGTTCCCGTTGGAGTGCCTACTTGGACAATTTTGCGAACAGTGGGACTATCATCTACGACGAGAACATGGGCGATCATTTGCATTCGCTAGACATTTTGATACGGCCATCAGATTGATATCCTTCATTTGATCCGAAACAGCTATTCCCTTCTGAAAAAGCAAAGTATTTTCTCGATTTGCCATGATATTCTCTCCTGCCTATTACCTCTTCTGAGAAGCCTCTTGAACATTACTCCTGAGCGGGTTGCGATCCTTTGACCAGCTTTCTCGAGTGCTCTTTTTCCAGAGCAACCGCAGCTTCATGTATCTTCATGCTGAATGCTTTTTACCGGAATAGCGATACGCTTTTTTTGACTTCGTTAAACGCTCGAGCGAGAAGGCGGATTTCATCGGCGACCACAGCAAACCCGCGTGCACGCTTTAGCCAGCCATGGCTGATTGGATCAGCTGCATTAAAAGCGAGAAGAGGTCGTTCTACTATGCGATATCCTGAATTTGATACGAACAATTTCACCAATCTCCTGAGAACGCTTCATCCAGACGTTTCAATTTCTGAGAAGTCTCTTGAATATTCTCCTCAGTTAGTTGCAATCTTTTTTTGACCAGCTCTGGAGTGCTCTTCTTCCAGAGCAACCACAGCTTTATGTATCTCACCCTGAATGCTTTTTACCCCAAAGTAGCGATACGCTTTGTTGACTCGGTTGAAGCGCTCAGCGAGAAGGCGGATTCATCGGCAACCACAGCAAGCCCGCGTCCATGTTCACCAGCCATAGCCGATTGGATAGCTGCATTCAAAGCAAGCAGGTTAATCTGATCAGCAATTCTCTCAATGAGACGGATCATTTGCTCAATCTCCTGAGAACGCTCATCCAGATGTTTCATCTTCTTCAAAGCCTCTTGAACATTCTCCTCTTCTGGCTCAAGATACCCGAGTTCAACCAGTTTCGCAAAAATGCGATTGGCGCTCTCTTCGATGGTCTCTTTATCGGTCTCAATCACCAGTTCCGGGTGCTCAGGCTCTTCGTAAGGATCATCGACACCGGGAACACTCTTCATCTTGCCCTCATCAACCAACTGGTACAGACCCTTGACATCACGCTGGCGGCAAACGTCAATGGGACATTTCCGATGAGACTTCAACGAAGTTGCCGATCTCTTTCCGCGCTTGCTCACGTGTTCACGATCTGGAGAGATAGTCGCAGAATACAGATCACCCCATTGCGGCCGAGCAGACTACACACAGAAGCAATGCGTTGACTTGTGATATCGCGGTCCTCACGGCTAAAATCCAGTCCTTTGCTCAATGAGTGCGCACGACATCTCCGTCGAGTCTCTCAACAGTGCGACCATGCGCCTGTAAACGCGCCTCAATCATCTCGGAAAGCGTACTTTGCCTGCGCCTAAAAGTCCTGTCAACCAGAGAGTAAAACCGGCGTTTGTCATGTCCATCGTTCTCCTTGCTCTGCACTCTCAGGATCACCATGCCTGAGCTAGACCCAGGTATCCTGTCATCGATCTGATGCAAAGATCATCTTCTTTCATTTTATCTCAGGACATTCACTGTTTGACTGTGTTCTTTCTCTGTTCACATGATGATCCTGCTTTCTCGAAGAGTGTAAATCCCAACATTGAGCTTGCTCCGGTTTCGTAGAGTTAGAGAGCAGAATTCTTTGGTACCTGTTGTGTGAGGTGATGGTCAGGTCCGAGGCTGTGCTCCCGGATGTGCAAGGCTCGCAGGGAGAGTGGCTGAGCCTGCTCATACTTTCCCTGCTTGCGATAGAGTTCTGCCAGATTGTTGAGGGAAGTTGGCCACATCGGGATGGTCAGGTCCGAGGCTGTGCTCCCGGATGTGCAAGGCTCGCAGGAGAGTGGCTTAGCCTGACTCATACTTTCCCTGCTTGCGATAGAGTTCTGCCAGATTTTGAGGGAAGTGGCCACATCGGGATGGTCAGGCCCGAGGCTGTGCTCCCGGATGTGCAAGGCCCCCAGGGAGAGTGGCTTAGCCTGCTCATACAGTCCCAGACACTTATAAAGAAGTGCCAGGTTGTTGAGGGAAGTGGCCACATTGGGATGGTCAGGTCCGAGCGCTGTGCTCCCAGATGCGCAAGGCCCACTGATAGAGTGGCTCAGCCTGCTCATACTTTCCCTGCTTGCGATAGAGTCCTGCCAGGTTGTTGAGGGAAGTGGCCACATCGGGATGGTCAGGTCCGTAGCTGTGCTCCCGGATGTGCAAGCCCACAGGAGAGTGGCTGAGCCTGCTCATACAGTCCCAGCTTGCGATAGAGTTCTGCCAGATTGCTAAGGGGAGAGGCCACATTGGGATGGTCAGGTCCGAGGTTCTGCTCCCAGATGCACAAGGCCCGCTGATAGAGTGGCCTAAGCCTGCTCATACTTTCCCTGCTTTCGATAGAGTGCCTGCCAGGTTGTTGAGGGAAGTGGCCACATTGGGATGGTCAGGTCCGAAGCTGTGCTCCCAGATACGCAAGCCCCGCTGGAAGAGTGACTCTGCCCGGCTCGATACTTTCCCAGGTCCAGATAGAGAAGTGCCAGGTTGTTGAGGGAAATGGCCACATTGGGATGGTCAGGTCCGAGGCTGTGTTCCCGGATGCGCAAGGTCCGCTGGAAGAGTGGCTACAGCTTGCTCATACTTTCCCAGGTTCCGATAGAGAAGTGCCAGGTTGTTGAGGAGAGGGGCCAGATCGGGATGGTCAGGTCCGAGGTTCTGCTCCCGGATGCGCAAGGCCTGCTGGAAGAGTGGCTCAGCTTTGCTCATACTTTCCCTGTTCACGATAGAACTCTGCCAGGTTGTTGAGGGAAGAGACCACATCGGGATGATCCGCTACTCCGAAATTCTGTTCATCAGATGTGTAGCCCCGCTGGAAGAGTAATTTAGCTTGCTCATACTTTCCCAGGTTCTGATAGAGAAGTGCCAGATTGTTGAGCAACCTCGCTACCTGAGGATGTTCAACACCCAATGTCCGCTCGCAAATGCTCAATGCTCGTTGCAAGAGAGGCTCTGCCTCTGCATAACGTGCACGTAGTCTGAGATACGTTGCGACACGATTCATTAACGTAAGGCGCTCTGTCTCGTCGTTGTCCCACTGCTCGCTCAATGTGATACAGACCAGCGCATGAGGTAAGAGTTGCTCACAACGTTGCCAATCGTTGGCTTGCTTTCCTTTCAGAGAAGGAAAGAGATGACTCATGGCACAGATCACATGGCTCGCCCACATCTGTTGAGCTGCTTTTGACAGAGAGCCTTTGAGCACCTCCTGGACCAATCGATGCACCGTCACCGTTTGAGCACCAGGATTACGCTGGAGTAAGGAATACGCCAGCAGTACGCTGATCGTTGTATGGAATGCAAGGGGATTCGTGATCAGTGCCTCAAGCTCCGGTCCAAGAGACGCAGCCCCTTCACGAAAAAACGCTTCGGGAATAGCCTCAGGAGCCAGAAAGGCGCACACCGTTAGTAACTCGGCGGCTGGTGCGTGGCTCTGCTCAAGTTGCTCAAATATCAGTGTGAAGGTTCTGGTCACCGACAGTGGATGATCGGCGTGAGCATCACGCCCGTCGAGAAAATACTGTTGGGAAGACTGGTAGAGTTGCAGGTAGTCGGACAGGCGACACCGTGTGGCTTCAATGTAGGAGCCGACCTGATCAAGCGCAAGAGGGAGGCCATCCATAAGCGAGACAATCTTTTGGAGAGCCTCCTCGTCCTCTGGAGCAAGGAGATCCCGGGATGCTCTCAAATCGGAGGAGAATCTGGCCCGACCAAGCAGGAAACGCATCCCTTCCTCCGATGTCATCGGTTCGAGAGAGAGCACCTGAGCAGCGACTTCAAAGGCCTGCCTGCGGGATGTGAAGAGCAGCGACCCACAACGAGCAGCAGGCAAAAAGCTTTTTATCAGCGCTATATCCTCAACATTGTCAAAAATCAGCAACCATCGACTGTGGGTGGTGAGCCAGCGAAGAACTGCTTCGACCACGTGACTCTGCTCTTGGAATTGCCTCCCTGGTAAGTTGAGCACATTAGCAAGAGCGACAAAGCTGGAAACAATCCCTTCAGAGGTCTGGCCGGCAACCCAGAAGATTGCCGAATAGTCGTTGGCATATCGGTAGGCATACTCGATGACTGTTTGGGTCTTGCCAATGCCTCCCAGACCACTTAATGCACATGATTGGTTCAAGAGTGCGTTGTGCTCGTGACAAAGGAGTTCATGGATCTGGCACAGAACATTGTCGCGGCCGGTGAAGAAAGGATTGCGCTGATAGGGCACATTCCAGTAAGGAGCGAGCGCCGTCAAACTGGCTTCCAACAACTGTCGGGTTCCCTGCTCATCCAGGTCCAGTGACGAGCCAATTCTAAAACCAGTCCGCGCGTTTCCGGTAAGTAGGTTCCCAGCTCCCATGAGGAAATCGTGTTATAATGCACGCCGAGCCGTTGGCCCAACTGCTTTTGCGTGAACCGTTTCTGCTTGCGAGCGGCTTTGAGGATCTCCCCAAAACCGGAGAGAGGAAGAACTTCACGATTTATCCCTGTTCCATCCTTTGAGTTTGTTGAGAGCACATGAGTTATCCCACCTGCTTCCTATAGAACGCAAAGACATCGATATCATCAAATATGAGGAAGGTGCATAGGACATCTGTTGATGGACAAGAAGAATGACAGGCGGAGTGAGTAAGCTTAACGATAGTGGGAAGAGTCACGAAAAGCAGAAGTAACAAGCGGTTGCATTCACCTGTCACAAGGTGTATACTTAGCCGTATTATAGCGTGAGGAGGAAGACGGGCCTTCGCCCCACCTCTGTGAGGAGCTTTGTTCACCATGAAGATTATTCTACTACAAGATGTTGAAGGTTTGGGAAAGGCCGGTGATATGAAAGAGGTTGCCAACGGTTATGCCCGTAATTACCTCTTGCCGCGCCAGCTGGCGGCTGGGGCAACCCCTGGCCTGATTGCTAACCGCACACAACGGATCGCCGCCGAACAGCGCAAACTTGAGAAGCAAGCTGAATTCAATCGCCAGCAGGCAGAACGCTTGCACCAGATATCGCTAACTTTCAAGGCCAGGGTTGGAAGCCAGGGCCGTCTCTATGGATCGATCACCAGTCAAGATATTGCCGCAGCGTTACGCGAATCCGAAAATATCACCATTGATCGACGCGTCATTGATCTGTCAGAGCCGATTCGTAGCATTGGGACCTTTAGTGTATCTGTCAAAGTTGCTACCGGATTGGAGCCAAAGATCACGGTCAATGTCGTTGACGAAGCTGGAAAAGTGACTGTTTAGTCATCGTCATTTCGTCTCTGCATCCCGAATACAACAACAGGTGGCCTCATCAGTGTTACCGATGTGACGCCGCACTAGTATTTATTCATACTGGCCGTTCTTGCTCCTGCTATTGATCTAGTCAGGAACCACAGCAACAAACGGCCATCTTTATGTCATGATGCTTCAAATCCTCTCTGTACTGCACTAAATATTTATACCCTAAATTTACTGTTGAGGCACGTATATTTAGTGGCCCTTCCATTTTTGTTGAGTTTTGACCGTGGAACAGGTAGTAGGGAAGAAGGAGCATACTTGAAATGACAGGTCAACAGCTCACCTTTGGTGAATTACGGCAACTCCTTACAGTAAAGCAGGCCAGATGGACGATCGATCCAGCAGTGAATGATGTGGATATTGTTCCTGTACATCCGTTAGGGGTTCTGGACGCAACACGACTCGTTCCCATAGGCCAGGTGGCACGACTTGATCTCAAGCAGATTTTGCACATCCCGCCAGCCAATCCTTTTCTCCTCCAGCGACGTATTGATCTGAACATTCTGCCTGCCACATTTCGACCACAGGCAAGTGCGTTGCCTCCCGCTGTAGTGCCAGCGGTGGTCGGGTCTGCCAGAGAAACTGTCGTAGACTGGCGCAATCGCTGGGGGTGGCCGTGGATCACCACTGTCCAGGACCAGGGTCTTTGTGAGTCCTGCTGGACTTTTGGTGCCACTGCTCTGGTCGAGAGTATGGTCAGGATCGAGCACGCCGTTTGGAGCAAGCGTTCGGAGGGTGATGTCCACGATGGCATGGGCTGCCATTGTGGGGACCGCGGCTGGCCTGACCTTGCACTTAATTGGATTCAGGCCAATGGCCTTGCTGACCCGGACTGTTATCCTTATAAGACAGATAACTCACCCTACAATCCGACGCCGGACCGTTCGGGACGTACCGTCAGAATAAACGATTATATCACTATTGGAGATGTTGAGCAGCAGAAGGTCTGGCTGGACACCGTTGGGCCACTTACGGCCTGTTTTGAAATCTTCCAGGATTTCGATGCTTACCACAGTGGAGTCTATCATCACGTATATGGTAGTTCGCGTGGGCTGCATTGTATTCTGATTGTCGGGTATGATGATAACCAGGGTTGTTGGGTTGTTAAGAACTCCTGGGGAACCGCCTGGGGAAATAAAGGCTATATACTCCTTGGTTATGGCGAAGTTAGCATCGATACCTGGGGAAAGTATGGTTTGCAGTATTCTAATCCGGACCCCTGGACTAAGCGTCGTCTGCACAGTGGAGTTTTCGTTGAGAGTGGGAACGGCGCATTGCACTGTAACTTCGATATGCTGGCGACGACCAATGGCAATCAGATTCAGTATTGGTGGCGCAACAACTCGGTCGATCGCAGCTGGCAGCAGGCGTCGCGCTTCGGCAACGATGCGGCTGTCTGTCCTACACTCACTCAAACCACATACAATCGCAACTTCGAATTTGTGCATCTTACAACGAGCAACCAACTGCATCACTGGATACTTGATCAGGCGACCGGGCAATGGGCTGATGGAGGAATCTTTGGACCTACCGATGCAGCAGGAGTTCCCGGCTTTATCCAGAGCAACTATGGTGCTCCAGGTAACTTCGAGGTTGTCGTGCGTACTGCTGATGGGAGGCTGAATCATTGGTGGCGTACTAATGGAGCGCCCTGGACGTGGTATGATGGGGGACGATTTGGTAGCAATGTTTTGCTCAGTGGGCCAGCCCTCATTCAGAGCAATTATGGTCGACAGGGAAATTTTGAGCTTGTCTGCGTGCTCAATACTGGTCAGATGCAGCACTGGTGGCGTGACAACGATAACGGGAGGGTCTGGAATGCAGGGCCGACTTTTGGATCGGGCATTTACAGTCCGCCGTGCATGATTGAAGGTCAGTACGGGATGGGTAACGAACTGATGGTTGGCAATTTCGAACTCTGTGTTGCAGTAGGGGGACAGATACAGTACTGGTGGCACGACAATGTGAGTGGCATGGGCTGGCATCAGAGCGCAACCTTTGGTCATGACGTACAGGCGGTGGTAGGGCTGATCGAGAGCAGTTATGGTTTCAATCTGGAGGTTGTCGTCTTGCGCACGGATCAGATGCTACAGCACTACTGGCGAGATGGCAATGGGTGGCATGAAGGTGTGGTAATTGGAAGTGCGCGGTAGCTCAGTGAGGGAATACATGCATCTACTGAATAAATAGAGGGTCTCCCTCCTTCTGGATGAAAGCGGGTGCAGGGGTGGCAACCCCTGCCGGAGCGCGAGGTGTCCTCGCAAAAACTCTTTTACCAAAATCACCCGGAAGGATGGAGATCATTATTTTATGCAAGAAGAGGAGTAATTATGGATATATACCGGAAAGGATCAACCTCAAGATTGGAGAAGAATATATCCTCAGGTTAAAGGGTCTGGGAACGGCGGGCTATGCCTGGAGTGCTGTTGTTATAGGAAACAGGCAGGCCATCTCTATTACCGAAACGACCGAGATGCCGAAGTTCCCAACTGGATCATGGAGTACCGATGGCAGGGGTAAGTGCTGATGAAATTTTTACTCTCCATGGATGTGAAGAGGGAGATGCGACAGTACAGTTTGTACAGCGGCGGACATGGGAAACGCAAAAGCCGCCGCTGAAAGAATTTACGATTGAGGTACATGTTAAGAGCCTGAAACAATTGCGCTGTTAGGCTGTTATCTTTTCATAGCACGGGGAATTTGAGGTAGCAGGTCAGAGGCCAACATTCCGGCGTGCCCTAGCTCTTCACTTATACGCCCGGCAGCAACTGTATGCAGATAGACACCTGCACTAGCTGCATCAAACGGCTCAACACCCTGTGCCAGAAACCCTGCTATCATACCTGCCAGCACATCACCTGTGCCTGCCGAAGCCAGGGCCGGGTTGGCTAACCAGTTGATACGAGTATGCCCCTCTGGTACGGTAATAATGGTACATGCGCCCTTGAGTACAAGCGTAACCTGCCACTCTTTGGCTTTGCTCCGAGCAAGATCCAGGCGATCTATATCCCCACCAGAAACCTTTAACCCTTTACACATGCGTCCCATCTCACCAGGATGGGGTGTCATAACGGTCCCTTTGGGGAGCAGAGTCCACCAGTGCTCTAAGGCCGAAAGGTTGTTTAGCCCATCGGCATCAATCACCAGTTGGGGACGAGTTTCATCGGGCAGAGAGCGCAAGTGTTCCAGAATCCGGAGGATAACCTCACGTGTATTGGGTGATTGACCCAGACCTGGCCCAATGAGAAGCGAACGATAACCAGCCAGATGGTCTATGAATGTCTGTGCGCAGGCAAAGCTACCTACATCTTCTGCTGGCAGGAGTACAAATGTTGCCTCATGAAAGGCACTGGCATAGATGGGCAACATCTTTTCGGTAACTGCAAGCGTTACCAGGCCAGCCCCAACGCGTCCGGCGGCACTACCAGCCAGGAATGCTGAACCAGGATAGGGGGGTGAACCACAAAACAACATGGCTTTTCCAAAAGTGCCCTTGTTGCTATTGAGCCAGCGAGGAGGTAATAAGCCCTGTACAAGCTCGTCAGTAAGCATCTCAGTCGAGAGATTATATTCCATCTCAGGAGGCAGACCGATCCCTCCTACGTAGAGTTCACCGATATAGTCACGCCCAGGGAAGAAGAAAAAGCCTTGTTTGGGACAGGCCAGCGTAATAGTGATGTCGGAGCGCATGGTGCCTGGATCAACTTCCCCCGTGTCGGCATTGAGGCCGGTTGGGAGGTCAATGGCGATGACACGAACTGTATTGCGCTTTGCTCGTTCCTGCTGTACACGTCCAAGCAATGTACGCATATCATCGGGTAGCGGTCGCGAACGTCCTGTGCCCAGGAGTGCATCAATGATATAATCAGCGCTCTGGATAACCGACTCTAGCTCGCCTGTCGTCTCTGTTTCTCCAATGTCTTTTCCACGAATGGTAAGTTTACGCTCTTTCCAACGATAGAGGCTGATAAAAGCACCTGCCTGTGCTAGATGCTGAGCCATGATCAGGCCATCACCACCATTATTGCCAGGCCCGACCAGAAACAGCACTCTCAGTCCATTCAGAGAATGGTGGGGGGGCAAGTGGGCTTGAAAGATGTCAGCCGCACTTTTCCCAGCGTGCTTCATCAATACAGGTGAGGTCAGGCCATATTGGCGCTCGGCCTGGACCTCCAATTCTCGCATTTCCGCCACAGTGACAATATACATAACAGAGCCTCCCAGCTACCGGGTTATAGTCGTAACTTATGTTTGTATTTTAATCCGTAAAGGAACAATAGGGAAGGGGCTGTAACCTCTATTCTCCTGTAAGAAGCTATGCTATATTTACTCAGGGAGTACAATGTAACAGCTTTACAGGCCAAACAGAACACATTTTAGCCAATAAAGGGTATGTAGCAACCATTATCAGTCAGAACATCAGTGATGTTATAATAGAACTAAGCGTAGAGGAAGTATGCCACAGAAAATTAGACAACTCAAAAGCACTTTAAGTAAGGCAGGTTTCTATTTGAGACCAGGAAAAGGAAGCCATACAGTATGGAAACATACTTTGCTTGCTGGCGTTGAAATAACAATAGCAGGTCATGACGGAGACGACGCCAAACCATACCAGGTAAAAGACGTTCGAGAGGCTCTGAAAGACCTGGAAAGGAAGCAGCATGGACATTAAACACTACAGCATGATTATTGAATGGAGTGATGAAGATCAAGCCTACATTGTAACCGTTCCAGAACTCCCAGGATGCAGAACACACGGCGATACATATGCTAAAGCTGTTCAACAAGGTGAAGATGCTATCGAAAGCTGGATCATGGCAGCAATAGCAGATAACGACCCTGTTCCACTGCCAAAGAAGTATGCTGCATAGAACAAAATATAGATACCTGGACGATACCCCCAACGGCGTCCAGGTATTTTTTATCGAAGCTGCAGAAGTATACACAGAACTATAGAGAGTGTGCTATACTCGCCTCATGAAAATTGCGCTCAAAATTACACCACAACGCAGCACTCAATATGCCAGAATGACCATTGCCCTGGCAAAACCAGAGTTACTTGCCAGCCCCTGGGGATCTGTTATCAGCGAAATCACACCGATCACGCTGGCTGGTCAGAATTACTTGCTCGTGACAATTGATGATAGCCACCTGACTTCCACAAACTTGCTCAAGATCCTGCCACGTATGGGAGCCACGAGTGAGGCCTACGAATACTTTGAGCAAATTGGGGCCGTGCGGGGACCGCTCCTGCGCCCACTTCGAACCGGAGTTTGCGCCATTTGTTCCCCTGGAGATGGCGGAGGCCCGTCGCTATAAAGGCAAAACCAACGAAATCTTTACGCGTGTCCTGCTCAATGCCGCTATCTTTGCCGGAGATTATGCGACGCAATGCACCGGGCGTCTCAGAGTCCTTGATCCGCTGGCAGGTGGTTGCACGACACTCTTTCTTGCCCTGGCGGCTGGTTATGATGCCTTTGGGATCGAACTCGAACGGCAAGATGTGGAAACAACCACTGTCTTCGTCCGACAATATCTGGAGGGTGAAGGCATTCCTTACAAGGAAATCGATGAGCGAGGCCGTAAAGCGGGACGACGCTTTCAGTTTGAGATTGGAAGAAAAGGGCAGACACGCATGCTTGTTTTATCACATGGCAATACCTGCGAAGCTGATCTACATATGCGCGAAGTGATAGGCGGCCCACATATGCACGCCATTGTCGGAGACCTGCCCTATGGTATTCAGCATTTCGGCGAAATTTCAGCCCTGCTTAGCAAAGCCCTCCCAGTATGGGAACGGATGCTTCTCCCTGGTGGCACACTGGCCCTGGCATGGAACGCAACACGTATTGAGCGAGCCGCAATGGTTGAATTGCTAGAACGCTTCACCCATCTGCAAGTACGCAACGATCCACCCTACACCCAATTTGTACATAGCGTGGATCGTGTCATCAAAAAGCGCGATATCATAGTAGGGGTTCGTGTTTCTTGAATGCGTCTGTCATTCCTCTCGCATTTTCGGCCTTTATGTATCGATAATAGAGCGTAAACGGGCTTTCCAATCCTGTTCATCATCGGGGGCCTGTGACTGATCTGTTGTTTCTATGACCCAGCTACGTGTTCCATCGGCAGTTTTAGTGGAAGGGGTACGCTGCTGGCGTGGCTCCTTCTCCTCCAGGTTTCGCAGAGCGAGTAATGCTGCTTTACGCACATCGTGTACAGGGTCGTGCAGTAGCTGGCGAATTGGCTCACTGGCAGACTTCACCCCCAGACGCCCTAATGCTCGTGCACTGCCAGCCCGCTCATCTGAAGTGGGTGCCTGTAAGAGAGGAATGATTTCAGATGTGAGTTGTACCAATGATAGGTCAGTGATCAGACGCAGCAACCGATTGCGGCGCATCGGGTGCGTTAAACTTGCCAATGCAACGCAACAATCAGTGGCGACCTGAGCCTTATTGCTAATAATCCCCAGCGTTTTTGCCTCTGCAATAGCCATTTCTGGAGAGAGGTGTGTTGTTCCACGCAGGAACGGCTCAATCCAGGGAGCCACATTATCGGGCTGGTTGGTGTTTTCGTGGAGCTTCAAGATATTGTGATAATATTGATCAAGCCAGTAATAGAGGGCTAACGTTACCTCTGCATCGCGAGCGGCATAGGCGATCATAGCTGGAGGCAAAGGACGACGCGTCCAATCGGTCCGTTGTAAACTCTTATCCAGATGTATATTAAAGGCACGTTGTAACATTGCCGCTAATGACGATTTACGCTGTCCAAAAATTGAACGACATGTTGCCTCCAAATCATAATAATGGAGCACGTTTAGTCCACGCTCGGCCATAACACGCATATCAGCGCCAGCCCCGTGCAACAGGACAACAATTTCAGGGTTTTCTACCACCTCCACAAGAGGATGAAGATCTTGCAGGCGTAATGTGTCCACCACAAAGCAATGCTGGTCAATAGCGAGTTGTAAAAGCGCCAGACGCGGAACAGAGGTAATAGTATCACTTTGCGTACGTGAACGCACCTGCGTAAATTCAGCATCAATAGCTACTACCCTGGACTGTTTGAGCACGTTAACCGCGTGCTGTAACTGTTCCAGGCGGTCGATCCACAACCGCTCACCTTTTTGCAAAGGCTGACCCACAGGAGGAGTTGGGCCAAGATAGCCTGGTTGTACATTCTCCAGGTCTTCTGGTTCTACTAAATGTTCGTTATCGCTCAATGAAATTGCCATTCTGCTTATGAAAAAGTACGTTTTGAAGATGGTGTGTCCTCAACACTATACCAGATTTCTCAAGAAACGTATAGAGCCGTTAAACCCACTTTTTCCATGGACAGAAACACAAAGCTGAAGAGCTAGCAGAAATCGAGAAGCCCTGATCCTCGATGGATGATTGCTTGTGTCTCGTGCACAGCTATGCTACACTGAAGCCGTCAAATACTTGAGTAGTCACCAGGAAGAAAGGAGAGATTCCCTCATGCTTGATGAGATTTTAGCAAATAATGAACGTTTCCTTGAGCAACAGAAGCTATCACAGATAGGGCATGCTCCTCGTAAACGTGTGGCGGTTGTGACATGTATGGATTGCCGCCTGGTACGGATGTTTGAAGATGCATTGGGGCTGGAACGTGGGGACGTACTGGAACTGAGAACCGCAGGAGCCACTATTTCCGAGCCTGATCGGTCAGGCGCATCCAATGACCTCATTCGCTCGCTGGCAGGTGGTGTCTATCTGCTCGGCGTACGCACCATTATAGTGGTTGGTCATACAGATTGTGGACTGACTCATATAAATCCAGCAGCATTAACATCTTCAATGCAAGCATTGGGTGTAGATCCACAAAAACTCATTCAGGACAGAGGATTGGGTGATATCAATGGGCTGGCAAGTTGGCTGGGGGCATTCCACGATGTCCATCTCAACGTCCAGGAAGTCGTCGACGTGATTCGCCGTAGCCCATATCTCCCATCCGTGCCTGTACATGGCTTAGTCATTGACGTAGAAACCGGTCAATTGACGCTTGTTGATAGGGACCACAGGGGAGGATCATAAGCCAGGATGTACCAGTCACCCTATCTCTTTGAAAAAGTGTGCGTGTACATCTCATGCTGTGTGATACAATGCGGGTAGTCAGCCATGCTTGCTAGTTGATTACCCAGTTTTTTGGGAAAAATTTACGTAATGACGAACACTATAAGCATAGCCACAAGGTACCATCGATACCCAGACAGGGAATGTGCAAAGTCACGTTCGTCATATCCATTCAGGCGCTGGCAAGTGGTGCCTCTGTGGTCGGAAACCATTTGGCCTGACAATAAGATTAGCTGGAGAATGAAGTGAGCAATATGTACATTACTCCGTCTGGTAAGAAGCTCGTAACAGTTATCCCCGGGGATGGTATCGGCCCTGAAGTGACGAGCGCGACACAGCGCATCATCGAGGCAACAGGGGTCCCTATCGAGTGGGAAGTAAGATATGCGGGGGCAAGTGTCTTTCAGCAAGGCTATCCCTCTGGTGTGTTACCAGAGACCATCGAGTCCATCCACAAGACACGTGTAGTACTCAAGGGACCACTGGCAACACCTGTTGGCTTTGGCGAAAAGAGTGCCAATGTTACCCTGCGTAAGCTGTTTGAAACCTATGCTAATATTCGGCCCGTGCGCGAATTGCCAAATGTATCTACCCCCTATGGTGGTCGTGGCATTGATCTGGTCGTTGTTCGTGAAAACATCGAAGACCTGTACGCTGGCATCGAATATATGCAGACGTCCACTGTTGCCCAGGGTATCAAGCTGATTTCACATATGGGCTGTGAGAAGATTGTACGTATGGCCTTCGAGTTTGCTCGTTCGGAGGGCCGCAAACAGGTCCATTGTGCCACCAAGTCTAACATTATGAAAATGACTGAAGGCATGCTCAAGCGCGTCTTTGAGCAGATCGCTCCAGAGTATCCAGATATCCATGCAGAACATATCATCGTTGATAACTGTGCTCATCAGCTTGTTAAGCGTCCTGAGCAGTTCGATGTCATTGTTACTACCAATATGAATGGTGATATTATCAGTGATCTGAGTTCTGGCTTAATCGGCGGTTTGGGCTTCGCTCCCTCCTCCAATATTGGGAATGAAGTGGCAATCTTTGAGGCCGTTCACGGTTCAGCCCCCAAATATGCTGGCAAGAATGTCATCAACCCGACCGCGCTGCTGATGTCAGGGGTCATGATGCTCCGACATCTGAACGAGTTCGAAGCTGCTGAGAAGATTGAGCATGCCATCCTCGTTACCCTGGCAGCGGGCATTCGCACACGCGATATCGCAGGTGACCACCAGGCAACATCCACCTCAGACTATACCAACGCTATTATCTCAAACCTCGGCAAGCGTTCGGAAACATGGAAGGTTCGTGAGCATAAGCCACTGAAACTACCACGCCTTGCACCGCAACCAGATGAGCAATCTGTTAAGCGACGTTTGATTGGTATCGATGTCTTCTTACAGTCTTCGCTTGGTCCGGAGGAACTGGGTGCGGACCTTGTCGAGTTGACCAGCGACACACCTCTTTCTCTGAAAATAATTTCTAACCGGGGAACAAAAGTTTACCCTGCAATGGGAGTTATGACAGACTGTATTGATCAATATCGTTGCCGCTTCTTTTTCAAAGGAGACACAGCGAATGTTTCCGAGGCTGAAACCGATGCAGTTTTGCTTGCTCTGGTACAACGCATTGCAACAAAGCACACCTGGGTTCATCTGGAGAAGTTACAAGAGTTCGATGGCGTGATGGGCTTTACTAAGGCGCAGGGTGAGGATTAATCCTGCCTGTACTGTACACGACACAGCAGCAAATGCCAGATCCTTTTTCTGATTTCTTAGCGCCTATGGCGCTTTGCAAGCCGTTTTGTGTGGGTGTTGTCGCCCGTGGCAGAGGTTGCGTCGCAACCTCTGCCACGGGCGACAACACCCACACAAAACGAGAGCGAGCCACCGCAGGTGGTGAGCAGACCTGAAAAATTACTACTGCTCAGAGTGTGATAGTGTGATACAATAGTGAAAATAGAGTAATTGTTTAACCATTGAAATGTGCCTGTATGAGTCTGTACCAACATAATCAACAACCCTTCTCACTATTACTGGTACTTATCATAATCTTTGTTGCTTCGGCCTGTACCTCTAGTGTTGGGATTGGGACGACCACGAGTCATCTATCTATGACGAAACCAACACCGACGCAGCCAGTTTCAGGGCCGCAACTCCTGTCAAATGGCCCTATTACCTATGTTGCTCTGGGAGCTTCCGATGCAGTTGGGGTTGGTAGCAGTCAACCAGGAGCACAAGGCTATGTACCACTCCTGGCGGAACGTCTCCCCAAAGGTTCACACCTGATAAATCTGGGTGTCAGCGGTATTCATCTGAGTGAAGCGCTTGTACAAGAAGTACCAATTGCACTCTCAACTTCGCCAAAACTAATTACAATCTGGTTGGTTGCAAATGACTTTGTGGCAGGTGTTGCATATGAGAGTTATATGAAATATCTTCATGCACTCCTGAATCAGTTACGTATAAGTACTACCGCTCGTATTGTAATGGCAAATTTGCCAGATTTGACGCGATTGCCTTTCTTTGCTCATCTCACCCCGGCACAAAAAAGCAAGATGTATACCGAGATTCAGCGCTGGGATGCAAATATTGCAAAGGTAGCCGAACACTACAGCGTGACTGTAGTGGATCTTCTGAAAGAAGAGAGCCAACTGACGGCACATCCGGAATATGTCAGTACCGACGGGTTTCATCCCAGCCCTTCAGGTTATATACAACTGGCGAATTATTTCTGGGAGGCAATCAAGGGCAACAACTAGTTTCATGGGAGCCTGGGAGAAGAAAACACGATACCCAGAACTACGCGGGATGTTGTATTCATGACCAGGAGTCAGGGACTCTCATGAACCTTTTGGTTGTGATTGCTGCATACTGGTTTCACCCTCAATAGTGAAGATCAGACGCTCACAGATATTTGTGCAATGGTCTGAAACACGCTCTAGCTTATGAGCGATCCAGAGTAGATAGGTTGCGCGCTGCAAGATAAGCGAGTCATTTTGCAGGGCCGGAATAGCTCGTGCTCCCGCCATCATCGCCATTAAATCGTGACGTACCAGATGATAGCGCACATCGACAACATCATCCTCACCCCATAAATGACGTGCTGCCTTTGCATCGCGTGAGGCAAAAGCTTTCATTGTGCCTTGTAAAACATGTCGTGCTTCTTTACCAAGTTCCTGGATACCACGCATGATAGACTTTTCTGTGATTTGTGTGTTGCCATCACCATTGGCCTCGATCTTTACGGGGAGTGTAGCATTACCTCGCAGGGGTGCCATGCGCAACACGTTCTGCGCAATACCCGCAGCGCCATCCCCTGTGCGCTCAAGATCACCGGCTATTGAGAGAGCAGAGGCAAGATAGCGTAGATCACGTCCTCCAAGTGGTTGTTGTAAGGTCAATAGACGAATTGTATGTTCTTCAATGGCGGCACGCAGACTATCAATGATAGTATCACCTTCAATCACTATACCTGCCTTCGCCAGATCTCCCACTTCTAATGCTTCGAGAGCTTTTCCCAAAGCATCATCCACGAGGTTTCCCAGACGGGTTATCTGATGATCCAACTCTTGCAATTCTTTGTCCAAGACTGTTCTTGCCATACTGCACACTCCTTGATTGCCTCATTTTGCGCTCATGCCCAGGACTCTGGCCTAAACCCTATGTACGTTCGTTGCTAGAAAATAGGCCTTCATGCCCAATGTACTGACTATACTCTAACACATTTGCCCATAGAAAAGATAGAGATACATGTTAAATACTCGCTCTATTCTATAAGGATAAGCGCCAGTAAGAATCTTGATTGACAGTTTTTCTTCAGACATGTTACAGTAGCACTGAGTTCCATACAAGAAGATAGCATACAAAGGAACAAAAAAACATGGCAACGAAACGACTACTCGGCGTTTTTGCTCATCCAGACGACGAAGGCTTAATCAGTGGCGCTTTACTACAGTATAACATGTTAGGTATTGAAACAGGCCTCATTTACGCAACGCGCGGCGAAGCTGGCGAGATTTCCGATTCCGCTCTGGCGACGTCCGAAAATTTGGGAGAGGTACGCGAAGCTGAAATGCGCACAGCCGCAGATGTACTCGGCGTCCAGAACCTCTGGTTTCTGGGATATCGCGATTCCGGTATGGCTGGCACACCGCAAAACCAGAAGCCAGAAGCTTTTATACGAGTTCATGCTGCTGATGCGGTGGGCAAGCTCGTCGCAATTATCCGCCAGTTTCGGCCCCAGGTCATAGTAACATTTGACGAAACTGGCGTTTATGGACACCCTGACCACATTGCCATCTACCAACATACAACTGGCGCTTTCCACGCAGCTGCCGACGCTGTACAGTATCCAGAACTAGGAGCAGCGCATGCCGTTTCTAAGTTGTATTATAGTTCTTTTTCTCGCAGACATCTGCTGCTTATGGCTGAGTGGTTACAAACACAAGACTATCCCTCGCTCTTCGACAATCTTGATCCGCAAGAGTTGGGCATACCTGATGATCAGATCAGCGTCTCACTGGATGTAGAACGTTGGCAAGAGACCAAAGCTCATGCATGGGCAATGCATCGCACGCAGATGAATCCCAATGGAGCTTTAAGCCGTGTGCCAAAGGAACTACAACGTAAATGGCGTAGGACCGAGTTTTATCAACTGGCAACGTCACGCGTGGGACCTGATGTGGTAGGAGAAAACGATCTGTTTGCCAGAGTAGTCTAAGCTGCAGGTAGACCTCGTCGTTCTTGTTTCATGGGTCATCCCGATAACTATTCAGGTTTTCTCACCACCTGCGGTGGCTCGCCCTCGTTTTGTTGGCAGTGGCAGGGTTTGCGCCGCGAACCCTGCCACTGCCAACAAAACCTACGAAGCGCCACAGGCGCTGAGGAATCAGGAAAAGGGTATCTGAATAGTTACGGGGATAACTCATGGAACAGCTTGCGAAGCGCTCAAGGCGCTGAGGAATCAGGAAAAAGGAACCTGAGGAATTACCAATATCAGAGAAATCTCCCGTATCCCAGCAGACACCATTTACCAGGTACTTCCATTCTCTATATGCATGAGATATAATAAAGATCAAGTCAAATTTTCAATGAACAAGCTCTATGTAAATGTTTTGGCCTGGTTAAGTAGTAGTGTAGACCCAAAATGAAGGAGGCTGGTAGAATGGCATATTCCCCAGAATTATCTCAGGATGCTCAAACAGATTTCTTTCTTAGCTATCATAGCGCCGACCGCCGTTGGGCAGAATGGATTGCCTGGGAGCTGGAAGAGAAGAAATATTCTACGACACTTGAGGCCTGGGATTTTCAAGCAGGTGATAACGCTATCCTAAAGATAGATCAAGCCACGAAAGCTGCCAGACGTACTATTATGATTCTTTCGCCAGATTATTTGCACGCTCCCCAGGCGCAAGCTGAATGGGCAGCGGCCTTCAGACAAGACCCAACAGGGCAAAACAGAACATTACTGCCAGTGCGCGTACGTGAATGTAGCCCTCAAGGACTCCTGGCCTCCCTCGTTTATATTGATCTTGTTGGATTAGACAATTTGGCCGCACGCACGAAACTTCTTGCAGAAGTGAAGGGGATACGTGCCAAACCGCCGATACCGCCTTCTTTTCCTGGAGTAGAAAGCATAGTATCTGTGTTCCAGGAAGGAGTCCAGCAGGCATTATCTGTACAACCACCTTTTCCCCAAAATCTTGCACCTATCACAAAGACAGTAGAAATCTTCTTTGCCTACGCCAAAGAAGATGAAGATATGCGTAACCAGCTGGCCCGAAGACTCAAACGCTTGCAGGAACAAGGTGTGGTTAAAGCATGGTACGATGGCGAAATTATTGCAGGCTCAAATAGAAAGCAAGAGATCAATAAGCACCTGAACCAGGCTGATATCATTCTGCTTCTCATCAGTGCAGACTTTCTGGCGTCCGATGAGTGCTATCAAATTGAACAAATGGCGATGGCGCGACACCGTAACAGGAGTGCACGTGTAATTCCCATTCTCCTTCGTGCCTGTGACTGGGAAGATGCATTCGAAGAACTCGAAGTTCTGCCCGCCAACCACACACCTGTGAAGGGGTGGGGTGATCGCGACGAAGCATTTAAGAGTATCACCAAAGGAATCCGTAATGTGGTTAATCAATTGATACGATGATCACACTGACTATTTTCTTCCAAGTTTTGCCAATACCGCTCCTTTCAGCAGACCAACCTCCTCAACTTTTAACAACATCACCCCACCAAAATATACCCCTATTGCCGGTCCACCAGCTACGACCAGTGTTAATAATTGACCTCGCAACGTATCCAATGAGAATAGTTTTACATGTCCCAGGATGACTTGCATACCCCACGCGACTGCAACCATTGCGGCAGTAGCTGCTACGATCTTCAATACAGTGGGAGCCATCTTGCGTATATGTATAGACCCGATAGTCATGCGCAGTAGTACCAGCAAGATAATCGCATGTGAAGAATTCTGTACCGTATTGGCAAAGGCCAGCGCGGGCATACCTATCGTCTGCCAGAATGGTAATGCGACTGCCAGGTAACCCAGGATACTTACAAACCCAATCGTGACAGGGATAATGGTATTTTTACGTGCATAGAATGCGGCGATCAAGAGTTGATCCATTGCCACAAAGGGAAGTTGATAGGCATAGTTTTGCAGGGCTGTGGCCGCAAGGGTTGCATCTTGTACGGTGTAATTGTGGTGTTCGAAGACGGCTCGTACTATAGGTGTTTGCAAGACGATCAGGCCAGCAGCAGCAGGGATCATCAAGAGCAATCCCAGACGAAAACCTAGCAGCAATGTCTCTTTGAAACGCTCTGTCTGACCTTCTCTGGCATGGGCGGAAAGTGTGGGCAGGACAGCGAAGGAGAGAGCTGCAGCGACTAACCCTATGGGAAATTGTATCAGTGTTGTGGCAAAGCGCATTGCTGCAAAATTTGACTCTCTGCAAGTTGCCACATGTATCATAAAAGAAGCACATGGTGTATGTGAGGCGAGATACTGATCTAAAAAGACCAGACCCATGCTGACCAGGAAGCTGAAGGCAACAGGAGCGTAAAGTTTAAGGATACGTCGCAGCGCAGGGTGTTTCAGGTCCAGTACAAACATGTAAGCGAAACGCTGGTTACGCAAACCAGGGATCAGTAACACAATCTCTCCTATTGCACCCAGGAGTACACCAAAAGTTCGCGCGGTCGGGCTGGTAGGGCTGGCGGTTTCTGAGCATGGCGAGGATGACGTCGCAGCGACGCCTGGCGAGGCAGATCAGGCTGGCGTTGTGCCGCTTGCCCTCGGCGCGTTTGAAAATAGAAGGCCTTGGACGCGGGATCTCGCAGGGAGGCGAACGCGGCCAGGAACATGGCGTTCTTGAGCCGGTGGTTGCCTCTCCTGCTTCTGGTCTCCGCGTCTAGGCTGGTGCCGGACTGCCTGGTGACCGGGGCGAGGCCGGCGTAGGCGGCGAGCTTCGCACCGCTGGCGAAGCCGGAGCCGTCGCCGATCTCTGCGAGGATCCTCGCGCCGGTACGCGGGCCTATTCCTGGCAGGGAGGCGAGGATCTCACCGAAAGGGTGCGCGAGGAACGCCTCCTTGATCTCCTTCTCCAGCGCGTCCCGGCGCGCGTAGACCCGGTTCCAGCTCGGCCGAGAGCTCGGCGATGACCCGCCCGGTCGCCGCCTCGGCCGGGACGGTGACGTCCTGCGCGGCCAGGGCCTTCGCGACCGCCTCGGCCGCTTTCGGCGCCAGCCGCGGTGACCGGCGGGCGATCGTCTCCCTGACCTTGCCGGGCCCGGCGGCGCGCAGCGCCGTCAGCGTCGGGAACGCGGCGACCAGATCCCGGACGCCGGCGTGCTTGAGCCGGTCCCCGAGCGCCCGCTCAAGGGCGGGGCTCATGCTGGTCAGCGCGTCGCGCAGCCGGTTGGCGACCCGGGTCTGGTCGGCGGCCAGGTCGGTATCGAACCCGTTCAGCACGCGCAGCTGCGCCAGCAGCTCGTCGGACGACGCGTCGAGCCAGTGGACCTGCTTCCGCCGGGTGCGGGCGGTGTCGGCCAGGATGTAGGCATCGCGCCGGTCGGTCTTCGCCTCGCCCGGGTAGAGGTCCGCCGCACGGCGCATCACCAGGTCGGGGCACGTAAGCCACCGGGATCCCCCGCCGGGCCGCCACCGCCAGGACGAGCTGCGCGATCGACCCCGGCTGGTCGATCACCAGCCCCGGGATGCCGTGCTTCCCGGCCCGGTCGAGCAGGGCCTCGATGTTGCCCTGGTCGTTGCCGATGGCCCGGGCGAACAGCCGTTCCCCGTCGTTGTCCAGCACGTCGGCGAAGTGGGTCTCCTTGCCCACGTCGAGGCCGTGGTTATATTTCAACCTGCTCGGGCGTAGCCACCCAGGCCCCTCCCCCTGCGTCGAAGAATCCCCTGTAACCTGCGGGAAGTCCGAAGCGGTGCGCTCGCCGTCATCACCGACGAACCAGCGATCCCAGCCGCATCTCCCCATCAGAGGTTCACGCACCAGCGATGCCGGCGGTAACACCCCCCAGGCCATGACTACTGCAGGGGGCAAAGAGCCATACCGGCACCACCGGACTCCCCAGGCCCGGGACCCTTGCCCCGGCGCCTACGAACAAGGTAAGGGGCGACCCCCCGGGTCCCCCCGTTCCGCGCCCGCGCGG
>CAWFFV010000045.1:0-69957 GCA_963814985.1 uncultured Chloroflexia bacterium | reverse complement strand
ATGCACAACAGTGCGCAAGAGATCCAGCAAATGGCTCGCTGCTTCCTTGCCCTGCTCAATCTGTCCGGGAAGACTTCCTGGTGCCAGGCAACGGACAAAATCGCTCATCCACAACGCCGTTTGCCGCAATTGTGCCTCGGGAATCCCAAGCAGACGAGCGACGACATACACTGGCAGGTGAAAGGCAAAATTGGCGAGATTGCCAGGATTACCCTCTGGCTTCATCTCGTCTGCCAGATGTTTTGCCCACGTGTGGCTTTGTGTCTTTATGCCATCGATGTCAATGGCCTGCAACGTTGATGACACTGCTCCTTTCAGGCGGCGATGCTGCCGCCCATCATTCATGCGCACCAGATGGCGAAAGATGTCGGCAGCAGACGAGTTCAGCAGCGCGGTGGGAACTTGTTCCACTGGTGGACGCACGCGGCACAGCTTGTTGGTCAAGACGGCTGTGATGGCCGCGGCGCTTGAAGCAACCCAGCACCCCGTCGTTTCATCCCAATACAAGGGCCTATGTGCGACCAGCTCCGCATAATAGGGATACGGGTCAGGGTGGGTCGCCGCTCCGATAGGATTCGCGCGGAGGTTGTAGCCTCATGTTCTCTCTTTTTCTCCTGTGCTCTGCTCTTTGAAAAAACTTTATGGAATTGAGTATAAAGGCTCTTAGCCCATGTGTCTAATCGATTGTCTTTATCATTCCCATCAGTTATACTGATGGCTATGGAATTGAATGAGATTGAAGCCTTTGTGACCATTACCCATACTGGGGGGATTCACACGAGCAGCCACCGTTCTGTACATCTCACAGCCGGCAGTCAGCCGCCGCATTGAACTGCTGGAACGAGAACTGGGCACACCGCTGTTTGAGCGTCTCCCTGCTGGAGTACGCCTGACTGAGGCTGGTCAGGCGTTTCTCCCCTATGCTCAGCAGGTTCTCGCAGCGATGCATGATGGGGCAGCGGCTGTTCGTGCTCTCGAAGAAGAAGAGCAAGGCAGCATTACGCTGGCCTTAGTAGGAACGCTGGCGAGTACCCGGCTCACCGGGCAACTCCAGGCTTTCCGTGAGTCATATCCCCGTATGCACCTGCTTTTTGCGCACGGCCCGCAGTGCCGAGGTAAGTGATCTCGTGCAACAAGGAGATGCGCTCCTGGGTTTGCGCTATTTGCAGATTCTCGTACAGAGATGTTGTGTTCGCGGCTGGTCATGCACGAACCGTTGCAAATAGTCTCAGCAGCCCAACTCGCGCCTGGTAGGGAGAAATCCAACCGAGCCTTTAGCGTTACAAGGTATTCCCTGATAAACTTTCCGACAGGGATGGGATCATCAGGCGAACCATTTGCCCGTCTTCTTGCCCAACAGCTTTTGCGGCACGGTCTGGAGGATGCTGAGATGATTACGATTGATAGCTTGACGGCCCAGAAGCGGTTGATCGAAGCGGACTTTGGTATCGGTCTCTTGCCAGCCAGTAGTATTGAAGAAGAGCTGCGTCTGGGAACCATGCAAGTCCTCCCTATTGCCGCGTTGCAAACAACGGTCCCAGTGATGCTGATCTCTCGTTGTCAAGGGTATCTTAGCCGTGCAGCCCGCCGCCTCCAAGAGATGCTCATCTCACAAACAACGGATCTCTGACAACATCGGGACGATCCACCGCATAAATCTCCTCCAGGGAAGAAGCTCCCCTCAACTCTCTTCCTGTCTTCGGGCTGCTTATTTCTCGCTGCACAGTGGATATTTTCCTACTCTTACACAAGAGCCTTCTTAAATCTACACCAGGGACTCAAAGTTTGTTTGATCAGAAATCTCTCTATGGATCAGTAGGCATGCGCTCAGTTTACCATCTTCAGATTGGATTTGCTCTCCTTGCTTTTTTTGCCAGGTCATCTGGTCAACAGGTTAGAGGATGCAGTACTTGTTTGTGCAGCATGCTATGACGCTCTATCTTTGTTGTGATGGCATTTTTGAGGCTATCATCAGCGACAAAATATTGAGAGTGCCATGTATTGGTGAAAGCTGTCCTTTAGCCTCTGGAGCGGAAAGAGCAGGTCATCATGAAATACAGATTGCGCATATTTTTTCTTATGGGTCAGGACCAAAAAGAGTGGAAAAATCATCTTTTCTGGTTTCCTTCCCGGTCGTTTTCTGGCTCCGTTCTGCTCTTGCTGACAGGCCATTGTGTATAGTATGAGTGATTTACAATGTACGTCCCCAATGGGGAACCGATACATTAACAGGCCAGGAGCTTGAACACTGGAGCTGCATAGCCAGCCTCCTCGCACGTGCCCACAAACTGGGTATCAGTGCGTTCCATCGCCATCAGTTGCGGGAAACCGAGACATCGGCGGTATGCTGAAACTGGGGATGTCCGGATCGGCGTAAGTAGGACCTCGCTCGATGCGAGTGAACTCTCCTCGGTCGTCAGATTGTCAGTCGTTTGCGGAAGACGTTTCGTTGGATTGTGTCCATGTCGTGTGTCTTTGGCGTGCGTCACTGGAAGATGTCCTTGTAAGGGAAGATATTTTGTAGGTTTGGATACTGTAGGAGACGTGAGTTGTGGTCAGACATTTTGGAATGTGTTATTCGTAGTGCGATCTCGTTGTACAGAGTTCCTTGTAATAATAGACACCGTTGGTTCTGTGATCTCTTGATCATGAAGTCATACAATGCGTTTTATGTAGTTCGTGTTTGTCGCCAACGCCAGAAGGAGCGTATCTCAGCTTCATCTGTCCTGCTATAAGGAGAGGAAGATTGCTGCTCCACTAGCACTAACCGACACTTTCATCTGATGCTTTTATACGTAATTTGCGTCGTCATGGGGAGGCTTTTTGTGCCTTTTTCCCTGCTCGTCGCACCGTTCTGGAAGCACCAGGGCAACTTTTTGTGTTTTTTAGCCCGGTGGCAGGCAAAGAAGAACGTTTGGGATGGTCTGTCATGCCTTCCCCTCGTATATTCTTGCCCCACGGTCAGATCCATGTCCTTCATCCCTCTTCTTAAAAGAAGTAACCAGATGTCTGGTATCGATAGTGCCTTGATACAGGCATATCTCTACCATACGTAACTCGTACTCCAGAAATCTCGCTGTGTCTGTCGTGCGTCGAGTCCTTCTTCGAACATGCGCTGAAGTTGCATGTGCCTCTCTTCTTCTCCATTTTCCTCTGCAGATTGCCATCGGCCTTGATGCAGGAAGCCAGCATACAGGCAAACCAAATGAGGATTTCGTGTTTGTGACTACCGGATAGACAGATCAGACGCAGGAATCCTCTGGAGTATTTGTCGTAGCGGATGGGAGGCTACGCAAAGAGACAGGATGCCTCCCGACTGAGAACTTCAACGATTTATGCTGCCGCTCTCTCGTAGTGGCTCCTTTTCTAATGTCCTGCCGACGGTCATCCGGCCCTATCGATGGCAGGATGACCTCTCCTTCTTCGTTTAGACGCTGCGCCCACAAGGGCTTGCAGCATTTGGAGGATTATCCATGATTTTGCTCGTATTGACTGCCTTGAGTGGTATCGGGTGTCTGGTCGCTCTGGTTTCGGTTGTTGGCTTATTGATTGACTCCGTGCGGCGAGCAGACCAGGGAACGCCCTTTCTGACCCCGGTGCTTGTTTCATCTCGCAATGGAGAGTGTGTGGTTGTGCCCTTTGGTCTGGTGCAGGTACACTGCCTGGAGATGCAGTCGTCCGCGCCTCAACAGATACAAGATGAGGTGCAAGAAGCATGACAATCGTTTCACCAGCGTCATCGCGCTCTACTGCTGGAAGCTCTGTGTACCACATGACATTCCAGGCCGTCGCTGCTGGCATTAGCATTGTTCCAATTCGCACCGACGGATCAAAGCAACCTTCACTCTATGGATGGCGTGAGTATCAGCAACGCCGGGCCAGCGAAGGAGAGTTGAAGCGTTGGTTTGGCTTTGCAGAGCCAGGAATTGCCTTCATCACTGGGGCTGTCAGTGGGAACTTAGAAGCGCTCGATTTCGATTGTCGCGACACATTTGATGCCTGGCTACGCCGTATGCAACGCGATACAGCTCTCTGCGCTTTGTATGAGTATCTCTCCTGGGGATACCTGGAAGCTACTCCCGCTGGCGGAAGGCATCTCCTCTACCGCTGCGACGTTATCGAGGGCAATAGGAAACTGGCTTCTCGTCTCGATGGCAATAAACGAAAAACGCTCATCGAAACGCGTGGCGAGGGAGGCCTGATCATCGTTGCTCCATCGCGAGGCACGGTCCATCCAAGCGGTAAGCCTTATATGTTGCTACGCGGGAGTGTGTCTTCGATCAGGACGATTACCACTTACCAACGTTCACTCCTCTTTGCAACGGCTCAAGAGTTCGATGAGATGCCTCCTGCTACCATTCCACCGAGAAAGTTGCTACGCCCGTCATTGGACAGTAATAGCCTGCGTCCCGGGGACCTCTTCAACCAGCGTGCCTCGTGGGAAGAAATACTGGTCCCTCACGGATGGCAACTCGTTCGCTACGTTGGTACAGAGGGCCGCTGGCGTCGTCCTGACAAAAGCAATCCGGGTATCAGTGCTACGACGAATCATAACGGCCACGATCTTTTGTATGTCTTTTCGACCTCAACGATATTCGAGGCAGAGCGGGGATACTCGAAATTCAGTGCCCATGTGCTACTCAACCATCATGGCAATTTTTCTGCTGCTGCGCGCGAACTGGCCGGGCAGGGATACTCTACCAGAGAAAGGCCGCACGATGAGCATCGCAAATGAGCGCATGTTTGGTGATAATCAATCAAATCCAGCTACCTATGATACCGTGCCATTACTCGCTATTGTGCATTTGTTCAGACATGGTCAGAAGAAACGTCGTCTATCAGTGCGATCTGGTGTGAGTCACACTTCTTGCTTCGGAACGCCGCTCTCGTGATCCCGAAAGAAGGGACGCCAGGGACCACAGCCGAGCATGAAGGGTTGCATGAGCGCTCGTTCGGCCTGGACGGTGTGCATCAAATCGTGAGCTGCCCACGTCTGAAGCATCTCTGCCAGGGTGACAGTGCCCAGATTGGGATGCTGTGCGGTCCGTCTCATATCGTTATTCTTCACAGAGCAGAGCAGGACGAGGCTCTCTTGGCGATATCGTACAAACTCAGCCACGAGTTGCTCAGGAGTTTGTGAAATCAGGGCTTGCGTGCTGCTGGTGTGGATCGAAATCGTCTAAATCCTGTCCTGCCAAAAAGCGTGGAATCGAACGGGAAAGAGCAGGCGTTCCGCGTCCAATAAGTGCTGTAAGCAATTGAGTGCTGACCACTCCCCTGCAACAGGCGGACGTGTCAGCAGATCAATGGGAAGAGCGCTGACCAACCGCTGCCAGCGTTCTGGGGTGGTAGTGAGGACAGCTTGTACGTGCTCTAACAAGGTATTCAATGACCTCTGATCCTTTTTCCAAAGAAGACGGGAACGGTTCTCTGTTCTCAACATGTTTTCTTACAGGTATCTCCCTCTTATTCTAATCATACTCTACAAAAAGGATTCCCGGCTACTTTATTCAGTGAGTGACAATCTGCTTTGCGCGGAAGGTACTGAAGCGAATGGATACCTGAACGCGCTTTTCGTGAGAGCGTGCCTCCGCATACGATAAACTACCTTTCCTCGCTCTGTTGTTACCTGTAATGCTTAGCACACAAGAGCCGATTCTACAGCACCTGCTGCTATGGAATCGGCATTTTTGCGTGTCTGCAGCACCAGATTGTTGTCTCTATGGAGGTATCATCATGTTTCCCTGGTGGAGGCGCGGACCTCCCATCTTTGCCGCGCCATCACGGTCTTTCCCTCGCTATCCATATGACATTGTTCAAGCTGCTTCTCAATCGCGCGAAGCGGCTTTTTTCGACCATTAACAGGCAAATACAAGAAAGAGAAAAGATCCATGACAACATACAAACAGCCCCGCACAACTCTCACCGTTCCTGACGCAACCACGACCGATGACGATTTCGACACACTGAACATCGACTTTGAAGAACATGAGCAGGCTGACAAGCCGATTACCGAGGAGGCCCGTCTCTGGTGGTTCAACGGCCTTCCGACTGATACCGATGTCAATGCTATTGGCTGGCATATTAAGGCGGGTATTAATCCCTACATTGACGAGACGATGGAAGGTATGGGGATCCAGCAGTACCTGGTGCAGCATAAGAAGCCAGACCGCAATGGCAACACCGACCCCAAGCCGTACTGGCGTCTGCGCTCCTGCTCGCTCGTGATCATCGCCCAACGGCTGCAATCATCTCTGGAAATGAATCGCAGCACCGATGATCGCCAGGGGCTGGCCTACGCGTGGGGAACCGTCCGCGACGACCAGGGCAATGCGGTGATCAACGATCGCGGCAAAAACCAGGGGAAAGAGAAGCGAGGAACCGTGCTCAAATTCCGTGCGTTCGTCCACGAACTCTACCAGCATGGGTACTATGACTGGTTGCCCTTCACGATCACTGGCTTTGGCACAGATGATGTGCTCAAGACCCTCGCTGAGCAGTACCGTGTGCTCGAATACTACAGTGGTCTGCGCCGTGCCCAGAGTAAGAATCCCGTAGCTCCGTTCTACCTGTTTTCCATTCCACTGGGTCCGGGAGCCATGAAACTGGTGGGTGAGCCTCCCATGCAGGGATCGATCTACCCCATCGTGGCTCAGGTTCCTGCCACCATCGATAAAGCTTACCTCAAGCGGCACCTCATTCCACAGGTGCTGATCGAACGGCTTCGCGAAGGGCTGGTAAGTGAAACCGTTGTCTGGTCCATAGAGGAATCGAGCAAAATTGCAGTGGGTCGCAGTGACCAGGGAGAGCAACTTGCGTTGAACGAGGGAACGCCTTCATCAGCTCAGATGCAGATCAGCTCTCCCAGCACGTTGCACCAGGATGATCCTCTGATCCAGCAGGCGCAACTGACCTGGATTACACGCACATTCTGTGGTGGCGATGGTCAGAAGGTACAGAAGCTCTGTAGCGACTTCAATGTGTCCTCTCTCGACCAACTGCGTATGAGCCACTTCCGCGTGCTCGTCAGTCAGGTGCAAGCTGCGCCACAGAACGGACTGCGCTAATCGCTCACATCTCTCCATTGGTGAAATGCAAGCTGGTGGTAGTCCTACCACCAGCGTTTTTTAGGAGGTTTTCACGATGACAGCTACTCAAGATTTGGGTCTGCTCACAGGTACCTGGCCGGTGCGTATGCACGCTGATCGCTTCTTTGGGACCGTCAAGGCTGATGGGCAACACCCACGTGTTGCGGGCCTGGCTTGCTATCAGGGGAATATTGTGGCAATATCGCTGGTCGGGTACGATACCAGTGTTAGCGCTGTCCTGGCATCCCTCTGGTCTCGCGAGTCTGTCCCATTCCTGGTTGGGGAAGGGCTCAAGTGGGATGGCCCACGTAGTCTCAAGCGTCGACCAGAGTCCTATAAGCAGTTTTCCGTTACGTTGGAAGGAACCAAAGAGGTCCACTCCATTGCTCTACCTGCTTCTGCCCACATCGCCGAGGGCATCTTGCATCCCCCCGATCTCCCCAGTCCTCCCAAGCAGGGAAAAGTCGAGGTGCAGATGCGCAAAAGCGCCCGAGTGGCACCACCTCCGTCCCCTTCAACTACCGTTGACCGCACGCGCTTCGTCCTGGGGAACTGGAATGAGGAGTATCCCCACGAACGCAGTTTCCTCGGCACACTCTACGGGATGCGGGTGCTATTCCTGCATAAGGATGAGGAGTATCCAGAGTGGCCCCACATCTGGGCCAGAGAGATCTGGGAGCGTGGGCGCATCCGCAAGCTGATTCAGCCACTCAAGCATGTCCTGGGGATGAAGGTCTGGATCCTCTCTGATGATCTCAATGCATGGGGACGGCTCATTGGTGATGGGACGCGTGAAGGATGGCTACCGTGGAAAGCTGTGACTCCCTCACCAGATGAGACTGTTCACTTGATGACTCATGCTTATCATGATGCCTTGACGCTGTCTGGCGTCGTATGAGGCAGAAAGGTGGTGTATGCATGTCCAGGCAGTATAAAGACGAAACGCTCTTCTGGCATCTCTCATATGGTTGGCGCACAGGTTGCCGGTATATTCCGCCAGATGCAAGTGCTGCTGATGTGGTGCGCTACGAGCAAGAGGAATTGAACAACACCCTTGATGTCCCAGAGTTTGTGCTAACTGTGCTAGAGGATGTACAAGCGAAGGATGTCGTCTGGGTCTGTCGGACCAGAGATCATGCGAGGCGCTACGGTGGAAAGGGCAGAGGGCTTCCCTACCAGGAGCACTTTGGTCCTAATGCCCTGGTACTGGCGACTGATCAGGAAAACGAGACTGGTTATCTTGTTCTGGCTGATGCGACCCTCATCGGTTTAGACATAGTAAACAGGTTAACAGCTTACCGTCGCACTTCACAGAAGGAAGCTTCCGGACCAATGGTATAACCCCTTTTCCCTGAGCACATGAGCAGAGAGATCACAATACTCTGCCATGTGCTCTTTTTTGTTGGTTGTAGCTCGCTATGTGCGCTCGTCACCTCCCTGGTGCGTCACTTGCGGGTTGCTTGTAAATTCTTGATGGAGGATACTCATGGCAAATGGCACGCTTGCAAATCTCAAGGATTCCTCGTATGTGCGGACTGACCCTCTCCTGGCGTCGCGGATCGGGCAAAATATTCTGCACCTTCCCACCGATCCCTTTTCTGTCTGGGACCCATCCTCGGGAACGGGTGCGCTCTTCTATGCCTGCGCTCATGCGCCCTGGGCACGCAAATTCGGCACGGAAATCAGTGCAGAGCGGGCAGAAGAGTCTCGTCGGCAGTGGCCCAACGCGACCATTGTGACAGCAGCTTTTGAGGCGGTCAACATGCAAGGCAAGATCGATCTTGTCCTGACGAACCCGCCCTACTTCCAGCAGAATGGCAAACGTGCTGCACTCCGCTTCGTGACGGATGCGGGTGAACACCTGCGAGAAGGTGGCGTGATGGTCGCAATTCTGACTGCCCGTTCAGACTGGGATGGATATATGATCAACCATTGGCTCAAGTGGTATGACCATATTCGCCTCTGGAAGTTCCCGGATCGTACTTCAGAGAGCCAGGAGGGCGCATTCGATGACTATAAACAGATCGTCATTGTCGGCGTGCGTCGTTCCACTCAAGCTATTCCGACCTCTGAGGAAAAGAAACGGCTGCAAGGCTATCAATGGCGAACTTCCGAAACATCTGAGCACACGGGAGGGTGGCGTGGTGAGTTTGCTCCGCCAGATATTCCAGAAGCCCCAATTGATGACCCTTATCATGTCCCCTCCTCACGCGACGTGCCAGGCCTGCTCGTGCGCAATGCGGATGAGGCAACTCTTATGTATGCCCTGGATAAGTCGGGCGCACACTTTTCTCCTGCCTGGCAGCAGGCGACCACCTGGCCGGAGTCTGGCTATCTTGGCTCGCCAGCCATGCCCTACACAGGCGAAGCCCACGTTGCGGCAGAAATCATGATTGGCGGCCTCGATGGGGAGATCGTGTATGGACCGGGCACAGGCAAAAACGCTGAACCGCATCTCTTTACAGCCTTCGTGGGTCAGCAGTGGGTGAAGCGTGTTGTAGAAGATGAGATAAAGCAGAAGCTCTATGAGCAGGGCTGCATCCGTGTTGAGATGAGGGAGTCGGGCGATAAGCCAATCCTGGGCGTTCTCAACTTGCTGCGAGGTACCACACATTACTACCAGGGGGAAGAGGTTTTCCGTTTCTTACAGCCGTGGCTACAAACGCTGGCGAGCCGTGTCGTCGAGAAGCGCAAACCCCTGTACCGTCTTGATCCCGCTGACTGGGAAATCCGGGTGATGTCTCAGTTCGGTCTGGATAAGCAGCTCCCCCATGCAGCGTTTTCCGGTCTGGCAGTCCCGCAATTGCACCGCGTCTTCGCGATGGGTCGCTCACTCGACGTGCGTGGTCGTACGGCAATTCAGGGTGAACCTGGAACCGGCAAGACGCGCATGGCAACGGCATCTGCTGCACGTCAGGCCTATCGCTGGCGGCAACGCAATGCCGAATTTAAGCAGACCATCCAGCCTGCCTGGATCAGTGGATTGCGCCGGGCCTGGCTGAAAAATCCGCGTACGCTTGCGATCCTCGGCTTAGAACCGGTGTATGGCTGGCGCTTGAATGAACAGAGTCAGCCATCGGGCAACAAGCGGAAAGCAGAGATGCTGGAGAGATCACCCAAACCACACGTGATTGCCTATCGTGAGCTTGCCACTGGGCGTTTGATTGTGCCAGAAGAGGCTGGACCAAAGGCTTTGCCTGTACTCATCACCACGCCACTCAAAGTCATTAAAGAGTATGGTAAGGAGATCATGGCCGCTTATCCACAGGCGGAGGTGGTGCATATCGAGTCGCACCGTGACATTCAGCTCTGGTTCGAGCGCTGTGCTACCAGTTCCGCGCCGGTCGTCTTTGGCATCTTCTCACACTCAATGAAGCAGGCATTTGGACGCAGATGGAAACCAGTGGTACATGAGAAAGTGAGAGAGCGTTGGGTGCCTGAGTTGAACCCGGATGCACGTTTGAAGCCTGACCTGGAGCCGTTGTACGACGAGCGCAAGCAGAACATTCTTGGCTATCGTGTAAAGGAGACGGGTAAACTGCTAACGCGCCAGATGAAAGTTACCTACTTCTATTGTCCAACCTGTGGTGATCGCATCGATGCAACGCCGGGGCGACTGCAAGAGAAGAAGGAGAAACAGCTACAAATAGGGGAGGCAAAGGAGAAAGAAACCACGGCGAGCAGAACCGAACCCGTTGCCAGCAAGACCTGGTTTGTTACCAAACAGCGCTGGTGTAAATGCCAGGAGAGTCGGCGCACCCATGATCGGCTGGAGCAGGGGAAGCAGCCCATTCTGGCACCGCTCTGGCAAGACGACCGCACCGAGGCTACGAACCGCAAGCAGCCGCGCTGCTCGTTTGCAGAGTGGTCTGCGGCCTGGACAGCAGTGAGCAATCAGGCAGAGCAGATGTGTGTGGAGGCATCTCTTGCAGAACAGATCGAGCGCGTCCGACGCGATGACTCCCTGCTTGCGCGGCTGGCCGAGGTGGCTCTGCACAACCCACAGATGGTTGCAGAGATAGCGCATTTGGTGGAGCGGGTTGACCCTGCGATGAGCCACCTGCACGCCCAGGTTGCACACGACACCGAGCGGCTGGCGGCTCTGCTGCTTGATGCTTCACTCCGTGATGCAACGTGGATACAGAGCTTAGTGGAACGGGCAGCAGAGGATGTGGCGCACTTCACGCGAGTGTTGGAGATAGTAAGTCGCCACGAACCAGCGATCCGTGAGCAATTGGTCGAAATGATACGTGAGCGTGATCAGCGGCAGGCAATGCTCTTAGACATTGTCGTCGGCATAGCACGTCAGGATGCGGCGCTGGTAATTCAAGCAGTTGAGGCCGCACTTTGCGACGCCAAGGCAGAGGACGTGCTCCTGGCAAAGATGCGTGAGGAGTGGCCGCACCTGGGAGAACACATAGAAGCTCTTCAGCAGAGTGACGACAGCCGATCGCTGGTACATATGCTCTCGTCCGTAGCTCAACGCTCAGAGGCAATTCTCTCCGCTGCTATCAGCGCAGCCCTGTGCAATCAGGAGGCGCGTGTGAGCTTGCTGGAGCGGGCACGGGAGAAAAACGAGGAGGTCCGCCAGCTCACTGAGGAGTTGGCGCTGGATCAAGAGGGTCTTCTTGGTCTCGTTGCAGAAGTGGCGCGGCAGTATCCGGCAGCAGGGCGAGAGATCCTCTCAGCAACGTTCCTGGATGATGTCACGTTCGCAAGCAATCTGACCGATCTTGCAAAGCGTGATCTTCCCTCCCTGATCGCTGCTCTACCCAGTATAGCCGACAATGAAGCTGATGTGCGGCAGATCGCGGCAGCCATCAACGAGGGAGAGCGGCAGATCGCAGACCACTTTATGCAGGCGGCACGACGCGATTCTAGCAATATGGTTCTCTCACGCCTGATCGAGGTCACAAAGCCGCAGATGAACTGGCAGGCAATCTTCTTCCACCTTGCCTACGAGCAGTCTCACGTCCAGAGCCAGAGTGCGGCGGCCAGGGCGAAACGGAAGTCATCGACAATGGGGCGCTCGCAGGCCCGCACGCGTCTGACGGTTGTAGAAGAGGGGCCAATCTCGCATGAAGAGCGCGATCGCACGGCAATCAGGGGATACGAGGAGATCCACGATGATCTGACTGGCACCGTTGTGGCCTATCGGCTTGGGAAGCACCTGCTTACGCCTGTCTACAGCCCACACAGCGGACGCATGGTTGGCTATGCCGATGCGACCACACGCCAGGAGGTCATAACAAAGAAGTCTTACGACTTCCGCACACCACCGCCTGATAGCTTCAGCCCTTACGACTACCTCTATCGGTTTTTCCCAGGGTGCGTGGCCCTTTCAGTGGTGGATGAGAGTCATAATGGCCGCTCGAAGGATGCAGACATCTCACAGGCGTTTCGTCAGGCGATGCGGGCCTCCCAAATGTGCGAACTCACGTCTGGCACGCATTACGGAGGCGACATCATCGGCTTCTACCACTACTGGTTCTCCTACAATCCGCAATTCTGGATACGGTTGGGCTTTGGGTGGAACGATGCAGAACAGGCGTTGCAGCACTATGGCGTGGTGCAACAGTGGACCAAGGAGTACGAGTCGGATGCCCGGAAGGGGTCAGGTCAGACCAACACCTATGTGAGTACCGTGCCCGCTCCAGGTCTTTCGGCGAAGCTCATTCCGGGCTTGCTGGAAGACCTCACCTACCTTACGGTGCTCGACGTGGGTGCGCACATGCCTCCGAAGAAGGAAATCCCCAAAGGACTCTCCATGCATGACCCGGTACTGGAGGAAGCCGTCAGGGAGGCCGAAACCGCATGTGTGCAGGCATCAAAGAACATGGGAACTGCCCAGGCTGATTACAGGGAAGTGCAGAAGCTTCCCGATGGGGAGGAAAAACAGGTGCTGCTCGCCTCTGCTCAGGGGCAACTGCTCCTTGCTGAGGATGCCCTCGCGCAAGCGCAACACGGTCTGACCAGGGTACGTGCATGGGCGAAAGAGCGCGATCTGGCTGGTGTCTACAACGAGATTGTCGGGCGGTTAGAGAAACTGGCTCGTGAGGGCAATACCGCTGCCCGACTTGCTCAGGGAACCATTCCCCGCTGGTTTGCGGCTCTGCCTTGCGATTCACCCTATGAAGTGCATTCGACGAAGCGAGACGACTGGGGGAATAAAGGCAAGCCAGAACTGGTAATCCGTACACCAGTGCTCGCCTGGGACCATGTGTATCCGATGGAGCGCTGGTTGATCGAGAGCGTACAGGCGGAACTGACTGAGCAGCGCACAGTGATGATCTACATCGAACAAGTCACTCGCTCAATGTCGAAGCGGTTGGAATGGGTGCTCAAGCAGGCGGGTATCTCCTCCTGGACGCTCCCACACAATGTTGAGGCCGAAGATCGCCAGCAGGCCATCCTGGATGCGTTGAATGTGGACAAGCACAATGTGGTGATTGTCCCGTATCGTCTGGTTAACGAAGGTCTGAATCTGCACCATCTCCCCAATCGACGTGGCATCAAGACGATCATCTGGTATGAGCAGAGCATGAACCTGTTCATGTATCTGCAAGCCTCCCAGCGCGCATGGCGACTCGGTGCACACGAAGAGGTCAGAATTTATCTGCCGTTCTACGTGGGCACAGCCGCTCACACGAAGATGCGCAAGCTCGGCGGACAAAGCGGTGCGGCAGCGGCCTTTGCTGGGGAACCGGCCAAAGGAGAGTTGATCAGACATATGGGAGCTGATCAAACGACCCTGGCACGGCTCTCTGCCAGCCTGGAAGAGGAGTCCATTTTCGGTGACACGGATCTCGACACCCCCGAGGTCAGCATAGATCTGGCACAGATCGAGGCGGCCTTTGCCCGGCGCAACGATGAACTGGCAGAGGCACTGAAAGAGGGTCGGCAGTGGTTTGGCGTGAAGGATACGCTTGCAGAGCGCGTCGCGACCGTTATGGCTTTACGCTATCCAGACATCTGGGAACTGTTCCCCAGGATCACCTATCTCCCAGACGAGGGCTTCTTTGTGCTCAGCACGCAGGAGGGAACAGAGGAAACTCCTGTACTCGAAATGCCAGAAGGAGCACTGCCAATAGCAGAGGTGCCTGCCCCGGTTGAGGTTCCGGTTCAGGAACCAGCGGTACCGGTCGCTTCTTCATCGATGACCCGTTTACCGAGCGTTCCCGCACCAGTGGCGACGCAGCCAGCGGCGCTCGTCTTCGGCGACGAAGAAGATATCAAGCATGCCCGCAAACGTCGTGGAGCACGTCCGCGCCGGACGCTCCCACGCCTCAAGAACCCTACGACAGTCAAGGACATCCCCGCAGAGCAACTGATCCCTCCTATTCAGCCCAAGGCAACGCAGCCTGAGACGGAGATCGTGGTGGCTTCCTGGTGGGAGATGTCATTTACAGACGAAGAGAGAGCGGATCTGGCATAGGTGCTGCATTTTTCGATGCTTCCGCTCTCAACCTTCTTTATACTATTGTTCCTTGTCTGCCTCTTCCTTACCCTTTTCCCGATATGAGTATCCATTTTGGCCTGCCCTCATGGCAAGTCGGTTTTCTATCGGGGCAGACCCGGATGCAGGCAGACACCTGGATGGACTCTCCCAAGAGAGGAGATAAATTACGATGCGAACAGGAACCAAACGACCCTCTTTGTTTCAAGAGGGCGACGTGGCTGCGCTTGATCCAAAGCTGCAACGCCTGATGCAGATCTGCGGAATTAAAGAACTGCCACCAGTGCATACCAAACAGGTCCCGCTGGAACGGATCACTCTCCCCAGCGAGACACAGGTCAGACTATCGGCTCGCTTCATGCGCAGTATTGAACTGGTTGGCATCCGGCAACCTCCATCGGTAGCGTTTTGTAGCGGGACAGCATGGGATGCCGATGACGCATCCTATGTCGTGGTCATGGGACGGAGGCGTCTTGTGGCCGCTCGTCGCCTCCTTGCAAAAGGGAATGCCCGTTTCAAGACTATCAAGTGTGAGGTCTACGAGCGAAACGTTCCCCGGCTTAACGCATTCCTGGGCCTGGTTGAAAACGACCAGCGCTCCGAGTCCTGGGTACAGGACGTGGTGAGCCTGCGCCAGCTCATTCGTGAAGGCGTCGCGATGACGCTCGATGACCTCAAGGCATACGGATTCAATGCCAGGACAATCAGAGGACGCCTCGATATTGCCCTGCTTCCCAATGCCATCCTCGATCAGATTTGCGCAGGAGCAGTGAACCTGGACGTGGCGATGCAGATCACAAGACTCAGGGAAACAGAGCGCGAGCGTCTGAACGCTATGAGCCATGAGGGCGAGGAGCTGACATCTGAACTGGTCGGAAGCTTGCTCAAACGGCAGGTGAACCAGGGTCTGATCTCCATGCATACCAACCTGTCTCAGGTGTGGACTGCGCTTGCGAACGAAAGTCAGGTTGCCCCGGCTGCGCTCTCATCACCCCTGTCTATTCAGTCTCATTCCGCCATGCCAGATGGCCCTCCATCTGTAGCGCACATGCTCATGATGTTGCGCCAATTCGAGCCACAAACACGGATGGAGGCTGCACTTCAGCGGGCTGGGACGCTAACGCAAGTCCTGATCAAAGAGCTAGAGATCGTTCAACGCAGCCAGCCAGTACCCCGACAAGAAGGAGAACCCATACATGTTTGAAGAGTTCTGCAAAGCCATTCCCGAACCTCGCGGCTGTGGGGAGCGTGAGTCAGGCGGTGTCTATATCGAGTGCGGAGTCGGGTCTGGTGGGAGTCCACTCGAACATTTCCTCCTCGATCCGCCATTGCCCTTGCCGGAAGGAGTGGATCTGGTTAACAAACCACAACTCTGGCTACGCACCGATCCGGCTTCGGGAACGCCAGTACTCGACCCACAGACGCAAGAACCCATCTACGATGTGCTCATCTGGGTGGGCGCGGAATACTATCCAGAGGCAGCGGACTACATTGAGGAAACGCGTCGCCTGGGAGCTTCACGTCGGCTCAATCCCCAGATGGATCTGAGCAAGCTCACACGTCGGAGCCGTATGCTGCTCGCGCATCCACGTGCCATCATTGTATCCTGGTCGGACCTCATCCCTCCTGAGCGCTGTCACAAGCACCTCCCGTATCATGATCAGACGTTTTTTAGGCGCCTGTATCATAAGGATCTGGAGGAAGGTGAGACCGTTGACGCAACACATGACGATGAGCGCGTTGGTCCGTGCATCTTCAAACTGTGGGATATCTTGCCGAAAGATGAGGCCATCGAGATCTTTGAGCGTCCTGGCAATCTGCCGCTCTGTTTGCGCCGCGTCGGCAGTACGATCTATGAGTACTGTCCCACAGAGGAGCGTGTTCCCGCCTGGAAACCCGGATTCATCCTCGGGCTACCGATTAGCAACATTGCGCTCATTCAGTACAGCGATGGCTCAGTGAACGAGAAAGCCAAAGAAAAACTGCTCAAAGGATTGGAACTGCATCAAGCAAGTGCCCTTCCCTTTTACGAAACGGAGAAATAATAACAGGAAGATGGAAAGAATGCGCTTTTACATACAACACGCCGCTCCTCCAGCATGTCGCAGATGCATACCTTATGAAAAGGAGGTAGAATAGTGCAATCTTCATCTGCAAGTACGCCAAATGGTGCTCAGGCAGACATTCCAGCAGAAGTCACGAAGTCAGTGACACAAGTATCCGCGCTCTCTCCGGCTCGTGCCCCGACACCGCCAGAAGATCTCTATGAGTATCAGAAATGCACAGTCATGATCGTGATACAGTTACGCCCACAGCGTCAGGTGGATGGCAGTAGAGCCCGTCCTGTTGAGTGTCCAGAATGGGACAGCGAACAAAGAAGATCTGCCCCTGTACCGTTTACTTTCCTCTGAGGATGAGTTGGGGGGTCCTTTACCACCAGCACTTACTTCGTTACTGGAAGCTTTGCAGCAAGACCTCCCGGCGCGCAAACAACGACACGTTCAGTACGCTGGGAAAAAGGTGGCTACTGGGACCAGAATAACGCAGAAACCTGCACAGCCTCTGGCAAGAGATGCCGGAAAGCAGAAAAAGATCGTTTCTTCAACCACGTCCGCCAGTTCTCCGCCACCAGTCCCAACAACTGCAACCCCACTGCCAAAAGAGGGACTCGTGCTCGGTGGGCTATTCGACGACCTGTAAGATCAATACAAAACAAAGAGATACCACAGAAAGGACAAAAATATCTATGGCAACTCTCAAAATCGAAGGCCAGGAATACCAGATCGATGATGCTATCGCGAATGGAGGGGCAACAATCCAGGAGAGCGACCAACTCCTGCGTGACGCTCTACGCCCCAATTTCGAGATCGCTGCCGGAGCCGTGTTTCAGCGCGAAACGCGCAACAATCAGCCCTATATCACGCTGGTGAAACAACCAGGACCCAAAGGGGCACACGCGAGTGCTGCAACTGCTGTTGGATGCTTCTCCATCGATCAATCCGGCAATGGAACTGGCCTGCGAGATGCATATGCTGGAGGCACGGAGGGTGCTCGACTTATCAGTGCTACTCGCGATCCAGCCACGTATCGATGAGGCGATCAAGTGTGGTGTGGCGGAAGAGCGCCACATCATGGAAGCGTTGCGTGTGCTCACTGCTGCTCCTGCCGTCGTCGGTTCCGATGTCCCGCATGGCCTCTAAACAACCAAAGATGCTATGACAGAGTTGGCCCCAGGGAGATGGCGTTGACACACTCATCCTGGGGCTATGTCATAGCTGCCAATCTCGCAAGCAAAGAAGGACATACACATATGCCCTACGATATTACATCGTTGCAGCGTTTGTACCGCTATCAACTCCCAACCAACTATCATGACGCGGATACCTATCTGCGTCAGCGTTGGGAAACGATCCAGTTGCTAGCAATCCACCAGAAATACTTCCCGACGAAACTTCCCACCGATTGGACAAAGGATCAAGACAAACTGCTACCAGAAGATAAGAACACGTACAGCGAGGTGGAACTCAACTGTATCAAGTTCATCGACGACAAGCTCTTCCCGTTTGCTCTTGACCATCTTCTGATGTGTGCAGACGAGGGCGAGCGACTCTCAACGATCCCGCTCTATGCCTATGGGATCGACCGCTGGGAGCGTCCATTCTCAGACTTCGAGCCAGGATGGCAGATGCTGCTCCTGCTTGTTGAACCCTGCGATGAGGTAGGTGTGGAGGAACTTGGGACTGAGGTCCTGGAGATACTGGGTCAGGTCAGGCGTACGGGGAGCGTTTCGCTGGACCAAATGGACGAACTCTGCCAGTCAGAAGAGGAGCCACTACGTTATCTGCCAACGGCGATGCGCATGATCGACCATTCGACCGGGAACGCGTTTCTTGATCCCACAGACGAGATACTGTGCGAGGACATGTTCTGGGATCTGGAGGATGTTGCCCTGCTCGCCCGGCACTGGACAGAGGCACAAATCATGACTGAACAGACCGACGTGCTGGCGAAATGGCTCGCTGCCGATCTGCAGCATTTGAGAAAGGTAATAGACTTATGGAACAGATCGCAGATAACGAACTAGAGGAAACCGAGTGCAAAGAGTCTGCGGCGAGTGCGCTCATCAGGCACCTGGCCGAGCATGCTCAGTATGAGGCAGCTCTGCTCTTCACGCGAGGGCAATACATACTGTACCATCATCGCGGCGCGGAGGTCGTCTGCAAAGGCGTCTCTACTCAGACATTACGAGCAGCCTTTGTTGAGGAGTCGGTGGACAGTGGGTGGCTACCGGAGGGCGTGGTACGTTGGGGAAGCGGGCCAGCGGGCACCTTTATCGTGAAATTCATTCCGCCAGGCAAGCAGGAAATCCGCCTCTCGACACAGAATTCCGCCGAACCCCTGATCGTTGCGCCCATGCTGCCAGCTTTGGTGTTTGCGGGAGTAAACTCAACCTATTATGTCTGGGCACTGCAAGAAAGAACCTGCGATCCGTCGGCACAACTCTTTCATGCCCCATTTCCCAATGTCTATCCCGACGGGCATATCTGCTTTGGCAGCAACCGCCCACCGATGGCGGGGTGCAAGACTCTCGACGAGGTCTGGCGGCTCTTTATCGACTCCCCATTTAACGCAGATATGGCACACGGAAAATCACAAGCCTTCGCCGAGGATGTGCGACGTCAACTGGTTGCTCTGGCACAATCTAATGCAAAGTCACTATCCGGTACAGGACCTGACGCCATATATCGGCGGCCAGCGGTACTTGACGCGAAGCAAAGAACTGCGCACCCTCAATGACGTTGTTGACCACTACTTACTCAAGAGAGGAAGCGAATGATGAGAATCCCTTCTTTAAAACTGGTCGGGCATATGCTCATGGAGCAACCGGTGCTGCCACCAATTCCCTGGCCGCGTGGCTACGTGATCGCACAGAATGGCGTCTTCGCGTGGGCCAGGCGAGAAGGGCTGGAGGCGCTTATCCCGGTGGCTCCCTGCGCTATCAGCGGACTCTACCCGATCGAACCCTATGTGCACCTGACCTACCCACCAGTTGATGTCTGGCTGGTATCCGAGATGCTCAGGCTTGCGTACGAGGCTCGTACACCAGACGGTGATCTCCTGGAGATCCTGTTCTATCTCACCTGGGACACCCGACGAGGCTGGCAGTTGACCGTTCCGCTCCAGGATCAGCAGGCTATGCGTGTCTCACCTGTCGTAGAGGCGCTTGATCCCTCGCTCTACGCCAATACGCTGATGGAAATCCATAGCCATAATAAGATGTCCGCTTTTTTCTCCAGGACCGATACGGCAGACGAACAAGGCTTCCGGTTGTATGGTGTCGTAGGACGAAGTTCGGCGACATCCCAGAGATTCCGCATGCGGATCGGCATTTACGGACATTTCTGGGAGATCCCTGCATCAATGGTGCTCTCGCTACCCTGGGGCATCACGGATTGTGTCGTGCGAGACCGGTTGCGCGACGCTGGGCCACAACACAACATCGAAAGAATGGAGGATGCGTCCTATGGAGCTTGATCTGGGCTATGCTCAGGCGTTACCAGTTCTCCCTTTTCAGACAGAGCATCTCAAGATCGTGCTGATCGGATTAGGGGGAACAGGAAGCTTCCTGGCCCGGCATGTGGCGTGCATGATTGTCTTACTGCGTAATGCAGGAAAAGATGCCTCGCTGACATTTATCGATCCGGACACCATCGAAGCCGGAAATATCCCACGGCAAAACTTCTGCCCTGCCGAGATCGGGAGATATAAGGCTGAAGCCCTGGCTGAACGCTATACACGAGATTTCGGCATAGAGATCGGATGCATTCCCTCCGCGTTCTCGCCGGATATGGCGGTTGCGGATTGGAATACACTCACCGTTCTGGTGGGTTGCGTTGACAACGCGACTGCACGCATTGCCCTTCATACTGCCCTGCAAAAAAACGAGCGGCCTTCGTACAACAATAGCATAGGTGTTTCGCGTATCTGGTGGCTTGACCTGGGCAACGGCCTGGATTACGGGCAAGTGCTGCTCGGAAGCACAACCAATGTACAGACGCTCACATCCGCGTTCGCCCTCGGAGCGTTGCCACGTTGTAGCTTGCTTCCATCACCACTCCTGCAAGAACCCAACTTACGTGAACCACGACCAGAGGAGCGTGCAGATCAGCGCCTCTCCTGCGCAGAGCTGCTGGCCGCTAATGCCCAGTCAATGACAATCAATGCGGCAATGGCAATAGAGGGGGCTGATTACCTCTACCGGCTCCTCATCACTGGGAACTTGAAGAAGTTCGCGACCTACCTTGACTTGCCCGCTGGAACAAAGAGATCCCACTACACCACGCCGGAGGCACTCGCAAGAGTGCTTGGTTGCAAGCCATCGTTTTTCCGTCCCCGCTAAACAAACCAGACGACTCACCACCATCATTTTTCTTGTATGTACGATCCCGGCAGACGACGCGCCTGATTACTGCTCTTACCTGCATGTCCGCAAGTGCCTGATGCTGCTGTTTGCACATGGGCCAACTTTGTATAGCAACGTTTGCCAGCACGTACCCTGTGCTGGCATTTCCTGTTTTGTGTTTTTATCAAGAAAGGACAGTCCCTATCATGACTATCGCACCATTCGTTCCTTCGATCACCGCTATTCCACTGACCTCTTCTGTCACACTGGACGATACTGCCCTCAAGCTCACATGCAAGCAATCCGATCTCGCGCATGGGTTATCGATGGTGAGCCGGGCCGTACTGGCGCATAGCACGAAACCTATCCTCGCATGCATTCTGCTTTCGACAGATCAAGGGCGGCTACGCATCTCGTCCACAAATCTGGAGATTGGCATTCAGGTCTGGGTTGATGCCCAGATTGAAGGAGAGGGAACGACTGCCATACCTGCCGAGTTGTTGACAAAAATGGTGAGCCTGATGCCGAAGGGGACGATGACGCTCTCCATTGCGAAGGGATCGCAGACACTGCATATGCAATGCGCTGGCAGCGTCTCCAACATTCGTGGGCAAGATCCCAGAGAGTTCCCAATCATACCAGGCATTGAGGAAAATCAGCAGGGAACGCCCTGCATCGTTGAGGCAGGTCTACTCAAGAGAATGGTCGAACAGGTCGCTTTTGCAGCCGATACCAATGATTTAAAACCTGTGTTGACAGCGGTCTTCATGCAGATCGGAGGGGGAACGCTGACATTTGCGGCGGCGAATACCTTCCGTCTCGCCGAGCGGATTGCCCCGTTGCCGGGAACTGGTGAGCCATTGCCTCCCGTACTGGTGCCAGCCCGTAACTTAATGGAACTGGCACGTGTTCTTCCCATGCAGGGAGAGGTGCAGGTCGTGGTGACGCCGCAGCAAAATCAGGTCGTGTTTCACTGCGAACAGGGGGAACGCATCAACTTCGTGTCACGGCTCATCTCTGGCACCTACCCTCCATATCAGCGCTCCATTCCCAGAGACTTTGCGACCCGCGCCGTTATTGAAACCAGGCAGTTTGTCGCAGCGGTGGGACGTGCCTCGCTCTTCGCCAGGGACGAGTTCAAGACGGCCCGCGTGACGTTCAATCCGTCCGGCAATGGTTCCACTGTTGGATCGCTCATGGTAGAGGCCGACGATGCCGATATGGGCAATCACATCAGTACGGTGACCGCCGAAGTGACGGGACCCAAGCGCCATCTCATCTTTCCTGTGCGCTACCTGGTGGAAGCGCTTGAGCGCATTGAGACGCCGCAGGTCATCTTCTCGGTCATTGAATTGGGCAAGCCCGGTGTGCTCAAGCCGATGAGCGAGGTGCAGTATACCAGCATGGTGATGTCTGCGCAGGAGAGAAAGACACCCACAGCGTAGTTGCTGTGATGGTTGGATCTACATCGAATAGGTGGGGCCGTCAGTTGTCAGTGCCGTCAGTCTGGCAGTTCCCCACATCATCATACAGAACAAGGAGAAAAACTCATGTATACGACTGAACGCAAAGACCGGGATCAGTCGGGAGCTGTGTGGCAATTGATTGAGGGGAGCTGGGAGACGCCGAACTGCTTTGAACTTCCTGAGGTAACAGAAAGTGTTACACGAGCGATGGCGCTTCGCAACGATAGCCGGATAGGCACTTCGATTCTGCCTCTGCTCTCCGAGCAACTTGCCATATTCACAGAAACAACGCGTCATCTGGAGCAGGCACGCAGCGATGATGGGACAGAAGCAGCATCCGAGCAGGTGGCACGCTGTGATCGAGCTATCGACATGGCGCTCCAGGATATCAGGCAGGTTCAGGAGCAGGTACACAACGTGCTTGGAGATGTGGTTGTGCTGCTCTCCTCCCCCGAAGCCCAGGATCTCGCATTGACGTTGGCCCTCCTCACGAAGTGTTTGGTTGACTGGCTCGAACTCGACGAGGGTTGTACTTGTGCTGGGTCCTCATTGGAAGAGCCATGTCTGACCTGTTCCTCTCAATCAGCACAAGCGCAAGCCAAACGCTGGTTGCACCTGCTCGAACCGGGCCAGACAACAGGTGGTAAGGATTTAAAAACAGCACAAGCATTGACCAGTAATACAACAGAAAAGGAGATAGGCGAATGAAAAAAGACACAGTTGCAACACTATTGGATAAATTGGAACGCCAGGCAAAGCGTGTTCAAGACGAGGCTTTGCGTCAGGCTCAGATCAATGCGGTAAACCAGTGCCGCACGTGGCTTAACTTGACGTGGGCAGAAATGCTGTCCCCAGTCAATGCGAAACTTGCGACCATCACTGCCGAAGTGCAACCACTCCTGGAAAAGGAAGCGCAGCAGCAACCGTTGACCGAGGAGGAGGCCAGGTACCTGCAGAGGGCAAGGGACATGTACGGCATCTACCAACAATTTCAACGGAAGATCCACCCAACTGCTTTTCGTGCGAGTGTTGAGCGACACATACGCGAGCGGGAAAGAACTGAGCGTAAATAGGAGCATTCTACGGCTAGAGAGTACAAATCAATAGGTTATTACGAGCTGGGACGCGAGAGTCTGGATCGCAAACGGTCCAGATTCTTTTCTTTTGCCCAGCTTAAGACACAATCACGAGAAAGAGATAAATCATGAAAATTACTGATGTGTTTGATCGAGGGCGTGTGAAACGGCAGAAAAACGCGCCAGGTCCAGAGCAATTTCGTACCGCATTCAAATGGGGTGTGAAGGGAGGACGGATGGTATCAGGTCGTGGCGCGACGCAGGAGGCAGCCGATGCCGCTTGTTTGGAGAAGATTCGTGAGCGTTTTCGCGATAGCTACAAACCTCTGTGCCTGTGCTTTCGTGGTCTGATCATTATCGTCTGGCGCAATGGGAACGATTGGGTATATGGACATATACATGACCGTCCTGAACCTGTAGGCATTTCTATGTTTGCTGATTGGAAGTCACGCGATGATGTCGAGCGTGCGGCACGCCGCCATCTGGCTGAGATTGGTTGGGATGAGCAGGAAGAGACCAGTGAAATCATTGTACACCCCGATGATCAAGAGTGGTTTGGGGACTGGGCTAGAAAACAGAAAGTGTTTCTGGCCCAGTGGCGACGACTGCTGGACGTAGGATGGACGAAAGAGGAAGCGGTGGACATCCTCAGTGGCTATCAACCTGACCAGAACCGCGTGAAGGTGTTAGGAGATCCACGGCAAGTGCTGCGAGAAATGGGAGCCTGACGCCTACTCGATATGATAAACGGACTGAGAGAGCTGAGTGCGTTCAAAATGCACCTGGCACTTCTGTTGTGTGCTTGCGAGATTCCTTGCGTTGTGACACAACACGGAGACGATGCATCAGTGGATTCTCGTCAGCAACCCACTGATGTGCACTTCCACGCTCCGGCAGCTCCTACTAGATCATTTCCATCGACGATCCCTGTATTCTTGATTTCTTATCTTTTTGAAAGAAGGAAGAGGCTATGACGGACTTGTATTATACCGTCACGCGCAACGAAATTCGACCATATATGCCAGCCGTTCCCGTGCTCGTCTCTGCTGCCGGTTGGACGGTGGCACAATCGGGGAAAAAAGGTGCTTACCGCTTGCGTACTCCTCCCTTGCCGACGCACGTCGTAGCAAGGGGAGCTGATTGCGGAGGGCTGGTGGCAACGCTTCGTTGGGGCGGTACCTATCGGTTTTCTTCTGACCACTATGTGAGCTGGTTGTTGAAATGGCGACCGCTGTGGGCTGCCACATTTGACCTTTGCTGTGTGAACCTGAGCGAGGATGGAACTCTTGTGTATCCAGGGATAACGGAAGTGCAGCGACGGCAACGCTATACCTCGGATATGGCCCACCTTTTCTGGTCCTGCTACCAGCACATTCCGCTTGTGTGGTGCCCGACTCTTCAAGGTTGGCATCCTGAAGAATATGCACTGCATGCCCAGGCACTGGCCCCTCTGCTTCATGAGATGCATGAAACTTACCTGGACATGGGCTGCACTGATGAAGAGCAGGAGCAACAGGAGAGCGCGTTCCGGGTGGGCATTGGGAGCCTGTGCGGGCGTGATCCCATGCTGGTTCATGAGATCATAAGTACAGTGCGTGCCATTATTGGAGACATTCCTCTACATTTATGGGGTACGAAGTTAGAGTTCCTCCGCTCACCCGTTGCCCCTGGTATAGTTGCCTCTTTGGATAGTGCAGCATGGAACGGCCTTTGGGGTCCAGAGCACGAAGCCAGACGACAAAGCGGCCTCTCGGAGGCACTGTATAGCTGGACAGTTTCCTACCCTCGCTATGCGCAACGCGTTGCAGCAGCGCTTCAGCAGCCGAAATTCTCCCCACTGATCGAAGTGTCTACAGTTCCTCTGTCCACATTGGAGGAGGTAAAAGCCGCACTGGTCCCCCTCCCGGAAAGCCTCTGCTATCGGCGATGCGGTGAAGGTCCAGGAGAATAAAAGGCACCTTGAGATTGACCTGCTTTCCGAACAAAAGAGCCTGACGACTCTGGATGTGGCGCACACAGTATTGTTCTGTCCGCGCTCAATCATACCATGTTTCCCATCGTTGGTAAAGCATACCATTTCTATATTTCTATCATACAGAGTTGACAGAAAGGGGATGCAAAACACGGTTGAAGGTGAAATTTCTGCATCGAGCACAGACAAACTCTGCCCTGAAGGGATCCTCATCTGGATTGTGAGTGAGCCTCTGGGAAATAACGGAGTCATCTTCAAGCATAGTATAAGTCACCTCCAAAGATACTTCAGAGAAACCAGGAGAAGTAATCCTCGTCCAGAGTGTCCTCTGATAGGGAAAACAAGATAAAACTGCAAGCAGCCTGGAATGCCATATTGAGTGGCATTCCAGGCTGCTTTTTTGTGAGAAAAAGGATGACATCAATGAAACAGTTACGCGAACGCCTGTTGCACTACGGTTCCTCAACGTTCTCAAATGAGGAACTCCTCACGCTTATTCTGCAAACAGGCTCCACTAGCAGTGATATCTCAAGGCAGGTTGCAACATTGCTTGCTGATTGTGGTGGCCTGGGTGGAATTATACGTGCTGATCTGGGTGAATTCTGCCAGGATTATCACTTCAGTCCAGCGAAAGCCGTGCAGTTGCAAGCCGTGCTTGAACTGGCCAAACGTCTGGCTACACAGCCTGCTGAGAAAAAATGCCAGATCAGGTGTGCTGCAGACGCTGCGAATGTCGTGATGGCCGAGATGGCCCATCTCAACCATGAGCAGTTCAGGGTCCTTGTACTTGATACCAAAAATCAGGTCGTTGCTAACCAGGTACTCTACCAGGGAACATTAAACAGCTCGGTCGTACGTATTGCAGAAGTGTTTCGGCCTGCCATTACCCGCAAATGCGCAGGGATCATCGTTTTTCACAACCATCCATCAGGATCGATAGATGCCAGCCTTGAGGATGTAGAGATGACTAGACAACTAGTCGAAGCAGGGAAATTGCTCGAAATAGACATGCATGATCACATCATCATTGGCAACTTTCGCTTTCTCAGTCTGAGAGAGCAGATGGGATGGTGAGACTTGCGAGAAATGTGATGCATGTGTAATCGCCACATAGTTTGTTCTTTAAAGAAGAGTTTGTCGTGGAGTATTCTCTCACAGACTCTTCCTTGCTTGGCGGAAACAGCCATCTGTGTCTATCAGTTTTTTTATTTTTGGTGTTACATGTTGAAAGAAAAGTTCAGTCCTCTTACCTTTCGGAAATACCTATGCCGCTATCAGGAGATTTATGGCGAAGTGGCAGGTGACTTGGCAAGGTACAGTCATTTCTGCTTGCCAGGTCGTTGGAGAAGCGTGTAAGTTGACACTTTTCAGTTTTCCTTCCCGGTCTTTTTCAGGTTTTAACCTGTCTCCATTGGGTATACTCGGAGTGATATAAGCTACATATGCGTCCTGGCACGCTATGTATTCCATTCCCAGCTTGGCTGGTACGCAAGGGCGTGGTGTATCGTCGTAGATGAAACCATCGCTAACTCTAACAAACCATGCTCATGGTATTGGGACAGTTCAGTGCAAAAGGTCAGGTACACCTTTCATAATCCCTTCCGTGAATCTGCGGAGCCAGCGAGTTTCACCTGGAAAGGTCGGGTATCGTTTCGCCTGGGAGTTGCAAGAGGGCGCTGCAACAATTGCGTAGCACTCTTCCTACTTCGGTAGGGATCAAGTGGGTTGTCCAGCGACGGATATTCCCACAAGATCTGAAACGGGTTCGCCTCTAACCAGCAACAGTTTTCTGTTTCTCTGAGGGGAGTGGCTCACCTCTGAGCGTGGTCTGATCCACCTGAACGGATTGGTTTGCATTTCACCTGGGAGTGCCTGGAAAACTCAGCAGTTTCTGAGATGTTGGGACGAATTGGTCTCTCAGCTTTGTAGGTACATCAGTGACAGAGCATCCCTATTGTGCCTTCTCGGAATGTGTCCCCTTGTAGGTTGGTTGCCTCTCCTCGTTTGTCTTATAGCCATAGAGATACAGGCTCAGGCAGTTAGAAATATACGCGAGAGCGTGGAGTTCTAAACAGTCTCAAACTGAAAGAAGACAAAAAAAGGTCAGGAAAGTGTGGCCTCGTATGCGCCACGTTGGAACTACCCCAACGTTGCATCACGCAAGGACTGAACCACAACTGTTGTCTCCGGAGTGCATTGAAAGGGCATTTAAGGGTATTATCTATAAAATAAGGGATAAAACTGACAAAATATTACAAAAGACTTATGAAGGAGGCGCTGAACTGCTTGAATGTCTGTATGGCACAAGGGCAGAGTCGTGACAAAGTCAAAGAGGTTGCATGTAAGGGGCATCAGATGAGCTGATCTAGAGCCACGACAAAAATCCGATGTACAAGTAGCAACTTTCAGAGGAGAAACTGGTCTGGGTGTAGATGAAGGGGGTGATATTGTTCCCTCTAGCTGCTCAACTGACTACTGCATCCCATGAAGTTGGAGATGATAGAAATGAAGAAGACCCGCTATTCCTCCTATATCTGCTAGTATTACATGTGAAGTTTTCTGCCAGTGTATAGCTCCAATTTCATATGCTATATATAACCCTATCAAGCGGACCTCAGAGAGAGGGTGTATCTTCCAGAAGAAAACCCAGCCGCGACCATCACAGACGACTATTAGGCGACCGTCTGGTGAGAAGGTAACATTGCTGAACCAATCCTCACCGTTTACCCACTGGATGTGTCCTTCTAGAACGTGAATTAGGTTTCCACTACTTGACTCCCATAAGCGGGCTGTTCCGTCCCTAGAAGCAGTAAGAAAAAGCTTCCCATCAGGAGAAAAAGTACTGTGGCTCACCCCGTTTGTATGACCCATGAGCGTTTGTAGCAGCCGACCGGTGCTGGCTTCCCAGAGTTTAACTGTACGATCTGCGGAGCCAGTGAGGATTAAGCGTCCATTCGGTGAGAAGGCTACACTTCTCACTCCATCTGTATGGCTCTTGAGTGTTTGTAGCGGTCGGCCAGTGCTAGTTTCCCAGAGTTGAGCGGTCCAATCATCGGAGCCAGTAAGGATCAATCGTCCATCCGGTGAGAAAGCTACGCTTCTCACTCCACCCATGTGACCTATGAGTGTTCGCAACAGCCGACCAGTGCTAGTTTCCCAGAGCTTAGCGGTCCAATCATCGGAGCCAGTGAGGATCAAGCGTCTATCCGGTGAGAAGCCTGTACTCCATACTCTACTCATGTGACCCTTAAAAGTTCGGCGTAGTCGATTGCTGCGAACATCCCAGAGTCTGGCATTTGCGTCATCGGAACCGGTGAGGAGTTGCCTTCCATCTGGTGAGAAGGTAATGTTTCTTACCCAGCCAGTATGGCCTTCTCCAGTCTGACTCTCTGCTCTGCTAAGCGAGTGGCTTCCATCGACTTCCCAAAGTCGAGCTGTACGATCTTCAGCACCAGTAAGAAGCAAACGGCTATTTGGTGAGAAGGTCACGCTTCTTACTCTCCCTGTATGGCCCTGCAAAGTTTCTAGGAGCCGACCGCCGCTTGTCTCGTAGAGCAGGGCGGTCCAATCAGCGGAGCCGGTAAGAAAAAAGTGCCCATCTGGCGAGAAACATACACTTATCACATCGCTCCAGTGCTCCCATCTCCTGTGAAGTTCTTGTCCACTGCTCGTTTCCCAAAGTCTGACACTCTGGTCACGAGACCCTGTGAGGAAAAGGTGCCCATCCGGTGAGAGAGCTATACATCTTATCTCACTCGTATAGCCTGCCAGCGTTTGCATGAGTTGACCACTATTGGTCTCCCAAAGCTGAATACCATTGTCGTTAGAGTGAGTAAGGATAAGGAGGCCATCAGGTGAGAAGATCACAGTATTTCCGTCAGTCCAATGCTCCTGTTGAGATAATTGACCAGTATTGGTCTCCCAACGTCGCACATCCCCATCATCGGAGCCGGTAAGAATGAGGAGACCGTCACATGAGAAGGCTACGCATCTTATAGAAGCTGCATGACCCACCAATGTGTGGAGTAACTGGCCTGTACTGGTTTTCCAAAGTCGAGCAGTACAGTCGTCGGAGCCTGTAAGAATAAAGCATCCATTAGACGAGAAAGCTATGCATCTTATAGGGGCTGTGTGGCCTACCAACGTGTAGAGTAATCGGCCTGTACTGGTTTCCCAAAGTCGAGCAGTACAGTCGTCGGAGCCTGTAAGAATAAAGCGTCCATTGGGCGAGAAGGTTACATTATTGACAAAGTTGGCATGTCCAGCAAATACTCTGTAGGAGGAAAAAGTTCCCTTTCTTTACTGATCCTATCTGTTGGAGCCAGGGCACAGAGGAAGCTTTACTTGCAGGTAATGGGTACTCTTCTTCCACGGAGCAATTGATGATTTGTTGATGGAATAAGCCAGGCAACCTTTCTGGCCACCATTGCTCATCGCCGAGCAGGTAACTTTCCCGATCCAACCAGCGCTCGATTCTGCCAATCTGCTCCGCTTGACCAGGTCTGTTCAGCAATGTCACATACTCTCTGATAGCACGGACTTGTTCCAGGCACTGCCAGTAGCCAAGACGCAACGCACGCTGTTCTAACCGTTTCAGATTAGTGCATTCGGCGACCAATCGCTCTCCAGCCTCTTGCAATAGTGCTGTTCCCCTCTCTCCATCCTCAGTCACCAATCGTTGCCCAAACTCACGCACCAGAGGATGGAGTCGTACCTGCTCCCCTGACAGCTCTTCCAGCAAACTCAACTCCTGCAAGTGTATACGGGCCTCTCCCAGTGGCTCCAGGATGTCACCGTGTTCCCCCAGCCAGCGGCAAGCCCTAGTAACCAGAGAGGAATAGGGGTTGCCTCTGGAAAATACGAGGCCAGCTTGAAGAGACGCTGTGCTTCCTCATCCTGTACCTTCTCCCAACTCCAGCGAAAGGTTTCAAAGAGCGGAGCCGCATCCCCCTGCCGTGTTTTGGCAAGATTCAAGGCCCCACGTTGCTGGAGTCCCTCCATGAGGCGTACAAGAGTTACCTGCCGATCCCGTGCCAACAGTCCACGCAGATGAACCAGAGCCAGAGGCAAATATCCCACCCGTTGGCAGATGACACGAGCCGCATCTGGCCTCAGCATCCTGACTTCCCGACAGCGTTTCTTGGAGAAGCGAAGGTCTGGTGGTTTCCAACAGCAAGCGTAGCGCCGCCTCTTCTGGCAACTGTTCAACGGGATAGGCCGTAACTCCAGGTGGTGCAAGTGTATTGCGTGAGGTATAGAGAAGAGCACATCGCATCTCACTGCCAGCGAGAGCTGGAAGCAGTGAGGTCACCAGGGAGGGATCTTCGACGTTATCGAGGATCAAGAGGGCATCAGCGTGATTGGCAAGATAGCGACAGAGATGCCTGGCCCGTCGCGCTTCATTTTCGGGACTGGAGATATCATCGTCAGGGGGCAGATATCCTGTCTGGAAGGCCAAATCTGCTAATGGTCGGTGCCACTCGAACACGGTGGTTCCGGTAGCAGGCATCCAGAAGATTCCACCAGGGAAGCGTTGCTGATCCAGACAGCGATAGGCCAGTTCTACAGCCAGTTGTGTTTTGCCGACACCACCCATGCCGGTCACTCCGACCAGGCCGAGACGAGCAGGTTGTTGTACAGTTCCAGAGCCAAACAGCAGGGTTTCCAGGCGCTCAAACTCACCTGGACGAGGTTGGAACAAAGGGTTACGCGGAAAGGGAATATAACTGGTGGGCTGCTCAGCATGGCGAGCACGTTCGGGAGATTTCTGGCCTGTTGGGCTGGTGCCCACAGATGATGGGTGTGTCACAGAAGGAGCAGGGGCGAGTTCCTTGATCACATTCCTGATCTCATTGACAACATCTAACAATGCTTCATCACGATCTGACCAGCGAGACAGAGGCTTGGTATTTTTTGGAAGGACTTGGATTTGCCCGAAGGGAGTTTGTTGCCAATCCGCAGGACGCAACAGAATTGGGATCACATGTGCTTCTCCTGATTGGTGTCGCTCCATTGCTCGTGCCATCTCGACACTGTAACAGTAGTCTGAGGCGATAAAGTCTGGGCTAATGAGCAGAAGGATGAGATCAGCAGCTGTGAGATGCTGATCTATCTCTTGCATTCGTTGCGAACCGGCGAGAATCTTCTGTTGATGCCACTCAGCAATGAGGCCCTGCCGTCTCAGGAGACTCAAGTGCGTTTCCAGCTTCTTTCGCCATGATTTATCCTGCTGAGCATAGGAGTAGAAGAGTTGAAGTGGCTTCCTCTGTGATGCTGTCATCGCAATACTTTCTCTGCTATCACATCCTGTTGGCTATTCATCCGCTGGTCACGAAGCACGAGATCCCTCTCCCATCTCATCCGACCCCTCTTCCTGTGTCACCTTGCGTAGCCAGCTCCTGCCTTCATTGTCTCGATACTTATCATTACCACATGCCCAACTAGGCGCATAATGGAGTCTCGTTCATCTTCCCGATAGGGGCCACGGACAATTCCACCGCGCTTCTTCTCGCTCGATTGGTACCAATTGATCATCTACTCCAGAGCTTGAATAGATTGCCCAATCAATCCAGCTTTGTGCTAGCTCAGAAAAAACCTCTGGAGCATGTCTGCATGAGTGTTCCTTTTGCATTATTATGGTATGAGACGCAATATTGTCTGTCTATCTCTTGACAAGAGATGTCCAGTACTCCTGCTTCTTGAGGTAAGGTACACAAATTATAGCACATCTTATTATGTCTGATCTTCAGCTCTTCTCTTTGTTCTTCTTCAATGTCTTATTTGCTATAAACAGCTCTCATGTCTTTTCATCTGCCCGCCAATCCGCCGGAGACCATGTCAGATGACCCTTTTTCAGTTTTCCTTCCCGGTCGTTGTCAGGTTCCAACCCGTCTCCGTTGGGTAGACTTGGAGTGACAGAAAATGCATATGCGTCTGAGCACGTGATGCATACACAAAAGGTCAGATACACCTTTCAAGTCCTTTCTGTGAAGCTACGAGCTTGCGAGTTTCTCCTAGGAAGATAAAGACAAAAAAGGTGAGGAGCGTATGGCCGTGTATGCGCCACGTTGGTTCTGCCAACGCTGCATGACGCAAGGACTGAACCATAACTGTTGTCTTCGGAGTACAGAGAATCGACAATGAACACCTTACGGAAAGGGGAGACGCACATTGGCAACACATCGCAAAAGCCTTATCAAAGAGGTAATGGATCGGCTGGATGCCTGTATGGCGCTGGACCAGAGTCGCGGCAGAGCCAAAGAGATTGCACATACGGCGCATCAGAGTACCTGGGCATTTACGACAGGCAAGATCCACTCCTATAAGACCAGATCAGTCTATCAGGAACATGCGCTCAACTTCGTGAACTGGGTCCGAGATACCTATGGGATCAAGCGGATCGAGGATCTTGATGAGCGTATTCGCGACCTCTCGGCTGAATTTCTCCAGGCCAGGCTGGATGAAGGGAAGAGTCCCTATACCCTGCGAGTGATTCGTGCCGCGCTACGCATGGTTTTCGGCGACCGCACGCTGATGGAGGAGATCCAGCTTCCTAAACGCGCCAGATCAGCCATCACCCGATCACGAGGGGAGAAAGCACATGATAGGCATTTCAATCCAGAGAATTGGCCGAAGCTGATAAACTTTCTCAAGGCGACGGGCCTGCGTCGCGATGAACTCAAAATGTTACGTGCAGGCGATATCCTTGAACACGAGCCAGATTCAGGGTCTTTGTATTACAGTCAAACAGTGGTGAAAGTTTGGAATGGGAAAGGTGGCAAAATGCGAACAGTGCCGGTGCTGGCCGGGCATGAACAGGCTGTGCTCACAGCGAAAGAGAGCCTCGCCGACGATGATATCGTCTTTCCGCGTATTCCCAAACATCTCGATGTGCATAGTTATCGTCGGGAATTTGCTCAGGCACTTTACCTCTATCACGCATCTGGTCGCGATTTGCCACCAGTGGAAGGACGACTTAAGCGCAAAGATTATGATCGTAATGCAGCTAAACAGGTGACACTGGCTCTCGGACACAATCGTATTGAGGTAATACTACATCACTACATTCGCTAGATTCGATGTAATGGCATCCTTATATGCGATTTTAGGGAACGCTTTGCGCAGGACCAACCTGAGTGTGGTACAGAGCAGCATGTAGAGCCGTGTGAGTGAAGAAAAACTTATGTGACGCGAGATGTGCCTGTAAACAGCGCTACAGAAACCGTGAGAGCACTTCACAAGAGCCTTCACATCCGTTATTCCGGTCGCGCAACGCTTGGGTGAGTCCCGCGCCAAACTTTCCCTGATATTGTCGTATTGAAACCCAACGAACTGAATACACTTCTTCGGTGTGTTGGGTTTCCTGTTGTTACTTTATGATGGGTATTGCTCCCAATATCCGCCTCTTGAGAAGGAATCTCCTTATGACTGGGATATCAAAGTCATTTCAATCATGCTATGATCCTCGTCCGGGTATCGAGGCAGCACTGGAGAAAGCGATTGCCCTCTCTCGGGGGAGCAAGCGATATGCCATCGCCGATGGGCAGTTGGTCTACGAACAGCATCGTTGCTATCGTTATGCCTTCTCGCTTGTCGAAGAGTCCTCATGGGAACTGCCTGATGGTACGGACTTGCAGTTGAGCAGTTCAGATTTTGTTCACCCGCTGCCTGTCGAGCTTTCTTGTACGAAGGATCTGACGGTTACGATCACGGTTGTCCAGCGTTTGCCAGAAAGGACACTTGCATCTGCGCAGCTTGCCGTAGATCGCGCATTTCTTCTGCGCAAGATGAAAGATGCGCTCAATTCTCTGGCTTCCTCTGCCCAGCTCGGACTCAAGCTCTTTGGATACCTGGATTGCCCAGATGTGGTTGCTGCACCTCATCTGGTCGAAACGATTGCCGATGTCTTCACTCCGGATAACGCACAGCGCCTGGCGATCCAGCGAGCGCTAGGGAGTGAACTACTCATGATCCTTGGACCTCCAGGCACTGGCAAGACTGATGTGCTGGCAGCTATCGCAATGCTCCATGCCTTGCTCTATAAGAGCCGTGTGTTGATTACCTCGCACACGAACATCGCGATTGATAATGCGATCATTCGTTTGACGGGCTTCATGCGCAAGCATGGTCTGGAACATTGGCTGGATGACCAGTGCGTTGTTCGTTACGGCGATCCTCATCTGGCTGAACTGGAGACTGATCCTTACCGCAATGTGACGATGCCATTGATCGTCGCTGACTACATTCAACACCCGTGTGAAGAAATCGCACGCCTGGAGCATCGGCATGAGGAAGTGCTTGACCAGATTGCTAAGGATCAAGAGGAGTTGCCTGAGCGAGAGAGAGCATGGCAGCAACGGAAAGTAACTCTTTCGCAGCAACGCAATCGGGTTGTCACTGACCTGGAAACACTGGAGGTCGATGAGCACCGCCGTCTGGCTCCAATGATGGAACAATTAATTCCGCTGTTGGAAAAGGGCGAGCAAGTAAAACAATGTATGAGCCAGGCATTGGCAAGCTGGCGGGCGGGTGCTACCAGACTTCAACTGTTGCAACGGGACTATCAGCGTCAGTTAAAACCGTACCAGGCCGAATGCAAGAAATTGGAACGGTTGCGTAAATATAAGAGTGTTATCGCTTCCCGGCCCAGCTCTTTGAGAGAGAATGGGAAAAGGATCTGGATGCCAGGCTTCAGGTGCTCACAGAGCCGCTGAATGTACTTGCTGAGCAAATAGCTTCAATTCAACAGAGCCTGACCGAGGCCAAACATGCCTATGAACAGGAAGAGCAACGGCACAAGGAGCTGGAATTTGCAATCACCTACTGGACTGAGCAGCGTGATGCACGGATAGCGAACGATGAGCGAGAGAAAGCCGTATTTCTCAAAGAACTGGCTGATCTCGATAGTGAACTGCTGATGGGCAATTCTCGGATAGTCGAACTGAAGCAGGCGATTGAGAAGAGAAGGCGGGAAGTTGGTTTGATCGAAGACACACTGGCACACCTTGATCAGCAAGTGGTTGACGCCAAGCGTGAGGCTGCACGCAAGGTTGTGGAGTCAGCGCAGATCGTCGGTACGACACTCACGAGCTTTTATGTGAATCCGGTCTTGCTCAATCAGGAATGGGATGTCGTGATCGTCGATGAGGGATCGATGGCCCCACCTCCTGCGGTACTCGTGGCTGCCAATCGAGCAAGGTCACATGTGATTGTCGTCGGCGATCCGCTTCAGCTTGCACCCGTCTGCAAGTTCAAGGATAATCTCGTCAAACACTGGCTTGGCCGTGATGTGTTTACACATGGTGGCTATACACTCGATCAGGCTGAACAGGGATCACACCATAGTGTGCTTTTGCCGTATCAGGGTCGCATGCATTCAGACATCTGTGATCTGGTGCGTGGACCAGTCTATAGAGGACTCCTCAAGGATCGCAACCCGAAGGCGGCCAGACCTAAATTTGGACCGGAACCCGAACATGCCGTTGTGCTCTACGATACTGGTAGCTCTAAGCGGGCGCGGGCACAAAAGCCAGAAAGTGGTCGGTCCCGTTTGAATGAATATCATGCTGAGGTTGCGATCAAACTGGCGAAGCAGGTGCTTACCGATTTCCCCAACAAACATGCTGAGTGCATTGGCATTGTGACGCCATACGCTGCGCAGCGAGATCTGATTCGCGGAAAGGATCAAGAGGGACAGATTTAGGTGAATATTGCAGGGTAGGGACAGTTCATGCCTTTCAAGGATTGGAGTTCGATGCACTGATTTTCGACACGACAGAATCTCCAGGTGTTGCGATAGCTCCGTTTCTTCGAGGTGGCTGGGAATCTGAAGCGATGCATCTGCTCAATGTCGCAGTCACGCGTGCCAGGCATAAATTGCTGATTATTGCCAACATGGACTACATCCAGCATGAGCCATCATCTCATCTGCTTCCCCAGATGATGGAACTGGCATGCCAGAAGAAGCATGTGTTGGTGTAACAGTGAGCGATTGAGCAAATAAAGAGTGGGTCGGTAGTGGGTTAGATGGGAAGGATGGTCGATGATTGTTCCCATGATGATCTCTTCTTCTGAAGCGTTCAATGACGCTTTCATTTTGCCAGACCATCCTTCCCATCTAACCCACTACCCCGAAGAGTTGAGGCAGCACTGATGGGAATAATCAGCGTCGGAGTGCCTGGCTTGTAGGACATGGATATATTAATAAAGCCGGGGCGTTGCCGACGATTGAAATCTTGCGCATCCTAAGAAAGCGCTTGGCCGATTATACCTCGGATGTGGTTGATTCCCGTCTGGCGGATATACTCACACTGCTCCGAAGTGTTCCACATGGCTGATTTCGCCTCCTCGCGGCATACCGGACAGAACACTTGAGTGTCACCAACCTTATGCTTCCAGTCCTCTATTAGAACCTCAAAGTCTGCCTGGTGAGCCTCAGAAGGGCAACGGCGGTCAAAGTAGCCTTCATTATCAACAGGAATGGAAAACTTGCCTCTGTTCCGCTCGATCTTTTTCAACTCTCGGATCGTATTAGCAAACATCTACGCCCTCTGTCTCACACGGTGAGTGATAAGCTTGTACAAAAATTACACAGTGCCGAAGAAATAACTATGCGATTCCAAAATCATTTTGATATTCCTCTGAAAATGCCTTTTATGGAATACTACCACTATAATTCTCCTAGAATGGGATCTCCAACGTCGCTGGCTGAGAAGTGGGAACATGTGCCAATTCTTATATTCCGAAGTGTAATGCTTTCCTTTACCGTTGCCTCATTCCCATTGTAAACGAGGTAAACGTGAGAGCGCCCCTGCTGTGTCCAGTTTGTGACAAGGTCAACAGCTAGTCCCACGGCAGTAGATGCCAAAACGCCGTTTGGCCACACTACCTGTGGACGGTGACCAGCACTGCCGTACAGAGCTGCTTCCTGGGCGAGCTTGCCGTCCGTTAGAAAGCCCATGCATCTCATGCACGGGCCTCCGGGTGAGGACAATATCACCTGGCCCCCTATTACTGGATTTACATCTCCATGGACGTCCATTCCGATATCGATATAATGCATAAGGTAGCGCCTGCACGCGATTTCGAGTTCTTCACGGCCTTTGTAACTGTCCACACACCCAAATACGATCTGACATTCGCGAAGTGGCTCTGGCTTTTCCTGCCATTTGCAGGCGAAACCCCTGACGCTTGCTTTCGGCTGAAGACCGTAAATCATCATTTTGGCGAGATGGAGCTTAGGCGTCTCAGCGAGTACATCGGCGGAAGTAGCTCCGATTAAGCGATTAAGATTTGATTCCTGGACTACATCATCGTCATAGAGGACGAAACGTTGAAAGCCGATATGTGCAAGCTGCTGGACAATATGCGATCCTCCGCCACCCAGACCCGCGATGCCAATGGTGCATCGGGAAACCATGGTTTCGGCGGAAGACCCCAGAAATGACTGGCGCGAATACCGATTCGTACTCATCTTTTTCCTTCCTGCTCGAATACCCCGATGGGAACACCTATGATATTGACGCTATCCGTATGGAGAGGTTCCTTATTCCCAGGGTGCCAAATCCAGCCTGATCCGTGATCCAAGCTGAGGATAATGATGCCGTGAGCGGCATCGCGGCCCATCGACTGAAATCCAGGCAGCAGCTTTGGAATCTCGTGACTATCCACTCTACTCATCCGTGTTTCTCCTTTGTGTCCATGCAGGTGGATATGAAAAATGCCTTCACGAGCCGGACGACTTTGATACACAGCCTGCATTGCCCATGTCATGGCTTCTCTTCCAATACGCGCTCCAACTGTTGGATCATTTACGTACTGCTCGTCTGGTATCGAATGATAGCGGTTAAGCAGTATCAGTTGCCCAAGTGACCCCATGCGCCCGAATACAAACCCGATGCGCTCCGCAGCGAAAGGGTGCGGTCTCGTCAAATCACGGATAATTTCGGCATATAGTTCGCCAGTAAACTTGATTTCTGTTTTCATTTTTCCTTCGTGAACCCTGTTAGGTGAGCAACCAATAACTGAGCCAGAGTTGGGTTTGTAAGCTCTACCTTCCACGAGAACGCAAACCAGTTTTTTTCTCCAATTCGGACGTTACTTACATTCCAGTTCCGGCTGTATGGGGATTTAACCTGTGTAGATAAGTAGAGTCGTGAAGGATAGCCATCTTTCGACACCGGGCAGAGCAGTCCGTCACAAACAGAGGGCTCGCATCCAGATGGAAGGCGAAGCCCCTCCATATACAGGAAGCTTACGCCAACCTCTAAGAGTAAACTCAGTTTGCTGCAGTAACGCTTGAGTTCCTCAGTCTCTTCTTTTGGATACGCCATGACTAGGATGACCCCCCTGACTGTACCTGCGAGTGGAAAATTTCGCAGCCGCAGATAGTGACAGGAAGATTAGGAGGCAATGGCATGGGGGGGCCATCCTTCTCTTCCAGCAGGATGTATCCCTCTGGTGTCTGGCCGACCTTTGAGAGGATTTTTGCCACAGTGCGCTCACCACGTTCGATTTGATAAGGATCGTCGTTGATGGAGATGGTTACGATTTCCTTATGGGCGGTAATGAATTCCTTGAGGCCATGTTTACGCAAGTTGACCGCTTCGTCTGGCTCAACGACACAGTTCTCGTGATGCACAAATTCCTCAATAAGCTCGAAGGCACATGGCCGTTTTCCGACCTTGCTGAGAAGCAATTCACCTGTTGGGCATGGCGTATCGACTGTGACTTTTTCACCGTCAATGTGAACCAGGTACTCGCTGGCGTGAGGAACACCTTCACCCCGTTCTGCAAGCTCAAAGATGTCAATTACAACACCTGAGGCTTCTTTCCCTTCTGTCCGCAGTGACTCCACTGGTGTCTGTGTATTCTTCTTTTCGATATCGCTATTTTCAAATGACATTACAAAAACTCCTTTGAATTAGTGTTAATGCATTATATCACAAGCGTGCTAAGAATAGCAAGCAAATCCAGAGCGTGCTTGCTTTGCCAAGCAAAATAATCTATAATATAATAAAGTTACATGGGAGGAAGCCGCGATGTCAAAGGATGCGAAACAAGATAGCGGAGCAAAGGTAACACTTGGGCAGTACCTTGCCTCTATCCGAGCAGACAGGCGGATGACTCTTCGCCAAGTCGAGGAAGCGACAGAAAATGAAGTTTCAAACGCTTATCTCAGCCAGATCGAGAATCACAAGATTCAGCAGCCTTCACCGAATATTCTGTATGCCCTTTCAGAAGTCTATGGAATCGACTACGGCCACCTGATGGAGATGGCAGGCCATATAACACCAGCCAAGAGCCGCAGTAAGGATCAAAGGCACGGACGTCTTGCTACATTCGCTGACCATAATCTTACGGAAGCTGAAGAGGCAGAATTGATCGATTACCTCAAATATATACGTACCAGAAAGCGACCTAATGGTTAGACCTGATGATAGCAGCCTTAATCCTGACGAACTTTATGCAGTTGAGAAGCGTGCTCGCAAGCTCCTTGACCGTGCGTCAGCATGGGATCGCTTTCCTACACCAATCGAAGATATTGTTGCTGCTGCACAGCTAAGGGTGGCTCCAACCAGCATGTTCGAGCCGACCCGCATTATTACCTATGTGCGGGGAAAAACTGCCGAAGCTGCTCATCGCATTAAGGCTGCTTTGTCAAAAGTGCTGGGGCTGTACGACTCAGACGAACAAGTTATTCATATTGACCATACCGTCGTGGAGAGCAAAAAGAATTTTTTGAAGCTCCATGAGACTGGGCATCATGAAATCCCCACCCACAAGATGGCATTTCATTTTTTCCAAGATTGTGAAAAGACCCTTGCTCCGGAAACATCTGATCTATTCGAGCGGGAAGCAAACAACTTCGCCCGATTCGCACTTTTCCAGGGAGATAAATATAAAGAGCTGGCCGCTGGCTGTGCCTTTGATATTAAAACCCCTATTAAACTGGCTAAGACATTTGGTGCATCGATTTATGCGTCTGCACGCGAGTTTGCCCGCACAAATGCCAGAGCGTGCCTTGTTTACGTATTGGAGCCAATTCAGTATGCCGAAGGCGTTGGTGCTTACGCTACAGTTCGGCGTATAGAACCATCTCCGGCATTCGTTCAGCAATTCGGAAGCCCTACAGAGACCGTAATTACTCTCGATCATGCACTTGGATCGGTGTTGCCAATTGGCCATAAGATGACACGACCCTGTGCAATTCCATTTGTTGACCGCAATGGCCTGGAACACGAGTGTTTGGCAGAAGCTTTCGATACGACTTTTAACATTATAATCCTGATGTACCCTGTACGAGCATTGACCACGTCAACAATCATTATGCCACCTGACTTTAAAAAATATCTGGAACCAGATAATCCACTTGGAACATACCCTCTAGGCAGCAATAGCCAGTAATATGCTTCGTGTATACGAAAAAGCCTCAAATTAATTTGAAGCTGCAAGTGGCTTTAGGATGCCTGTTTTGGGGGGATGTCATTTTTCAAAGAAGATTTTAGCAGATATTATAATATCCAATAGAGGGGAGCATTGCTCTTCATCCGGATCTTGCTACTAAGATTCGCTTATGTCAATAAATATATACAGAATTTGGCCATTGTACCCAGCGCTGGGAGAATATGAATACAGGCGGTGATACGTAGCCTGACGTGACTACCGAAGAGTAACCTCCTGGGTGGTTTATAGAGTTGTACATGTATATAGTGTGCCCATGCTGGCTCTGGTGTTGAAAGGGGAGGCAAAAAATAAAGCTACCACAGAGTCTGGTTCTCTAACTGCACCTGGGTTTCAGCCAATGGTATAGCTTTGTATACTTCATCCGTTTGTTTCTGTAGGCGTCTACATACATGTTCGTAAAACCAAACTGTAGATAGATTGTATCAAACCAGTTCTGTAAGCCTTCTATGCCAAAGACATGACGAAGCTTGAACTTGTCTGGCGGCTAACTCTATCGCATCTTTATGAGCATGTGTAGGATATCCTTGTACAAATAGGATAGGGGTCGTGGTTGCAGAGAAATGACCTTGTTGTACAGTAGCCCACAATGAACGCTTGCTGGCTTCTCTGCGAGCAGTTTCTACCGTGAACATCAACAAAAGCATGCCCATACCAGCTGCATATGAAAAATCTCTCTCTTCCACTTCAAATGAGCGCCACGGTTGTTCTATTAAACAGTGATGGGTAATACCTGAACTTAGTTTATTTGCCCAGTTGCATAACCATATGAAATCATCATTATTTTGAATAAAACGTAATAAGAAAAATTCTCATGTTTCAGTGTTATCTCTAATTGATGATGTTATTGTAGTACATCTATTTTGTATCGTCAATTAGGAGATTATTGAAATCGCTGTAGACTTTTAGATTCTCTTGATGTTGATGTTTGATGGTTTTCATGATGTATATTTTTGCTCTACAAGCTGCTTGATACGTCACGTTGTCTACATTATGAACATTCTCATATAACGTTATTGAGCCTACCAGCTGATTTTAGAACAATAAGGTCGAGATAATGAGCGTGAATCTGGAAAAATTCCAGGTTCACAAATTACTGCTAATTTCTTAATTGTGGTAAGAAATTATTGGCTTTGTAATGCATAGTTTACGCTGTTTTTTCTATTTTTGCATATCAAGCAAGCATGAGATATGAAACAAGTGTAAGCGAACAGAGCAACGGTGATATGGAAATTTCATGATTTAGAAATTAAGTTCTATATAATGTTTTATTTTTAACAAAAGAGAAAAATGCTCTCCATGTCTTCTAAATAACCTCTTGACTTTGTACACAAATTGTGATATTTTTGCTCTGATCACAATTTGTGTACAAGGAGGTGACGAAGTTCTGTGGCTGATGACGATTTACTTATGGGCTTGCGGGCCCTGGCTTCTGCACGACGAGCAAGAGGCGATAGTCAGCTTGTTCTGAATCCCGATCCCCTCGCTTTCGAGCGCTCGGAATCTCCCAGCGAATTTGATGGTAATGCTGTGCAGGGTCTCGTCCTTGAACCTCATGAGAACGCACCATTTGAAATTTGCTCCTTGGCAAGGCGAAAACATACAGCACATATCGAAGCATTCTGTGATGGTACGCGTTCAACCTATTTTGTTGGGTATGAGAGTGATTTGCCGATTGTGTATACGCGGAATGCTTCGGTCGTACGTACGCGTGACAAGACGACAGGTTATCATGTAGACATGTATAACATTCAGCGTCATCAGGCTATGCTCCTTGCTCCTTTTAATCAGTTTATACCGCCTATTTGTCTAACCTATGAGCGTTTAAATTTATATTCTAATCGCTTGGCGGATCTCTGTTGGACAGGACCAGAGGAAGGCTACGCTCCAAAACCGTCCGATATGGAAACGATGGGGAATTTGGCTTGGCAACGTAGAGCACGACGTAGGGCCAGGCACTTGTTGGACTTGTCCGAACAAATTACTTCCATCACAGGTGCGCAGTTGCTACGTGAACAAGATCCAACAGGGCGGAGTTGGTTGCTCAAAGATGGCTCTCTTTTTCAGTTTAAGCGTGAGTATTTACGCCAAGCCGAGCCTCTGCGCAATATCGTTTCCTGTGTCAAAACCCACCCCGTTGCCTTCTTTGGGGCTGAAGGGGAAAGGCAGTTGCGACAGTTGGAAGTTGGTGAGCGCAGTGTGGCTTTTCTGCCACGTCCAGCCCGTGAGTCGCAGAAACGATATTCGTTGAGAGAAACAGATAGACAAATGGTTTCCTGGTACATGCGTGTACGCCAAGCCAATCACCATGATGCTAACCATATGAGTGGCATTATACGACTGGATATCGCAGCCCTTGATGACTGGCGAGATTGGGTCGACGAGGTCAGCTGGGCGGTTCTCGATGAGTTTTATGGTATCTCTGCCATGCCAGATCCTCGCTATGATGTGATGCCCTACGGAATTTACGACTGTGAGCAGTTCCTAAAGGCACACCAAATCCCTGGTGATCTTTTACTAGCACAGTTGCGATGAGAGTGGGAGGATGATTGTTCGTTATGAACGAAGAAAACAGGCAAGATTTAGAAAACATTCAGGACACTTATGAAACAATTTCACACAATATACGTGTGGAGCCTCGCGAAGAAGAAGTAATTGTAATACGAGACTATCCAGAAGATCGAGGCGATGACGAGATTGCCGAAGATGATGAAGAAATTGCTGCCCTGGTTCTGGCAGCGCAGACAGAACGTGAAAGGATTACGAATCAGCAGTTAACCTCACAGCAGACGCTACCCATCGGTTATGTTACCAATGCCCGCAATGCAACATCTCGTAGTGATATGTTCCAGTTTTGGGCACCTGCTGAAGAAACATCGCTGGGCATTGGAAGTATTGTGCGGCATACGGCAATGGTACAGCAACGTGTAGATACGTATGGCATTATTGTTGACACAACTGGAAGCACACTAGGACTGGATGATTATGCAATCCATGTATATGAGCAAGATGCTCAACCCCCGCTTAACAGCATCGTTCCTGCGCCGAGTGCCCGTCGTCCTGTCGTTCATTACCAAGCAAAAGTTCTGGCCTCTACTAATAGAGCGCAACGGCCAGTTCTAAGTGGTCCTGTTTACTCGGTCATTGCCAGTGAACTGGCAGATGTGCATAGAAGGATGCAGGATGTATGGCTTGATCCTCAGTACCTACTTCTGGGCTTCTATGAAGATACTAGCGGGGCATTTGGTATCTTCGGTGAGGAGCGTGCCCGCGTATTGGGTCCGAAACAAGGTCATGTCATTTTCAGTGGATTACCAGGTGCCGGGAAAACGTCTCTGTTCCTGACGCTGGTCATCTCCTTATATGCACAATTACGAAACATGGAGGAAGGAAATCCGGATGGGGAAGTTTAAGATCCCTGGTATTGCTACATTAGCTATCAACGTTAAAGGAGCTGATCTGTTGTTTCTGGATCATTTGGCTTCTGAGGAGCTAGGGGAAGATGATCGCAGCATGTGGCAGGCGGCAGGCGTAAATATTGAGAAACGCCCCTTTGGACGCGTCATCGTGTATACCCCTCTGAAAGAGGATGGCTTCAATCGCCATTCCTTACGCTCTAATCCTAAGGCAGATATCCCAGGCTATAGTGAAACGCGTGAATTCGCTCTTGGCATACAAGATCTTTGGCCGTACCTGGGTATGTTCTTTGACAAGAGTTCAACAGGTGCAACCGCTCTGATTGCCGAGGTGGAACTACAACTGAAAGAGACCCATAAAGATGGCTTTACGCTCGCCGATGTGCTCAATCTTTTCGAAAAGGATATTAACAAGCCGAAGAATGAACGTAAAAATACTCCCTGGGAAGATTTCCATTTGTCCACGATCCAGGCTGTTGTGCAGCGCTTCCGTTCGTTACCAGCAACTTTAAAGGGGCTCATTGATGTCACTGGAAAAGGTGTTGGTCTGAGCAAACTATCTGAACTTAATCCGTACGATATGATCGTAATTGACATCGAACGAATCATGGCCAACCCTAGCGATCCATCGATAACAGAGAACGCCATTAAAATCATTGCAGCCTATGTTTTGCAACAATTGACTGAGGCGATGACGCAGCGTACCTGTAATGTAGATCATGTTATCGTTTTTGCTGATGAGCTTAATCGCTTGGCTCCGCGCGATGGGAATGGTGGTATTGGTGAATATCTGGCACAGCTTGCACGCACGACGCGTGATCGTGGTATTGTCCTGTTTGGAGCTGGCCAGTTTCGTAGTGGCATAAACGAAGATATTCTCAAAGCTGCCTCGGTGCATTATTCGATGCGTACACCAGAGCATGAGGCGAGTGATCGCATCTATGCTCTGCTCTCTCCGGAATTTAAAGCCCGCCTGACACAGCTTGAACCTGGACAGACCCTACTACAATATCCTGCTTTGCGCACTGCTGTATTTGCACGTTTTCCTCGGCCTTTTGTCATGAGTGGTGCACGTGCTTGGCAGAAACTTTTCCCTCCAGTCGAAGATCGTCCCCTTGAGGATTGTATCTTTGAACGCCTCTGTCGGCTCGATCAGCAACGCCCTCCACTTCGTAATGATGTTCAGCGATTGTTTGATGAGCTTTTCCAGGAGGCAGATGTACAGAATAAAAAAAATATTCAGACAGATCTCGTCAATCGACTGCGCGAGATTGAGATTGCCTATACCAGAGCGACGAGTACCCATGCGAACTCCCCATGGGACGAGTTCTCTAAAATAGTTCTTACAGCTTATAAAAAAAGGTCAGTCGTTCCCCACACAAAGACGCCCGCAAATTTTATAGAAAAGGATGAAGATTGGTAATGGGTCAAATTCGTTTATTGCATCTTGCTGATATCCATCTCGGCTTTACAGGACCGACAAATCTTGTTCTTGGTGCTACTGAGCAAAAAGATTCTCCAGGGCGTTATGTCAGAGAGGTAGATATAGAGAGAGCTATTGCAAACATAGTCAAAGCGATTGTACATGAGCAACCACCTGTAGATATTGTAGTAATTGCTGGGGACCTTTTCCACAGACCCGCTCCATATCCCCGTGCTATCAGCCGTGCTGCAAAACTTGTCCATAGGTTGGTTGAATACGGGATTGGTGTGGTGATTGTTGATGGAAATCATGAAGTAACGAATGTGCTACACACTGGTAGCCCGACGACTTTTCTTAAAGAATTGGGAGCATATGTTATTAATGGTAGCAGCTATGAAGTCTTTCGTGATTGTTGGGATCATCTTCCTGATCAGAAGCGAGAGAGACTCATGCACTTAGCTATTCATGCTTTACCCTATAGAGCAGTTGCGGCGGGTACGGAGTTCTTAGGAGTGCATCCTTTGCCAGGATATATCAATGTGTTGATCTCCCACGGTCGTGTGGCTGGTATGGATGATCTTAACTCTTTACACCGTACAGCGGCTATTATTCCTGCTGAATTGTTGCGGCGTGGCTGGGATTATGTAGCACTAGGTGACTGGCATATGCATCGGTATCAGCCCCTCAGTGATGTGCCAGCTTTTTACTCTGGTAGTCTGGAGGCACTCAATTTTGGGGAAGCAGCATTCTATCCTCCGCGTGAAGATGATGTATATGCGAAGCATGGAGGGCTAGATGTACATTTGGAAGTCGGCATACCTGCTGTAGTCCAAACTTTTGCACCTTATGAGGCTCGCCCGGTGTTACGTCTAGTACCCATTGATGCCTCTGATATTGATGCCCCATCTCTGATGGAGATACTACGTCAGCGGCTAAAAGTGGGGTTTCCGACAGAATCACTTGTCCTATTGGATGTAAATAATTGTTTACCCCAGACCTGGGAGCAACTTGAATTCACTGAATTGGCGGAACTGCGTAAACGGGTGTTACGTTGTGAGATCCGCCCTGATATTCATCGGCTTTTGCTTACACAGAGCGATGAATTGGTATCAGAAACAAAGCTCGATAGCCAGTGGCAGCATTTTATTGAGCAGAGAGAACCAGATGCAGTAGCATGTACCTGGTATCGTGACCAGGGTATAAAACGTATCGAAGATGCCCGTGCTGCATTATTAGCAGAGCAGGCGCATGCAGGAGAGTAAGTGACTGAGATGAGTACCTTGAAGCTGAAAGTACAAAAATATCGCCGATTTATTGATCCACAAGAGATTGCTTTTCAAGATGGGTTGACAATTATTAGTGGACCTAACGGGGTTGGCAAAAGTACATTGGTCGAAGCAATTCTCTTTGCGCTGTTTGGAACAAAACGTGGCTCAGGTATCTCTGAGATACGATCAGATAAAACGAGAGGCAATCCACATGTAGAATGTGAACTTTTGATTGATGATCAGGTTGTCACTATTATCCGGGACGGCAGTGCCGCTGAGGTGGCTGTTAATGGAGTAGTTCAGGTGATGAGAGGATCCTCTAGTGGAAGAGCTGCTAACGAATGTTTAGCAGCATTATTGGGAGGACTCACTCGAGCTCAGTTTGAATGCTCTTATATTGCGCTACAGGGTGACACTGCAGGCTTGGTAGAATATAAGGTCAGAGATCGGAACCTTCTAATTGAGAAGATTTTACAGCTCGAGGTACTGGCTAAGGCTGTAGATATGCAGATCGCACACAGTGAGGTTGCTAAAAGTCAGGTCATTGCCCAGGGTAATATGATCTGCAATAATGAGTTGCTCCTTAATAAGGAGGCACAAGTATGCATTGAGAATTTCAAGAATGCGCGTGTTATCCAGAGCCGCGTGCAATATACGCAAAGCTTTCAGGCTCATCTAGAACAAGCAATCTCTGATCAGCAGAAAAAACAGCACGATGTTGAATTGCTTGTTTTAGCTGTACAGGCTCATCTATTCACCCTACAGCAACAGCAGAGCGATCATCTCCTTGCTATGGAGAAGGCAAATAAGACATACCAACAGCAGGAAGAAAAGCAAAAAGAACATCATGATCTACAAAAGAACATCGCTGGAGTTGATGGGAAGCTTGCACAAATCGAACAGGATCTACGAAAGCTTCAAGATGTCCTAGATCAAGCAGAGCACTGTGCCGATGCCTCGGCTGAATATATACGATTGCAAAAAGAAAAGGATAATCTGGAAAAACGCCTCGAACGTATACCATTGGTGAAGAAATGCTATGATGACTTTATGCAGGCCCAAAGGCAACTCGATGCTCTTGATGGTAAATTAGCAGATCTGGCAACGGTTGATGAGGAGTTATATCTGACTAAAGAGCAGGAGAATCAATGCGGGAAGCGCAGAGATACGTTATACCACAATGATCCCACTGCTGCAGAGTATGAAACCTGGCAAAAGCAGCACAGGGAGCTTGAAGATGAAATGGAACAAAACAAACAGGCGTTAGAGCAACTGACGAGTGGAACAGATAGTGCTCGTTGCCCTACATGTAATCAACATTTCACCGAGCACACACCCGAACATCGTATTCAACACTTGAAGACCTGGCTGAACGAGACTTGGCCTCCTTTACATCAAGAATTACAGCAGCAGAAACAACATCTCGATGAACAGAAAAAACAATGGGGCCTGGCAAAGTTAGAGGCAGAGGATGAGTGTAAACAGAATTCAAAAAAAAGTTACTGCCGTTGAAAAAAGGAATCACTACCAGAGACACATTGCTTCAACGGCACGAGGAGCTTCATGCTGATTTTTTTGTGAGACAGCAGGCGTGGCTAGAATTGGAAGAAGGTACACCAGATCCGCAGGAAGAAGTAAAGCTAAACGAGAAACGAAAAGAACTGGCTGATAGCTTGAAAGTATTAAAGGCTCAGGCAGATGAATATGACCGGATACCATTCTTCCGGGACAGTCTTGCCGAGAAAGCGCAGAAACAAAAAGATCTTGAGCAAGAAAAGAAGGCTTTTTGGAGCAGCTGACGGATCTTGGTTATCATCCTGAAAGCTACCAAGCTGCAAAAAAACTTGTGGAGCAACTTCGAGAGGAAGATATCGCGATACGCAATCAACGCCGATCAAGTTGAATTAGACCTGCGAGAGACACAGGGAGAGTTACAGCAAGTAAAAAAGGCCCTAGAAATGATACAAAGACCGCACTATTACCGATTTTGTACTGATGTTCAGAATATTATAAACAGAATACTGCGTGAGCACTTAGAGGATTTCAAGAAGCACTTTTTCGAGGCAAACACAGGAGAAGTGATGAGACGTACGACACGACTGCTCATGCATGCTGTCACCGACCAGTCCATTCTAGGCGTCAGATTTGACAAAGATGAATTCCAGTACCTGGATGCTAGTAATATTGCCTATCCGGTCAGTCGCTTGTCTGGAGGTGAAAAAGCCCTTGTTGGCCTGTGTTTAAGAATTGCTTTAGCTGAGCAGGCACAGGCGATTGCAAGAACAGGTAGAGTGAAGTTTTTAGTTCTGGATGAAGTCCTTTCATCTCTTGATGATGAACGTTGTGATGCCGTACAACGTATCTTTGCTGATGTACAGAGACGCGGTATCTTTGAGCACATCATAATGATTACGCATCTCGATTTTGTAAAACAGGGTTGGCGAGCCAATGGTTTGGTCGTACAGAAAGTGGACGGTAAAATGAGTACAGTTATCTCAGTCTCTCCTGGTAAAATTCCTATGGATTTGGCCGAGGGAATAGAGGTCTAAACAATGGCAATCTCGCAATCTTCAAATACACGAGGAGGGAAGCTTTTGGCTTCTCTCCGTCAAAAAGTCAATATTACACAGACTGAATTGGCCAAGAAGGCGGATGTTTCTCGAAGCATGATCGCTCAGTTAGAAAGCGGTGAACGTCGACCATCACAAAAACTTGTACGTGCGCTTTGTCAAGCTATGGATATTTCTGCTGAGGATGAGAGACAATTATTGCTGGCTTATGAGATTACCCCATCGGGTCATACTCCTGAGCAAATTGCCGCTTTTTTGCGAGCAGATAAGAATCTCACTAGTGACCAGGCAGAAGGAATTGCTGCCCTGGTACGGGAGGCATATGAAAGAGCATTGCAAGAATAGTAGTCTGTGAGTGAAGTTGTGGAAGACTGGTATGAAGAAAGATATTAGATTACGGTATTCCAATGATCTGCCTGGAATACCGCTTCAGCGCGATATTGAAAAACTGGCACTTGCTGATAGACGCACTCTTGGTTGCCGATTTGGAGAACCATGTGATCCACGTCGATTGATCAAATTGCACGATGTGAAAAAAATTTTAGAAACACATGCTGAGTATGCCGCACACTATGGACGACCTGTTAAAGGTGAATTTGAGGATTGTTGGTCAGGGGCAACGTTTTGTATTAAAGATGGATATCACTTGATCATGATCAATCCAGAACATAGTCTGTCGCGCCGTACATTTACTATCGCTCATGAGTTTGGGCATCTCGTATTCGATCATCGAGCCATTACGGTTTCTCCTGAAGGAATGTCTCAATCTCGCTATAATGATGAGCAAGAATTGGAAGCACATAGTTATGGACTAGCCATACTTTTGCCCTATGCGCCTCTTCTACAAATATTGCGGCAAGGAGCAACGGCCCAAAGTATTGCATATCACTATGGAATGAGTGCTGCAGCTGTAGAGATGCGGCTCAAAATCACAGGACTCTGGGAAATGCTCTTTGAGAGAAAGTAAATAAGTTGGGATATTTTCAACGTGATCTACCATAGAATCACGCCTCGTTCGGCGGGGGGGTCGTTGGAAATGCATCGGAAGCGATGCCTCGCTGGCGGCCTATCCAACTGCACGTTCGGTTTGTGAGAGAGGTACAGGTGCTCTCATAAGGGACGACCGGCCCCTACTCTACCGCCATTTTTCCCGCTAAGACTTCTCCAGGCAGAAAGAGGTCCGAATCAATTCCTGCTAAATAAAGAAAGGGAACGTCCCAATCCATAACCGAGCCAGCCTTCAAGCAAATCCAGCTACTGTAAACACTTAGGATTAAAGAGGCAATGCTGGTACCATTATTTGAATTATGATTTCAAAAATGAGCAGATTATGCGAATAATTATACAGGAATCACCTGTTAAATTTTTATATAAAATAGAAGTACTTTGTGAGTGAAAGGCAACAACAGTGGATAAGCGAATATCACCAGCCGCAATTCATGCACTCAAGGAAGCTTTGAGCACGGTCTACTGGTACAAATCTGATCTGAAGAGTTTCCTCACGTCGGCTCTTGGTGATCCCATTGTCGTGAATTGGTTGAACTGGGAGGACCATAAACGTAATGTCGTGGGAAGTTTGGTCGAATTCCTGGCGAGGGATGAGGAGCGCCATCAAGACACTCTCATACGTCTCATGTCTGACGTCGCTGCTATCGATGACTTCACGCACCTGGAGCGTCTCGAAGCAGGGGCGCAGAAGGCTAAAACTGCGAAGGCCGCTGTTAAGGCCCTACGCGAGTATACCAAGGCACATCAAGATATACTCGATGAGCAAGAGGCCGTAGCTCGTCGTCGCCAACTTGCTCACGACAAGCGACTTCAAACACGAGCGGTGTCAGAAGTCCTGGAATCTCTCAGGTCTGAGTACTACGGACTCATTGGTTCTACGGTGCGACAACAACGGGGTTACGCGCTTGAGCGGATCCTGCGGAAGTTGTTCGAGCTGTTCGACATGGACCCGCGTGCGTCCTTCAAGATCACAGGTGAACAGATCGACGGAGCTTTCACTTTCGAGAGGGCAGATTTCCTTCTTGAGGCCAAGTGGCAACAAGAACTTGTTGGGATCGAAGAACTCGACGCCTTCGCTGGCAAGATTTCGCGCAAGCTGGACAACACGCTCGGTTTGTTTTTATCAATTAACGGATACTTGCCTAACGCTGTGGGCCTGCATACAGCCACCCGGCCCGTCATGATTCTCATGGATGGAAGCGACCTCATGGCAGTGCTGGAGGGCAGAATCGACCTGGGAGCCTTGCTGCTTCGGAAACGCCGACATGCTGCTCAGACCGGCGAATTGTTCCTGCCAATACATCGCGTTTTTAGCTAACGCTTCAGCAGATGGTGCAAGAGTTGTCCTCATAGCGCCGTCTGTATAACTATGCCCATTTTGCTCAATTTAATCCGAACATTTCCAAGCTACGAGCTTTGTTCACGAAGCTTGCGTTTGTTGATGTAGGTGTTGAGAGCGAAGCGGTTCTTGTACCCAAGGATCGTGGCGATTTTGCACACTGAGAGTCCCAGCTTGAGGAGTTCCTTTTCTCGATCATCATGTCATTGGTGTCGATCTTTATGGACATGGACGCACAGCCATCACTGATCGCCCCATCTGTTTTGAACAAATGGCTGACGATATCTCCGGCCTCATCCCCCATCTCGGACTCGAAAAAGCCAACCTCTTTGGCTACTCTCTTGGTGGTGCCGTGGCTCTGCAGATCGCTATTCGCCATCCAGAACGTGTCAACAAACTCGTGGTTCTCTCTACGCCCTTCAAACGTACTGGTTGGTGTCCTGAAATTCAGACAGGCGCGACATCTCTTATCCCTGAGTTCTTTCTTGGTACCAGTATACTTTTCGATTGTCTATAATACCGTACAATGCTCTTCTATCATTGAGCAAGCTCTGTGAAGATAGTTCCTTCTCTGCCAATTTCCTGGAGTACTGTTGCCTGTATGGTCTCGAAAATGTCCATGTCGACCTTCTGTTGCCAATCCGGCAGTTCTTTCCAGGGACTCACATAGGACGGCTTTGTATTACCAAAATGCGTGCGCATCTGATCTGTCCAAATAATACATATCAACCGTCCACCCTGCTCTTGCGTGAGATGGCTGATGAACTGTCCCTCGTGCACTCCAGCAAGGATGAATACTTTTGCTTGCTCATATGTGGCTATAGCCGCCTTCTGTTCCCATTCGGGCATCTCTTCCCAGGGTGCTATATAACCAGGTTTGGGTGTACCAGGAAAATGTTTGTTGACGCCTTGAATCCAGGCTCTTCTAAAAGAGCGTCCCGCTTCTTCTTGATTTAACTGGTGTTCTCCTCTTTATAGTATTTTTCAGTGTATGGGTTATGCAAGTAGTTCTGTATGGTGAATAAGCTGATCTAGTGACTTGACTGATGCTGATGTTGAAAACGGTTCGAGCTGGAGACGTATTTTGAGCACTTCCTCACGCAAGAAGCCGGATGAGCTTTGTGCGATGATGTTAACTACTTCTTTGAGATAAGCACATCCATGCTCTACATCTCCTCGCTGAAGGGCGGTGGCTGCCAGGTCGGTGAGGACCATTCCCCGCTTGCGGGATGGTTTGCTGAATTGATCCTGTCGCAATGCCTCTTGTAGAGCAGGCTCTGCCAGGTCTGGCTGTTGTAGGCGTACATAGCATGCGCCACGTAATGCTGGAAGCCGGGAGCCATCAAAGCGTATCCATGCTGGATGAGTTGCCTTGATCTCCAGTACACCGTTGGCTCGTTCTAGTGCATCTTGACAGGCTGAGAGATTGCCAAGACCGGACTGTGCTTCTGCCTCAACCGCCGCCACCCAGAAGCGCGTAGGAAGTGAGCGTTCTCCACGGATTGAGAGTTTTCGTGCTTCATAGAGGAGGTGGTATGCATCCTCATACCGTTCGTCATACATGGGTAGGAACGCATGGCGCACCAGTGCAGCAGACCAGAGATCGTAGACTCCGGCCTCCTTTGCCGCATCCGCGGCAAACATATAACACGACTGGGCTGTGTCGCTATCGCTCATATCAAAGAAGATCTCACCAGCCAGTTGTGCTAGATCACTAGACAGTGCGCAGAGTCGCTGATGAATAGAAGAGGGATGCGAAATCTCTCAGAAAGTGAAAAAGCGTTTTTACCTGGCCCAAAACTCCGTCTAAGACCGAAGATTTTGACGAAGCGGTCAGATAGAGACTCCAAAAGTGACGATTAATGGCCTCAAGATCATGTAGCATGATCTCATCCAATCGGGAAGGGTTTGCAAACCCTTCCTGTATTCGCTCCCAATCCACATCAGGAAAAGGGAGGATGAGTGCGGCTCCGGCACTGCTTAGGAGATGTAATAGTTCACGGCGTTTCTGATCCATATGCTTCTTATTATATGCTTGCGTGGGCAGTGTCTGCACGCGTACAGCCAGAGATTCTTTTTCCTTCTTAGTATATCCTGGTGTGGAAAGAGGAAACTCTTGTACAGCTACAGTGCGCGAAGTACCCATTGAGGAGAGTAATGGCATCCTCCCTTGTGAAGAAGGCATGCGCTGAGAGTGTTCCTGTTTGTTCCTGTTTTCGCGTGTCCGCTGGACCTGCTTGAGGTGTATGTAGGTCATCACGTCCTGGGTACGGCTATCCGGCTCGCGGCCCTCTCGCTGGAGCGCATCCTGGGCCTGGCTATAGTAGGTTTGTGCCTCCTGATAGCGTTCCATCTCGCAGAGCAGTTCCATGAGGGGACGCAAGGCATCTTCATCGGCTGGATACTGCTGCCAATAGGTACGCAGGCGCAGCATCGCTTGCTCGTGTGCCCCAGCTTGCCGCAGCAGGCCAGTGACCCGGTGGATGCATTGCCGATAATGTCCCTCTAATGTTTCACGGCGCTGCTTTGCCCAATCACTATAGGGTTCCTCAATCAGAAACCTGCCACGCTTTGCCAGCTCGTAGGCTTGCTCCCAACAAGGGAGCGAATCATCGCCAAAGCGATCCAGGAGGGCAGCTTGTTCGACATAACCGCTAAACGCATCGGCATCGACCCAGATTTGCGGAGAACCTTCCAGCCGGTAGCCGCTGCCACTACCATTGGTTCCATAAACGTAATGCAGGATTTTCTCCTGGCTCTCTGGTGGGCGCAACAGGCAGCGCAAGCCAGAGGCCACATCATCGAGGCGCTCGGCTGCCTTGCGGTGCGGGGTATCGGGCCAGAACTGCTCCATGAGCCAGTCTTTGAGTGCGAAGCGGTGCTCCTGGCACAATAATGCTCGTAGCAACGAGATCGCCGGAGCGGCACCTCGCCCTTGCAGCCGTTCTGGTGGAAAGGGCGTGGCCTGTCCTACCCACTCGATACGAAGTGGACCAAGTACATAGATCCGTAGTAGGATACTTTCTGTTCTGGTGTCCGGTTCTGTTGGCTCGTTCTGCTCTCGATATTGCCCCATCGGGTTTCTCCTCTGTCTCAGCTTGCTCCCTGCACATATCTTATACCGGAACTGCTCTTCGAGAAATTTCCAAACAGTTGTTCTCGTCACTGTTGGCGTTCCGCTTTATTGTTCTCATTGCTACTCATGGAAACAATCCTTATTGACGTTAATTGCCTGTAGTATAGCATGGCACTCTACCTTCTACTAGTTGTTCTGTTCTGGCTCCAGAGCACAACACGAGGGCGGAAAGCGTCAATGAGGCATACAACAACCCAATCATGAGGAAAAGAAAGCGTCAAATCGGCAAATCGTGAGCAAAAGAGTAACCACGGAAAGCGTCATCCAGGAGTGCCAGTTACCGTTGTGAGAGTGTGCACGTACTGGTACAAGCGAATAGTCAGCGCTTTCTGTCGTGACAGGTGACGCCTTTGTCCGCTCCACCCGCTACGCAGCATTTCTAGAATTTCTCTTTTCTCCTGCACACTCATTGCTCGTAAACGATGGGAAAGCATCGCCCTGGGGCCTGATGAGCACAACAAACGCTGTGGAAAGCGTCAATGAGGAACCGATGAGCACAACAAACGCTGTGGAAAGCGTCAACAGGGAAATCGATGGGCTACTATAGTAGGTGATGCGCATAACAATGCATCTTGCTCATGTAATAATATCAGAAATGGCAAAAGTATCTTCTAAGAAACGATCACCAAATATTTGATTATTAGCAGCTTGCGTATGCTGCAGGAGAGAATCGATGGACAATGTGGAACAGCGTTTTGTGCCAACATCCCTGGCTCAGATGGTCATCACCGAAGATGGTGGGGCAGTCATTCTTGCCTTGCAGAGAGATCTGTTTCTGGGATTGGATCAGACAGCGACGATGATGTGGGAGCTCCTGGCAGAGGGGAGGACCCCGCGAGAAGTTGTTCTCCACCTTCGGGAACAGTATACAAACGTGTCTGATGAGCAACTCCACAGAGATGTCGCACTGTTCATCCAAAATATGGAAGAAAAACACCTTCTTTTATCTGCGAACAGCCCTTTAATAACTCTGAAGAGACAGGTGAGTCAACGGTCTTCGTTTTTGCTCCTGCAAGGCTGGTCCGCAATCGTATTCCCCCTTCTGAGTGTGATGCCATTGTTTACTGTGCATCGTGAATGGTTAGAGGCATGGCTTACCCTGCAATGGGTAGATGCATCATTACAAAATGGTGGTTTCATGTACTTGACTCAGAAACTAGAGGCAATGCCCGCCTGGAAAACAGTTCTATTTGAAAACCCGGATGTTCGTCGATTGGCTAGACGTGTAGAAGCTGCTGCCGCTTGGCAGCCGTTCAAGGCAGTTTGCCTTCATCAGTGTCTAGCACTGGGCTTGCTGCTTCGACGACGCAGCATTCAAGCCGATCTGGTGATTGGAGTATCGAAGTTCCCATTTTTTGCTCATGCTTGGTTAAAAAGTGGACATGATGTTATCCTGCATGCTATTCACTGGGAGATAGGTCTTGGGCTGGATAAAAGCATCCAACGTCTACAGAATCTTTCTGTCCTCTTTTGTACAGGGAGAACCGCGAAGACTATGAGCAGTGAGGTGATGTGATGGGTGGAATATGTGCCATGTATTCTTGGGATGATCAACCATGCAACCGCGATCTTCTAAGAAGTATGACCAATGCACTCTCAGGCAGGGGAGACATGACTTCTTTGTGGTGTGAGGGACCTGTAGGGCTTGCAGTGGCAGAGTGGCAGAGCACGAGTGTGGCCGAAGACCAGACTATGCAGGAAGAATGGAGTCTTGGGCATTGTCGCATTGCGGCAGATGTTCGTCTGGATAATCGCGCAGAACTCTTTGCACTCTTTCAGACATATAAAGTTCCCTTGAGAGGAGATACGGACGCAGCGTTGATTGCAGCAGCCTATTTCCTGTGGGATGAAGACTGTGTGTATCATCTGCAAGGTGATTTCTCATTTGTTCTCTGGGATGAACAAAAACTTCGTCTGTTCGGTGCACGCAGTCCAATGGGAGTACGTCCATTTGTCTATCATGTGTGCGGACAACGTCTTCTATGTGCTTCTGAAGCACGACAATTGTTTGAAGATCGTGTCGTCTCACGGGAACTGAATGATACATGGGTTGCTTTCTGGCTCACCAATGGAGAGGGGCATTGGGACGGAACCATCTACCAGGAGATCCAGGAGCTTGTGCCTGGACACTGGATAAGCGCTGATCACAATGGACTCGCCGTTCAGCCATTTTGGGAGCCTTCCCCACGAGAACCACTTCGTTATCGTCGACAAGAAGATTACACAGAGCATTTTCGGAGTCTCTTTTCAGATGCAGTACGCACGTCCATCTGTACTTCACAACCGATCTTGTTTGATCTCTCTGGTGGACTCGACTCCTCATCTCTTGTTTGTATGGCTGGAGAACTCTGGGAGCAGGGAAAAAAGAAGCATCCCATCCATTGCTTTCACGCTTACTACGATGCCTCTCCCGCAACTGATGCTCGATCTTATGTGCGAGCAGTTGCTGAAAAATACCCTGTGGATATGAGCTATATCTCATTTCAAGAGCATCTTCACTTTGATGGCGCATTTGATTCACAACCCTGGCTCCATCAGCCTTGTATCCCTCTCCTGTTTCTCGGATCATTTTACCGCCAACTGTGGGCCATTGCGAATGCGTTGGGGGTACGAGTGCATATACGTGGAGATTTCGGCGACCAATTGCTTGGAGCCTCCCTGAACTATCTCACGACATATTGGAAAGAACGCCACTATGGGAAGTTGATAAGAGAGGTACGATGCTGGCAACAGATTCATGGCGTATCACCTCTGGCGATCCTGGAGCACTGCGTAGCGAAACCCTGCATACAGAAGTCCCAGATCTCAGAGATCTCTACCGCCCCATGGCTTCATGATGACGTCCTTTCTGGATACCCACTGCCTTCAGGCGTGGGAGGAAAGAAAGGCACCCACAGGTGCTAAAATCGCTAGAATGTTGACAAATCTCGGTATATATGAGATAATTTCTGCATGGACAGAACGATTGTTGCACAACTGAATCCAACCCCTGAGCAGAGAGCCATCCTTGATCGAACCATGCAAGAGCATACGGCATGCTTTAATGCCGTGGCTCGTCAGGGATTCGAGACAGGATGTAGCAATGGAGTAGAGTTGCACAAAGTCACGTATTATCCGTTGCGTGCTGCTTACCCTGATCTTCCTGCTCAACTGGTTTGTGCTGCTCGCGTTAAGGCAACTGAGGCGGCCAAATCTGCTCTCACCTGGAAGGCAAAGAAGGAAAAGTCCTATCCTACCAAGGTTGAGAAAGCGAAGAAGCAGGGAAAGCCAATTCCAAAATTCAAGCCTGTTCGCTGTCCACAATCGCTTGCTGCTCCTATCCGTTATGATGCCCGTTCGTATTGGGTCAAGTGGGAAAGCATGACGTGTTCCCTTGCCACCGTCTCGGGTCGTGTTGAGATGGGCTTTACAGTCCCTCAGCATGCTAAACAGTATATTGGTGGGAAAGTCTGCTCTGCGGATCTCTGTTATCACCACGGGCGTTATTTCTTGCATATCGTTGTGAATATCCCTGCTCCTGTTGTCAGTTCCTCTCCTGATGTGATTGGGGTTGATCTTGGTTTGAATAGACCAGCCGTCACCAGCAAGCGCCAGTTCTTGGGAGATCGCCAGTGGAAAGAGCAGGAACGCCGCATTTTTCGCCTTCGTCGTAAGCTCCAAGCCAAAGGCACAAAGAGCGCAAAACGCCACTTGCGTAAGCTCTCCGGGAAACTGCTTCGGCAAAGAAGAGATCACGATCATGTCCTCTCCAAGCGCATCGTTCAAAATGCCACTTCTGGCAGTACCATTGTTCTTGAGAATCTGACCAATATTCGAGAGCGTGTCACTCACAAGAAAGGTGAGGGACAACGCCGCATGCATTCCTGGTCGTTTGCCCAGTTCCATAGTTTTCTGGCATATAAAGCCGAGGCACGAGGTATTCTTGTGGTCAAAGTTGATCCTCGTCATACCTCGCAGATGTGCAACAGGTGCAAACATCAGGCTCGCAATAATCGTCGCTCTCAAAGTCTCTTCCTTTGTCGTGAATGTGGGTACTGCCTCAACGCCGATTTAAACGGCGCATACAATATTCGAGAGAAGTACGTCTCAACTCTTGCCGACTTCGGTACATCCTTAGTCGGTGGGGAGCCAGTCAAGCTCCCTATCGTCTCAGACCTTTGAGTCTAGAGACAAGCCTCCTGCCTTTAGGCGGAGGTACTTGACTCATGGGTATGGCAGCAGAGCAAAACCCGCCAGGAACAAGATGATGAGTACTTCCGCGCCGCGTGTCCAGAGCCATTTCACCGCGAACTCTTCAGGTGGATGCGCTTTCATGGCGATTATGTGACGCAAGCGGATATTGCACTACGAACAGGCCTGGACACCAGAGAGCCATATACTGATATGCGTCTCATTGAGTTCTTACTTGCAATTCCACCACAGTACCAAGTACGACCATTTCACCGCAAGTTCTTATTACGCGAGGCCATGCAAGGCATCCTTCCAGAAACCATTCGGCAACGGAAAGAGAAGGGGCATGCCTATCGCTTGTATTTCCAGGGATTGGCGAAACATCACGATACCTTGCGAGAACTGGTCCTTCATATGCCTGACATGCTTACGCCATATCTAGACTCGGCGTTGCTCGTTCAGGCGCTTGATCGTGTGGCGCTGGGTGACCAGGCAAATGTGTTATCACTGTCTGGAGCTATCGCATTAGTTCTGTGGGCACATCGTCTGCCCTGGGCAAATGGAAGATTGCCCTTCTCGTGAAAGGAGGAAATAAAGTACTTCTTTAAATCTCTCTACCTATTGGTAGATGTACCACGATGAAAGATGTTTTTCACCATTTGAAAGGAGATTTTAACAATGGACATTGAGCAAGTGGCTCAAAAACATGGGATTCAGGCAATTGAGCAAGCTAGCGAATCGAAACACTTGAGTACGAAGCGCGCATACACTTCGCCACAAGTGATTGTGTATGGAATCCTCTCTTCTCTGACCCAAGGGAGTGGTGGGCAGTATGGAGACGAATGCACTTCTGGTCATCACGATGAGGATGAACGTTATTAACACCCCTTCTCTGTGATAGCGTGTGTTTCATTCTGCGCACCTCTCCAATTCAGGGAGAGGTGCGCACATCCCCCTGTTTACATTCAGTACTCATTGCTGCTAAGATGGAGACAACTCCACAGTTTAATGTAGAAGGAGAAAAAGTGGCATCTGGTCATATTTTACGCTTGAGGCGCGTTGCACCTGAGGAACTCCTCCCAGAGGAGCATATCCTCCAAAAAGATCCTCGCAATCCTTTTCTTGGTCCTGGAGACCGTCCTGAGCCTTATCGCACTCAGTTGGTGGCACATGCTCGTCTCGAACCAGTCTTTCAGAAAGAGAAGATCTCCTCTCCACTTATCGTCGAGACACCACGTGGGCGGGGACTCGTGTGGAGATGGTGGCCGTCAATGATGGGAATTGTTCTCATGAAGCACATTGGAAACGAATGGGTATTAGAGGAAAACGTCACATTTCTTGGACCTGAAGAACGAGAAAAGGTCACATTGGACTTCTCTCAAATTGTGCTCAATCCACCGAAATGGAGCTAGCGGCACTGCAAGAATACCAGATTTTTTTCTATTGTATAGAAGCCAATGTATAATTGGTTCTTGCGATTTTCTGAAACGTCATGCGTCGCTGACGCACCACTCCGCATGTGGGGTCAGAAGACACTGTTGGTAAACTCTGTTGGCTGAGCACTATTTGAGCCTGTCACCTGTTAGCAACAAAGCATGAAGGAAGCACGAAAAGGAGTTTACCAACAGTGTCGAATTTGGGTGAAGATCAACGCTCGCTCTGCGGAATGTGGGGTATCATGTTCTCCCAGCATTTTTGTAACACCGCTACCTACCCTTTTCCTTTTATGCACGAGTTTCGTCCTCGGAACATCGAGAGAATTTAGAGCGGCAAGCAGAACGATTGAGTCAGTATTGTACAGTGCGCGGCTATCAGGTCGCCCAGGCGTCAAAGAAATTGCTTCCGGTGTGAATGACAGCCGCCCAAATTGTCGGCCTCCTCAAAGATCGACCGCCACACGATTGTCATGGAGCATCAGGATCGGTTGACGCGCTTTGGGTTTCACTACTTGACACGCTTTACTGTATGCAGGGACGAGTGATTGAGGCGGTCAACCCTGGCAGAGAATGATAAAGAAGATTTATTTGCTGATCTGCCAGCATTATTTACTCCTTCTGCGCTCGGCTCTATGGGCAACGGCGTGCCAAACGAAAGACGGAGGAAGTGTGCAAGAGTTACAGACACAGGAGGAAGCCTGATGCAATTGGTAGAAAGCATCTCATTCGTACAGATGATGCACGTTTCGTGGCGATTGACCAGACGGCCTTTGCTTCCAAAAACCTGTACAATCAGGCGAATTACCAGATTTGGCAGTCCTTCATCCACGAAGGAAACTATCTGCCGTATGCGGAAATCTTTCATCGCTTGAAGCATCATGACCTATATCGAGCATTGCCGCGCAAAGTCAGTAATTCCATCTTGATTCAACTGCACAAAAATTGGCTCAGCTTTTTTGAAGGATCAAAGCCTATCAAGACGATCCGTCTTCGTTCACGGGGCGCCCCAAAACTCCCAGGTACAAAGCCAAGGAAAAGGGCCGCAACATCCTGATCTATGACAAACAAGCTCTCGGCAAACGCACCTTCAGCAAAACGGGCAAGCTCGTGCCATCAGGATTGCCCGATTGAGATTGCCACCAGGATCACCGCGTGGGAGAAGATTGCTCAAGTGAGAATCGTCCCCCGCTTGGACGGGTATATGGATCGAAGTCGTTTATGAACAGCAAGAAAATCAAGCAGAGGTTGATCAGCACGTCTGGTTGCGGCGGTTGACGTGGGGGTGAATGTGCTTGGCTGCTCTCACCAGCAACAAGCCTGGTTTTATCCCTCGCGTGGTGAGCGGCAAGCCCATCAAAAGCCTCAATCAGTATTACAACAAACAACGTGCCCACATCAAAGCCGCCTCAGTCAGAGAACCGCTTTACTTCTCGCCATCTGGATCGGATTACGACGAAGCGCAATCGCCGGGTGAATGCTATCTGCACACGGCCAGCCGTCGCATCATTGATCTGTTGGTGAGTGAGGGGATCGGGATGCTGATCATCGGCAAGAACCCGCTTTGGAAGCAAGAAGTTGAGATGGGCAAGCGAAACAATCAAAAGTTCGTGCAGATCCCCCATGCTCGTTTTCTCGACCAATTGACCTACAAAGCCAGACTGGTCGGAATACAGATCATCATTCAGGAAGAGAGCTATACCAGCAAAGCGAGTTTTCTCGATAGCGATCCCATTCCCACCTATCAGGCAAACCGCCCTGGGAAGCAGGTTTTCTCCGGCACACGCATTGCTCGCAGTTGGTATCGTGCAAAGGACGGAACCGTCATCCATGCTGATATCAACGGCAGTTATAACATTCTACGGAAAAGTACCTCCGACCTTTTGCAATTGGGGCGAGGAGTAGCGGGGACGGCAGTTTCCCCTAGACGGCTGGCCGTCTGAACGGATGACTGATAGGCATATTTGTCATCATTTTAAGATACTGTTGCCCTATCCCATATACTGGCAATAGCGTTTCTCCGTTTCACATCCCATGGCGAAGCTTGACCTGAGTTTTCCCTTGTTCGTCTATGACGAGCAGAGAGCCGTCTAGCTCTTCAACACGTGCCTGGCCGTTGTAGAATGGTTCGACAGAGGCAAAGCGTCGCTGATAGAGCGGTTGCCCTTGAACATCGAGATGATGCCAACCCTGACTATCACGAGCGCGTGCAAACCCTTTATGGAAAACATCCAGATCCAGTAACCATTTGTGGTGGACCAGCTCTCCTCTCAACGTAATATGGGTATGGAGCCCATCATCTCTTTGAACCACCGCCATTCCATCGCGATAATCACCTACGTATCGATAGCGTTGTGGGTAGGCGATCGTTCCATCCAGTTGCAAGTGAACATAGGAATGATCGAGCAAGCGGACAGAGCAGCGTCCTTCTTGAAAATTTCCACACCAGGCATAGCGTTCTCTTGAAAGTGGCAGACCTGCCGTCAGTATATGCCACCATCCATCTGCCGCTTGAACCGCTGCTCGTTCCTGGTAAAATCCGAAGGTACGCAGATATCGCTCTGAATAGACCGCTTGCCCAAGAGGATCAATATGGTAGGCTCCTGAGGAGTCCTGCACTGCTGCGAGACCTGGTGGGTGAAACTTGAGGACCGCCTCAAAGCGATGAGCATACGCAGGACGCCCTCCTATGAGGTGATAGGTTCCTTCTGGCGCAATCGTCAACGCTTTCCACTCATCCATCAGCGCACCTCGGGGCGGCGCATATTGCACCCTTTGCAGAGCGGATGATGGTGATATGTTGCCTGCAATTGCTTATAGGCTGGACTTTGCCAGATCTCGTACAAGCTTTGTTCTCTCAGATTCCCGAACTCTCCAAGCGTGCGCCGGAGGGCGTCGGGAGCACAGCAGGGATCAAAACGTCCCATTGCGCTGATCCAGGCTTCCTGGCCCAGGAAGGGACAAACTGCTCCAGGTGCAATATCGGCTTGCGCCTCTTCAGTTAAAGGAAAGATATTTTCCAGCAGGACTTTCTCTCCGCTGGGGAGCCGGTATCTGTCAGCAGCCTCATGGGCCATGGAGACAGCAGTGTTCCATCTCTCAATGGATTCAGGACTTCTTCGCATCGAAAGTGGCTTCACCTCCTCGAAATGGGCCCACAGATGGTGTCCCTTGACACGATCAACTCCCAGCGATGCCGCAAGTTGGACGATCTCTGCTAATTCTGTCACATTTGTCTCCAGAAACGTCATCTGGAAGGTGACACGACAGCGATTGCCGCCGCTTGCAGCATGCGCATCTCGCACACCAAGAAAAATCCGCACATTGTTGAGCACCTGTTCCCACCTACTTCCGCGCATAATGGCTTCCTGTGTCTCTTTTCGTGCCCCGTTCCAAGAAATTTTCACATCCGAAGTGACTGGAACAATCCGTTCCGCCCACTTTTGTGTGCCCCGGCCTGGAAAGGTGCCGTTTGTGGTCAGGTTGAGCTTGATCCCGTACTGCCTGCACAAGTCGAGAATCTCGTCAAAATACTTGTAGACGAGTGGCTCGCCCATCGTAGACGGGATGATTTCCCGCAGAGGCGTTCCCTGGGACTGTGAGAGAACCTGTCGAATGAGTGCGATATCCATACGTCTTTTCGGTTTCCCAGCCTGAATACGTTGGCGTTGCAGGGGGCTGAAAGGCGAATGCTCCTCACACATGATACAGTGCAGGTTACAGTCATCCGGGTTAGTATCAAAGGTAATGCGCCACGGACCCGGTCGTGTCGGTGGGATTGCTTCCATTGTGAGCACGCTCCTTTCGATGTGTACAGACCTGCGCATACAGTTGTTCAATGTTGTGCAGATGATCGCTCATTGCAGGTATATTGCCATCTTCTCCATCAAGATATCCACGTTCCCCCAGGCAACGAGCGAATGCGGGGTCTTGGATCAAGCGTTGCATCTGTACAGCCAGGGCTGCCGGATTCCGGTGAGCAAAGAGCAGCCCATTCTCTTCATGTCGAACATACTCCGCCATCCCCCCAGTATTAGCCGTAATCACCGGGACACGAGCCTGTAAAGCTTCATGGATGACAAGCGGCGAATTTTCCAGCCAGATGGATGGAACCACGATGGCATCACAGCGGTTGAAAACATCCGAGACAATCTCGCTATTGCGATACTCTCCCATCCAGTGCACCCGCCCTTGTACCTTCTGGGGCATGGTCGCCAGGAGCGCATGTAAAGAAGTGGTTTCTGCCCCTAATGGTCTACCCCAGATACGCAGGAGCGGCTGGCCAGTGAGTGTGCTGAAAGCCTCAATCAGATGGTTGATCCCCTTAGCAGGAACATGAGTGCCAATGTAGCCAAAAGTAAACGGTTCATCAGAAGAACGCGAGCGTCCCAGCAAGCGCTCACGGTGAAAACCATAGTCCAGGTAAACCAACTTGTGCGCAGGCAGTCCAAAGTCGTCCCGAAAACGCTGCAAGACAGTGCGAGAGGGAGCAATGAAGAGATCTATAGCTGTACACACTTGACGGACATGCTCCATCCGTCTGTGTACCCAATGGGTCCAGTAGGCAAGATCGGTTTCTTCTTCGTCGCAAGCTCCTGAGAAATACCGTGCGTAACACTGCTGGGCACAGGTTCGATCATCCTGACCCCCGCACAGAGGCCACAGATCGACACCATTTCGAGGCCGAATTTGGAGAAACTGACCACGAGGGCACATGAGCCAAAAATCATGTAGGGTAAAGACAAGCGGAATAGCTCGCTTGTGAGCCTCAAAGACGAGTGAAGTGGAGAGATGGTTCAGGTGGCCGATATGTAGAAGGTCAGGTTGGAGTTGATCGAGCAGGGTAGCAAATTGCTCATCAACGGCCAGATGGCGATACTGATCAAGTGATTGGGGAAGATTGATCACATGCAGGGCAACGCGAGGATCGGCAGGGTCAGTTTCTTCGCTCAGAACGTAATCGGGGAGAAATTTGTTTTGCTGGCGTGTGAAAACATGAACCTCATGGCGATCTGCCAGTGCTTGGGCAAGCGACTGGGTATAGACTTCAGAGCCTGCGTTATAGCGCATGGGATACCCATGAATGACCAGGATGATTTTCATCTTGTTCTGCGGCGTGAATGCGCCGCACCCACCTTTCTGCTCTGAGAGCGGAACTTCCGCTGTGAGATGAACATGCACCAAGTGACAAGGCGATGGAAGAGAGACATAGAGCAACAGGAAGCAAACAAAATCTTCCAAGGCTTTTTGCGCTTTTTGTAACTAATATTCCATATAAATATATTGTATCACATGTAATACGGTGTAATATCGTAGCTATATCCTCTTTGCTTGTTACTGTTCTGACCCCATCTTAGTGTTGGCCTGCCTTCCCATATGTGGGTTTAACTCAATTGCCCAATCACGAGAGAAGGAAAGCGTCAAATGGGCAACTCGTAAGCAAAAGAGCAACAATGGAAAGCATCATCTAGGAGGGCCAAAAACCATTGCACATGTCAATGCAGGCAAGCAACTCGTGGTTTCCGTTGCGATAGCTCCATTCGTTGGGCTACATTGTTGGAATTCCGCTCTCCACCTCGTGACACTCATTGCCTTAGATAAGAGGAAAGCGTCACCTGAGAGAAAAGTGAGCACAGCAAATGCTAGAGAAAGCGCCAATGAGGAATCGAGGAGTAGAACAAACGCTGTGGAAAGCGTTAGGAGAGAAATGAGTGGGCTACCATAGGAAGTGATGTATCAAAATAGTACATCTCATTCATATAATCGGAACGAGGAACGATAATCGATATTGCGTGTTTGGTATGAAAGAAACAAAAATACTTGTATTTGGCACAGATATTGTGGTAGTACGTCTGCTTAAGCATGCCTTGTCAACGAATGACTATAAGGTTGTGGGTGCAACTCCCGAGACTGAGGTGATGGAGGAAATTGCACGACACAAACCAGTCCTGCTGTTCCTCGACGATCTGAGTATCTGTATAGAGGTCCGCCAACAGTGGCAACGCCTTCCTCTTATTCTCTTCGGGTCAAAGTATGACGAGCGACTAGCTATTCGAGCATTGGAGCAGGGGGCTGATGACTATGTGGCATACCCCTTTGCTCTGGATGAGCTTGCAGCCCGAGTACGTGCGCTATTGAGACGTACTCAAAAAACCATGCCAGGGGAGTCGGAACCTGAAATATTGCGTAGCAAAGATGGCTATCTCCGCATGAACGTCACACGCCATGAAGTTTTTGTTGGTGAGCGTAAAGTCCAATTGACGAAGACAGAATTCGCGCTTTTGCAGGAGTTAATGGCAAATGCCGAAAAGGTGCTCAGTCACCGTATACTGTTACGCAATGTTTGGGGACCAGAATATGGAGATGAGGAGCATTATTTGCGAGTTTATGTGCGATATCTCAGGCGCAAAATAGAAGAAGACCCATCCCGTCCACTCTATATTAGAACGGAACCCGGAGTGGGATATGTATTTCGATCTCTCTGCCCAGGGACAGAAACTTAAAAATTCTCGATAGTTCCTCATAATATAATATATAGAGGAAGTGTGAAGGCGAAAGACTTGTATCTCTCCTCTGAAAAGGAAACTATCGATGACTTCAAAGTGTCACTGGGAGAGTTCGTTCAGAAGAGCAGATCGGCCAACTCTAGCACCTTCGTCTCGTGTGGCCATGCTTTCCTTGCTGCTTTCCAGTTCGCATGGACCTCCTGACGCCGCTTTTCACTTCCCAGAGTCTCTGCACCTTTGGCGCCTGCGAGCAAATGTTTCACAAAGTCATCCAGATCTCCCGCATGTACTGCCGCCAGCGACCGTTGATTGACAATTTCAACATTGATCCTTGCTGGAACGATAATCGTCTGAGGGATCTGTTCAATGCGAGTGAGTTTGCGCGTGGCCTCCAGGTAGTGCTCATGGGCACGAGCAGGGTTGTCATGTACCTCTTCGTACGCTCCCAGGTCAAGTGCGCTTAGCCCCTCAAACAAGATGAGTTGAAAAAGTCCGTAGTCTGTCGAGAGGAAAGCTGGTGTATCGGCACTTTCTTCAGCGAAGATCGCGTGTGCCTGCCCAAGGCAACGAAGTGCTTCCTGTGTGTGTCCCTGTTGGGCGTATGCGTGAGCCAGCTCTGCCAGCACTTTGCTCCGCAAGAATGCTGAGACCTCAGAGTTGGCACTGTACTGTTCGGCTTGCTGGTAAGTCTGCAACATTTCAATTGGTTGCCCATTGGTACAAAAGGCATCCCCCAAGTGCGTCAGAACAGTGACGAGTAGCGTTTGATCTTCTGAGAGGCTGGCATATTCCAAGGCTTGCTTGCAGTATGCCACACGGCTGGTGAAGCGCAGTCGATGCAGTGCGATGAGACTCAAGAGAAGAGAGCCTTGGGCAGCGAGATAAGCTGCTCGCTGTCTGTAGGTGGACGATTGTTTGACTACCGCAATGAGCGAGGGAATATACGTCGGGAGAGCATACTCAACTGTCGTCAGTCCATCCCCTCGTAGCAAGTGCCAACATGAGGTGATGCTTGCGGCACTCTGGGAGAGAAACTCTTCGATGAGCAGGGCCGTGAAAGGTCCGAATTGTATCCTGGCAAGTAGAGAAGTCGAGAGTGTGGCTAGCATGGCAAGGGCTGTTTGACGCGAGAGTTGGTACTCTTCAATATTTTTGTTCTGCTGACTGGTCATCTCATTCCATCTCTCAATCTCGGCATGGATAAATGCCTGGTGCTGTTGAAGGGAAGCCGCTGGACTATGCCAGTCACGATGATGGCCTTAAGATCGTTGACCTTTGCTCCAAACCAAGTGGTAGCATCCAGTGCTAGTAGATCCACGGTGAGCGACTGCATAGAGACAGTGTTGGGCACCAGCACCCCGCTCGTTGATGGTACATACGTCGATGGTGATAGGGAAAGGGGTGACTCGACGCTCAGTGGGATGATGACTGCACCAAGATTGGCTTTGTTGCAGTGTGCTCCCGCTGGATTTGCTTGACTCGTAGGTACTCTGCTACGTCTTGAGTGCGCAGATCAGGCTTCTTTCCCTCCCGTTGCAACGCCGTGAGCAGTTGCTGATAGCATGCTTCTGCCTCCTGGTAGAGTTCCTGTTCGCCCTGGAGTTCCATCAGCGGACCTAGGGCGTCTTCATCTGTTGGATATGCCTGCCAATATGTGCGCAAGCGCAATGCGGCGAGCGTTTTGTCTCCCTGTTTACGGTAGAGATGGGCAAGTTGGTGAACACACTGGCGTAAGTGTGCTTCCAGCTCCTTACGGCGCTCTTCTGCCCAGTCACTATAAAGTTCATCTACTAAGAACGTGCCACGCTGTGCTAACTCGTAGGCCCGCTCCCAGAACGGCAACGAGGCATCGCCAAAGCGTTCCATGCGAGCAGCCTGTTCCACATTCCAATCAAAGGCATCAGCATCGATCCAGATTAGCGGATATTCTCTAAGCCGATAACTGCTTCCACTCCCGTGGCCACCGTGGATATAGAGCAAGACGTTCTCACCAGTTGATGGGCGTACAGATTTCGTAATGCTGAAGCCACATCATCGAGCCGATTGGAGGCTGTTGTTGCCAGCATCCGGCCAGAATTGCTCCATGATCCAATCACGCGGGGCATATCGGTTCGGTTGACTCACTAACAGCTTGAGCAGAGAGAGCGCAGGGACCGCACCACGTCCGTGAAGCTTGGTTTCAGGACATGGAATTGCGTGACCGTTATTCTTGATCCACCCACTCGAGATGAAGTGGACCAAAGGTGTGAAGACGTAGCATCGTCCGGGTAGATGGCCCCGCTTGCGTTGTCTGCATAAGAAATCCCTCATATTGATCTTGATTTCTTCTCCCAAACGTCTCTCTACGCCATATGCCGACAATAGGCATACGCCGCCCTCGACTGGTTGTAGTATAGCATAGCGTTTAGGCCTATGCCTACTCATAGAGGGCCTGGATGATGCCGCATGTGTGGCACGTTTCTCTGCCTCAGTATACCCAGATTCCAGAGAAACTGACGGGACTCATGAGCAAAAGCGGAGGTGTAGAAAGCACCAACAGGGAGATGTACCGCTCAAAAATAGGTGTAGGAAAGAACTCTAGACAAGACAGGAAAGCTATCCTGGTAATATCCTGTAGAGATGCAATCTTGCTGCCACAACAGGCCGAAGGCCTGCACTTTGACGCCTTCAAAAGGGCCTATGGTTCCAATCCGTTTCATCCTCATCAATCCTCTCCTGTCGATGAAACATGGGCGCAATATCTTTTGCGTGTGTATTCCACGTTT
>CAWFFV010000044.1:0-29166 GCA_963814985.1 uncultured Chloroflexia bacterium | reverse complement strand
CGAACTACTTGGATTGACTGTGTGTCTTTTGATCGAACTGTGCAAGCTGTATTTCTAAGCTTGCCACTCTCCATCACTTCGCAGCTTTGGCCTTTTCCGCTGGAGTCCTTCCAGTTTCAATCGAGCAAGACGAACATACGTGGTTCTCTCTTGGGGAGAGATTTTGAAGTCGTTCCCGATGAGTGCTGCAGTACAAGGGGAGCAATTTTCGCATCTGCATAGTACGGTTGCCTTTTTCCGCTTTCCGATACATATCTGGAGTTAGCACAGCTAGATTATGCTTTTTCTCAAAAAGTAAGAAAATAACGTACTGATGAAAAACTCTCTGCTCTGTGGGATCTGCTCCCCGCTCTCGCAAATAGCGCAGGAAGGCACCAAGGTATTGATGTGCACTATTGGCTGGATCGGAGGCTTGTCAGAGTGAAATGAAAGTAACTTTCTGCATTCCTCTATTCCTCTTCTATTGTTTGCTGTAATCAGGCCGCAGGTGCTTTCTTGACTGGAACCGCTTTCTCTCGTCAGTATAGGATCATTGCCCGGCTCTGTATCTGTTTAGGGTTGCCCAGGGGACAATTACTGTCTATGGCTTGCCCTGACTCCTGAGTGTAGCAAAAACAATGTATGGCTAATAGCCGCTAGCGGCCATTGCGCATTTCCTCATGGCCGCTCTTCCCGATCTTCCCTCTCCTCATGTGTGGCTTGAGTGAGCCTGTGAAGCCATATGACATGCAAATGCATCTCACAGCCTATGAGCCACTTCCTGCTGCTGCATGGTGATTGCTAATGGCCTATGCATGGCCCATAGAAGCATGCAAATAGCCGCCAGCGGCCATCACGACCCCTCCAACAACTGCTACACTACTCCCATCGGTAGTGCAATTGACGCGAATGAACTTTGCGACCTTATCCTAGCTGCGTCAATGATGCGGCACCACCTACAATCAACACAATGTGCAAATGTTCTCAAAATTTTTCGGCGGAGAGGATTATGTCTCTTAATTTCAAGCGTGTGGCAGGCTATGCCGTTTTCTTTTTCATCGTTCTCGTCGTAGCGTGGGAAATCTCCATGGTGCTCGCCTACGGACACCTCTAATCGAGCATATTAGGAAGGAACTACTCTCATGACTACGAATATAAAATCAGCCCTTCGTCATCGGCAGATTCATCCAACTGCTTTCCCTCCCCAAGAGGGGGTTCCTCTGCGCACCAGAGCGCAGGCTAAAGCGGCACCCAAAGAGGCAGATGTCCTGGTCGAAGAGGAAGGAGAAGAGGGTTTCCCTGTTCGTTCCCAATACTCTGCCACGCATCCGGCTCCTCAGACGGACGAGCTAAGAAGATGAAGAGGCTAAAACCGATCCGCCGTATGGAGAGGACGAGGAGGATGAGGCATATGCTGGGCCACAGGCATTTACGTTGCCCCAAATTCCTCGTCGCCGCTCAGCGGTTCACCGCATGGATGAGACTGATCACCCTGTTCGTCGTCATGAGACTTCCCAACCGTATGGCTACGGCCTGTACAGCAGACTCGCGCTCCTCGTACCACAGATGATCTTCGCTATCCCCAGTTCCATTGGTTAGTGTATGTTGGCCTGGGTATGCTGCTGCTGCTCACTCTTTATATCTATGTGATTTTTCCCTTGTATGTCTGGGCTAATAATATCCACAATGATTGGACCTATGGCGCTTCGCGTACCTTTCGTCTGGATGCGGTGCTTGGTGATCACGACTCGAAGGCCAATCCCACCCATCTGATAGCTCTTAACCTGAATGGTAAGGTGGAGATCCTGGAGTTTCCAGGAGGCGATGCGACCCATGCGAAAATCTTCCCTGGTCCGCGTATTAACGGTAGCTGATGCGTCAAAGGTTGTTATTACGCTGGAAGTGAAAGATATGACTGGTGACAGCGTCCTGATGTACTGGTACATGTGATTGGTGAGCCGGTTCTTTTCGGTGGCAGTCAGCAATTCGATTATGTCCTTGTAAATACAGGTAATGGACTGAAGCCGCAGATCATGCAGCAGTAGCTGCCCAGGAGGACCGGGATGAACATCATGCCACTCATTACCCGCGAGTTTGTTCTCGCAGCAATCTGTTTGCTTCTAATCGGGTTTATTGTGGGATTGTTGCTTTGCCTGGCACTTCATGCGCCTGTCCGGTGGAGCCAGTGAGGCAACCAACCAGTACCTCGGCAACAGCTTTCTTATCTCGGCGATGTTCGTCAAACATTGCCGCACTGCAACAGCTTCAGGCGGTGATCGGACGAAGTCAGCTGAACGTGACCCAAAGTTCTTGCGGACCTGGTCACACTCTTAAACACGGTACAGCGTCACTTTGGCCATTCAGCCTCCTCGAGAGGGTCATTCAAGCCCTGGTGGCTCAGGATATCAAACAGCAGCTCGCAAAACAGAAGCAGGAGCGCCAGCCCCCAGAGGTGGCCCACTCTTCCGAGAAGGCTATTGCATAGAATTAGCGTCTATCCAAACAAACAGTATTTTGAAAGGTAGGGGATTATGCCAGAGAACAAAGAGAGCCGTCTCGATGAGGAATTGGAGACGCTCGGCCAGGAATTAGGATTTTCGGTAGAGTCGTCTTCAGATGCGAACAGAAGTGATGATGGAGAAGCTTTGCAGGTGATTTGCCTCTGTCACAAAGTGGATACGACGCTGTGGCACTTGGTCGAACGTCATTTAGAGCTTCTGCGCATACCAGATCGCACTATCCGGTGGACGCCGTTTCGCCTCCGGAAGGGACAGCCGGCCTATGTTCAGCGGCATCTCCTGGATCAGCTAAAGGAAACCCATCTGGTTGTGATGGCTTTGAGTGTTGATCTGGCTGAGACGGTCATGCGGTATGACGAGTTGTGCAACACACTGGGTGCGGTGGAAAGTCCACTTGTCCTTCCGGTGTCTCTGCGCCCCGTCCATTGGACGCCACCATTTATTGCGCTTGATCCTGTGCCTGCTCTCCCTGTTACGTTATGGCGCAACCAGGACGCGGCCCGTGCAACGGTTGCCAAATATGTCTCTGAGGTCCTCAGTGGCGTCAAAGCGTTCCTGGAGTCGGAGGGGGACGATGGCTCTGGTGGGGAGCTGGCACAGAGATAGGGGTGTGGACAAGGTACGCTCGGGAGCGTGCCGCTAATGATACAAAGGAAGTTTGAAGGGAAATGCCACATACGATGCTTTTACAAGAACCGACGCAACACACAAAAGCGAGAGGGCGGAAGAGACTGAATAGCACATCTGCTCACGAAGTTTTTCCGGCAGCTATCCTCTCAAGTGAAGTGAAGCAGAACAAGGGTATCATTCGCTCAAGTAATGATGAGAATGATGAGCTGGACATATATCTGTGGGATATGGGAGATATCCCAGTGCTCGACTCCGAGCAAGAATTAGCTCTTGCCCAGCGGATTTTATGCGGAGACGCAGAAGCAAAACATCAGATGGTTAAAGCGAACCTCCGTTTGGTCATCAGCGTGGCCCGTAAGTATGTTGGGCGTAAGACAGGTCTGAGCCTCTTAGATCTGCTCCAGGAGGGGAATATTGGCCTGATCCACGCTGTTGAGAAGTTCGATCATACAAAGGGCCATAAGTTTAGCACATATGCCATCCATTGGATCCATCAGGCGATGGGTCGCGCAGTAGAGGAGAGATCTGGTCTTATCCATATTCCCAGTTATGTCCACAAGGAACTCCGCCAGATCAAGCGTGTTCGCAGTCACTATTTGCAGACACTGGGGCGTGAGCCAACGAATACAGAACTAGTCAAGGCGACTGGTATTAACGTAGAGCGCATAACAGAACTACACCGTGCGACTGCTTCGCCTATTTCTTTGGATGAGCCGAAGTATGGAGATGCAGAAGACCGGACTATCGGCGACCTGCTGCCTGATGACGTTGACTCCATCGAGGATCAGGTGGCTGGAGCGACGCTTGGTGATGAGGTGCAATGTCTTCTCAAACAGACACTGAAAGGGCGCGAGCTTCTCATTATCCAACTGCGGTTCGGCTTAGGCGGAAAACGGAGTCATACCCTCGAAGTGATTGGGAAGCGATTAGGGATCACACGCGAGCGTACCCGGCAGTTAGAAGCAAATGCGATGAGAAAACTTCAGCGCTCTGCATTGCTGAGAAGTCTGCATAAATCTTTGTAGCGCTATAGTTGCAGACAATTTTCAAATCACAAAGAACAGATGAAGAGGTTATTATGCAAATTTCCACACAAACTTTTCCAACCAACGATCAGGAGCTTCCTCTACGGGGGCAACATGTTAGTTTAGTCAGGCGGACCAGTAATACCGTGTTTCCCACGATCAGCAATAGCAATTCCCAATCGGCTTCCTGTGCCGTGGCACTACCCGTGGCCGCTCCAATGCCTCATTTTTACCACAGGAACCGTGCCTACGGCTCTCTATCGAAGCATGGGCGGCTTTGGCACACCATTCGATTGCTCGCACATGCTGTGCGTTCCCTACCAGTTACGGGGAATTTGTCGGGGTTTGGTCGGGGGATTTCCAGGGCCTTTGGGAAAGGCGTACACATTTTCTCCGACAGATTCCCCGTAACTGGTAGGGAATCTGTCGGGGTTTTGTAGGGGAAAATAGGTCGTCGGCGTCACAAGCCACATCTCTTCCCTACAAACTCCCTATCAATCACGGGTAAACTGTCGGGGTTTTGTAGGGGAAAATGTGCGCACCTGCATGTTCGTACCAATGCACATCCTACCAATTCCCTACACATCACCCGTACGTTGTCGGTTGTTTCAATTCAGAAAGAAGAAGGATCTCTATGGAATCATCAATCACGCCTGCAACCAGCGATCCGGTTGCTCAATCACTCTACCATCTGTTGCTTGAAGGTGGCCCGCTGCTCACGCCTACAGGGCAGAAGTTGCCCAAAGTGATCACTCTGACCGCGCTTAACCAACGGCCAGGCATCCCGGTCGCCATTGATAATGGCAACTATCGTGCCAAGATGGTGCTTGCCGATGCCACCAGCAATCAGCTTGTCACCAATGCGGTGATCGTGGCCACCGGCCCTGCCGAACGAGCCCGCACAAAGGTAGCCAGAACCACCTACCAGGTGCGCAATCTAAATGCGGTTCCAAGTGTCTTTTCCCAAGAGTTCCTGATCGGACGCTCGGCATTAGAGCACTGCGATTCTGAAAGCCTCTCTCTGGGCGTAGGAGCCACCGAGGAACGCCTGAACTCAACGGATACCCGCCAGCTCCATTTCCTGCTGGCCTCCCTGACAGAGAGCTTACACTTGGCGCATTACCCGGCAGACAAGACCTATTTCCTTGTGCTGGGCTTTGCCGCCCCCAATGAGGAATTCGAGGCGGGTTCCTTCCGCGAATCCAGCGCCACAGCGCTCGAGTTACTGGACGGGCAAACCTTTGAGGTTGCGCGCATTCGCCAAGAAGGGAAATCACGGAAGGTCGAAAAATACGTCCTCTACTTTGCTGAGACTATTCCCACTCCGCAGACGGCTGGAGCATGGACGGCGCTCAATTATGGCCTAGATGGCAAATTGATCCCCAGCCGCTTAGTGGAAGAAACGCTGGTGGATTTTGGTGGTGGCCATACCCAATACTATCGCGTACGCCGCGTCACTGGGGATAACGGGATTGAGCTGGTCGGCACCGGAGGTAGACTGGGTGTAGGAAAGGGGAGTATCAATATCGCGCGGGTCTTTACCGAGGCGATAAGGGAGCAATTTCCCAACCTCAGCCTCAGCGATATCACCAGCCAGGTCGCCATTGCCGACGGGAGCATCGTGGTCCATGGCATGCGACGCCCACTCTCGGAGGTGATCGATATGAAACTCTTAGAAGAGGCCACCGAACGGCTGCTGGTAGATGTGCTGCAAATCTTGCAGCAGGACAGTTCCCAGGTGGGCTTTGTTGGCGGGGGCTTGGAAAATCCGATGCTTTATCAGCTCCTGAAACAGCGGACCGAACGGCGCAAAGACGGACTCTTCTTTGTGGATCCTCGTCTAACCTCGATGCTCAATAGCTATGGCACCTATATTGCCGCGCTCTTTGATTCGATCAATCGCAACCGCGAATACGGCGGCTAGTATGAGAAAGGACTGACATAGCAAGAAATTTGCTATGTCAGAGCAGGTGCATGACAGAGAAAGAAAAAACCTCCAAACCCCGTAGTCAAACTGCTGCACAATCAACGACGCGAGCTCGGCGGAAAATGGCAGAGTCAGTCGAAGAGCCAAACGAGCAAACTTCTGCAGACAGTTCAGGGCAACTCAAAGCCAGAGCGAATTGGCAGATGGAGGAATTTGCTCTGGAACCACGCGATCAACAACTCATCAAAGACCTGCAAACCCATCTGGAAAACCTGTATGGGGAGAGACGAAATCGGTCGCGGATTTGCGAGCAAGCAGTCACCATGGACTACTGGTAGAGATCATCCTGGCAGGTCCTGACAAGAGTGGTCTGTACGCTGGGCGGTATACAGGCAAGGAGGTAGCCGAGATGACGCGCCAGCAGGCGCTTCTGCTGGGTGACATGCAAACCCGCTATAGCACGCCCATCTTTCAATCTGCTCCCGCATGGCCTCTGGTGCCCCCGGTGCCATCAGAAGCGAGCACCAATTCCAATGGAAGTGCAGAAAGCAAGGAAGCGAATATTGATCGGCAGGGAGCAGCGGCGCTCAAGGGCTTGGGAGCAGGTCTTATGCAGCGCAACAGGACCAATCCACCACCACCGCCGACCTAGTCGGGAATGAGGCTTGACCTTGATTATCCCACCTCACTCTCACCAAATCGAAGCAAGCGCGATGAGCAAACTTCAGCGCTCTGCATTGTTTAAAAACCTGCACGCGTCATCGTAGCGCTATAGGCAATTTTCGAGCCACTCAAGAACAGTCAAAGAGGTTACTATGCAAACATTATACACAAACTTTTCCAATGCCACGCAAGGGGCATCCAGCGAGACCCGAGAGCATGTCATCCCGCTGGGTTGGCAATGTGGGCGTGCCTATGCCAGTTTTTATCCTCTCAGTCCTCTAGAGCAACAGCAACAAGCTGCACAGCACGATGCCGACCTGCTTGTGAGTCATGTAGACGACAAATCTCTCTTTCTTGATGCCTGGGCACAGGGAGCGCAGGCAACTCTAGCCTCGCACCGAGATGAGTCTGTTGGGATATGTCCATCGTGTGGGCAGGAAGATGCTCTGCTTTCGAGACGCGATGCTTATTGTGGGGGAGTATTGTAGCCCTGACCAGGTCGAGCTTGTTCCTCGACAGGCTCTGCATCAACTGTGCTCCGCTCACTCCCGAAGAGCGCCTGACCAGTTCTCTCAAGCGTCCGGTACCGGTACCAACCTTGCCCCATATGGTGCTCTCGTTGGTGATCAATCCCGATTATGAGGCATACCATGCAGCTCGACAACTTGTATATACCTTCCCTTTTACAAACGATAGTGCCGATTTGTACGATAGGCGGCCTTGTTGCCATTCTGGTTGCCCAGATTATGCCAATCCAATTCAGCTGGATCAATCGACTTGTCGACGAGGGAGTTATTCTTGCCGTTGGCGTCTCTCCAGTTTATCCTGCAAAGCCGGAGCGCTGTTCGTGTGGACATCTGCTTCAGAGTGCTATCGAACAGCAATATGGATGGTGCGCGGAGTGTTTATAGGGAATTTCTTATAGCCCTATAGAAAAGGTATACTAAATGATTAATACAACGCTGGGTATCCCACAAACATCAGAAGCTAACTCATCGGCTCTCGAACTGCTTTTCGTAAAACTGCTGCAACGCGATACCGTGACCACCCTATCGTTTACGGACCCTTGGGGAACGGCTGTTGCTGTTGAGGCCAAGAAAAAAGAGACGCGTTCCTGGTCAGCACCAACAAAGTACTGGGGATATCCTATGGCTATTCATGTCTCAGGAACGCTCACTCAAGAGGCAAAGATGATTTGTGATGAAGCGCCTTTCCGTGAGGTGCTAGAGAAGGCTGGGTATTCCAGGGATCTGCGCCGACGATTTGCCTGGAATCTGCCGTTGAAGCATATTATCGCCATTGCCTGGTTGGAGAAAGTTGAACGTATTGAGTTGGACTATCCGATGGATGAGTACGAGCGATTTTTTGGCAACTATCAGCCAGGACGTTATGCTTGGAACTTTGGCGCGGTCTATCGCCTCAAACAACCAATAGTAGCTACTGGACATCTCGGCTTATGGCAGTGGATACCTCCTGAGTCGTTTTGGACAGAGATCAGGGACAACTGAATCTGCTTCGTGTGGGGACTGCATGAGCAAGGACCTCCAAATCCCATTGACAAGGATGAACGTGAGCAGATAGAGCAGGGCACTATTGTGGAGCGGATGTTTTAGAAGATAAAGAAGCTTCTATTGCATCTTCTCCAAGGAAATGTAAGATATGGGACAAACTGCCAGGACTACCAAGCTCCAGCTTGATCTCTCTGATCGAGTACAGGGCGGAGCGAATCGAAAGTAAACGCCGGGCATTGCAAGAAACCGTGCAGATCCTGGATGCGGCTCGTCGCTTCTACCTGGCCTTTTTCCTCGCCCATTCTGACAAGCTCGCTGAACGCGTCCAGGTCATCTCCAAACGGACGGGAGAAGTCAAAGTGGCCCTCATTTCCGCTGATCGGCTCCTCACCTGGACGGAATCTCGGACGGTCGAAACCTCTGCTCACCCTGATCCGCTCTCGGATTGGAATTTCAGTCGGGCATTTCCTGACTTCCCCAATCGGTATCGGAGATCCGTGATCAATGATTGCATCGGCAAAGCACGCAGGTAGGGGACGACTCTCCAAAAGTGGCAGGCATCCGGCAAGAAAAAGGGGAAACCAGGGAAACCGACCGCGACCAACCATCCTACGCTCTATGCTGGGAGCTGGACGCTCGAACTGGACGAACTGGATCTGCGCAAGAGCTTTGTGCGCCTCAAGCCACACCGGTTCCGAGTGGACGTGGGTCCACTATCCGACCCGCTACAACCGCTATTTTGAGGGCCGGCGAGCCGAAGAAGGATGGGAAACCGAGAGTCCAAAACTGGTTCTCTCCAAGCTGGGAGCGGCCATCCACTTCTTGCAAACGAAGACGATCACGGCGAAAAAGATTATCGAGAGCAAGCGTGACCCTGATCTGGTCACAGTGGCCGTGGATCTCAATGTGAAGTACCTCGCGGTGATCACGGTGCGTCAACATGGCCAAATCATCCAGACGCGCTTTGTCTCCGATCAGGGACTCGATCAGCACAGATATCGGCATCTCGAACAAGTCGCTAAAAAGCAGTGGCAATCGGGCAAAGCGGTCAAGGGTGAGCGGAGCAACCAGCAGCTCTGGGCACATGTACGTCGCCAGAATCAGGACAGCGCTCACGACTGCCGCGCACGCGCTATTGTGGAGGTAGGCACTCAGTATCCTGGCTGTGTCTGTCTTCGAGCGCTTACGCAAGATCAAACCATCGGGCGGAAGCAAATCGAGGAGGCTAAATCGCAAACACGCCAATCAACTCAAAGGCAAAATCAATCAACTCGCGAAAGAAAAAGCCTATGCAGCAGGAGTGGTAACCATCGAGGTTAACCCGCATGGTACGTCGCAGTATTGTTCGCGCTGTGGTGCGAAAGTGCTGAGGTTCGGACTGGTAGCAGATCAGCGCATCCCAGGCAAAGGGGGCAAGCTCTTCTTTTGTCCCTACAGCTCTTACAAGTGTCATGCCGATTTCAATACCTCGGCGAACGTGCATCACAGCTTTTACCGCAAGTATCACTGGCAGCCACATCTCCAAAAGAGTGGTTGACCAGGAACACGCTCTGCCTGGCTAGTAGTCAGGTGGAAATGGCTGGGGAGTCCAACGGCGGTGATCCGGCCCAGGCCCAATACCATTCAAATAAAAAGAAAGGGGACTCTGTGACATACTCTGTGGAGAAAAGAAACACACACAGCGAAAGTTACAAGGAGCTCCCTCATGCCTTACAGCCTACGTCAAATTGCTCCAGAGAGCAAGTTTTGTCATGATCTGCGCCTGGATGTTTTTGAGCAAACCATCCCTGCCTCTGTAATTAGCGAGGTACTCAGCACATGCAACGCTTGGGAAAAGCGCGAACGTGAACTGAACATGGTAGCAGTGATCTGGGTCATCATTGCCATGGGACTCTTGCCCAGTTTGTCGATCCCTCATGTCCTGCAGAAGATAGCTCAAGGGCTGCGTTATGTCTGGCCTGATCCTGCCATGAACTTGCCCAGAGCCAGTGCCTTGTCCTATCGCCGGCAGAAATTAGGAGTTGAGCCGCTCCGGCAGGTGTTCCAGAACATTTGCCAGCCACATGCCACCTCTCAAACGCCAGGAGCCTTTCGCTTTGGCTTACGATTGATGGCCATTGATAGTACCCTGGAGAACGTGCCTGACACCTTTGCCAATGATCTGACCTTTGGTCGCCCCGCTTCTCAACACGGGGCTGGCTCCTGGCCACAAGTACGAGGTGTTTATTCGCAAGAGTGTGGTACTCATCTGATCATCGATGCCACCTTTGGAAGTTACGGCAGTAGCGAGAAGCGTTTAGCCTTTGCTCTCCTGCGCAAGATCAAACCGAGGAATGCTCGTGTTGCCCGATCGTGGTCTTGCTCATGCTTGCCTAGTTCAGGTTGTCCGAGCCATGGGGGCTCATGTCTTAGGACGTCTGGATAGCCGTGTGGTGCCTACCTATGTGCGGCAACTCTCTGATGGAAGTTATCTGGCTTACCTTTCTGCACAAGACACACCGGGCAACCATCATGGCAGTTCTCTCTTGGTGCGTATCATTGAATACACCATTGATGATCCCAATCGAGTTGGACACCAGGAAATTCACCGTCTGGTAACCACCCTGCTCAATCCTCGCACCATTGCCGCAGACCTGTTGATCCAGACTTCTCACGAACGATGGGAGATCGAACTGTCTATTGATGAGATCGATACCCACCAGCGTCTTTGCCAGCGCACCCTGCGCAGTCAAACCCCTGAGGGTATTCTCCAGGAACTTTATGGCGTCTTGCTGGGTTACTATGCAGTGCGGACCTTGATGCTCCAATCAGCGACTTCTCAAGAACTGGACTGTGATCGCCTCAGTTTTACCCATGCCATCACTCTTGTCACGAACGCGTTTTCTGAGGTTCAGCAGACCTGTCAAGAGCACCATCCAGCCTTAAGAGAGCGTCTGCTCGCAGACATGCGCTTCCCTTTGTTGCCCAAACGCAGTTTGCGGTGCAATCCTCGCGTCGTTAAAAGCTGATGTTCCAGTTTCCTGCCCGACGCCCTGAACATCGACGAGTTCCCAAGCTTGAGAAGCTCTTCTCCCAGGTCATTGTGTTGCTTCCTCAATCTCTCCGTTACCGTCGCCCCCTCCCTCTCAAGCCCTCTCAAAAAATCGATATTGTATCCTTCTCTAAGGGTTGATGTTTCCAAGCGCAAAAATGAGATCATGAGAAACCTGCCACCAGAGATGCATTGGTCCATCGAGCGTGGAGTCGTTGGACTTGGAGATACACAGCGGCCTCCGTGCCAATCTGACTTCCGAAGGTAACAACCTGACGAAATTTCCGCCGCAGTTCTCGATTGGTGCGTTCAAGTAGACGACGTGGTGCGTATCCATTCACGGGTGACAGTATCAAGCTCGTAATAGACTACTGTTTGCTCAAAATCCCGCTCTAGCGTTGCAACTGCTTTGGTGCATATTCACGCCATTGCTTGCTCCACTCCAGAAGCTGTTGTTTGGCCTGCAACGCGCTTGGGGCCTGATAGATCATTTTTGCTTGATTCATCATCTGTTTTCTCTTTTCACGCTTCTCCTCTCCTTTGAGTTCACTGCGAACTTTGTCCCCGACATTCTTCAGTTTGTGGAAAACACATCGTTGATCCAACACACTCTTCCCATAAACGAGAGTAACTGCTTCTTCTAACCCTCCACAGCCATCACGCACGATCATCCGAAGTCCCTTTTCGGGTTGCACTTGACAATTCCAGAGACGATTCAACAAAACTTCCCAATAAGTATGCTCTTCACTGGGAACAATCTGCCAATCGAGGATTTCACGAGTGCCATCTTCCCAGAACCCTCATGCGACCAGGATCACGATCTTTTTGCCGGTTCGCTGCTTTCTTTTCCTCTTTCGCGTGTCTTGCTTGATTTTCTCTCCTTGGCTCTGCATCGTGACCCAATTCCATCCAGTTGAACCACGGTGGGAGATGTGGAAAAAGGCGTCTCCTGCATTTGCCGGATCAGTGGTTCTATCTGGTTTATTCGCTCATTGATCGTTCGCAGTCCCACATTCCCTTCGATCTGCTCACTCCATCGCTCACTGATCACACGCAAACTCTGACCCACGCCACTGCTAAAAAGGACATCTTGATCCAAGTCGAGCCAAAATCGCTGGTATTTTTCGAGAATACGAAAGGTACAAAACACATCATGATGGCAGTTCTGACACTCAAGCATCGGGACTCGTAGGTCTTGAATATGGCCCCATCCTGTCTCCAAATTTCTTTTATAATGCCCGTCGCGCGTAAACTGATTGGGATCCTGACATCCGCAATATCCGCACTTCCAATCGATCTCTCTTTTCTGGCTGCTGATTTGACGATTCACGCCTTTCTTTCTTCCTAGCTTGATTTCCACTTCTGCTTCCAGAAATTCCGTGAATACGGGATGAATCGCTTCCAATGCGGCTCTTTTGGCTTGTTGTTGTACTATTTCGATGATCTCTTTGCGTTCTTTCCCCTGGAGATGATCGATGGAAACTGTTATACTCATACGTGTTGAAAGCTCCTTGTGGCGTAGATTTTTTTGTTACGAACCTACTGTACCACTTGAGCTCTCTTCGGTCTTCTTTTGAGCTTTTCCCCTACCCGACCCTTAGAGAAGGATACAATATCAAAAAATCGTTCTTCTTATTTGAACGGTATTGGGCCCAGGCCCGTTCGCAAATGAGCGAACACGCAAAGTGGTGGGGCTCCTGTTGATCCGGTCGGCGCACGTTCCAACCCATATGTGCTTGCCAGATAGCACCTGATTCGATCGCTTCTCAGAATATGGAAGGAACGCTGAGCAAGCTGGACCGAATAAAGGCGGCAGAAACAGTTGTTGTCTATCCCTATCGATGGTTTGAGGCAACAGTTGACACTACGCCTCCTGAGTCACTTTGGGCGAAATCCAGGCTCTCTCCCCGACAGAAAATTTGTTCCAGGAAGAAAGGGTAAAGAAAAAGCAGTAAAAGAAGGAAAAAGGAGAGAAAAGGCAAGGAAACACGAAGAGATCGTCCCCTCTGAAAAGCCAAAAATCAATCAGGAGGACGATCATGAATGCATCCGACCTATTATTAGACCAATGGACCCAACAAGTCAAGGAGGTGTTTCCGAAGCTGCACCGCTATCAGCAAGAAACATTAGCGTTCGTGGTCCAAGGGATCATCCAATCAGGAAACGCGGTGATGCAGAGAGTATCAGAAGCAGTATGGGAATATACAGATAGTGACACCAAAATGGTGAGTCACGAGCGACGTTTGCAGAGATTTGTAGCAAATGACCGTATTGATGTAGAAGTACACTGGAAGGATTTTATTCAGAAGATATTACCATACTGGCAGAATAAACGAGTAACATTTATCCTGGATATGACTCCCTATACGCAAGAGGCAACAATCATGTCTATCTAGGAAATTGTGTGCATATCACTGCGTATCTACCGATGTCATCGGTGTGTCATGCCTTGCCTCGACAGTGGGATGAAGGACGATGGGAGATCATTGATCGGCTGTTTTGATCAGGCATCTTCGTATTTCGAGCGGTGCCTGAATCCACGCTTCTGGCCGATCGTGGGCTCAGTTGCTTGAGGCTCATTCACCACTGCAACAAGCTCGGATGGCATTACGGTGCTCTCGCATCAAGAATGAGGAGTGGTTTCGACGAGCATTTCGCCATTACTATCGAGATTGGGAACAGGCAAAGCAGATCGTCAAGAAAGAAGGTGATCACTGGTACGGCAAGGTCTTGGTGTGGAAGAGCATCAGTTTGAACATGGCTCAGTGCGTGTTGGGAATCAGGATACGAGCAGGTCTGGTTTTACTCTCTAGATCGAAAAGCATCGCATAAACAGGTGAGTGAGTATGCAAAGCGTATGAAAGTTGAAGCAACCTTTCAGGATACAAAGGGTCGAATATATCTGATTGAGTCCATCGCTTTACAAATCGAGAACATCTTTCTCGATGGCTTCTCCAGTGTATCTTCGTCTTCATCGTGGATTGCCCCATTTTTAGGATCCATTGTCTTCATCATGGGCCATCGAGAGCAGGTCGGATCGAAAAGATCGACGTGACAAAGGGATGTTGCGCGACTTTTGGCCGCTTGTGGCTGAAAGCGATCCTCAAGAAGGCTAATCGGGCTCTTTGTCCCAAAAATCCTTTCAGTCTCGTCAAGAGACAATTAACCGATGCCTCCTCTTCGCGTCGAAACGACGCCTGTGTTTCTCTGTTTGCCTTCAATGGCTGCTTTATAATATAGACAAACTTTCGGTTGGGGAGAGAGGGAGATCCAGGGGCAGCTTGATTGCTTCGGGGGGTGACTGCGTAACGGAAGACTTGAATGAAAAAGTCCCCCACCGGGAGACGATCTTTCTTAATATTGTGGTTTTCGGGCATCTGAGGTTCTCCTGGGAATGAGCGAGCATCTTCACGAAGGAGAAAGGCCATGACCGATCATTGGCAAAAAGCACAGGAACGGGTGAGGAAAAATCAGGAACGAACTTTTATCTCCCCTAATAACCGCGCCATCTTCTAGGCTATGTAAGGCTACTGATAGGTGTTCGTAACGCCTGAATGCAGCATGGAAGTAAAAACCGCACAGGGGGTGCAGCTAGTGTTGGAAGAGTCGAGGTTACCCTCTTTGGGTTGACATTGATTGCATCTTGACCGCTTGGCGTGCTCCCCCCAACTTCCCCCACAGGGGAGAAGTAGACGGATACCGAGCCCGAAATTTGCCCTGCAATAAGGGCGACAAAACGGCGGATGCCCCCACAGGGGGAAATTGGGGGAGTGCAGAGGCAATCAGATGGGAAATTCGACCCGTTTGCCCTTGCCATCGCCGCAGATACAGCCGGGATGATCAGGAAACTGATCAGAGATGCCCTGTCCTTTCACGAGCTCTGGCCGCTATACTCTCCACAGGCAGCAAGCCTTGCATGGGTTCATAGAAATGCCTTTCTGGACACCCATCCCCTTCTAGGGGATTGAATCACTTGACGACTCGAAAGTTTGAGTATTAGGAGCGCTCCATTGAAATCATTCGTCACCGTCACGGGTGCCACTGGCAAGATCGGGAGGATATTGACTGAGCGCCTATTGAAAATGGGATTGGCGTTCGCACTGTCGCGAGAAACACCGAAAACCTTGCACTGCTCTCGGCAAAAGGAGCTGAGGCATACGTCGGAAGTTTTGACGACAGAACCTTTTCTTACCAAAACCTTCCGTGGAGTTGATGCGGTTTTGCCATGCTACCTGGGTTGCCTCCCAATGCCCCCGATTGCTTGGCTGACCAGGCTCGTATGATTGCCAATCTAGTTCAGGCTGTTAAGATGAGCGGTGTAGAGCGAGTTGTCGCCCTGAGCGCTCAGGGTGCTGGAATGCACTCTGGATCTGTTGCAGCACTCACCGGGATGGAGGAATCGCTAAGGTGAATTGATGGATCTCGGTAGTTGCACTGCGTTCATGCTTTCATATGACGAACTTCCTTCGCACTGTTCCACTCATCAAGCAAGCGGGAATCAATGCAGGCGCTGTGCATGCTGATCTTCCGATACCAATGATTGCAGCCTCCGATATTGCTGCGATTGCCGCCGAGTACCTAACAGCACCCAGCTTCAGCGGATATCAGGTACGTGATCTACTCGGTCCCCGCGAGTATACGCGTCATGAGGCAACCTCGATCCTAGAGAACCGGTCGAGAAATTAAAAAGAAATGATAAGTTCTGCCGTTATGGGGGAGAGATGGGAGAACACTGCTTCTGATTCATTTACACCCGTTGTGTCTATAAATAAACCGTGCAAAAGGCCAATGTGTGCATCAGCCTGTGCTGCTATACTCATCCGCATAATATCCTCAGAAACTCTTCTCCTGTTTCTGAGGGCTGTAAGCTCTTCATTAGATTTGAGTTGCTGTTATCAATCGCTCAGAGGAAAAGAGGAACGGATGATCCGCACTAAAAGTGACGCACTTCTCCATACCTCCATAGGCTCACATGAACCGGGAGTCGCAGTTGCTCTTCTCAAAGAGAACTCCATTGTTCACTGCCAAGGATATGGGCTAGCCAATCTCGAATGGGAACAACCGGTAACACCCCACACGGTCTTTGGACTGGGATCGCTCACCAAGCCCTTTACAGCAACCGCGATCATGCTTCTAGAGAAGCAGGGAAAACTGGGTCTTGACCATCCGATCCAGCAGTACCTGCCCGATTACCCCACGCTCTCACCATACCGTGACGCTAGGCATCTTCTCACCCATACGTCTGGTATTCCCAACTTTGTTACCCAGCCAGAGTTTTGGGACAAGCATGCACACGTCAAAAACTCTGCTGATGAAATCATTGCCCTCTTCAAAGATCTTCCTTTCGACTTTGTGCCGGGCACCAGGTATAGCTACAGCAATTCAGGCTACGTGCTGCTTGGGCACATCCTGGAGAAACTCTTAGACATGAGCTATGCAGAGGTGATACAACAACTCATCTTTGACCCCTTGGGCATGACGCATTCGTACTATCTGAGTCCTGAACCCATTATTCTGTTTCGTGCGAGTGGCTATACACACACGGAACAGGGATATCAACACGCCCGTTTTCTCACCGCAGCGGCGAAGCATGCCGCAGGAGGATTAGGTATCGACCCTGGAAGATCTGCTCCTTTGGGATGCTGCACTCCGCGAGGAGCGTCTGCTCGATCGTCAGACACAGCATCGGATGTGTACACCAGTCCAACTGGCAACTGGAGACACAGAGAACTATGGTCTTGGATGGGGAATTGGGCACTACCGTCATCACCCTTTTATTTGCCATGCAGGCGGAGTTCCCGGCTTCTCAAGCTTTTTTGGGCGCTTTCTTGAAGATGGCATAACCATCATCATTCTCTCCAATCGAGAGGGATTTGACTCAGGCGAACTTGCTCGTCAGATTAGCCACCTTGTTCTTGATCTTCCATCGCCTCTTCGTACCCCTGTTTCATGCAGTCCAGAGATGATGAGAAAAGTGATCGGAACCTACAGCAGTGTGTATGGAACGGTAGAGGCGAAAGAGGAAGAGGGGACACTCTACCTTGAGGGATGGTCCAAATATGTACTTGTGCCTCTAAGCGAGACGAGCTTCTACCGGGCCGATGATGAGGATACAGAGGTCCATTTTGAGAAGCCGGATGAGCAAGGAAACGCAACTCGTCTGCAAAGTGACCCTGCCTTTCTTCTGGTTCACGGCGGAGAGAAGACAGCGAGCGTGCCGATCTGAAGGAAAGAGATTGACACAACAAGCAAAGCATGGTTAGCTCAGGAAAAATGGACAGATGAGGAAAAAGAGCATGCAACCATCGCTTTGGCAACCACCAGTGGAACTTTCAAGGCAAGAGGAACAGATCGTCAAACGGATACGGAAAGCCAAATTGTTTGTGTTTTTGCGCCATCACCGACATAAATTGCTGGATGAAGCGTTTCAACAGGAATTGGCCAGCCTGTACCGAACGGCAGAGCGAGGACACCCACCCGTCGCTCCGGCGCTACTGGCCTTGGCGCTCATTCTCGAAGCGTACACTGGCGTCTCCGATGATGAGGCCATTGAAGCGATGGTGATGGACCGGCGATGGCAATTGGTGCTCGATTGTCTGGATTGCGAACGCGCTCCATTCAGCAAAGGGACTCTGGTCGCCTTTCGCCAGCGGCTCATTGAGGCACAAATGGATCGACGGCTCATCGAACGAACCATCGAGATCGCGAACCAAAGCCAAGCATTCGGACCACAAGCCTTACGCGCTGCTCTGGATAGCAGCCCCTTGTGGGGAGCCGGTCGTGTCGAGGATACGTACAATCTTGTGGGCCACGCGCTCAAAAAGGTCATGCGTGTGGTGGCCGACCAGCAGGGGCGGGATCTGGTCGAGGTGGCCAACGAGGCAGGGGCCGAACTGGTGTATGCGACAAGCTTGAAGGCGGCACTGGACCGGGATTGGGACCAGCAGGCCAGCGCGAGAAGAAGCACTGGGCCTGGTCTTGAGCGTGTTACAAGCGGTGGAAACCTGGGTGCAGACCCTGCCACAGGAAGAGGCGGATCTGGCTCAGCCATCGCTTTCGGTTGCACAGCAGATCGAAGCGCAAGATATAGAGACAAATGAGGACGGCGAAGCCAGCCTGATCAAAGGCGTGGCCAAAGATCGGCGTATCAGTGTTGAAGACGCCGAGATGCGTCATGGACGTAAGAGCCGAAGTGTGCGGGTGGATGGATACAAGCACCATGTGCTTCACGACCTGTATACGGGTCTCATTCGTGCGGTGGGCATTACGCCTGCCAATGTGCCAGAAGCGAGCGTGACCAAAGACATCAGCGCGGATCTGGAGCAGCAGGAAGTCTGTCTCAAAGAACTCCACATCGATCGGGCCTATTTGAGTAGCCATCTGGTACGCGAGCGCGGTGATGAGCTGGAGGTCTATTGCAAAGCCTGGCCGGTGCGCGAGGGCAAACGCTTTTCACAAACAGGTGTTTACCCTCGATTGGGACCTGCACACATTCGCTGTCCTGCCGAGCAAGAATGCCCTTTGTGCCTGGCGGCGTGGTGCACTTTCCCAAAGATATCTGCTCCCAATGTTCCCTTGAAAGCCCAATGCACCACCAGCGCCAAAGGACGCAGCGTCAGCATTCACCCCTCTCTCCCCGACAGAAAGTTTGTTCTATGTTGGTAAAACAATCATTGAAGGGCAAATAGAGAAACACAGGCGTTGATTTCGACGCGAAAAAGGCAAGCAATTGGTCAATCTTGTCTTGACCAGACGGAAGATTTTCGGACACAGACCCGATTGGCCTTCTTGAGAATCGCTTTGAGCCACAAGCGGCCAATGCGCAACATCCCTTTGTCACGTCGATCTTTTTGATCCACCTGCTCTCGATGCCCATGATGAAGACAACTGCATCCTAAATGGGCAATCCACCAAATCGAGAGAAACGCCGCGAAGAGCCATCGAGAGAGATGTTCTCGATTCGTAAAGCGGCTGCACTCAATCAGACATCCTCGGCTTTTGTATCCTGAAGGTTGCTTCGACTTTCATACGCTTTGCATACTCACTTACCCGTTTGTGCGATGCTTTCCGGTCTGAGAGTAAAAACCATGCATTCTCGTATCCTGGTTCCCAGCAGGCATTCAACCATATTTCAAACTGATGCTCTTTCCACACCAAAACCTTGCCGTACCACTGATCACCTTCTTTCTTCACGATCTGCTTGCCTTGTTCCCAATCTCGATAATAATGGCGAAATGCTCGTCGAAACCACTCCTCATTTTTGATGCGGAGCACGTAATGCCATCCCAGCTTGTTGCACTGTTGAATGAGCCTCAAGCAACTGAGTCCACGATCGGCCAGAGTGTGCATTCAGCGCTGCTCAAATGCGAAGATGCCTGATCAAACAGCCGATCAATGATCTCCCATTGTCCCTCATCCCAAGGTTCTTGCTGTGGCATGACGCACCATGCTACGGGTAATATCCGTGATTGCACTAATATTCCTAAGTACACAATTGTTGCCTCTTGCGTATATGGCGTCATATCCAGAATAAACGTTACTCGCTTATTCTCCCAGTATGGCAATATTTTCTGGATAAAATCCTTCCAGTGTACTTTTACATCAACACGGTCATTTGCTACAAATCGCTGTAAACGTCGCTCATGACTCACCATTTTTGTATCACTCTCTGTATATTCCCATACCGCTTCTGATACCCTCTGCATCACCGCGTTTCCTGATTGGATGATCCCTTGGACCACGAACGCCAACGTTTCTTGTTGATAGTGGTGCAACTTCGGAAACACCTCCTTGACTTGTTGGGTCCATTGATCTAATAATAGGTCGGATGCATTCATGATCGTCCTCCTGATTGATTTTTTGGTTTTCAGAGAGGACGATCTCTTCTTGCTTACTTGCCTTTTCTCTCCTTTTTCCTTCTTTTACCGCTTTTTCTTTACCCCTTCTTCCTAGAACAAATTTTCTGTCGGGGAGAGAGGCATTCACCCTGATGAAGCCCTGCTCATCGAATTGCCAGAGCGTCAACAGACTCCACAAGGACGCGCCCAGTTGCGTGAGCGGGTCGCTGTGGAACATCGCCTGGCTCATGTGGGTCGGTGGCAAGGCCAACGCGCACGCTATCGCGGTGCGCGCAGATTGTTTCGATCTGCGCCGCTGCGCCGTCGTCCACAATCTGCATTGTTTTCGCTATTTTAAAATTAGTCACTGTGTTATACAGAAAAGTGTCAAGTGAGAGAAAGAAGCAAATGGAACGCTAATCAAAAAACCAGACCATCCGCTAAGAAAATCTGTCATAGCAACCAGGAATTTTGAGCGACAAACGCAAGAAGATCTGGGCACATTACCAGTAACAGTTTTTAACGATCTGGCCATGTTTTTTGATTAGCGCTTTGCTAAAAATTGGCCTTGCCAATCAATAGCGAAAACACTGCATGTCCTGGCTCGTTCCCAGCAGTTCTCAGTGGAGTTTCAAGAGGCTGCATGATTTCTCGACCGAACTCTAGGAGTTGCTATCGGCAAACCAGAACTCCGGTACGTTGAAATGTCGTATGAGCAATATCGCGGTAACCTTGTAGAAAAGGGCATGTCTCCTAGTGCAGCGGATATACTGACGCAAACCCGGATGGCAGTTAACGATGGGTCTGGCAACCCTCCCATTCCTCGCAATGCATCCAATACGACGCCAACAACGCTCGAAGAGTTCGCACAGGACACGTTTGCTCCCGTCTATCAGGCAAACTGAGAGCAGTGCTTGATGGGGGGCATCCGGCCACTCACGATCATCAAGAAAGTCGATTTTTGTTTGTCACACCGGGCAACTGCTTCAATCCGTCTCGCACAACCCGGCTTCCTGCTCCGTGGCACCATCGGTGGCCGCTCCAATGCCGCATTTTGACCGCAGGGACCATGTATATGGCTGGCTATCGGAGAATGGGTGTGTTGGCGCACCATTCGATTGCTCGCACATGCTGTGTGCTCCCTACCAGTTACGGGTGGTTTGTCGGGTGTTTGTAGGGTTCTTACCAGGGCCTTTGGGAAAGGCGCACACATTTTCTCCGACAGTTTCCCTACCAGTTACGGGGAAACTGTGGGGGTTTTGTAGGGGAAAAGGGTCCATCGGCGTCACAGGCCACATCTCTCCCCTGCAAGCTCCCTATCAATCACGGGTAATGTGTCGGGGAAATGTGGGGGAAAATGTGCACACCTGCATGTACATGCAACACCACATCCTGGTTCCTTTGTGCTTCACAATAACTTGCATGATACGGAGTCGAGAGATCTGCTTCAGAACACGCTAGACAATGCCGATGGGGAATGCAGGAGAACAAGTATGCGTATTTTGGCAGCTTCACTCATCGACGGAGAGAATATTTCACCCAGATACGCCAATAATTTGCATCTGGTGCTCTCCAACGAGGCACAACATGGCGTCTCATTGGTGGCTCGTTTACTCATCGGCAACCCTCAAGCGCTCGGGGGCTGGTCAGTAGCAGTTCACTCCTACCATTTTCAGGCCAGGACGCATCGCGGTGGAAGAAATGCAGCCGATCATCTCATTCGGGATGAGGCACTGAAGCTGGCACGACAAGGGGTCAAACGTTTTTATCTGGTGTCTAATGATGGTGGCTTTGCGGACACCGCAGGTCTTCTTCATTTGCTGGGATGTCAGGTCGTGGGTTTTGGTACTGCTCTGGCGGCAAAACAGTGGCAGGAAAGCTGTGATCTATTCTCCCTTCTGGGAACCGATCCAGAGCGTGGTGGTAGCAGCGATTAGTACTGTTCTCAATCGAGAGAGACGTCCGTTTACACGTTCTAAAGGAGACACAATGGGACCGTTTTCATCACTCGATATTTTATCTCTTCCCGATGCCGAGAAGACGCGGGAAGCCTTGCAGACCATTTATGGTTCAGCGACGCAGCCACCATTGCTCACGAACCTTCTTTTCTTCTTTCTCCAACACACCCTCTCGGCGCTGTGCCTGACGGAACAGGACAGTACGTTGCCCGGCCAGTGGTCCGCGGGTTCGGATGCTGAAGTTCTTACAACCAGCATGCGAGATCCCATCATCAATGTGATCCTGGAGCACGATCCCAGCTTGAGAGCCACATGGCAAAGCATGACAGCGTTTGCGCACCGATGTCAGGATGCTTACGAACAAGGACGAACTGCTGCTCGCCTCGCCTTCTCCCGCTTTCCACGCCATCGTATGAGTGTGCTTCAGCAGGAGCATCTTGCCGATCTGGAAGCAACCTTTCGCTATCAGGCATCTCCAGAAGACGCGCAACACGCGTATCCTGGGTATTCCCCTGAAGCAGAGCATAAGGTCCTGCTTCGCTGGTTCCGGCGCGGTTACGTTTTTGGAGCGACGACGGAGGCCGAGGAACCCAAACAGAAGAGCATTGCGAAGAAATGGTAGTTTTGGTAGAAAGAGAACATTCTTGTGAAGAATGCTACATTCTCCATAAGGCGCGACAAGGAAACACTGTATGTCTCAGAATGAATATGTTTTACCAGTGACCAGCCCAGAGGATCTCCGCAAAACGGGGCATGTTCTTTTAACAGGGCAAACACCTATGATCAGTAAGATCCTTCTGGCACTTTGGAAGCACCGAAGGACAATAGAAATCGGCGTATTTGACTTCACACCGGAGCAATGCCTTGCCACTACATCCGCAGACCTTGAAGATGACACTACGGAGTGTATTGAGTACGAGGTGATCTCTGTGGAGGCAGCGAAAGGAGCGCTATCGCAGTTGCAATTGGCGTTTGATTATCGCAAAAAAACACCTTCCGCGCCCGGAACCTGGGTACTATTGATTGATGGGTTCGCACCAGAGCATTTTGACCTGTTCAAAGGCTACCTCAAGGACGGCAAACTGGCACGTATGTATGTGATTGCTGCCACACGGCAAGGTTTGACTAGTGAAACACTACAAGACGCCTTTGATACTGTAATCTGTGAACCAGAAAATTGAGCAGAAAGACAGCATATGCCATTTTGCTCCTGCTTGGCTCATTTTCGCGCCTTTTCTCAAGAAGAGGTGAAAGACGAGCCGAGCTGGAGCAACCATCCTTTCCCTAGCCGTGACGATGTTTCTGTATTAACAGAGCGTACGGATCTTATACGCTCTTGATATTCTTCTAAAAAGGACAGCCCCAGAGAGGGGAGCCTTTAAGCTACCTGCGCAGGTTGGAGTGTGGCCTAGTAGCCGCAGTAGCAAAGCGGTAGGAGACGCACAGTATCTTAAAATGACGACAAATATGCCTATCGGTCATCCGTTCAGACGGCCAGCCGTCTAGGGAGAACTGCGGCTGCCCACTACTCCTCGCCCCAATTGCAAAAGGTCGGAGCTACTTTTGCGTAAAATGTTGTAACTGCCATTGATATCGGCGTGAATAACGGTTCCATCCTTTGCACGATACCAACTGCGAGCAATGCGCATACCTGAGAAAACAGGCTTCTCAGAACGGTTTGCCTGATACGTTGGGATTGAGGTCACCGTCCAGAAAGCTCGCTTTGCTGGTGTAGCTTTCTTCCTGAATGATGACCTTGTATCCCGACGAGCCTGGCTTTGTAAGTCAACTGGTCAAGGAAACCGAGCATGGGGAATTTGCACAAACTGCTGATTGTTTCGCTTGCCCATACTCACTTCTTGCTTCCAAAGCAGGTTCTTGCCGATGATCAGTATCCCGATCCCCTCGCTCACCAACAGATCAATAATGCGACGGCTGGCCGTGTGCAGATAGCTGTCTACCCGGCGATTGCGCTTCGTCGTAACTCGATCCAGATGGCGCGAAGTAAAGCGGTTCTCGTGACTGCAGGCGACTTTGATGCTGGGCGCGTTGTTTGTTGTAATGCTCGTTGAGGCTTTTGAGAGGCTTCCCGCTCACTACACAAGGCACAAAACCGGGCTTGTTGCTGGTCAGAGCTGCCAGGACATTTACCCCCAGGTCAACCGCCGCCACCAACGTGTTGTCAACCACCTGCTCGGTTTTCTTGCTGTTCATACACGACCTCTACCATATAACCATCCAGGCGGGGGACAACTCTCATCTGAGCAATCTTCTCCCACGCGGTGATCCTGGTGGCAATCTCAATGGGCAATCCTGATGGCACGAGCTTACCTGTTTTGCTGAAGGTGCGCTTGCCGAGAGCTTGTTTGTCATAGATAAGGATGTTGCGGCCTCTTTTCCTTGTCTTTGTACCTGGGCAGCTTGGGACGCCCCGTGAACGAAGACGGATCGTCTTGATAGGCTTTGGATGGCTTCAAAAAAACTGAGCCAATTTTTGTGCAGTTGAATCAAGATGGAGTTACTAACCTTGCGTGGCAATGCTCGATATGCACTCATGATGCTTCAAGCGATGAAAGATTTCTGCATACGGCAGATATTTTCCTTCGTGGATGAAGGACTGCCTGATCTGATAATTCGCCTGATTGTACAGGTTTTTGGAAGCAAAGGCCGCCTGCATCAATCACCGCAAAACGTGGATCATCCTTGCGAATGAGATGCCTTTCTACCAATTGCATCAGGCTTCCTCCTGTGCCTGTAACTCTTGCACCACTTTCTCCGTTTTTCGTTTGGCACGCCGTTGCCCATACAGCCGAGCGCAAAAGGAGTAAATAATGCTGGCTAAATCAGCTAATAACTCTTCCTTGATCATTCTCAGCAGGATTGACCACCTCAATCACCACGTCCCTGAACAGAGAAAAGTATGTCAATGTAGTGAAACCCAAAACGTGTCAAGCGATCACGATACTCAACCACCACCCGTGTGATGCTCGTATCTTTCAAGAGGCTGAGTAACTTTGGGACGGCTATCATTGACGCCGGAGGCAATTTCTTTGACGACCATTGCAACCTGATAACCCCGTACCGTACAATACTGGCTCAAACGTTCCGCCTGCCGCTCTAAATTCTCTCGGTGTTCCGAGGACGAAACCCGTGCATAAATCGCCACCTTCTCAACGGCTTGTATCACTTCTCGCTCTGTTACGATAATCGTCCCCGATGGAGCTTGGTAGCCCTGGATTGTTCCATCTCGAAACCAGCGTAAAGCTGTCCGATAGCTAATCCCTTGTTGTTTGGCGTACTGGCTTAATTTCATGCACGAAATATAGCATAGACATATCCATTTGTCAACATTTGACATCATTTCTTAGAAACATTTACAACACCTCCACCGTGCTGCCAACGGAACCAACTGGTATGCAATTGACTGGACATATGAGTATTATGGGATTGATAAGGAAATGGAGAGATGGCTGTCTTCCGTCAAATGGTCCACTTTGGCATCGTGTATTGTCCTATCTCATATACTAGCAATAGCGTTTCTCCGTTTCACATCCCATGGCGAAGCTTGACCCGGGTTTTCCCTTGTTCGTCTATGACGAGCAGAGAGCCGTCTAGCTCTTCAACACGTGCCTGGCCGTTGTAGAACGGTTCGACAGAAGCAAAGCGTCGCTGATAGAGCGGTTGTCCTTGGACATTGATATGGTGCCAACCCTGACTATCACGAGCACGCGCAAACCCTTTATGGAAAACATCCAGGTCCAGGAACCATTTGTGGTGGACTAGCTCTCCTCTCAACGTGATATGGGTATGGAGCCCATCATCCCTTTGAACCACTGCCATTCCATCGCGATAATCACCGACATATCGATAGCGTTGTGGATAGGCCACCGTTCCATCTCGTTGCAAGTGAACATAGGAATGATCGGGCAAGCGGACAGAGCAGCGTCCTTCTTGAAAATTTCCACACCAGGCATAGCGTTCTCTTGAAAGTGGCAGACCCGTCGTCAGTATATGCCACCATCCATCTGCCGCTTGAATTGCTGCTCGTTCCTGGTAAAATCCGAAGGTACGCAGATAGCGTTCTGAATAGACCGCTTGCCCAAGAGGATCAATATGGTAGGCTCCTGAGGAGTCCTGCACTGCCGCGAGACCTGGTGGGTGAAACTTGAGGACTGTCTCAAAACGATGGGCATACGCAGGACGCCCTCCCATGAGGTGATAGGTTCCTTCTGGCGCAATCGTCAACGCTTTCCACTCGTCCATCAGCGCACCTCGGGACGGCGCATATTGCACCCTTTGCAGAGTGGATGATGGTGATATGTTGCCTGCAATTGCTTATAGGCTGGACTTTGCCAGATCTCGTACAAGCTTTGTTCTCTCAGATTCCCGAACTCGCCAAGCGTGCGCCGGAGGGCGTCGGGAGCACAGCAGGGATCAAAACGTCCCATTGCGCTGATCCAGGCTTCCTGGCCCAGGAAGGGGCAAACTGCTCCTGGTGCAATATCGGCTTGCGCCTCTTCTGTTAAAGGAAAGATATTTTCCAGCAGGACTTTCTCTCCACTGGGGAGCCGGTATCGATCAGCAGCCTCATAGGCCATGGAGACAGCAGTATTCCATCTCTCAATGGATTGAGGACTTCTTCGCATCGAAAGTGGCTTCACCTCCTCGAAATGGGCCCACAAATGGTGTCCCTTGACACGATCAACTCCCAGCGATGCCGCAAGTTGGACGATCTCTGCCAATTCTGTCACGTTGGTCTCCAGAAACGTCATCTGGAAGGTGACACGACAGCGATTGCCACCACTTGCAGCATGTGCATCCCGCACACCAAGAAAAATCCGCACATTGCTGAGCACCTGTTCCCACCTGACTCCCGAGCATAATGGCTTCCTGTGTCTCTTTTCGTGCTCCGTTCCAAGAAATTTTCACATCCGAAGTGACTGGAACAATCCGTTCTGCCCACTTTTGTGCGCCTCGGCCTGGAAAGGTGCCGTTGGTGGTCAGGTTGAGCTTGATCCCATACTGCCTGCACAGGTCGAGAATCTCGTCAAAATACTTGTAGACGAGCGGCTCGCCCATCGTAGACGGGATGATTTCCCGCAGAGGCGTTCCCTGGGACTGTGAGAGAACCTGTCGAATGAGTGCGATATCCATGCGCCGTTTCGGTTTCCCTGCCTGAATACGTTGGCGTTGTAGGGGGCTGAAAGGCGAATGTTCTTCACACATGATACAGTGCAGGTTACAGTCATCTGGGTTCGTATCAAAGGTAATGCGCCACGGACCCGGTCGTGTCGGTGGGATTGCTTCCATTGTGAGCACGCTCCTTTCGATGCGCACAGACCTGCGCATACAGTTGTTCAAGCTCGTGCAGGTGATCGCTCATTGCGGGTATATTGCCATCTTCTCCATCAAGATATCCACGTTCCCCCAGGCGACGAGCAAATGTGGGGTCTTGGATGAAGCGCTGCATCTGTACGGCCAGGGCTACCGGGTTCCGGTGAGCAAAGAGTAACCCATTCTCTTCATGTCGGACATATTCTGCCATCCCTCCGGCATTGGCCGTAATCACCGGGACACGAGCCTGTAAAGCTTCATGGATGACAAGCGGCGAATTTTCTAGCCAGATGGATGGAACCACGATGGCATCACAGTGGTTGAAAACATCTGAGACAATCTCGCTATTGCGATACTCTCCCATCCAGTGCACCCGTCCTTGTACCTCTTGGGGCATGGTCGCCAGGAGCTCATATAAAGAAGTGGTTTCTGCTCCTAAGGGTCTGCCCCAGATACGTAGTAACGGCTGGCCCGTGAGCATGCTGAAAGCCTCAATCAGGTGATTGATCCCCTTAGCGGGAACATGAGTGCCAATGTAGCCAAAAGTAAATGGTTCATCAGAAGAACGCAAGCGTCCCAGCAAGCGCTCACGGTGAAAACCATAGTCCAGGTAAACCAGTTTGTGCGCAGGCAGCCCAAAGTCGTCCCGAAAACGCTGCAAGACAGTGCGAGAGGGAGCAATGAAGAGGTCGATCACTGCTACACACTTGACGGACATGCTCCATCCGCCTGTGGACCCAATCGGTCCAGTAGGCAAGATCGGTTTCTTCTTCGTCGCAAGCTCCTGAGAAGTATCGTGCGTAACACTGCTGGGCACAGGTTCGATCATCCTGACCCTCGCACAGAGGCCACAGATCGACTCCATTTCGAGGCCGAATTTGGAGAAACTGACCACGAGGGCACATGAGCCAAAAATCATGCAGGGTAAAGACAAGCGGAATAGCTCGCTTGTGAGCCTCAAAGACGAGCGAAGTGGAGAGATGGTTCAGATGGCCGAGATGTACAAGGTCAGGTTGGAGTTGATCGAGCAAAGTAGCGAATTGCTCATCAACGGCCAGATGACGATACTGATCAAGTGATTGGGGAAGATTGATCACATGCAGGGCAACGCGAGGATCGGCAGGGTCACTTTCTTCGCTCAGAACGTAATCGGGGAGAAATTTGTTTTGCTGGCGTGTGAAAACATGAACCTCATGATGATCTGCCAGTGCTTGGGCAAGCGACTGGGTATAGACTTCAGAGCCTGCGTTATAACGCATGGGATACCCATGAATGACCAGGATGATTTTCATCTTGTTCTGCGGCGTGAAAGCGCCGTACCCACCTTTCTGCTCTGAGAGCGGAACTTCCGCTGTGAGATGAACATGCACCAAGCGGCAAGGCGATGGAAGAGAGACCTGGAGCAACAGGAAGCAAACAGAATCTTCCAAGGCTTTTGCGCTTTTTGTAACTAATATTACATATATACATATTATATCACATGTAATATGGTGCAATGTCGTAGATATATCCTCTTTGCTTGTTACTGTTCTGAATCCATTTTAGTGTTGGCCTTCCTTCCTATGTGTGATTGAACTCAATTGGCCTATCGGTAGTTTTTTGACGTTATCTCGACGCGGATTTGGCTCTTTCTCAATTGAGGTGAGGCAAATGTTCTAACCAATGTTCCGAGCCGATCTTCTCTTGTCGGCAGCAATTGATAGACCATTTGCCATATTAGAGCATTATCTCTTCATCCCTCATCCTATCTCA
>CAWFFV010000043.1:0-20719 GCA_963814985.1 uncultured Chloroflexia bacterium | reverse complement strand
GTGTAATTCTTCAGGTTCTCTCGCCATCTACGTTGGCTCGCAGGTCGTTTTATGTAGGTTGCGGTGGTTGCCGTACAACCACCGCGACCTACATAAAAGCGACCGGCGAAGCGCCTGTGGCGCTGTCTAGGAATCAAGGAAAAGGAACCGGAATAGGTTAGTTACACATGAGTGCATATCACTCTTTGTTCTATTGTAGAACAAAAATTCTAATACGTCAAGCCTCAGAGAGAAGATCGGTTAAGCCTTCGCGAACACCTGCCTATCCTATCCTGTGCCAGACAGAGGACCAGGACACTCTTGAACAAGCTGGCTTTTCACTGGGAGAAACTGTGACCGAGCATCTCACATGGCATGGACTTCCAGATAGCTCGTACCGGAGGACAACATGGAACAGGCGACGTAGGTAAAAAGATGAGTCCGGTCTCTGGCTTCTATACCCTTTCCTGCTCATAGTATGAGTATACTGGATCACAGCATCCACAGAATTCGAGCAAGGCCCTATTCCAGTGTTGTTCCAAAATGCCCAAAAGTGCTCAATTGGGTTATATTTACTATGAGCGAAGCCGGAAGTGATTGACCAGCATATAGCTGCAAGCGAGGGAAAGCAGGAAGGCAATGGGAGGGACAGCAAAAACTTTCTATAGGTATCCTGAAAAGGATCGTGAAGGTCTCCCCCAGTAGAGCAGAGTATGGAGAACGCTACAAAGAAGCTGCTGAGGCTCCAGCCGATAGTATTCAGCAGATAACTGACATAGATGCCCTTTCCCAACAGCAAGTCTTTCAGTTTGTTCCTGACAGACCAGCGCAGCAGGCAGACCAGGTAGGTGAGCGCTGGCAAGATCAGCGTGGCAAGCGATACAGTCGCCAACGGCACCGAGAGAGGGGGCATAAGGGAAACTATTCGCATGAGTCCGGGCTGGAAAGGCTCACTGAGCAGTTGCCAGCCAGTAATGAGAGTAGGCTGAAGAGCATCTCCATAAGGATTATAGTAGTCGATGTACGGAAAAAAGAGGCTTAGTGCGATCAGCAGGTGACAGAGGAGGCCACAGAGGAGGGGAGCGAAAGGTCGGTAAGCGAAAGCCCTTTTTGACCAGCGCGCACGGGCAGCGTCTCTTCTGCCGAAAAGTGAGATTGTTCGCCACTCTCTTTCTGTGTAGATGCCCAGACTTTCTGATCTGCTCATGTGTAGGGTGTTCTGCTTATAGAGTAGGAATAAGAGGTAAGAGGATAGTTAGAATAAGACAAAGTATAAAAGAAATTACAAAGGCATAAGGTGGAATATAGCTTACCGGGCTCAAGGCAGGTTGTTGGCTGGTGTTCGGGAGAAGGCAGGAAAAGCGGCACCTCAAAAAACAAGGAGCAGACGAGGTAAGCTATCAGGGTTACGGGGAGGCTGATCCACAGGCTGACCAGACTCACCATCCGCGTGGGAAATCGGAGTGCAAGCCATGCTGCCAGTGGAGGTAAAACCAGCGGAACCCCCAGGAAGAGAGTGAAGGATACAACATTGATGAACACAGAGTAGCTCCCCACCAGAGCGGGATCGGTCTGGACTGGAAAAATCCTTTGCCAGGCAGATATGCCATTGTAGAGCGGGAAAAAGAAGCTGGCAAGGATCACAAGGTAAATGAGGGAAATGGTAATAAAGCAGCAGCGTAGCAGCAGCGATTGAGCTTTCATATGTCGTTTCTTTCTGCTCAAAGAGCAAAAAATAGGAAGAGTAACCTATTATTTCCTGGTAAGACAATTCGCAGGACACTTGCGCCACATCTCGTTGCAAGACTTTCCTATACTGCTATACTGGGGTGCGCGCCACTTTTTCGCGAAGAGCGGTCGACTCCAGAGACGAGTTGCACAGGGGCGTGAAGAGCCATAAGATTTGGAAGTGGCAGGAACAGGGGATGGAGAAGAAGGCACACGCATGGAGAGACGACTTCTCCAGAGCAGAAGACCAAATTGCAGTTGACGCAACCGGGAAGCGTATCGATGGGATTGACGGCGCTGCCGTTCAGCCACCTTCTGGTGATGAAAATGAAGATGAGCTTGCTCCACTCCTTCCTCCCATTGATCATTAACAGGCAAAGGTGCGCAAGGCAAGCATAGGATTGACATGTTTGCCTGGTTTGTCGAAGCATTCCGCAGGCAAGGGTCGTCGCAGTGCATATGGAAACCGTCAATCACCGCCGTCTTGAGAACAAAGATGGAGGAGGAAGGGCTAGGGAAGCCGGTGTGCATTCCCCCGGACGGGGACATCCTTACGTTCTCAATGCAATTGGCTTGATGCAGAGAGCAATCCAGATCCAGGTCTGGATTGCTCTTATTCATGCGTGATCTCACCCTCTACCAGCAAATCGCCTGCGATGATCTGGGTACGCACATCCTTTAGCAGACGTGCATCTTTCATCGACGCCAGACCTTCTCCCCCAATGGGAGAGCTGGCAGCAGTTCCTCCCACTAATTTGGGTGCAATGAAGGCTGCAACATGATCGATGAGGGACAGGCTAAATGCATTACCCAGCAGAGCGCTTCCTCCTTCGACGAGCACATGCATGATGCCTTTATGCGCTAATATTTGCAAGACTTCAGCAAGATCGATGAGACCACTTTCGTTTAGCGCAACCGGAATGACATCCGCACTATATCCCGACAGGCGTTGACGCTGCTCGTAGGAACAGGATTCACCCACGATGATACAGGTACCGACAGCAAGATCAGACTGAAGAAGTTTGTATTGATTGGATAGCTGCCCTTGTGTGGCAAGAACGACGCGTAAAGGTCCCTGACGTGGCAAACGTTTATGAAAACGCTGCTCGTCAGAGAGTCGTACATTCAACATGGGATCATCCGCACGCACTGTCCCTGCTCCAACAAGTATGGCATCAACACGGTCACGCAAATTATGGACCCACACACGTGCCTCTGGTCCACTAATCCAATTGGCATCACCTGTACGTGTTGCCAATTTGCCGTCCAGAGTCATCGCCCATTTGGCGGTAACATATGGACGACCTCTGGTGATAAACGTGGCAAAAGGTCGTATTAGCTCGCGCGTCTCCTGTGCTTCAACGTCCACTATCACTTCGATACCTGCGGCACGCAGTTGCTCTACCCCCTGTCCACTGACAAGTGGGTTTGGATCAAGCGTTCCCACAATCACGCGCCGTACACCCGCGTCAATGATCGCTCTGGTACATGGCGGTGTGTGGATAGTGACACAGCATGGCTCAAGCGTTGTATAGAGATCCGCGCCATACGCCCTGGCTCCCACCTCGTTAAGTGCATGTACTTCTGCATGCGGTCCATAGGGAGGCGATGTGGCACCTTTCCCCACAACGACATTATCACGTACGAGCACAGCTCCGACAGGTGGTCGTGGGCTGGTGCGTCCTTCAACTGAACGTGCACAAGCAATCGCCTGCTGCATCGCTTCTCTCTCATCCATGAAATCTTCCTTGTGTCGTGAGATTATGCATTACTGGGCACAAATTCTCGCATATCGTTTGCCTGGTGTTAGCACCACAGGTTGTAGCTCTACAGCATTCAATGATACGCGTCGCTTTTCCTCCGATACTGGACTTGACCCGTTAAGCTATACAACCCAAAAGTATTCAGCCTGTATTCCCATGATAAAACGCGAGCCAGTTTCAGAATCAGTAACTATTCGGGTGTTCTTTTCTTGATTCCTCACTGCCATAGGCAGTTCGCAAGCCGTTTGGTGTGGATAGCGGGATTGGCGACCAGCAGTCGCCAATCCCGCTATCCACACCGCGAGAGCGAGCCACCGCAGGTGGCGAGCAGACCTGAAGAGTTACCATCATCCTTGCCTCTGCTTGATTTCAATGTTATAATAGTGGCCGATCAAGTAATTATACAGCCAAAAATAATAGAAAACTAAAGTAACATACAAACTAATTATGTATAACGGGCAAGAGTAAGAAGGGCAAAGCTTTCGAGCTGATGGGGGAGAGATGAATATGAAACGGCATTTGGCAGTTCTGCTCTCGATAGTGGTTCTCGGACTCGCCGTAGTGAGTACTGGAACCTGGATCTACCTCAATCGTACACAATCCCATATACCATATCAATCCACACCTACAATTTCGGCTCCCCACGCCTTCAGTCCGTTTGTGGGGCAGTGGTTCGGGCATGCTCGCACTTTGACATTTCAGCCAGATGGGCATGCACAGTACATCGGGCGAGTGTTCCACTGGTGCGGTCCAGGTGTAGCTCCACCTTGCGACTCGATGAATGGCGACAAAATTGTCGGAGGACTCCGTGAGAATCTGCTCTTTACGTATGTGATTGGCGCGACAGCCTATGGAACGGTTCTCTCAGGAACAGGGCCGTCGGGGAGTATAATCTCGCTAACATTGCGACCAGACAATAAGCTCTCTGTTTCTGACGGTTGGGTCTTGTGTGGATTGCATACCCCACCCAGTGACCCGGATTGCAGCGGAGGATAGGGTCGTACTAAAAGTAAGAGAAGGTATCAGTTGATCTTAGTCACTCTTCTCGGCAATCATTTGTGCATGGATAGCATCACAGTACGCGTCGACCAGGGATTGTTGTTGCGTGGCTGACCAGTGGTGTTCTTTTGCCATCAGGGTTGCCACTTCATCGACAATCCCAAGCCCTCGTTTTCGGTCTTGCAGTGTGATTGAGGTACGACGTGCTAAAACATCATATGGTGTCATAGCCATCTCATAACGACAGGCATAGCACACCTCAGCCCAGATGTAGGGAAGGTCGTCGATGAGAAGCGTAGCTAATGAAGCATCGCTCTCTATCAGCCGCAATAGTGTGTTTGCCGCAGAGCCATAACTACGGCCAAGGTGTTGTATGGTCTGTGAGGTTAGTCCAAGTGCAACCTTTTTGCGCTCCAGTTCACTCTGTATCCCGGGCCAGCCAGTGCTCCCTTGTAACGGAAGTGTCTGTGTGGGATGGATGCGTGCCAGGCCATCGCGGCGACTCAAGACATCAACTGTGTCCTGGGCCATCCGTCGATACGTTGTGAGCTTTCCCCCCAACAATTGAGACCAGTCCAGATGGACTCTGAAGTACGGCGTGTGTACGTGAAAGCTTTGCTGTAGAAAGGCCTTTCTGATGTGGTCTTAGCAGTGGGCGATAGCCAACATAAGAACTAACAATGTCTGCCTTCGGTAAGGTGTACAGAAAGGTAGCGGTTAAGATACTTCAACAGGTAAGAAATATCCTCTTGCGTTGCTGTTGGGTGATCAAGATCGCCAGTACCAGTATCGGTCGTGCCAAAAATTGCACGCGACTCCCACGGCACAAGAAAGAGAATACGCTTATCTTCCGTTTCCGGCAGAACAATGGCTGTATCTCTCAACTTGACATCTTCGCGTGATAAAACCAGATGCACACCCTTACTTGGCTCAATGTGAATTTGTGGCTCAGTGCCAGTAAGAGCCTCTACTTGCTCAGAGAAAACGCCGGTTGCATTGACAATATGACGTGCCTGGACAACCACTTCTTGACCAGTGAGATTGTCACGGATACGCGCACCACAGATTTTCCCCGCTTCGGTCATAAAGGATGTGACTTCGGTATAGTTGGTAATGATAGCACCATGTTGGGTAGCAGTGCGAATGAGTGTCATCGTGAGGCGAGCATCATTGGTTTGTGCATCATAATACACAAAGCTTTCTTTCAGTCCTTTGCTCACCAGCGCTGGAGCCAGCTTCAACACAGCCTCATGGCTCACACGACGATGGTTGTTCACACTGTGCTTTCCTGCTAACCTATCATAAAGCCAGAGTCCAGTGTTGAGCAGCATATTCAGCCCTATTCCTCCTGGCGTGGTGAATGGTATGCCGACAGGATGCCGCTCTCCTTCATAGATAGGCAGAACAAAGGCCACAGGATACACGAGAAATGGAGCAATTTGGAGCAGGATGCCGCGCTCAACAAGGGCTTCGTGTACCAGCGCAAAATCAAAGTTTGGCAGGTAGCGAATACCTCCATGTATGAGCTTGGTTGACTTACTACTTGTGCCACTGGCAAAGTCTGCTTTTTCAACAAGGACCACCTGATAACCACGTGCCGCAGCATCAAGGGCCACGCCTGCTCCTGTGACGCCACCACCAATCACCAGCATATCGAAATGGTTGCTGGCTAGCTGAGAGAGATTGTGCATACGCTCTGTTGATGAGAAGAGCTTATCTAATGTCATATTGTCTAAAGTACACCCTGATAGATTGCATCAACTGAAAGCTCTAAGCCCGGATGCTCAAGCTTGATTGTCTGACCTGCCGTAAAGAGTTCCTGTTGCCAGCCGGTTGCACGACGGTAAATTTCAACCTGTTGTGTATTTTGACTGGCCAGGATATAGACTTCAAGCGTGGGACAGAGGATATATCGGGCGAATTTCTCTATGCGGTCATACGCTGCGGTGCTGGGAGAAAGCACCTCAATGACAAGACGCGGAGATTGTATCTTGAAAGGCTTGAGCCGTTTGTCCGGGTCCCAATCTGCCTGATCACACGTCAGTACCACATCTGGCACAACAGGGGGCTTACCAGGAATAGCTACATACTGATCATGATGGATACGACATGGTCCGCTATTGCCCAGTTGCGCACGTAACAAAGCCTCAAAATTAGAAGCAATGGCACTGTGTTCCGGAGTAGAGCCGGTCATATTATAAATAACACCATCGATCAATTCATAGCGATAGGGGCTTTCAATACTAATTAAACTCTCAAAGGCCTCTTCTGTCATGTAGACACGATAAATATCGTCATCATGTCGCGGACTTGCAGCCATTAGCTTCTCCATTCCACTTCATTAATAGACCTACAACACATCATTTGCGAAGCTACGCCTGTTCCCAACCCAGAGAACGCTCAACGGCACGCTTCCAGTCGGCATAGAGTTTATCGCGTTGATCTGCGCTCATGTGTGGCTCGAATGTACGATCTACAGCCCAATATTCCGCCACCTCTTGCGGACTCTGCCAGAAACCAACGGCTAAACCCGCAAGATAGGCTGCACCCAATGCGGTCGTCTCTGCAATTTTTGGTCGCTGTACTGGCACACCGAGAATATCTGCCTGGAACTGCATAAGGAGGTTATTGACAACGGCACCACCATCCACACGTAACGCTTTAAGATGAACGCCGCTATCAGCTGTCATAGCCTCAAGCACATCACGAGTTTGATAGCACATAGACTCAAGGGTCGCACGTGCGATATGACCTATCGTAGAGCCGCGTGTGAGACCGATAATGGTACCACGGGCATAGGGGTCCCAGTAAGGAGCACCCAGACCAACAAAGGCCGGTACCAGGTAGACGCCGCCGTTATCAGAAACGCTGGCAGCTAACGCCTCGACATCAACACTTTTTTCAATAGCTTTCAGGCCGTCACGTAGCCACTGGACGGCAGCACCAGTGACAAAAATACTTCCTTCCAATGCATAGGTCAGTTGTGGATGAGCCGGATCTCCCATGCCCCAACCGATAGTGGTGAGCAGTCCATTTTGTGACGACACGCCCTTCTCACCTGTATTCATGAGCATAAAGCAACCCGTGCCATAAGTATTCTTTGCCATGCCAACATCAAAACAGGCCTGTCCAAAAGTGGCGGCCTGTTGATCTCCCGCATCGCCAGCCATGGGGATAGGCCCACCAAAGAATTCGGGGTCGGTTTCTCCATAGACCGCACTCGACGGCATCACTGCGGGCAACATCGAGCGGGGTATATCTAACTCTTGCAGAATGGTCTTGTCCCACTGACCCGCATAGATGTTAAAGAGGAGGGTACGCGAGGCATTGGAATAGTCAGTGACATGGATACGACCCTTAGAAAGTCGCCACATCAAAAATGTGTCCACATTGCCGAAGAGCAGTTCACCACGCTCAGCTTTTTCGCGTGCACCAGGCACATTATCAAGAATCCATTTGACCTTGGTACCAGAGAAATAGGCATCGGTCACCAGACCAGTGCGCTCACGAATCTCTTTGTCAAATCCCTTTGCTTTCAAGGCATCACAAATGGGAACGGTTAAGCGGCTCTGCCAGACAATAGCATTGAAGACAGGTTTCCCTGTAGTTTTATCCCAAACAATGGTTGTCTCACGCTGATTGGTAATGCCAATTGCCGCAACATCGGAAGCCGAAGCCCCCGCCTTTTGCAGAGCTTCTTGAGCAACGGCAAGCTGGCTTGACCAGATGGCTTCTGGATCATGCTCAACCAATCCCGGTGATGGATAGATCTGGGGAAATTCTTGTTGTGCAACACTGACAATCGCACCATCATGATCGAAGACGATAGCTCGTGAACTCGTCGTGCCCTGGTCTAAACTAAGGATAAAACGCGCCATTGAGATTTTTCTCCTTACTCACCCCATATTGCTGTATAAGCCGCTAATTGTGCTAACAGAGAAGCAGATCTGTAATCCTTATTATACCCTCTGGCTTGCAACTTCGGACATTGACATTCGCCACTTATGCACTTTTTCTTTGCACTTCATGACGATTATGCTGATCTTTTCTGGAGAACAGGCACAAAAAACGCCTGGACACCCTCAAATAGCGTTGTCCAGGCGTAAGTATTTTCCGGTTTATGCTGCATACTTTTGTGGTGGTGGTATGGGCCTTCCATCTTTGATGGCAAACTCCGCCACCGGCAACAAAATGAGAGCGAGCCACCGCAGGTGGTGAGGATACCCGAGTAGTTACTCCTGGGCATTGGAAATTTGGGGAATTTGTATCATATATTTTTGTATGATGCTTTTTTCAGGAAGTTCCTTTTGTTCCTCCATACTTCTAAGAAACATACTTACAAGCTTTACTGGTTCCAATTTGGTTTCTAGCATATAGCCTTTTCTTTCCTCGTTATAGTCCGCGATTAGTTTAAAACCAAGTACTTCTAGTAGTGCCTGTCCTTCTGATGTTGCCCCAATTCCGTACCAGTTTTTAATCTCATGTTGGATTGTCAGAGTGATCGCCCATTTGATGGTCTTTCTAATAAGATAAGAGGCTACTGCTTTATCTCTTTGTATACTTCCTGATGGTATTACCTCTATCACCGGTATATATACAGAAAGTTGCTTCTCTGTCCATTTTTTGATGGATGGAAGTGGAATATCTTTCTCTCTAATCTTATCTTCTATCAAGGCACCTATAACGCTCTCATCCAACGGCAGAAATGTTGTCCATCCAAGCAGTTTTTCACCCTCTTTCACATTCATGGATATCTCATCATTTCTTTTTCTCCAGGCCAGCACAGTTTTAAATGGTACGGCGTCTTCGTTTCCGTATGGTTGCCGTGTAATTTCTTGTTTTGTCCATGCATCGGCTATTGTGGATAATGTGAAAGTGAGGTTTATGTTATCTTCTTCGTTGGTTCCTATTTCTGCCAGCGCGTTTACAGCTTCTTTAGGGAAACGCATATTGGGCCGTTTGCCCTTATATGGTATACGTCCTTCTTTAACTTCTCTATAGAATGTGGTGGTTGGTTTACCTAAAACTTGCATAGCCTCTTTTGCTGTATAGTATTCTTCTTGCATTTTAATTCTCGTTTTGTCTGTTTAGATGTGGTAGTTTGGTAGTATTGTACTTCAGGGAAAGGGGTTAGTAAAGTTTGGAAATATGGAAATTTGGCATTGACAAATCATGACACATCAACTATACTATAGCTTATTAATGGTAATTTGGGAATACGGTAATATGGAATTTAGAAAATAGAACAAACAGAGCACCCAGGAACAGTATCAACTCTAGCGGAAAGGCGGGAGATGATGGCAAGTGAGGTTGCAAGGTTACGTGAGCAGATTGAAGCTGAGTGCGAATCATTACGAATGTTGCGTCTCTTCTCTACAACAGCTTCCCACGAAATCATTAGCGCAAAATTCGGTGTCTTAGACCAGCATTACCAACAATTAATAGACATTGTTGGTGAACCGGAAGCAACAGAAATATCTGTCACGATCTACAACACCGTCATGGATAAACATGTGGAGGAATGAGTATGCATAGTGAGGGCATAGACACAAAGAATCAACCACTTGATACCATGCAAGCCATGCCAAAACCGCCAGTACTGCCGCAGGGCTATGTAGCACTGAATGAACCGAGGCCATTGATAGGAATACATGACGATCTGTGGGTTGTGCTGGCTGACTACGGTGACACTGGCCTTCTGATTTATGAGCAACATCGTTGTGTAGCATTTCTCATTTCCGAGGAATGTATCACCATGCTCTATACGCTTATGGAGCATACACAAAAGTTCCTTGACCTGTGTCAACCAGAATATCTTGAGAATCCTGTTCACCAATCGGGTCTCGCTACGGTTCGTGCCTGGCTCAAGTGGAAAGCAAGTTGAAAAAAAGTGCCAATTGATGTTAAGGTGAATAGAGAAGGGAAAAGAAAGCGATGGCGGCTAACCCACAATACAACGATTTGCAGGGCATTCCCATGACTGAGGAGGCTTTTGAGCGCTTAACCAGTGGAGAGAATCCATATCGCTATGAGCTTATTGACGGTATTGCGTATGACATGACAGGTTCAAGCCCTGAACATGCCGATATAGTGGGAAATATCTATATACTGCTCCGTGAACAACTGGGCAAACGTGGCCCTTGCCGTGTCTATCAGGGTCAATATGTTGCTATTCCTGGTAAGCCACCCGTTGTCCCTGATGTGGTACTCACCTGTGATAGGTCAGACTGGGATAGGGATAAGCGGCTCAAGCCCTTCCAGATACAGTCTCCGCTCCTTGTAGTGGAAGTCCTCTCACCCAGTACTGAGCAATACGACCGCACAGAAAAGTTTCTGCGTTACCAGACTTGCCCTACGCTGGAGGTCTACATCTTAGCGAGTCAGGATGAACCCTCTGTCGAAGTATACCGATGCGCCACAAACTGGAAACAGGAGCGTTTCTCAGGAGATCAGACCATAAAGCTCGATCAGCTTGATCTGGAGTTTCCGCTCGCATCGATCTATGAAGGTGTGTGGTAGGCGGTCCCAGAGCATCTTCGATCTTACGATGCCACCCAAACCTGCACTGTCCCATCCCCATAACCAGAGGCGATATGCTTCCCATCTGGTGACCACGCTACCGCATCCACATCGCTGGAATGTCCATGATAAGGCTTTGCCCTCATCAGTCGCATGCGTTGCCAGACATCATCCATCCGTGACCACGCATCCGCACAGCTGAATGCCCATACAGTAAGGCTTGCCCCCATCAGCGCATTCCCACTGCCTGCCATAGCTTAACCAGGAGGCGATGACGCTTCCCCATCGGCAGCGACCACGCCACTCGCCATCACAACACACATCGGAATGCCCATGATAGGTGAAGGCGTTACCACCATCAACTCCATTCCACACCTGCACAGTGTTATCATAGCTTCCAGAGGCGATGCGTTTGCCATCAGGCGACCACGCCACCGCCTCCACAAAGAAGGAATGCCCACGATAGGTGAAGACGTTGCTCCCATCAGTCGCATCCCAAACCTGCACCGTCTCATCATCGCTTCCGGAGGCGATGCGTTTGCCATCAGGCGACCACGCCGCTGCCTCCACAAGTGTGGAATGCCCACGATAGATGAAGACGTTGCTCCCATCAGTCGCATTCCAAACCTGCACCGTATGATCCTGTGAGCTAGATGCAATACGCCTGCCATCCGGTGACCACGCCACCGTCCGCACAGCATAGGAATGTCCATGATAGGTAAAGACATTGCTCCCATCAGTCGCATCCCACACCTGCACCGTATTATCCCCAGAAGCTGAAGCGATGCGCATCCCATCTGGTGACCATGCCACTGCCTTCACATAGGCAGAATGCCCATGATAGGTATAGAGTGTGGTTCCTAAAGGAGGAGGAGTCGTGCTCTGGATTTGTGGTGAAGCTGAACCATGCGAAGTTGCAAACCAGATGACACCACCACCCACGATGGTAAGTCCTGCCAAACCTGCAATCACTCACTCGCCGGGAAAGGCGATTCGTTGGTCGAGCGGCTTGCACCTTGAGGTCTTCCGGAGCGATCACCTGAGATGAAGGGCCTGGAGGTGGTGTTTCAATCGTTGGTTTAACGGATTGGTTCGGAGGTGGAACAAGAACGGTTGGTGGCAGCGCCTCACGTGGTGGAGTGTCTTCTTTTGGAGGCACAGGTGGTTGCCTTTGTTCCGGTTGACTTGCCGCCTGCTGCAAAGCTGTGGCAAATGCCTGCACGCTGGGAACGGCTGTTTGGGATCTTTGGCAAGGGCCGTCATCACCACCTGTTCCAGGTTGGGCGAGATCGTTGGTACCTTCTCACATAACGGAGGTGGAGGAGCAAACATATGCTGGGTACATAACTCAGTGAATGAGCCACGAAAAGGACGGACTCCACAATGCCATTCGTAGACGACGATCCCTAACGAGACTGATCACTCGCTGGATGGGGTTTGCCCTGGATCTGTTCGGGCGACATGTAGGTAACCGTACCAATGACATCCTGTGTGCTCTGATAGCGCGAACTTTGAGCCACCAACGCTATGCCAAAATCACTGAGCAGAACGTTGTGATGTCGGTCCAGCAACATATTTTCGGGTTTGATATCACGATGGACCAGTTTCTCATCATGGGCATATTGCAGAGCATCGGCGACTTGCCTGACATAGGAGACGATCGTAGCAACTGGAAGGATGGTTCCTTTTGGATGTTGCTCTCGCAACGTCCCACCTACGGCGTAGTCCATCACCAGAAAGGGTGTTTTGCTCTCTATGCGAAATTTGAGGACACGCACGATATGGGGATGGACTAAGTGAGCTATCGTATGTGCCTCTGTGCGGAAGCTCTCGACATCGTTGTTGGTCAACTGGGTGTGGAGCACCTTGATGGCTGCCTGTGTGCCCAGGTGAATATGCTCACCAAGATAAACTTCGGCGAAACCTCCTTCGCCCAGTAAGCGGATGAGACTATAGTTGCCAAGCTGTTGCCCCACAATATCGGGTCGCTTTGCCATCTTCATGCTCCTTCGTCAGTACGCACCTGTCCTGACTCTTCATCCAGATATATCGCTGTGATTGTTGGTCTTGTAAAGAAGTGCATGATTAATCAATCACTGTATGCGTCGGTAATAGTGTCGCTTCTTCATATAAAGTCGATATTCAAATGTTCGCATGTTTTGTACTTTACATCAGGAGAGAACTGGTGTCAAGAAAACTATTGGGAAAATATGCAAATTGCATCGATCTATGGAGGTGTGTGGTAGACGGTTCCAGATGGACTCTTCCACAGATTTTTTCTAGGATATTGTCGATCTTACTCTCCGCACAGTAGTACTGGCCTGAAACTCTGATGGCCTCATTCCCGTGACCTCCTGAGAATGTCTCTTGTACTTTTGCTACCCAACAGGTAGACCCATGTCGAAAATAATTGTTGGGTAGCAACAAGAAGGGGCTGGTGAGAATACCATGCCAAAAGCAGCCGAGTATCGTTTGACCTGGAACTCAGAGCAGGAAGTCTACGAATTCCGTGAACAGCGGCTTCAGCAACTCCGCACCGTCATCCCTGGTGACCGTGCATGGTTTGCTCTTACTCCGTTCCCTCGTTTACCTTTCATGGTCAGTGCGGCCAACTGACGGTGCGCAAAGAGTCCAGGCGACGTGGTGATATGTACTGGTATGCTTACCGCAGAGTTGGTGAGAAGATGGCGAAGAAATATTTGGGCCGCACCATAGATCTCCATATCGACTCGCTTAGAGGAGATCGCCGCCGTACTTACTGCTGCTGAAGTCCGCTCTACACCTGGGCGGGTCATCCGCGATTTAGTGAAGAAAGAAATATCTGAGCATCTGAATGCATATCATATAACAGAAGATACAAACACCATCTTACCAGCTCTACCGAATACTCAACGCAACCTGAGGCTTTCAACCAAGCTCCATGTGCCGCGCCCCCGTGCGCAGTTGATACAGCGCTCCCGCCTGTTGGATCGCCTCCAGAAGGGCGTGCCAGGTCCGCTTACGCTCATCTCGGCCCCCGCTGGATACGGCAAAACCACACTGCTTGCTCAATGGCTCGCTGAACATGACGCACCTGTTGCCTGGCTCTCGCTCGAACTGAAGACGATGAGCCTGGCCGTTCTTCTCCTACGTGATTGCTGCTTTGCAAAGGCTGGACCCGCAAATTGGCACCGTGGCGTTGTCACTCCTTGAGGCACTACCGCGCGCCTACCGGTAGCGCGCGGTCTACTCTGCTGATGAACGACATCACCAGCAGGAATCAGGTGACTTTGCGCTCGTTCTGGATGACTACCACGTTATCACCGCCGAACCCATTCAGCGGGCGATGATCTTTTTACTGGAGCATCTACCGCCTCAGATGCACCTGATCATTGTCACACGCACCGATCCGCCGCTACCACTGGCGCGTTTACGGGCACGCGGACATCTCACCGAGGTGCGAGCCGCTGACCTGCGTTTCTCCTCCGAGGAGGCCCGCGCATTTCTGTCTACCGTGATGGCAGCTTGATTCTCTCTCCGGAGCACATTGTCAAACTCTTGCGTCATACGGAAGGTTGGGTTGCTGGACTCCAATTGGCAGCGCTCTCACTACGGGGCCAGAGGGATATCTCCGGGTTTCTGGCTACCTTCACCGGCAATCATCGCTTCGTGCTGGACTACCTTAGTCAGGAGGTACTCTCGCACCAGACCATGCAGGTGCAAGCATTCCTGCTCTCCACCAGCATCCTGGAGTGTCTCTGCGGGTCACTCTGTGATGTAGTGATGGGACAGGAGGGAGGACAGGCGATGTTAGAGATGCTCGACCAGATGAATTTCTTTGTCATACCACTTGACGACGAGCGACGTTGGTACCGCTATCATCATCTGTTCGCTGAGGTACTCAAGAACTGCCTGGAGCAGACAGGGTCATCCCTGGTTCCCGAACTGCATCAGCGGGCGAGCGTCTGGTATGAGCAGCATGGATTGATCTTCGAAGCAGTGCACCATGCCCTGGCGGTTCCTGCTGTCGAGCGGGGCGGCCTGCTTGATCGAACAGATCGCGCTTCCGGTGGAGGTGTACCGGGGGCAGATCCCTGCATTGCTCGGTTGGCTCAACGTGCTACCCGATGCACTGGTACGTACGTCTGCACGCCTCTGTATCTACCATGCCATCGTACTGATGTTCACCAATCATTTGGAAGAAGCTGAGGAACGTCTCGAAGATGCTGAAAAATGTATCCAGTCGGGTATGCCTGCCGAAGAGCAGCAGGACATCCTGAGTCAGATAGCCCTGGTGCGTGCGAATATGTCTGTTTTGCTGGCGATCTTAGCCACTGTGTGGTCCTTGCCCGTCAGGCACTGGACTTCTTGCCGGAGGTGGGCGCAACTTTCCGTGTCCTATCGCCTTGATGAACGAGTCCCATAGCTACCTGCTCAATGGTGACGTGAGACCCTCCGCAGAACGTCTGATTGCAGAAGTGGCGGCAAGCGCACAGTCCTCGAATAATCCACTTGCGGTCCTGAAGAGTATCACGTTGCTTGCTCATGTGCGGATGTTGCAAGGCCGACTGCGCCAGGCCGCTATGACTTATGAGATGGCAACGCAGCTAGCGCCAGGACCAGATGAACTACAGGTTATGATCGGTAGCCCTGCCTACTACTTTGGCCTGGGCGATTTGCAGCGTGAATGGAATGACCTGGATGAGGCCGAACGCCTCCTTTCTCAGGGTATGGAGCTGGTCAGGGGGACACTCACGGTTGATGCAGAGGTTGTGCTACAGGGATACACAGCTCTCACACGCCTTGAGATGGCACGTGGATCTTCTCGGGAAGGCTCTTGCAATGCTGGAAGCGTTCACGCAACTGGCCAATGTACGACGTTTCATCCCTTCCCTTTTGCACCGTGAAGCAGCGCTGCGGGGATGGTGGAATTGGCACGAGGTAATCTGGCAGCAGCCAGCCGCTGGGTGAAAGAGTGTGGCCTTTCTCCTGATGATATTGATCTCAGCTATCCCCGTGAGCGGGAGATTTGACCCTGGCACGGGTGTGCATCGAAGAAGGGAGGAATGACCCGGTTGGAGCATTCCTCCAGGATGCTCTACATCTGTTGGAGCGTCTCTTGCGGGATGCCGAAGCCAAATCGCGCATGTATAGTGTTCTGCAAAATCCTCATTGTGCAGGCATTGGCTCTCCACGTCATAAATGACCGAAAACGTGCTCTTACCACACTGGAACGTGCTCTTATACTGGCTTCGCCGGAGGAAATATATCCGCCTCTTCGTTGATGAGGGCGTACAGATGCTAACCTTGTTGCGTCAAGCTCAGGTGCGTGACATCATGCCTGACTATGTTGTCACACTGCTCTCTGCTTTTCGCGAACCAATTTCACTTTCCTCGACCCTTCATGCCTCGCGTCCTGGCGTGCTAGTAGAGTCCCTCACAGAGCGTGAACGCGAGGTACTGCATATTTTGCTGGAAGGGGCATCGAACCGTGACATCGCCCATCGTCTTGTCCTCAGTATCAATACAGTGAAGCGGCACAACTACAACATCTGTGGCAAACTAGGCGTGCAGAGTCGCACTCAGGCCATTGTCAAGGCCAGAGCATCTTGCGTTCATTTAGCTCCCGATCCACAGCATGAATCACCCGGCACCTACAACTTTGGTATGCAGTATCTTACCCTGCTCACCAGCTACACTAAGTGCAGACGTAATGCTAATGTGCTGCTACGTTGTCGTACCTGAGATGGATATACAACCAAGCAGATCGCCGTTTTGCAAGCGGGTGTGCTCGCAAGGAAGAGACAACTTAACTTCAATGAGCCAAGTATACCTACCATATGCAAGAAAGAAACGAAGAGGAGTCTATTCATGATAAAAGACATAACATTTCAGCACATTCGTTCGATGGTATCTGTTCTTGGGAGGCACGTGGTAGGGGTTATCGACTCACTTCAAGAAGGTGAGCAAGCAGCCCAGGCACTTGAGGATGTTGGGTATAAAGCAGAAGATATAGCGCTTATCCCTGAAGTCAAGATTTCCCTTCAGCTTTCCTGGAGAGCCTGCAGAGGGGAGGGCTTTTTTTACGAGTTATGCGTCGCTTACAAGCTACGACAGATGATGCATTTACAATCACTAGCCAGCACCAGGCAGCCGCACGACGGGGGCACCAGATCATTACTGTCTATGTACCACAGTATGAGCAAATTGATGGTGTAAGCGCCTTGCTGTTCAACCATCATGCTTGTCTGGTCAGTACATCGGAAACTGGTCGATTGCTGATCTCTATCCACCAATTCAAGACAACAAGAGGTAAAGTTTGACCTGGTTTGGGAGGTATAGACATGATGAATGCTGTTACAAGTCCTGTAACTATTGAGGAATGTTGATCGTACGTGCAATCTTTGCGGTACTCTTTGGGGTTTTGGAACTCACCTGGCCTGGTTTATCGCTTCTCATTTTTATCTACCTCTTCGGTATCTTTGCGTTAGCGGATGGTCTTGTTACCGTGATCGTGTCAATTGCCAGGCATAGCGATATGCAGTACTGGTGGGTACATCTTCTGGGAGGGATCATTAGCATTATCATCGGCTTAATCGCCTTTTTCTGGCCAGGCTTAATTGCGCTTACATTGCTCTTCGTGTTTGCGACGTGGGCAATCATCAGAGGGATCGCCCAGATTGCCTTTGTCTTCACGTTCGGTGGCACTTTTGCCCAGGAATGGCTGATCGCATTTTCCGGTGTCATCTCTCTGTTACTGGGGATTTTCCTCTTCCTCCGCCCAGGTGCTGGTATTTTGTCACTTGTGTGGCTTATCGGTATCTATGCTATTGTGTACGGTGTCTTGTTGTTTATTCGTGCTTTCCAGCCTTGCCAACGCTTCCCTCTTACAATCCTTAGACAAGAGATGCGATGAGAAGAAATCTTCCTGGAAGTATATTTCTTCCAGGAAGATTTCTTCTCATTACACTGCCTCTGCAAGAAACTCCAGAGCTGATAGATCCTGTGAAGAGATTTCTCCCTGAAAGCGGATGTGTTCTTGCAAAAGTGCATGTAGACGCATGAATGCGGTGTACGCTGCCACATTTCTCTGAGCAGAAGGACGCCGAGCAACTTTTAGGTACAACACATTCTTTTTGTAGTACATCTGCTCTTGTTCCACTTGTTTTGTTGGCAACATGTCTTATCTCTTCCTCTCTCCATTCTTTCATATACCTGTATGGGAAATACCGAGAAAACTGTTCGGGATTCCCGATCTGGTTTACGATAACTTTGCTTAGTCACATATATGCAAATTGCATATATGTGACTAAGCAGACGTATATGCGATGGATATTACAAAACCGTCACATTACACGTAAATGTTCTCACAATACGATCAATCTTCTTGTCAATTATTGCATGGGCAGGGGTGGTTTGTGGATGCTTTCTGAAAGATTGAAGTTTAGACTACCGACGTTTCGCACTGACACTCGCTTGGGTGAAACGTCGGTAGTCTAAGTGAAAACAAAAGGCAGCTCTGGCTTGCCAAAAACTCCCTGATGACGTAAAGTTCTTTGCAATCAAAACAAAGAAACAAAGGACTCTTACGCCGTGAACTATACCATATTGAAGCAAGTACGTCAGCAGCTTTATGCCAGTTTTGAGCGGGGAGCTGATGCCCTGTTCAATTTGGGGGATGCCTTGTTGTGCGAAAGCCAGGCACAGTCGTTGCCAGAATTGTCGCTGTCGCCCTTCTTTGAACGCCAGTGGCCAAGCGTGTATGAAGCTCTGGAAGATGGACGGATCAATGTCGAACAACTGCGAGCCATCTGGGTCAATATCTTCTTGCCGAGCGGACAGATACGGCTCCCATCTGGATTGCGGTCGATGTGGAGTAATCTGGCTCGTCCAGCGCTCGAACCAGCGCAGATCGGACAATCATTCATCTGTCAAATCTGCCGCTGGTTGACAAGCCGATCAGTGTCGGTTGGACCTTTTCGACCGTGGTGCTGATACCAGAACAGCCGAGCAGTTGGACACCGATCCTGGATCAACAACGGATCACGAGCGAACAGACCGCGATAGGAGTTGCGATTGCTCAACTGCAAGCACTCAAGCCGCTCTTTGGAAAGAGACAGTTTTGGCGGATCGGTGGTATGGGACTCCTGAGTTCTTGCGTGCGTGCCATGAACTGGGCTATAGCGTGTTGGTCCGGCTCAAAAGCAATCGGAAGCTCTATCGTGTTCCAGTACGCATCCACCCGCGTGGACGCAAGCCGAAAGATGGTCCTCTGTTTCAGGGCAAACGCCCCGAGACCCATGCAGAGGCTGAAGGAGTTTGCAGTCGAGCAAGATCGGACAGGCAGATACGCACCAGCCGATGGAACCATCTGCATTTCCAGCAGGACCGTGACCTGAACCTCAGTGTGATCAGCGTCGAGCGAGAAGCAGCGAAAGGCACGAAACGGGATCCACGTGTGAGTTGGTTTGTGATGCTCGATGAGGTGATCCCTTTGTCGCAGATTGCTCACATCTAAGGTCGACGCTTCTCGCAAGAGCATGGCTATCGGTTTCTCAAGCAAGATCTGCTCTGGACGCGTGTTCATGTACGCACCCCTGCACAATTTGAGCTGTGGAGTTGGCTGGTTGCCCTGGTGTTTAATCAGTTGTATCTGGCACGTGAGCTTGGACAAGTGTTGCGTCAGCCATGAGAAACAACAATCGTCCTGTAACTCGCGACAGGTGCGTCGGGTGATGCCTACGATTTTGTCGCAGCTTGGAACACCGGCTCGTCCGTGCCAACCACGTGGAAAATCGCCTGGACGGGCCAAAGGGTTTCGACCTCAGCCTGCTGTCCGCTTTCCTGTGGTGCGTTAAGCCGCCCAAAGTGCCTCTCAAGGCCAGCGGATGAACAGGATCGTTGCTTCAATTTCATCGGTTTTTGTTCCCTGAACAAGTTTCGGCTGGTTCAGATAGTTCCCTATAGTCTAAACTTCAATGAAAGAGAGCTCCTTATGAAGAGGCTTAAAGCATGCTCGATCGAACACTGATGACATATAAGGAATCTCTCACAACGGGGAGAGATCTGTAGTTACGAACAAACAGTACACCCACTAAACAGCTGTGATATTCCCATTTCCATCGATTCGTATGGCGACTTTGGGTAGAGGTTTTGTATTTGGTCCCCCGGTTGGTTTCCGGAGCACCGCTCCCCCATGGGCGGGATCAAAGATCGCACCATGTGCTGGACAGACAAACTTCTGTGTTGCGGGGTCATAATTGAGATAGACACCGCTATGTGTACAGGCCTTGTTATAGGCTACAAAATTCCCATTAGACAGGTGTAATAAGGATGGCGTTAGCCGCATTGTTTGTAAAGCTTACGGCTGAGTTAGTGGGAATGACTGCCGTATTGAGTGTTCCCTGTTGGAAGACATGTGTCAGATTAATCGCAACGACGGCTCCTGCCGCAACGACACTACCGGTGGCAATCAACGTAATAACCTGTCGGCGACTCATACGACGATTAGTCTTTGTGGAAGACTGAGACCGTCGGTTTATTCAGGGCGTTGACTGGCAGGAGTGGTTCCTCTCCTTAGTGGTTCAGTTCCAGGTGCTTGCACACGTGGTAGTTCCTGACGAGGAGAGGGTCATTTAACCACCAGGGAGCCTCAGAAGTGGTGCTTCTGGCAACGTTTGCTACTGGAGGTACAGACATCGGTCTGGATGACTGCGTGCGTGGTAGTTTCTGGAGAGGAGTGGATGGTGTCT
>CAWFFV010000042.1:0-17338 GCA_963814985.1 uncultured Chloroflexia bacterium | reverse complement strand
TGTGATCATGAGTCATCCCGGACTTTTGAAACAAAAGTCCGCAAAAGCGAGGGTGCAGGGAGCGCAGCATCCCTGCCGGGGTTTGGGGTGTCCCCAAAAACTCTTTTTACCTCTTTTGTGCGCCGCCGCAGGCGGCGCGAGGAAAAAAAGAAAGTTTTTGGGGACACCCCAAACCCCGGTCAAGGGCGGCTGCCCTTGACAATCCCGCTTCTCAAGCCGCTTGAGAGAGATCGAACGTTTGATCAAAAAATTCGGGATGACCCATAGGTTAGTTACACATGAGTGGATATCACTCTTTCTTATATTATAGAACAAAAATTCTAATACGTCAAGCCTGAGAGAGAAAAGCTATGGAGCATTGCTCTTATTCATGCGTGATCTCACCCTCTACCAGCAAATCGCCTGCGATGATCTGGGTACGCACATCCTTTAGCAGACATGCATCTTTCATCGACGCCAGACCTTCTCCCCCAATGGGAGAGCTGGCCGCAGTTCCTCCCACTAATTTGGGTGCAATGAAGGCTGCAACATGATCGATGAGGGACAGGCTAAATGCATTACCCAGCAGAGCGCTTCCTCCTTCGACGAGCACATGCATGATGCCTTTATGCGCTAATATTTGCAAGACTTCAGCAAGATCGATGAGACCACTTTCGTTTCGCGCAACCGGAATGACATCCGCACTATATCCCGACAGGCGTTGACGCTGCTCGTAGGAACAGGATTCACCCACGATGATACAGGTACCGACAGCAAGATCAGACGAAGAAGTTTGTATTGATTGGATAGCTGCCCTTGTGTGGCAAGAACGACGCGTAAAGGTCCTTGACGTGGCAAACGTTTATGAAAACGCTGCTCGTCAGAGAGTCGTACATTCAACATGGGATCATCCGCACGCACTGTCCCTGCTCCAACAAGTATGGCATCAACACGGTCACGCAAATTATGGACCCACACACGTGCCTCTGGTCCACTAATCCAATTGGCATCACCTGTACGTGTTGCCGATTTGCCGTCCAGAGTCATCGCCCATTTGGCGGTAACATATGGACGACCTCTGGTGATAAACGTGGCAAAAGGTCGTATTAGCTCGCGCGTCTCCTGTGCTTCAACGTCCACTATCACTTCGATACCTGCGGCACGCAGTTGCTCTACCCCCTGTCCACTGACAAGTGGGTTTGGATCAAGCGTTCCCACAATCACGCGCCGTACACCCGCGTCAATGATCGCTCTGGTACATGGCGGTGTGTGGATAGTGACACAGCATGGCTCAAGCGTTGTATAGAGATCCGCGCCATACGCCCTGGCTCCCACCTCGTTAAGTGCATGACTCCTGCATGCGGTCCATAGGGAGGCGATGTGGCACCTTTCCCCACAACGACATTATCACGTACGAGCACAGCTCCGACAGGTGGTCGTGGGCTGGTGCGTCCTTCAACTGAACGTGCACAAGCAATCGCCTGCTGCATCGCTTCTCTCTCATCCATGAAATCTTCCTTGTGTCGTGAGATTATGCATTACTGGGCACAAATTCTCGCATATCGTTTGCCTGGTGTTAGCACCACAGGTTGTAGCTCTACAGCATTCAATGATACGCGTCGCTTTTCCTCCGATACTGGACTTGACCCGTTAAGCTATACAACCCAAAAGTATTCAGCCTGTATTCCCATGATAAAACGCGAGCCAGTTTCAGAATCAGTAACTATTCGGGTGTTCTTTTCTTAATTCCTCACTGCCATAGGCAGTTCGCAAGCCGTTTGGTGTGGATAGCGGGATTGGCGACCAGCAGTCGCCAATCCCGCTATCCACACCGCGAGAGCGAGCCACCGCAGGTGGCGAGCAGACCTGAAGAGTTACCATCATCCTTGCCTCTGCTTGATTTCAATGTTATAATAGTGGCCGATCAAGTAATTATACAGCCAAAAATAATAGAAAACTAAAGTAACATACAAACTAATTATGTATAACGGGCAAGAGTAAGAAGGGCAAAGCTTTCGAGCTGATGGGGGAGAGATGAATATGAAACGGCATTTGGCAGTTCTGCTCTCGATAGTGGTTCTCGGACTCGCCGTAGTGAGTACTGGAACCTGGATCTACCTCAATCGTACACAATCCCATATACCATATCAATCCACACCTACAATTTCGGCTCCCCACGCCTTCAGTCCGTTTGTGGGGCAGTGGTTCGGGCATGCTCGCACTTTGACATTTCAGCCAGATGGGCATGCACAGTACATCGGGCGAGTGTTCCACTGGTGCGGTCCAGGTGTAGCTCCACCTTGCGACTCGATGAATGGCGACAAAATTGTCGGAGGACTCCGTGAGAATCTGCTCTTTACGTATGTGATTGGCGCGACAGCCTATGGAACGGTTCTCTCAGGAACAGGGCCGTCGGGGAGTATAATCTCGCTAACATTGCGACCAGACAATAAGCTCTCTGTTTCTGACGGTTGGGTCTTGTGTGGATTGCATACCCCACCCAGTGACCCGGATTGCAGCGGAGGATAGGGTCGTACTAAAAGTAAGAGAAGGTATCAGTTGATCTTAGTCACTCTTCTCGGCAATCATTTGTGCATGGATAGCATCACAGTACGCGTCGACCAGGGATTGTTGTTGCGTGGCTGACCAGTGGTGTTCTTTTGCCATCAGGGTTGCCACTTCATCGACAATCCCAAGCCCTCGTTTTCGGTCTTGCAGTGTGATTGAGGTACGACGTGCTAAAACATCATATGGTGTCATAGCCATCTCATAACGACAGGCATAGCACACCTCAGCCCAGATGTAGGGAAGGTCGTCGATGAGAAGCGTAGCTAATGAAGCATCGCTCTCTATCAGCCGCAATAGTGTGTTTGCCGCAGAGCCATAACTACGGCCAAGGTGTTGTATGGTCTGTGAGGTTAGTCCAAGTGCAACCTTTTTGCGCTCCAGTTCACTCTGTATCCCGGGCCAGCCAGTGCTCCCTTGTAACGGAAGTGTCTGTGTGGGATGGATGCGTGCCAGGCCATCGCGGCGACTCAAGACATCAACTGTGTCCTGGGCCATCCGTCGATACGTTGTGAGTTTCCCCCCAACAATTGAGACCAGTCCAGATGGACTCTGAAGTACGGCGTGTGTACGTGAAAGCTTTGCTGTAGAAAGGCCTTTCTGATGTGGTCTTAGCAGTGGGCGATAGCCAACATAAGAACTAACAATGTCTGCCTCGGTAAGGTGTACAGAAAGGTAGCGGTTAAGATACTTCAACAGGTAAGAAATATCCTCTTGCGTTGCTGTTGGGTGATCAAGATCGCCAGTACCAGTATCGGTCGTGCCAAAAATTGCACGCGACTCCCACGGCACAAGAAAGAGAATACGCTTATCTTCCGTTTCCGGCAGAACAATGGCTGTATCTCTCAACTTGACATCTTCGCGTGATAAAACCAGATGCACACCCTTACTTGGCTCAATGTGAATTTGTGGCTCAGTGCCAGTAAGAGCCTCTACTTGCTCAGAGAAAACGCCGGTTGCATTGACAATATGACGTGCCTGGACAACCACTTCTTGACCAGTGAGATTGTCACGGATACGCGCACCACAGATTTTCCCCGCTTCGGTCATAAAGGATGTGACTTCGGTATAGTTGGTAATGATAGCACCATGTTGGGTAGCAGTGCGAATGAGTGTCATCGTGAGGCGAGCATCATTGGTTTGTGCATCATAATACACAAAGCTTTCTTTCAGTCCTTTGCTCACCAGCGCTGGAGCCAGCTTCAACACAGCCTCATGGCTCACACGACGATGGTTGTTCACACTGTGCTTTCCTGCTAACCTATCATAAAGCCAGAGTCCAGTGTTGAGCAGCATATTCAGCCCTATTCCTCCTGGCGTGGTGAATGGTATGCCGACAGGATGCCGCTCTCCTTCATAGATAGGCAGAACAAAGGCCACAGGATACACGAGAAATGGAGCAATTTGGAGCAGGATGCCGCGCTCAACAAGGGCTTCGTGTACCAGCGCAAAATCAAAGTTTGGCAGGTAGCGAATACCTCCATGTATGAGCTTGGTTGACTTACTACTTGTGCCACTGGCAAAATCTGCTTTTTCAACAAGGACCACCTGATAACCACGTGCCGCAGCATCAAGGGCCACGCCTGCTCCTGTGACGCCACCACCAATCACCAGCATATCGAAATGGTTGCTGGCTAGCTGAGAGAGATTGTGCATACGCTCTGTTGATGAGAAGAGCTTATCTAATGTCATATTGTCTAAAGTACACCCTGATAGATTGCATCAACTGAAAGCTCTAAGCCCGGATGCTCAAGCTTGATTGTCTGACCTGCCGTAAAGAGTTCCTGTTGCCAGCCGGTTGCACGACGGTAAATTTCAACCTGTTGTGTATTTTGACTGGCCAGGATATAGACTTCAAGCGTGGGACAGAGGATATATCGGGCGAATTTCTCTATGCGGTCATACGCTGCGGTGCTGGGAGAAAGCACCTCAATGACAAGACGCGGAGATTGTATCTTGAAAGGCTTGAGCCGTTTGTCCGGGTCCCAATCTGCCTGATCACACGTCAGTACCACATCTGGCACAACAGGGGGCTTACCAGGAATAGCTACATACTGATCATGATGGATACGACATGGTCCGCTATTGCCCAGTTGCGCACGTAACAAAGCCTCAAAATTAGAAGCAATGGCACTGTGTTCCGGAGTAGAGCCGGTCATATTATAAATAACACCATCGATCAATTCATAGCGATAGGGGCTTTCAATACTAATTAAACTCTCAAAGGCCTCTTCTGTCATGTAGACACGATAAATATCGTCATCATGTCGCGGACTTGCAGCCATTAGCTTCTCCATTCCACTTCATTAATAGACCTACAACACATCATTTGCGAAGCTACGCCTGTTCCCAACCCAGAGAACGCTCAACGGCACGCTTCCAGTCGGCATAGAGTTTATCGCGTTGATCTGCGCTCATGTGTGGCTCGAATGTACGATCTACAGCCCAATATTCCGCCACCTCTTGCGGACTCTGCCAGAAACCAACGGCTAAACCCGCAAGATAGGCTGCACCCAATGCGGTCGTCTCTGCAATTTTTGGTCGCTGTACTGGCACACCGAGAATATCTGCCTGGAACTGCATAAGGAGGTTATTGACAACGGCACCACCATCCACACGTAACGCTTTAAGATGAACGCCGCTATCAGCTGTCATAGCCTCAAGCACATCACGAGTTTGATAGCACATAGACTCAAGGGTCGCACGTGCGATATGACCTATCGTAGAGCCGCGTGTGAGACCGATAATGGTACCACGGGCATAGGGGTCCCAGTAAGGAGCACCCAGACCAACAAAGGCCGGTACCAGGTAGACGCCGCCGTTATCAGAAACGCTGGCAGCTAACGCCTCGACATCAACACTTTTTTCAATAGCTTTCAGGCCGTCACGTAGCCACTGGACGGCAGCACCAGTGACAAAAATACTTCCTTCCAATGCATAGGTCAGTTGTGGATGAGCCGGATCTCCCATGCCCCAACCGATAGTGGTGAGCAGTCCATTTTGTGACGACACGCCCTTCTCACCTGTATTCATGAGCATAAAGCAACCCGTGCCATAAGTATTCTTTGCCATGCCAACATCAAAACAGGCCTGTCCAAAAGTGGCGGCCTGTTGATCTCCCGCATCGCCAGCCATGGGGATAGGCCCACCAAAGAATTCGGGGTCGGTTTCTCCATAGACCGCACTCGACGGCATCACTGCGGGCAACATCGAGCGGGGTATATCTAACTCTTGCAGAATGGTCTTGTCCCACTGACCCGCATAGATGTTAAAGAGGAGGGTACGCGAGGCATTGGAATAGTCAGTGACATGGATACGACCCTTAGAAAGTCGCCACATCAAAAATGTGTCCACATTGCCGAAGAGCAGTTCACCACGCTCAGCTTTTTCGCGTGCACCAGGCACATTATCAAGAATCCATTTGACCTTGGTACCAGAGAAATAGGCATCGGTCACCAGACCAGTGCGCTCACGAATCTCTTTGTCAAATCCCTTTGCTTTCAAGGCATCACAAATGGGAACGGTTAAGCGGCTCTGCCAGACAATAGCATTGAAGACAGGTTTCCCTGTAGTTTTATCCCAAACAATGGTTGTCTCACGCTGATTGGTAATGCCAATTGCCGCAACATCGGAAGCCGAAGCCCCCGCCTTTTGCAGAGCTTCTTGAGCAACGGCAAGCTGGCTTGACCAGATGGCTTCTGGATCATGCTCAACCAATCCCGGTGATGGATAGATCTGGGGAAATTCTTGTTGTGCAACACTGACAATCGCACCATCATGATCGAAGACGATAGCTCGTGAACTCGTCGTGCCCTGGTCTAAACTAAGGATAAAACGCGCCATTGAGATTTTTCTCCTTACTCACCCCATATTGCTGTATAAGCCGCTAATTGTGCTAACAGAGAAGCAGATCGTAATCCTTATTATACACTCTGACATTTTGACTTACTTGAACTTTTTGTCTGTTTATCTGATTTCTCAGCGCCGTAGGCGCTTCGTTGATTATTTTGTTGCCGGTGGCGGAGTTTGCGCCGCAAACTCCGCCACCGGCAACAAAATGAGAGCGAGCCACCGCAGGTGGTGAGGATACCCGAGTAGTTACTCCTGGGCATTGGAAATTTGGGGAATTTGTATCATATATTTTTGTATGATCTTTTTTCAGGAAGTTCCTTTTGTTCCTCCATACTTCTAAGAAACATACTTACAAGCTTTACTGGTTCCAATTTGGTTTCTAGCATATAGCCTTTTCTTTCCTCGTTATAGTCCGCGATTAGTTTAAAACCAAGTACTTCTAGTAGTGCCTGTCCTTCTGATGTTGCCCCAATTCCGTACCAGTTTTTAATCTCATGTTGGATTGTCAGAGTGATCGCCCATTTGATGGTCTTTCTAATAAGATAAGAGGCTACTGCTTTATCTCTTTGTATACTTCCTGATGGTATTACCTCTATCACCGGTATATATACAGAAAGTTGCTTCTCTGTCCATTTTTTGATGGATGGAAGTGGAATATCTTTCTCTCTAATCTTATCTTCTATCAAGGCACCTATAACGCTCTCATCCAACGGCAGAAATGTTGTCCATCCAAGCAGTTTTTCACCCTCTTTCACATTCATGGATATCTCATCATTTCTTTTTCTCCAGGCCAGCACAGTTTTAAATGGTACGGCGTCTTCGTTTCCGTATGGTTGCCGTGTAATTTCTTGTTTTGTCCATGCATCGGCTATTGTGGATAATGTGAAAGTGAGGTTTATGTTATCTTCTTCGTTGGTTCCTATTTCTGCCAGCGCGTTTACAGCTTCTTTAGGGAAACGCATATTGGGCCGTTTGCCCTTATATGGTATACGTCCTTCTTTAACTTCTCTATAGAATGTGGTGGTTGGTTTACCTAAAACTTGCATAGCCTCTTTTGCTGTATAGTATTCTTCTTGCATTTTAATTCTCGTTTTGTCTGTTTAGATGTGGTAGTTTGGTAGTATTGTACTTCAGGGAAAGGGGTTAGTAAAGTTTGGAAATATGGAAATTTGGCATTGACAAATCATGACACATCAACTATACTATAGCTTATTAATGGTAATTTGGGAATACGGTAATATGGAATTTAGAAAATAGAACAAACAGAGCACCCAGGAACAGTATCAACTCTAGCGGAAAGGCGGGAGATGATGGCAAGTGAGGTTGCAAGGTTACGTGAGCAGATTGAAGCTGAGTGCGAATCATTACGAATGTTGCGTCTCTTCTCTACAACAGCTTCCCACGAAATCATTAGCGCAAAATTCGGTGTCTTAGACCAGCATTACCAACAATTAATAGACATTGTTGGTGAACCGGAAGCAACAGAAATATCTGTCACGATCTACAACACCGTCATGGATAAACATGTGGAGGAATGAGTATGCATAGTGAGGGCATAGACACAAAGAATCAACCACTTGATACCATGCAAGCCATGCCAAAACCGCCAGTACTGCCGCAGGGCTATGTAGCACTGAATGAACCGAGGCCATTGATAGGAATACATGACGATCTGTGGGTTGTGCTGGCTGACTACGGTGACACTGGCCTTCTGATTTATGAGCAACATCGTTGTGTAGCATTTCTCATTTCCGAGGAATGTATCACCATGCTCTATACGCTTATGGAGCATACACAAAAGTTCCTTGACCTGTGTCAACCAGAATATCTTGAGAATCCTGTTCACCAATCGGGTCTCGCTACGGTTCGTGCCTGGCTCAAGTGGAAAGCAAGTTGAAAAAAAGTGCCAATTGATGTTAAGGTGAATAGAGAAGGGAAAAGAAAGCGATGGCGGCTAACCCACAATACAACGATTTGCAGGGCATTCCCATGACTGAGGAGGCTTTTGAGCGCTTAACCAGTGGAGAGAATCCATATCGCTATGAGCTTATTGACGGTATTGCGTATGACATGACAGGTTCAAGCCCTGAACATGCCGATATAGTGGGAAATATCTATATACTGCTCCGTGAACAACTGGGCAAACGTGGCCCTTGCCGTGTCTATCAGGGTCAATATGTTGCTATTCCTGGTAAGCCACCCGTTGTCCCTGATGTGGTACTCACCTGTGATAGGTCAGACTGGGATAGGGATAAGCGGCTCAAGCCCTTCCAGATACAGTCTCCGCTCCTTGTAGTGGAAGTCCTCTCACCCAGTACTGAGCAATACGACCGCACAGAAAAGTTTCTGCGTTACCAGACTTGCCCTACGCTGGAGGTCTACATCTTAGCGAGTCAGGATGAACCCTCTGTCGAAGTATACCGATGCGCCACAAACTGGAAACAGGAGCGTTTCTCAGGAGATCAAACCATAAAGCTCGATCAGCTTGATCTGGAGTTTCCGCTCGCATCGATCTATGAAGGTGTGTGGTAGGCGGTCCCAGAGCATCTTCGATCTTACGATGCCACCCAAACCTGCACTGTCCCATCCCCATAACCAGAGGCGATATGCTTCCCATCTGGTGACCACGCTACCGCATCCACATCGCTGGAATGTCCATGATAAGTGAAGGCTTTGCCCTCATCAGTCGCATCCCACACTTGCACAGTATTATCGGCACTCCCAGAGGCGATGCACTTTCCATCCGGCGACCACGCCACCGCAGACACAACGCTGGAATGCCCATGATAGGTAAAGGCTTTGCCCCCATCAGTCGCATTCCACACCTGCGCTGTGCCATCATCGCTTCCAGAGGCGATGCGCTTCCCATCGGGCGACCACGCCACCGCCTCCACAACATCGGAATGCCCATGATAGGTGAAGGCGTTACCACCATCAACTCCATTCCACACCTGCACAGTGTTATCATAGCTTCCAGAGGCGATGCGTTTGCCATCAGGCGACCACGCCACCGCCTCCACAAAGAAGGAATGCCCACGATAGGTGAAGACGTTGCTCCCATCAGTCGCATCCCAAACCTGCACCGTCTCATCATCGCTTCCGGAGGCGATGCGTTTGCCATCAGGCGACCACGCCGCTGCCTCCACAAGTGTGGAATGCCCACGATAGATGAAGACGTTGCTCCCATCAGTCGCATTCCAAACCTGCACCGTATGATCCTGTGAGCTAGATGCAATACGCCTGCCATCCGGTGACCACGCCACCGTCCGCACAGCATAGGAATGTCCATGATAGGTAAAGACATTGCTCCCATCAGTCGCATCCCACACCTGCACCGTATTATCCCCAGAAGCTGAAGCGATGCGCATCCCATCTGGTGACCATGCCACTGCCTTCACATAGGCAGAATGCCCATGATAGGTATAGAGTGTGGTTCCTAAAGGAGGAGGAGTCGTGCTCTGGATTTGTGGTGAAGCTGAACCATGCGAAGTTGCAAACCAGATGACACCACCACCCACGATGGTAAGTCCTGCCAAACCTGCAATCACTACTTGCCGGGAAAGGCGATTCGTTGGTCGAGCGGCTTGCACCTTGAGGTCTACCGGAGCGATCACCTGAGATGAAGGGCCTGGAGGTGGTACTTCAATCGTTGGTTTAACGGATTGGCTCGGAGGCGTGACAAGAACGGTTGGTGGCAGTGCCTCACGTGGTGGAGTCTCTCTTTTGGAGGCACAGGTGGTTGCCTTTGTTCTGGTTGACTTGCCGCCTGCTGCAAAGCTGTGGCAAATGCCTGCACGCTGGCGAACCGCTGTTTGGGATCTTTAGCAAGGGCCGTCATCACCACCTGTTCCAGGTCGGGCGAGATCGTTGGTACCTTCTCACATAACGGAGGTGGAGGGGCAAACATATGCTGGGTACATAACTCGGTGAATGAGCCACGAAAAGGACGGACTCCACAATGCCATTCGTAGACGACGATCCCTAACGAGTACTGATCACTCGCTGGACGGGGTTTGCCCTGGATCTGTTCGGGCGACATGTAGGTAACCGTACCAATGACATCCTGTGTGCTCTGATAGCGCGAACTTTGCGCCACCAACGCTATGCCAAAATCACTGAGCAGAACGTTGTGATGTCGGTCCAGCAACATATTTTCGGGTTTGATATCACGATGGACCAGTTTCTCATCATGGGCATATTGCAGAGCATCGGCGACTTGCCTGACATAGGAGACGATGGTGGCAACTGGAAGGATGGTTCCCTTTGGATGTCGCTCTCGCAACGTCCCACCTACGGCGTAGTCCATCACCAGAAAGGGTGTTTTGCTCTCTATGCCAAATTCGAGGACACGCACAATATGGGGATGGACTAAGTGAGCTATCGTATGTGCCTCTGTGCGGAAGCTCTCGACATCGTCATTGGTCAACTGGGTGTGGAGCACCTTGATGGCTGCCTGTGTGCCCAGGTGAATATGCTCACCAAGATAAACTTCGGCGAAACCTCCTTCGCCCAGTAAGCGGATGAGACGATAGTTGCCAAGCTGTTGCCCCACACGATCGGGTCGCTCTGCCATCTTCATGCTCCTTCGTCAGTACGCACCTGTCCTGACTCTTCATCCAAATATATTGCTGCGATTGTTGGTCTTGTAAAGAAGTGCACGATTCAATCAATCACTGCATGAGTCGGTAATAGTGTCGCTTCTTCATATAAAGTCGATATTCAAATGTTCGCATGTTTTGTACTCTACATCAGGAGAGAACTGGTGTCAAGAAAACTATTGGAAAAATATGCAAATTGCATCGATCTATGGAGGTGTGTGGTAGGCGGTTCCAGATGGACTCTTCCACAGATTTTTTCTAGGGTATCGTCGATCTTACTATCCGCACAGTAAGTACTGGCCTGAAACTCTGATGGCCTCATTCCCGTGACCTCCTGAGAATGTCTCTTGTACTTTTGCTACCCAACAGGTAGACCCATGTCAAAAGAATCGTTGGGTAGCAACAAGAAGGGGCTGGTGAGAATACCATGCCAAAAGCAGCCGAGTATCGTTTGACCTGGAACTCAGAGCAGGAACTCTACGAATTCCGTGAACAGCGGCTTCAGCAACTCCTCACTGTCATCCCTGGTGACCGTGCATGGTTCGCCTGGCTTGACTCCGTTCCCTCGTTTACCTTTCATGGTCAGTGCGGCCAGCTGACGGTGCGCAAAGAGTCCAGGCGACGTGGTGATATGTACTGGTATGCTTACCGCAGAGTTGGTGAGAAGATGGCGAAGAAATATTTGGGCCGCACCATAGATCTCATACCGACTCGCTTAGAGGAGATTGCCGCCGTACTTACTGCTGCTGAAGTCCGCTCTACACCTGGGCGGGTCATCCGCAATTTCAGTGAAGAAAGAAATATCTGAGCATCTGAATGCATATCATATAACAGAAGATACAAACATCATCTTACCAGCTCTACCGAATACTCAACGCAACCTGAGGCTTTCAACCAAGCTCCATGTGCCGCGCCCCCGTGCGCAGTTGATACAGCGCTCCCGCCTGTTGGATCGCCTCCAGAAAGGTTGCCAGGTCCGCTTACGCTCATCTCGGCCCCCGCTGGATACGGCAAAACCACACTGCTTGCTCAATGGCTCGCTGAACATGACGCACCTGTTGCCTGGCTCTCGCTCGAACTCGAAGACGATGAGCCTAGCGCGCTTCTTCTCCTACGTGATTGCTGCTTTGCAAAGGCTGGACCCGCAAATTGGCACTGCTGCGTTGTCACTCCTTGAGCACTACCGCCTGCGTCCCTGGAGCGCGTGCTTACTCTGCTGATGAACGACATCACCAGCAGGAAATCCAGGTGACTTTGCGCTCGTTCTGGATGACTACCACGTTATCACCGCCGAACCCATTCAGCGGGCTATGATCTTTTTACTGGAGCATCTACCGCCTCAGATGCACCTGATCATTGTCACACGCACCGATCCGCCGCTACCACTGGCGCGTTTACGGGCACGCGGACATCTCACCGAGGTGCGAGCCGCTGACCTGCGTTTCTCCTCCGAGGAGGCCCGCGCATTTCTGTCTACCGTGATGGAGCTAAATCTCTCTCCGGAGCACATTGTCAAACTCTTGCGTCATACGGAAGGTTGGGTTGCTGGACTCCAATTGGCAGCGCTCTCACTACGGGGCCAGAGGGATATCTCCGGGTTTCTGGCTACCTTCACCGGCAATCATCGCTTCGTGCTGGACTACCTTAGTCAGGAGGTACTCTCGCACCAGACCATGCAGGTGCAAGCATTCCTGCTCTCCACCAGCATCCTGGAGCGTCTCTGCGGGTCACTCTGTGATGTAGTGATGGGACAGGAGGGAGGACAGGCGATGTTAGAGATGCTCGACCAGATGAATCTCTTTGTCATACCACTTGACGACGAGCGACGTTGGTACCGCTATCATCATCTGTTCGCTGAGGTACTCAAGAACTGCCTGGAGCAGACAGGGTCATCCCTGGTTCCCGAACTGCATCAGCGGGCTAGCGTCTGGTATGAGCAGCATGGATTGATCTTCGAAGCAGTGCACCATGCCCTGGCGGTTCCTGCTGTCGAGCGGGCGGCCTGCTTGATCGAACAGATCGCGCTTCCGGTGGAGGTGTACCGGGGGCAGATCCCTGCATTGCTCGGTTGGCTCAACGTGCTACCCGATGCACTGGTACGTACGTCTGCACGCCTCTGTATCTACCATGCCATCGTACTGATGTTCACCAATCATTTGGAAGAAGCTGAGGAACGTCTCGAAGATGCTGAAAAATGTATCCAGTCGGGTATGCCTGCCGAAGAGCAGCAGGACATCCTGAGTCAGATAGCCCTGGTGCGTGCGAATCTTGTCTGTTTTGCTGGCGATCTTAGCCACTGTGTGGTCCTTGCCCGTCAGGCACTGGACTTCTTGCCGGAGGTGGAGCAGTTTTGGCGTCCTATCGCCTTGATGAACGACTCCCATAGCTACCTGCTCAATGGTGACGTGAGACCCTCCGCAGAACGTCTGATTGCAGAAGTGGCGGCAAGCGCACAGTCCTCGAATAATCCACTTGCGGTCCTGAAGAGTATCACGTTGCTTGCTCATGTGCGGATGTTGCAAGGCCGACTGCACCAGGCCGCTATGACTTATGAGATGGCAACGCAGCTAGCGCCAGGACCAGATGAACTACAGGTTATGATCGGTAGCCCTGCCTACTACTTTGGCCTGGGCGATTTGCAGCGTGAATGGAATGACCTGGATGAGGCCGAACGCCTCCTTTCTCAGGGTATGGAGCTGGTCAGGGGGACACTCACGGTTGATGCAGAGGTTGTGCTACAGGGATACACAGCTCTCACACGCCTTGAGATGGCACGTGGATCTTCTCGCAAGGCTCTTGCAATGCTGGAAGCGTTCACGCAACTGGCCAATGTACGACGTTTCATCCCTTCCCTTTTGCACCGTGAAGCAGCGCTGCGGGCATGGGTGGAATTGGCACGAGGTAATCTGGCAGCAGCCAGCCGCTGGGTGAAAGAGTGTGGCCTTTCTCCTGATGATATTGATCTCAGCTATCCCCGTGAGCGGGAATATTTGACCCTGGCACGGGTGTGCATCGAAGAAGGGAGGAATGACCCGGTTGGAGCATTCCTCCAGGATGCTCTACATCTGTTGGAGCGTCTCTTGCGGGATGCCGAAGCCAAATCGCGCATGTATAGTGTTCTGGAAATCCTCATTGTGCAGGCATTGGCTCTCCACGCTCAGAATGACCGAAAACGTGCTCTTACCACACTGGAACGTGCTCTTATACTGGCTTCGCCGGAGGAATATATCCGCCTCTTCGTTGATGAGGGCGTACAGATGCTAACCTTGTTGCGTCAAGCCCAGGTGCGTGACATCATGCCTGACTATGTTGTCACACTGCTCTCTGCTTTTGGCGAACCAATTTCACTTTCCTCGACCCTTCATGCTTCACGCCCTGGTGTGCTAGTAGATTCCCTCACAGAGCGTGAACGCGAGGTACTGCATATTTTGCTGGAAGGGGCATCGAACCGTGACATCGCCCACCGTCTTGTCCTCAGTATCAATACAGTGAAGCGGCACATCTACAACATCTGTGGCAAACTAGGCGTGCAGAGTCGCACTCAGGCCATTGTCAAGGCCAGAGCACTCGGCTTCATTTAGCTTATCCTTCAGATCCCACAGCGTGAAATCACCCGGCACCTACAACTTTGGTATGCAGTATCTTACCTGCTCACCAGCTACACTAAGTGCAGACGTAACGCTAATGTGCTGCTACGTTGTCGTACCTGAGATGGATATACAACCAGGCAGATCGCCGTTTTGCAAGCGGGCTGCGGAAAAGGAAGAGACAACTTAACTTCAATGAGCCAAGTATACCTACCATATGCAAGAAAGAAACGAAGAGGAGTCTATTCATGATAAAAGACATAACATTTCAGCACATTCGTTCGATGGTATCTGTTCTTGGGAGGCACGTGGTAGGGGTTATCGACTCACTTCAAGAAGGTGAGCAAGCAGCCCAGGCACTTGGGATGTTGGGTATAAAGCAGAAGATATAGCGCTCATCCCAAGTCAAGATTTCCCTTCAGCTTTCCTGGAGAGCCTGCAGAGGGGAGGGCTTTTTTTGCAGAGTTATGCGTCGCTTACAAGCTACGACAGATGATGAATTCACCGGGGAATTATACACTGGCAGCCGCACGACGGGGGCACCATATTATTACTGTCTATGTACCACAGTATGAGCAAATTGATGGTGTAAGCGCCTTGCTGTTCAACCATCATGCTTGTCTGTCAAGTACATCGGAAACTGGTCGATTGCTCATCTCTATCCACCAATTCAAGACAACAAGAGGTAAAATTTCGCACTGGTTTGGAGGTATAGACATGATGAATGCTGTTACAAGTCCTGGTAACTATCGAGGAATGTTGATCTACGTGCAATCTTTGCGGTACTCTTTGGGGTTATGGAACTCACCTGGCCTGGTTTATCGCTTCTCATTTTTATCTACCTCTTCGGTATCTTTGCGTTTGCGGATGGTCTTGTTACCGTGATCGTGTCAATTGCCAGGCTAGCGATATGCAGTACTGGTGGGTACATCTTCTGGGAGGGATCATTCGCATTATCATCGGCTTAATCGCCTTTTTCTGGCCAGGCTTAACTGCGCTTACATTGCTCTTCGTGTTTGCGACGTGGGCAATCATCACAGGAATAGCCCAGATTGCCTTTGTCTTCACGTTCGGTGGCACTTTTGCCCAGGAATGGCTGATCGCCTTTTCCGGTGTCATCTCTCTGTTACTGGGGATTTTCCTCTTCCTCCGCCCAGGTGCTGGTATTTTGTCACTTGTGTGGCTTATCGGTATCTCTGCTATTGTGTACGGTGTCTTGTTGTTTATTCGTGCTTTCCAGCCTGTGCCAACGCTTCCCTCTTACAACCCTTAATGCAGTATCCTATAACGGATCAAAGGGAGAACGAAAACCCGATGCCGCTCTACGCCAGGAAGCGCGTGGGTAATTTTACATTGAACAATGCCTGACGTGTCAAGTGGCTTTGCATTAGACAAGATCAGCGATCAGAAGAAATCTTCCTGGAAGCATATTTTCTTTCAGGAAGATTTTTTCTATTACCTTGCCTGTGCAAGAAACTCCAGAGCTGATAGATCCTGTGAAGTGATTTTCTCCCTGAAAGCGGATGTGTTCTTGCAAAAGTGCATGTCGACGCATCGATGCGGTGCCCGCTGCCACATTTCTCTGAGCAGAAGGACGCCGAGCAACTTCAGTCCAACACATTCTTTTTGTAGTACATCTGCTCTTGTTCCACTTGTTTTGTTGGCAACATGTCTTATCTCCCCTCTCTCCATTCTTTCATATACCTGTATGGGAAATACCGAGAAAACTGTTCGGGATTCCCGATATGGTTTACAATATCCTTCTTAGTCATATATATGCAATTTGCATATATGTGTACTGCTATAGTTATGTGCGATGCATATTACAGAACCGTCACATCCCATGCAAATATTCTCACAATACGATCAATCTTCTCGTCAATTATTGCATGGGCAGGGGTGGTTTGTGGATACTTTCGAAAGAGACTCCTTATGAAGAGGCTTAACGCATGCTCGATCGAACACTGATGACATTTTAGGAGTATCTCGCGACGGGGAGAGATCTGTAGTGACGAACAAACAGTACACCCACTAAACAGCTGTGATATTCCCATGCCATCGATGCGTATGGCGACTTTGGGTAGAGGCTTTGTATTTTGTCCCCCGGTTTGTTTCCGAAGCACCGCTCCCCCATGGGCGGGATCAAAGATCGCACCATGTGCTCGACGACAAATTTCTGTGTTGAGGGTTATAATTGAGATAGCCACCGCTATGTGTACAGGCCTTGTTATAGGCTTCAAATTTCCCATTAACAGGTGTACTAGCAGACTGGCGTTACCCCCATGGTATGTAAAGCTTACAGCTGAGTTAGTGGGGATGACTGCCGTATTGAGTGTTCCTGTTCGAAGACATCTGTCAGATTAATCGCAACGACGGCTCCTGCTGCAACGACACTACCGGCGGCAATCAACGTAATGGTCTTTCGGCAACACAGTACGACGATTAGTCTTTTTGTGGAAGACTCAGACCATCGAGTTGATGCAAGACGATGAGCTACTCGGCCAGAGACATTACTCACCTTAGTATTACATTCCACTAGGTGCTTGCACACGTGGTAATTTGCTGGCGAGGGGAGGATGGACTTAACCACCAGGAAGCCTCGGAAGTGGTGCTTCTGGCAACGTTTGCTACTGGAGGTACAGACGTCTTGGGTCTTCTTGATGACTGCGTGCGTGGTAGTTCTTGGAGAGGAGTGGATGGCTGTGGCCATCGGACTGCCTCAGAAGCGCTCTCTGCGACTTTTATAATTGGATATGC
>CAWFFV010000041.1:0-12479 GCA_963814985.1 uncultured Chloroflexia bacterium | reverse complement strand
GAGGTTTTGACACAGGCAAGCATCTCGTAGTTCAGCAATTGTGTTGCCATGGCAACTCTCCACTGTTCATAGTTGGGAGAAGTTGCCACATGCATCCAGGTTGGTAACTACTCAGGTCCCTTTGTCCTGATTCCTCAGTGCCTGAGGCGCTTAGAAATCATAAAAAAGGGACCTGAGTAGTTACGATACTTCTGTTAAAATAAGTGAGAAGTGATAATCTTACTGAACCACGGCTCTTCACCCTCTTCTAACTGCACCTTCAAAATTGAGCCATTGGGCATAGAGAATGAAGTTAAGAAGCTTCTAAAACGCTCCATAGTCTCAGGGCAGGGATCACCGGAATTGATGAACAGGGTCCAAAGACGGCGCGAATAAATTGCTCATGGCTAAAGATAGCGATAAAATCCTCGGCAGCGTATTTGAGCCGTTGTACTATATCCTTTACCCGGTGCAAAACCTTACACACTCGGCTCCTTCGCCATCAGTATAAAACGGGTCGCGGCGTTGCCGAAAAGCGTTAACCGTTGGACGCCGATCAGAGATCGTTGTAGGCTGATCGAGGAAGCGTGTCAAATAAGTAAACTCATGGACTGGCCACTCTTCGTGGAGAACGTCAGGGAAGCGTTGTAAGGTTGGTTCTGCCGTTTGCTTTGTACGCATGTAGGGTGAAGTGATGATGAGATCGGGAGGCTTTTGAAAAGATAGAGCAATCTGTTTAGCTTGTTTGATACCTTTGGCTGTTAGCCCTACTTGGATTGGACTGGATGACGGTAACCCTGCGTTTGCTTCGCTCTCTGCGTGCCTGATAAACCAGACAGTTGGCATGCCTATCCTTCTCCCCTGCAACTAAAATATACTTTTTCCTGGCGTTCTCCTGTCTCAGCCCATTCGAGAGCACTTTTCTATCCCACATTATATTTAGTATACGCGCTGCTTTGTGACGATAACTGCCAGAAATGTGACAATATCATAAGAAACTCTGTGGGTGCTGCCCTCTCGACACCCACAGCGTTCTCTCTTCTCTTCACTCATCATCATTGCCCAGAGAGTCCCCCATCTCCAGCAGGATATTTAGCAGTGCCGTAATAGCTTTGTTGCGCTCTCGAAAGTACTGGCGTGTGCTGGTAAATTCCAGACGTGCGGCTATCTGTTCATTTTTCAGGTGATTTTTGAAGTAGCGATAGTGGAGAATATTATAGAGTCTCCAGTCTCGTGCTGATCTCTACGTATCCCTGTTCCACGTAAACGCTCAAGGGCCTCATTGAGCACGGCGCGAATGGCTATACCACGTTCAACATTTGATGGCGTGAATCTGCTTCGCGAGATGGATAAAAGCGATTTTGAGGTATCTCAGGTTACTTTCCCCTAATAAGCGAGCATCATCAGTTTTATCCAGGACCTTCTCTACTTCTTCTGTCGTCATCCGGAAGAGGTGAAGCTGACACTTTTCCCTTACAAACAGGCGAAACAGAGCACTTTCACTCAATTCAGGATGCTGCCGCTGCTGGTGTCCTGCCTTTCGCGCCTCATCTTTGAGTACTTCTTGCTCCTGTATACTTAAGCGTTCCCAGGTGACAGCAAAGTGTGGCTCCAGGTCATGATAGGCATGACTCTTAGCATGTTTCAGATCGTAGTGAAGCGGACTGTGTAAAGATTTCTCCTCAAAGAGAAAATGGCTTAGACGCTGGAGAAAAAAAGGATGTCGACCGGCCATTTTGATAACCCAGTCTATCTCCGCCTCTGTAAAGGGATGACCTACTCTACTGGCAGGGACCATCACCAGTTCTCCGCCTCTTCAAGTTGCAACGCTTCTATAGAATGTGTACTAAAGATATTGAAGAACGGAGATCCTTCAATGTCGTTGTGACAGACTTCGTAGAGTGGGGCGATGGAAGCTGTAACATATGAGACTTTGCCGGCCTGTGAACGTAGAAATCCGAAGAAGTCAGCATCGAATTCTTTATTTCTTGTGATATTGTCAAAAGCATCCATGAGCAGTACAGTGTAAAAGCCTTGCCCCTCGACCTGATCAAGAATGGCACTAAATTTGTCCTCACCAGCCATATCTGGTACGCTGAGTTCCAGGCGGCCACGGCACTGTGTCATGATGCGTTGAGTAATCGCTGCAAAAAAATCCTTGCTGGTCTTCTGGAAGTACTCACGCAAATCGATAAAGACCAGGATATGCTGGTTCAGATTTTGTTCAAAGCGTTGCTGGATTTCCGGGAGATCCACACATCTTAGAATAGAGGATTTGCCAATATGCCGTGATCCGACCAGGGAGATACACTGCTTATAGACGATTCCGAGTATAAGCGTCTTAATAGTTGAGTACGCCCGAAAAACATATCTGGATCGCGAACCGCTGCTGTATTATAAAAGGGGTTCTGGGGTCTGGCTGTCATCGTTAGATCTCCTGTTTGCGCGCAAACGCCGAAAACAAAATGCTGTCTTCTATTTACCCCTCACAAGTTCGTCAAGTGTTGCTGTTGCCTGTTGTTACTATTATATACTTGTCAGTCTGCATTTTTGTGACGGCATAGTGACAAAAAAGATAGTAGTCCGCTGACTATTTTGTTGCGAATGGCGAAGTTTGCGCCGCAAGCTTCGCCATTCGCAACAAAACAGTCAGTGAACCTGGGAGACCTGAGTAGTTATCCTCGTGCCGGATCGCTCTCTTGTAACTGCCAGCCATTACCATCGAGCGAATATATTGAGATGTAGGGGTTCGTATTATCACCATTTTTATCGAACGATTGGAAATTTGTCGCGAGAAAGAGGCTATTTGTGCTTTGGATGCTATTACTAGAGATATTTGCAATCGCACGAATAATTGCCTGACGGAACATTTTTGCTCCTTGCATATCCCATGAGCCTCTTGCAGGCAGGATGCCCTGTGCCAGCACGGTTTTGATTGCCTGGGTGACAATCAAGACACTATCATTTGCGCTGGCGGTATACGGTCCATAATCGCTATATCCAGATGAGACGTAGTTTGTTTTGAACTGCTGCATTGTGGGTGTATCTTCAAAAGGAGTGCCGTGAAAACCGGACCACCTCCCTCTCCCTGTACTGCCTGAACAAAACTATCCAGTTAATGCCAGCACCGTCTACGAAAGCTGCATTGCGAAGTTGTGGGGTCTGAGCCATTGCCGCTTTCACATTTGCGGCCGCTGGCATCGTACCAGCGAAGAAAACGACATCAGGATTGATATTTGCAGGAAGCATTTGAAACTGATCCAAATACTGCTGGGCACTGAAATCACTGGGGGCATTATCCGAACCAACGAAGGTACCACCAGCCTTCTGCCATGCTGTAGCGAACAATTGTTGAAGAAACTGACTATAAAGGTCCTGACTATTATAGACCACATAGGCCGTTTGATAAGATCGCGGTGCACTTGTGAGGAACCTGGCTAATACTTTTACTTCAAGGTCATCAGTTGTTGGAAGACGAAAGTATGTGATCTGACTCTTATCAGGATGAAGCGTTGGGAGTAAGTCGTCAATGCCTGTACAGCCTGTCTCTGAAGTATCTTTTGTCAGACATGGGTTGGTATTAGCCGGGCTAATCTGTGCGATAGGAGCGGCATTTGTTACCGGAATTTCTTGCTCTGCTACACTGCTATTGTATGGCCCGATGATAGCAGCCGTTAATCCATCGTTAATTGCTGTGGTGACATTGGCCTTTCCTACGTTGGGGTCAGATTGGTCATCGAGTGGTTCATATTCAATGGTATATCCTGGTATGCTGACTTGATCGAGAGCGAATTTTGCTCCATCGGCTATTGTCTGTCCACTACTTGCAGACGTTCCTGATAATGGTGCATCAACGGCAATTTTGATTAATGCGAGTGTGGAAAGAGATTTATGAGTGGGGGAACTTTTGCTGTTGCTGATCCTGGGGAAGAGAAAATTCCTACGATGAGCATTACAACAAGGAGTACGATACTAATAGGGTACCAGGGAGTTTTACTCAACATTGATGTTAGTGTGATAGGACGAATGAGGGTAGCGTTGTAATTATCTCCATGGACGATTTGAGCAGAATTGGGTTCGGGTCGCTGAATGATCACCTGGACCAGACCGCTGGGGAGGTTTTTTATTTCTGGCAGGGACAACCCATATTGCTTACACTGTTCAGAAACAATTTCAAAACCGTGTGAGTGTCCTTCTGCCCATCGTTGAGCAATCAGCATTTGCAACAGTAGCGGGTTATACGGATGTGGGGTTCTAGAGGAGAAGGGGGATCACTCTCCAGTATCGCTGATTTTAGTATGCCAGGATTGGTAATAATCATCTGCTCTCGGCGTAATTTCAACGCGTACACATTCCTTCGCTTCATAATCCCGGTGAACGATTGCGTTGACAACCAGTGCACGTAGCACTTGTTCTGGTATCTCACAGCGATCAACACGCTGACCCGCTCCAACATTTTTACTAATCGTCCGCAAATTGCTTGTCATCCACTTAATTGTTTGTTCTATCTGATCGCTGAGTGGGCCTTTTATCTCTTCGCGAGGGTATTCATGACTTGTAGTTCTTACAATTGTACGTATGAGCGCTGAAGGAATGTAATCACTGGGTGACTTGTGAAAAGCGAGAACAGCAGCCCGTCGTGGTGTGCCTACGCTCGATGCTAATCCGAGTCGTTGGCATAAATCTTCCATATTTTCTTTAGGGAGCCAATCAAAGTTGCGTTGCTTTTCTGCATATGCCATGACTTTGACTGATCAAAATCATCGATATGGGCTCCCAAACAGAACTGTTGTAAGAAATCTGCTTGCCTGTTAAGAGTGAGTTCCTTACTTTGACTCTGCTCCCTATCGTTGCTCAGGTCGCGCTGACGAGAGGTAAACCAGATTTCGTCGTCTCGTCCCATAAGCAGGAATGGGGCAGGGATTTGTATTTGCTTATCCAAACTTTCGTTGGTCTTGTCCAGGATATCTGGTAACCATTTCCAAAATCGCTAAGTGATAAGGCATTGTCTTGCGAGACCTCAGAAAATCGCTCGTCACAGGCACTGGCGAGAGCCCATGAGAGGAAGCCAGCTTGCAGGCTATCAGGCTCACGAGTTTGTTTATTGGCTGCATAGGCTGAAAAATCACACTGGTGCCACCTGTAAGGTCCTGGTTTAAAGCATACTTAAACTCTTGCTCTTCCTCCCCTCTGTTGTAGATACCTCCAGCATGATCTACGCCAGCATGACAACAGTCTAATATGAGAAGTTTGTGGTTCGCTTTACATCTGAAAAGAATGTTCTTGACTGTACTGATTTTTAGAGCGGTGGTTATAAAAAGTTGGCGGTCATAGTCCGTTTCATTACAGACAAGATATAAACTCCCATCCGACAACAAGGCATGTCCAGAAAAATGTACTACGAGGAGATCAGAAGGTTCGCACTGATTAGCAAAATGTTCTAATCCTACTAGAACCGTATGCGGGTTTTTAGCGACAACACTCTCTACTTTGGTGAATGCACAACGATCGTGAGAGAAAGCCCTCTTCAAGCGTTCTACGTCTGTCTCCGCATATTTGAGGGGTACGATGCCTTGTTCTTGTGGTCCGTTCGCCCCTATAGAGATAAGCATACCGTTGCTGGGTCATTAGCTACTTCGTAAACATCATCAGGGAGAGCCAGGATCACAGCTATTACAGTCGTCATTCAGAATTCTCCCTAAAACAAACATCTTTGCATGCTACATCATACTGGATAATCCCTATCTACTCTACTCTACTCTGCTTCTTATCGTCGTGTCAATGTAGACCATACTGAATGGTGCATTTTCTTTCCCATTAATGATGCAGCTTGCAAGCAGCGCAAGCAAGGCATACTCCAAAAAGTCCTTACTCAGAAGATAGCTCCTCTTGTAACTACTCAGGTCTTCCTCACCACCGCAGGTGGTGAGGAAGACCTCAGTAGTTACCATCAAACTTTATCACTTTCTTGTAATTGCCAGCTATTACCACTCAACGAATAGATTGATATGTAAGGGTTTGTATTATCACCGTTTTGATCGAACGATTGGAAGTTTGTAGCGAGGGAGAGGTTACCTGTGCTGGTAATATTTCTGCGAGAGATGTTCGCGATTGCATGAATAATTGCCTGACGGAACGTTTTTGCTCCCTGCATATCCCATGAACCTCTTGCAGGCAGAATACCCTGTGCTAGTACGGTTTTGATAGCCTGGGTGATAATCAATGCACTATCATTTGCGCTGGCGGTATATGGCCCGTAATCGCCGTATCCAGATGAGAAGTAGTTTATTTTAAACTGCTCAATTGTGGATGTATCCTCAAAAGGAGTACTTGCGAAAACCGGGCCACCTCCATCTCTCTGTACGGCCTGAACAAAACTATCGAGCATAATGCCTGCACTGGCCACAAAAGCGGCTTTGCGAAGTTGTGGTACTTGAGCCATTGCTGCTTTCACATTCATTGCGGCTGGCATTGTACCTGCAAAGAAAACGACATCAGGACTTGTATTCCCAGGGAACGGTTGGAACTGATCCACATATTGCTGAGGGCTGGAATCACTGAGGGCATTAGTTGAACCGGCGAAGGTGCCACCAGCGTTCTTCCACGCAGCAGCAAACGATTGTTGCAAAAACGCACTATCAGGGTCTTCACTATTATAGAATACGTAGGCGGTTTTGTAAGATCGTGGCGAACTTGTAAGGAATTTGGCTAATACCTTTACTGCAAGGTCGTCAGTTGTTGGAAGACGAAAGTATGTGATCTGACCCTTATCAGGGCGAAGCGTTGGGAGCAAGTTTTCAATGCCTGTACAGCCTGTCGCTTTCGTATCTTGGGTCAGGCACGGGTTAGTATTAACCGGGCTAAGCTGTGCGATGGGAGCGGTGTTTGTCACTGGCATTTCCTGTTGAGCCACGCTGCTATTGTATGGCCCAATAATGGCAGCCGTCAACGGATCATTAATCGCTTCTGTGATATTTGCTTTTCCTACATTGGGGTTGGCCTGGTCATCGAGTGGTTCATATTCAATGGTATATCCTGGTATCTTGACCTGGTCGAGAGCGAAATTTGCTCCATCGGTTACTGGTTGCCCGCTACTTCTAGACATCCCCGACAATGGCATATCGACAGCAATTTTGATCACATGCGAGTGCGGAAAGAGATTGAGAAGCGGCGGAACTATTGTTGTTGCTGGTCCTGGGAGAGAGAAAATTCCTGCGATGAGCACTACAAAGACTAGTATGCTGCTAATGGAGGAGTACAAGAGAGTTTTTCTCCGCCTTGGCTCTGGCGCAACAGGACGAACAGGTGTGTCAACAACGTGAACAGGCTGATGATTGTCTCCAGTGATCCGGTCCGATGTTGCCACTGGATCAGATGTGGTCACCGGGTCAGAGGAGGCAGACGATTGTGTTGAGTTTGGATCATTTGCGACAGCGGTAACATCTACAGACAAACTTTCGTCGCGGGGTGCTTCATTCTGACCCGCAGGATTATGTTCCCAGCGAACTTTTCTCAAAGATGCAACACGGCGAGCAGGTGTGTCAACAATGTGCTGAGGGACCAGGGGGATGTCCCCAGGTATGGCTATGGGAATGGGATCAGAGTAGATAGACGATTGTGCTGCATCAGGCTCATTTTTGCCAGCGGTGACATCTACAGGCAAGTCCTCATGGGGAAGTATTTCATTCTGGCCCGCAGGATTGAGTTCAGGCCGCTGAATGATCACCTGGACCAAATCGCTACTGCGGAGATATTTTATTTCTGGCAGAGGTAGCCCATATTGCTTACACTCTTCAGAAACAACTTCAAAACCGCGTGAAGTGTCCTTCAGCCGAGCCTTGATCAATCAATATTTGCAACAGACCTGGGTTATACGGATGAGGGTTTCTATAGGAGAAGGGAGGGTCAGTTTCCAGTATCGCTGATTTTAGTATGCCAGGATTGGTAATAATGACTTGCTCCGCTGTAATTTCAACGCGTACATTTTCCTTCGCTTCATAATCCCGGTGAACAATCGCGTTCGCAACCAGTTCACGTAGCACTGGTTCTGGTATCTCACTGCGATCGATACGCTGATCCGCTCCAACATTTTCGCTAATCGTCCGCAAATTTCTTTTCATCCACTTAATCGTTTTGTTTATCTGATCGCTGAGTGGACCTCCTATCTGTTCTGAGGAAGAGTCACGTTCATTGCCTGGAGTTATTGCAATTACGCCTACGAGCGCGGAATGAATGGAATTATGGGGTGATTTGTGAAAAGCGAGAACAATAGTTCGCTGAGGTGTGCCTGCTTGACTCAATATCCATCCGAGTCGTTTGCATAACTCATTTAAATCTTCTGTCGGAAGCTGTTCAACCCTGAGTTTCTTTTTTGCATATTCCATGACTTTCGACTGATCAAAATCATCAATCCTGGCTCCCGGACAGAACTGTTGTAAGAATTTTGCTTGCTTGTTAAGTTCAAGCTCCTCACGATGCCTCTGCTCGGCAAGCTGGTCGGGTCCTTTCTGCTCGCCCTGAGTATTTCTGCCATTTTTCGCGTCGTCCCGCCTGCGAGAAGTAAACCAGATTTCGTCATCTGGTCCTAATTGTTTCTCGCTAAGTTGACGTGGCAGAGGGATCTTTTGCTCTTCTCTAACCAAACCTCCGTTGGTCCTATCCAAGATGCCCGGCAACCATCTCCAAAAGTCACTCAGTGATAATGCTCCCCCTCGTGAGACTTCAGAAAATTGCTCGCTACAGGCACCGGCAAGTGCCCACGAGAGAAAGCCAGCTCCACGATCTCCATAAAGCTCCAGGCTGTCTAGCTCACGGGCTTTTTCTCCACGAGCGCAGGCTGAAAAGAATCACGCTGGCACTGCCTGATGCCAGTTGCAGGTTTTGGAAAAACTCTTGTCGATCTTGATCTTGGTCCTCTCGTTGCTCTTGATTCTGTCCTGATTTTCCTCTGGAGGTTCCTCCATCATGAGATGCAGCAGCGTGACAGCAGTCCAAGATAAGCAGTTTGTGTTTCGCTTCACACTGAGAAAGAATGCGCTTGACTAAACTGATCTCTAGAGCGGTGCTTGTTAAAAATGTTTGTTTACACTCTGTTAGATTACACACAAGATATAAAAGCCCACCCGACAACAAGGCATGCCCAGAAAAATGTACTACCAGGAGATCAGAAGGTTTGCACTTAGTCGTAAGGCGTTCTAATCCTCCCACAGCTACAAACGGATCTTGGGCAACAACACGAGTTACTTCAAAGCCACAATGATCAGCACAAAAAGCCCTCTCCAAGCGTTCTATATCTTTCTCTGCATATTTGAGAGGTTTAATGCCTAGTTCCTCTGATCCATTTGCCCCCATGAGGTAGGCATATCTTTTTGGCAGGTCCATTAGCTGCTCGTATTTTTCCTGTCTTCGCTATCTTCAAGCTGAGGTTGATCCTGTGTTTCAGGTGGCTGGATTTGTGGTGCCTGCTAGTTGTGCCTTTCTTCTGAGATGTGTATATGAATAGTGACCTTCTTATCAGGATGGCGCGTTTCTTTTGCGCTGATTTCCCATTTTGTGTGATTGTGGTTAAACTGGTCGAGAATGCGTGTGATACCGGGCTGGATTACATCGACGAGTTTAGCACTCGCTGTAATAAACTCAGTAGTTGCTTTGACAAAACTGGTACTTACTGCTACAAACGCAGTAGCTGCTGTAACGATTTCGGTAGCGGCCACAATAGCAGTGACCAGACTTTTAGTACCATCAGGAACATCAGGATCGGAGGTAAGTTTCAGTTCGATAGAGGAGAATTCCTGTTGTATTTTTCTGCTTTGTCGCAATTCATCTCGTAATTCTCTGTATAGATCGATCTGTTGTCGTTCAACGAATTTTTGCACATCGTCAGAGAGATCCAGAAACACTGTTATTGTGGTAGTCATTCGCATTCCTCCGATAGACAAGTATTTTATATATTTGTACATTTGGACGGAAAGATACGCTTAATATCGCATAATACCCATCTATTCTATCTTATCGTACATTTTATTGTTGTGTCAATGTAGAGTATATAGAATGGGCTATTTCCTTTTCCGTCAACGATGCACAACCTGCAAGTTGCACAAACAAAGCATACTTAACCCTTCGCTTTATCGCTCTCCTGCAATTGCCAGCTATCCCCATTTAGCGCATAGATCGAGATGTAAGGGTTTGCGTTGTCACCGCTTTGATCAAACGATTGGAAATTGGTTGCCAGGAAGAGATTATTCGTGCTCGGAATGCTCGTACTGGTAATGTTCGGCATTGCATTAATAATTGCCTGACGGAATACTTTTGCTCCTTGCGTATCCCATGATCCTCTTGCGGGCAGGATGCCCTGTGCCAGCACGGTTTTGATCGCCTGGGTGATAATCAAGGCACAATCATTTGCACTTGCGGTGTATGGTCCATAATCGCTATATCCAGATGAGACGTAGTTTGTTTTGAACTGCTGCATTGTGGGCGTATCCTCAAAAGGATTAGCTGTGAAAATCGGTCCACCTCCCTCTCCCTGTACCGCCTGAACAAAACTATCGAGCTTAATGCCTGCGCCAGTGACGAAAGCAGCATTTCTCAGTTGTGGTACCTGGGCCATAGCCTCCTTGACATTTGCCGCTGCTGGCATGGTACCAGCAAAGAAAACGACGTCAGGACTCGTATTCGCAGGAAGCATTTGAAACTGATTCATATACTGCTGGGCATTGAAATCACTGGGGGCATTATCCGAACCAACGAAGGTACCACCAGCCTTCTGCCATGCTGTAGCGAACAATTGTTGAAGAAACTGACTATAAAGGTCCTGACTATTGTAGACCACATAGGCTGTTTGATAAGGTCGTGGTGTACTTGTGAGGAACCTGACTAATACATTTACTTCAAGGTCGTCAGTTGTTGGAAGACGAAAGTATGTGACCAGACCCTTATCAGGATGAAGTGTTGGGAGCAAGTCGTCAATGCCTGTACAGCCTGTCTGTGGAGTATCTTTGGTCAGGCAAGGGTTGGTATTAGCCGGGCTAATCTGTGCGATGGGAGCGGCATTGGTTACTGGAATTTCTTGCTCTGCTACACTGCTATTGTATGGTCCGATGATCGCCACCGTTAACCCATCGTTAATCGCATCTGTGACATTGTTCTTTCCTGTGCCAGGGTCGGCCTGATCATCGAGAGGTTCATATTCTATGGTATATCCTGGTATCTTGACCTGATCGAGAGCAAATTTTGCTCCATCGGCTATCGACTGTCCGCTACTTGCAGACGTTCCTGACAATGGTACATCGACGGCAATTTTGATTACATGCGAATGTGGAAAGAGATTGAGAAGTGGTGGAATTATCGTTGTTGCTGGTCCTGGAAAAAAGAATATTCCTCCAACTAGCATTGCAACGAGTAGTACAATATTAACAAGGCACCCAAGAGTTTTTTTCCACTTTGAACCTCTGCCAGTTACAATTGTAGTAAATCAATTCCTAATAGTGGTTTCCCCCACGTTGGCTGATCTGATCGGTGCATAGTAGATTTCGCTGATTTTAGCTGGGACTGAACAGCTTTCAATGCATCCAGTAGCTCAGCAGCGGATTGGTAGCGCTTCTGGGGATCATTGTTCAGTGTTTTAAGCACAATATCCTGAATTCGAGAGAGGCTGTCGGATTAAACTTCGTATCCGACGGGGTACGCTTCTGATCTGAGTCTGAGGTGATATCAACCCTATTCTTTCACTGAGGGGATGGGTTCCTCCTGTAAGCATCTGATAGAGGACAACACCAACACTGTAGAGATCGCTTTGGGGAGTGGCCTTCGCTGGCTTCGGTAGCAATAGTTCTGGAGCCATATAATCTCGTGTTCCTATCGCGTGGTCTAATGGCGTAAGATCGTGGCCACCTGCCAGTGTTTTGACAATGCCAAAGTCGGAAAGCACCAGGGTACCATCTTCCTCAAACAAGATATTGCCAGGCTTGATATCTCTGTGGATGAACTCTTTTTTGTGTTTGTGAATGTAGTGCAATGCGTCAAGAAGCTGGATAGCAAAGTGAAGAACTTTCTGGTTGGAAAAAACCTCATGAGCTTGAAGTTTATCTTCCAGAGATCCCCCTGGAAGGTAATTTGTCACAAAGTAGACACAAAGGTCTTTTCCGGAGCCTTCCTCCCAAAATCGTAGATAGAAAGAATATTCGGGTGTTTACCGAGCTGAGCCAGTGCCTGCGCCTCACTCGCGAAGCGTTGCCGGAGTTCTGCGAAGCGTTGTTGGAAATCTGCAATATTTTCATATTTCGGCTTGAGCACCTTGATAGCGACATCACGTTCAGAGTTTAGGGTCCCATGCCTGATAGACAATACCCATTCCCCCGCTACCGATCGGCTTGATGATGTCATAGCGGCCTATTTTACGGGGTATATCCATTTACGCTCCATCTTCCTAATAACAGGTATCTTTAAAGAAGTATATATTAGAGATAAGGGAGAATGTTGTGAAATACTTCATAAATAGC
>CAWFFV010000040.1:0-7374 GCA_963814985.1 uncultured Chloroflexia bacterium | reverse complement strand
GAGGCTTTGACACAGGCAGGTATCTCGTAATTTAGCAATTGGATTAGCATGAATTACCCGAACTTTTGTTTCAAAAGTTCGCAAAAACGGGGGCCCAGGGGGCGGTAGCCTCCTGGTGGGATGTGGGGTGTCCCCAGAAACTCTTTTTACTTCTTTTATGTGCCGCCTGCTGGCAGCGCGAGGAAAAAAAAGAAATGTTGCGGGGACACCCCGCGCCCCGGTCAAGGGCTCACTGCCCTTGACAATCCCGCTTCTCAAGCCACTTGAGAGAGTATGAACTCTTGTTCGAAAAATTCGGGATGACTCATGCTGCTGCCCAGGGCAAGCTGCGGACAAGTAGGGAATTACAACCTTCTTGCAGCTTATTAGCTGATATGCAGCACAATGCGTCCGCGTCCGTGCCCGCTCTGGCTCAGTTCATGAGCTTTGTATGCATCGTGCAGGGAAAACTGCGTGGCGACGGCAACCTTGAGTTGACCTTCATCGATCAAGCGGGCAAAGGTACCCAGCAGTTCACCGGAAGACCTGAGCACCAAATCTCGTTGTACGAATGTTCCGTTCACGTGCCTTCTCTTCCGAAGGCTGGCCAGCAATGGAGATCAGTGTGCCACCGCGTTTCAGACCGGCCAGACGGTTGCAAGTGCTTCCCCTCCAACCGTATCCAACACCAGATCTACATCATGAACGGCGCGCTCAACGGCTGTCGTAGTGTAATCGATTACGGTTTCTGCGCCCAGGGAGCGTACAAAATCCAGATTAGCCGTTGAAGCCGTGCCTATCACCTGTGCGCCCTTCCAGCGGGCCAACTGGACTGCAAACAGGCCAACGCCACCAGCAGCGCCCAGGATCAGGACCCGTTGGCCGGACTGTAACTGGCCATGGTCAAAGAGACCCTGCCAGGCAGTTGTTGCGCCCACCGGAATGGTGGCTGCCTCGTCAAAGCTGATCGTCTCAGGTTTGAGTGCCAGGGTTTGGACGGACGCGACAGCGTATTCGGTATATGATCCATTTGCGCTCTGGCCGAAGACTGCCTGTCCTTTCTGGAAGGTTGTGACACCAGGACCGACCTCTTCCACTATGCCAGCGAGGTCCCTGCCTGGAATATGTGGAAATGATTGTGGAAAAAAGTCTTTGAGAAAACCCGCGCGAAGCTTCCAATCGATTGGATTCACCCCTGCGGCATGTACATGAACCAGCACCTCGCCTGCCTGTGGCACTGGACGTGGTAGCTGTTCAAGTTTTAGCTGTTCCGGCCCTCCATATGCGTGGACGCGGATAGCCTGGGTTGTAGGTATGGACATAAGGAAAATACTCCTTTTTCTTGGCAATGCTAAATCGGCTCTACCTAATATGCACTCAAAAAAGTTCTCGGGACGACTCCGATCGAGAACTGCGAATGCTAGCGCGTGAGTACCTTGAAGGCAAGATGGCGTCCCTTACCCTGACCAAAGGCCAGCGCGAACCACAATCCTGTCATGGCATCTACCAAACCAACCTGCTCGATGCCACCCAGATACATTGGGGACAATCCAATAGCTGTAATCAACTGCTCAACCGTGCCGCGTGCCTCACCATCAGGACCGCAATAGAAGAGGTCTGCTGTTCCTTCTTCAAACTGTGGGTTGGCAAAGTTTTCCCAGCCCAGCGTACTAAAGGCTCGAAAGATGTGAGCGTGCGGTGTATATTGCTGGAAGGTGGCAAAGCTATTCATCGGCCCCCCTCCTATACGATTTGTTGCATCAATAAGAATACGACCGTCGAGTTGGTTTGCGTGTGTCCGAATTGTCTCATCCATAGCGGCTCCAGGGATCGCCATCACCACCACATCCGGATTGGTGGAGAGAACATCGGTCACAGAGCCAACAGCCACCTTATCATCCCCATCACGACGTAGCGCTTGTGCGTTTTTACCATTTGGGTCACTTACGCCAAAAGCAATACGGTACCCGGCACCACTCCATTTCCGGCCAAGCGTCCCACCGATATTCCCTGCTCCAAGTATTACAATGTTGAATGTTTCAGTCAGACATGGTTCCTTCTTCCTTCGAGAGAATTTTTCTTCACAACTCTTCAGGTCTTCACCACCCGTGGTAGCTCGCTCTTGTTTTGTGACCAGTAGCGCAAAATCCGCTACTGGTCACAAAACGGCCTGTGAAGCGCTTCACAATCAGAACAAGAGACCTGAGGAGTCACATTATCAACAAAGCATGCTTGTAGATTTACCTTTACAAAAACGTTTGAATCCAGGTATTTATTCCCTGGCAATATTTAAGAAGGCCCCGACAGAGTAGAGGCGAAAAAACAGTGAAGAGAAATAAAATGCGCAAGCATTTGTAAGAGGTATTTCTGTCAAAGCAGATGGGAAATGATGATCTTACTGAACCACGGCTCTTCACCCTCTTCTAACTGCACCTTCAAAATTGAGCCATTGGGCATAGAGAATGAGGTCAGGAAGCTTCTAAAACGCTCCATAGTCTTAGGACTGGGATCACCGGAATTGATCAACAAGGTCCAGAAGACGGCACGGATAAATTGTTCATGGCTAAAGATAGCGATAAAATCCTCAGTAGCATGTTTGAGCCGTTGTACTATATCCTGTCTCCCGGTCCATAAAACTTACAAACGACTCAGCTCCCTCGCCGTCAGTATAAAACGGGTCACGGCGCTGCCAAAAGCGTTAACCGTTGGACGCCGATCAAAGATCGTTGTAGGCTGGTCGAGGAAGCGTGTCAGATAAGTAAACTCGTGGACAGGCCACTCTTCGTGGAGAGGTGAGGGAAGCGTTGCAAGGTTGGTTCTGCCGTTTGCTTTGTACGCATGTAGGGTGAGGTGATGATGAGGTCGGGAGGCTTTTGAAAAGATAGAGCAATCTGTTTAGCTTGTTCAATTCCTTTGGCAGTCAGCCCTACTTGAATTGGACTGGATGACGGTAACCCGGCGTTTGCTTCGCTCTCTGCGTGCCTGATAAACCAGACGGTTAGCGTGCCTATCCTTCTCCCCTGCAACTAAAATATACTTCTTCTTAGTGTTCTCCTTTTCTGCAGGAACACTATAGAGGCTTTTCATATGCCCACATTATATTTAGTATACGCGCCACTCTGTGACGATAACTGCCAGAAATGTGACAATGTCATAAGAGAACTCTGTGGGTGTTGAGAGAGCGGTACCGCTCTCTCAACACCCACAAGGTACTCTTTTTTTATTCATCATCATTGCCTAGAGATGCCTCCATCTCCAGCAGGATATTGAGCAGTGCCGTAATAGCTTTGTTGCGCTCTCGAAAGTACTGGCGTGTGCTGGTAAATTCCAGACGCGCGGCTATCTGTTCATTTTTTAGGTGATTTTTGAAGTAGCGATAGTGGAGAATATTATAGAGTCTCCAATCTAGTTGCACCATCCCTACGTATCCCTGTTCCACGTAAACGCTCAAGGGCCTCATTGAGCACAGCGCGGATGGCTATACCACGTTCAACGATTGATGGCATGCTCTGCTTTGTGAGATGGAGAGAAGCAATTTTGAGGTATCTCAGGTTACTTTCACCTAATAAGCGAGCATCATAGATTTTATCCAGGACCTTCTCTACTTCTTCTGTCGTCATCCGGAAGAGGTGAAGCTGACACTTTTCCCTTACAAACAGGCGAAACAGAGCACTTTCACTCAATTCAGGGTGCTGCCGCTGTTGTTGATGTCCTGCCTGTCGCGCTTCATCTTTGAGTACTTCTTGCTCTTGTATACTTAAGCGTTCCCAGGTAGCAGCAAAATGTGGCTCCAGGTCATGGTAGGCATGGCTCTTGGCGTTCTTCAGATCATAGTGAAGCGGAGTGTGTAAAGATTTCTCCTCAAAGAGAAAATGGCTTACACGCTGGAGAAAGAAGGGGTGTCGACCGGCCATTTTGATAACCCAGTCTATCTCCGCCTCTGTGAAGGGATGACCCACTCTACTGGCAGGGACACTCACCAGTTCTCGCGCCTCTTCAAGTTGTAACGCTTCTATAGAGTGTGTACTAAAGATATTGAAGAAAGGAGATCCTTCAATATCGTTGTGACAGACTTCGTAGAGTGGAGCGATGGAAGCTGTGACATATGAGACTTTGCCAGCCTGTGAACGTAGAAATCCGAAGAAGTCAGCATCGAATTCTTTATTTCTTGTGATATTGTCAAAAGCGTATATCAGAAGTACAGTATAAAAGCCTTCCCCCTCGATCTGATCAAGAATGGCACTAAATTTGTCCTCACCAGCCATATCTGGTATGCTGAGTTCCAGGCGTCCACGGCACTGTGTCATGATACGTTGAGTAATCGCTGCAAAAAAATCCTGACTGGTCTTCTGGAAGTATTCACGTAAATCGATAAAGACCAGAATATGCTGGTTCAGATTTTGTTCAAAGCGTTGCTGGATCTCCTGGAGATCCACACATCTGAGGATAGAGGATTTGCCAATATGCCGTGAGCCGACCAGGGAGATACACTGCTTATAGACGATTGCCGAGTATAAGCGTCTCAACAGTTGAGTACGCCCGAAAAACATATAAGGATCGCGAACCGCTGCTGTATTATAAAAGGGGTTCTGGGGTTTGGCTGTCATGGTTAGATCTCCTGTTTGCGCGCAAACACCGAAAGCAAAATGCTGTATTCTATTTACCCCTCACAAGTTCGTCAAGTGTTGCTGTTGCCTGTCGTTATTATTATATACTCGTCAGTCTGCATTTCTGTGACAGCATTGTGACAAAAAAGATAGTTGTTCGCTGACTGTTTTGTTGCGGATGGCGAAGCTTGCGCCGCAAGCTTCGCCATCCGCAACAAAACAGTCAGCGAACCTGGGAGACCTGAGTAGTTATCCTCAAGCTTTATCACTCTCTTGTGGCTGCCAGTCACTACCATTTAGCATATAGATCGAGATGTAGGGGTTCGTGTTGTCGCCATTTGGATCGAACGATTGGAAATTGGTCGCGAGGGTTCCGTGATGAAGAATGCTTCGTACTGGAGATGCTCGCAATCGCACGAATAATTGCCTGGCGGAATGCTCTGGCTCCCTGCATATCCGATGAACCCCTTGCTGGCAGGATGCCCTGTGCCAGCGCGGTTTTGATTGCCTGGGTGACAATCAAGACACAATCATTTGCGCTTGCGGTATATGGTCCATATCCCATCATCGTGGCCGTATACAGATGAGACATAGTTCATTTTTGAAGTATCTGCATTGTGAGCGTATCCTCAAAAGGTGCTAGTTTGTGAAAATCAGTACCTCCTGCTGGCACGGTTTGCATTGCCTGAACAAAACTATCGAGCATAATGCCAGCGCCAGCTACAAAAGCCGCATTGCTGAATTGTGGTACGTTAGCCATTGCCGATTTCACATTTGATCATCAGGCATTGTACCGGCGAAGAAAACAACATTAGTCATATTGCAGGAACATTTAAAACGCTCTACATACTGCTGGGGACTGGAAGCACAGGGGGCATTAGCTCCCCCAATGGTAGTTCCACCAGCACCCTTCCATGCTGCAACGAACAATTTAAAGAACTACTATAAAAGTCTCCACTATCTGTTGACCACATAGGCCGTTTAACAAGATTGTGTGCGACTCCTGAGAAATTTGGTCAGTACATTTATTCAAGGTAATCATTAATTCGAAACAAAGTATGTAATCTGGCCCTGATTAGGATGAAACGTACAACTTAAGCTTGGAATATTTTTTTCAGGCATGGGCTGGTATTAGCTGGGCTAATCTGTGCGATAGGAGCGGCATTTCTCTCCGGGATTTCTTTTCTGCTTCGCTGCCGCTGTACGGTCCGATGATAGCAGCCGTCAACCCATCCTTAATTGCTGCTTGACATTCGCCGTTCCTAACTTGGGGTCGGATTGATCATCGAAGAAATCCTGGTTAAGATAAGGTTTATTATCGAAGAAGATTGGTTTATATTCTATGGTATACCCTGGGATACTGACTTGATCGAGAGCGAACTTTGCCCCACCGGCTATTGGCAGTCCGCTACTTTGCAGATGCACCCGACAATGGCAGATCGACGGCAATTTTGATCACATGGGAATATGGAACAGGTTCGGTGATATCAGGACTTGCTGGTGAGAGGGAACGCCCTAAAGATTATTTCTCCTCCTATCAGCGTTACAACGAGAATAATTATCGCGATCTGCCATCCCCCTTCTGCCACCAAGGCGGAGGAGGTGGTATTGTGGAACCTGGACGTGATGTGGAAAGGCTGGGATCCCAGGATTTGGTGATGATGCGGGCATTGTTCTCCTATCGGTTTTATCCCAGGATTTGGTGGTGATGCAGGCACTGTTTCTCCTATTGGTGGAGTTCCGTCTACCGTAAGGGCTATGTCCGGTTCAATTGCTTGTTTGAGGGCAGTCAATAGTTCTTCGGCAGATTGATAGCGTTTGGCGGCATCTTTTTATAATGCTTTTTAATTACAACCTGTGCAATTTGGGGAGAAATGGTACTGATAATAGTACATGGGTGCTGAGGTTCTTTACCAGGGTTCTCGACTTATCAATCCCCATCTGTTGTCTGCTGTAAATGGTTGTTGTCCGTTAACATTTGATAGAGGATCACACCAATACTATATATATCGCTTTGATATGTCGCTTTCCCTTCTATTTGCTCTGGTGCCATATATTCTAGTGTTCCCATCATCACTTTATCGATTGGATCTGTTAATTGTGTGACGATGGATGTAATCGTATGGCCATCGGGTAAAATTTTTACAATGCCAAAATGAGCCAGATAGAGTTTCTGATTTGCATCAAAGAGAATATTACTTGGTTTTTGATATCTCGATGGATGAGTCCATTTTGATGAACATAACTTACTGCATTAAGAAGAGGTTCCATTATGGCAAGAATTTCTTCATTGGAGAGAGTCGTGCCTCTTGGGAGTTTCTTTGCCAGCGATCCTCCTTCTAAATAAGGCATAATGATGTAAACAGAGTCATCGTCTTGATTGAAATCGATACGCTTGAGAATATGGGGATGATCCAACTTCCCTATAGTTTCTGCCTCACGAATAAGGCGTTGTATGTGTTTCGTATCCTGTTCATGTGCGCGTTGCAATATTTTCATTGCCACTATAGATGAATTGGATAGACGTGTGGCAAGATAAACTCTTGACATCTCACTTATAGCTATTCTTTCATTGACGAGGTAGCCCCCTACTTGTCGACCGATTAAACTATCGTCCATCATTCGTTCCATCCTTGATAATATTATCTGTAACATCCATCTTTTGTATCCTATAAAATCCAAGATGGAAAATGGGAGAGATACATAAACATATTGCATAGCAAAAACACGTCTTTGACAAGTATATACCAAATATTAGAAGGATAGCATATAATATTGCAGTAACAGC
>CAWFFV010000039.1:0-27398 GCA_963814985.1 uncultured Chloroflexia bacterium | reverse complement strand
TCCTTCTACCCCATTATACGCGATATTCACAAGCAAACACCATTAGAGCATATTATCATCACCAGCCCTGCTGACTTTCTGCCTCCTGTACTACGCACTATCTACCCACTGAGCCAGCGTGGAGCAAAAAATCCCGAGCCTGCTCTCACAGAGAAGGAACTCAACGCAGATCCAATGTTGCACGCGATGCACCCCATGTTAGAGTCACATCACAAGGGCAAAGGCGGCGTAGAACTCTTCAACCTGCCAGTAACTGCAACCAGCGAAGATCTCGCTGTTCTCCAGTACACAGGTGGAACAACTGGCCTTGCCAAGGGTGCCATGTTAACCCATCGGAACCTGCTCGCCAACGCTTTTCAGACACGTATGTGGACTACTGGAGTGCGTGATGGCGTAGAGATTACGCTCAGCGTGGCACCATTCTTTCATTCATACGGCATGACTGCATGTATGAACCTCTCGATCCTCGCTGCCGCAACGATGGTACTCTTGCCTCGTTTCAAAGTCAAAGATGTCATAGATACAATCAAGCGCTATCGCCCAACAATCTTCCCAGGTATCCCCACAATGTACATAGCGATCATTCACGCCGCAGGCAAACATACCGATTCCTTGAGTTCAATCAAATATTGTATCAGCGGGGGAGCGGCCTTGCCCGCAAAAGTACGATCAGACTTTGAGGCAATCACTGGTGCCAGGCTTGTCGAAGGTTATGGGCTGAGCGAGGCCTCACCAGTGACACACTGCAACCCCTTGACCGATGCATGTCGTGACGGCAGTATTGGTCTCCCTCTGCCTGATGTTGATGCAATGATCATCAGCCGCGAGACGGGTCAGTCTGTCCCCGTCGGTGAAGTAGGGGAGTTGGTCGTCAAAGGGCCTAATATTATGAAGGGCTACTGGAACCGCGAGGATGAGACCAATGCCATCTTCATCCATGGCTGGATGCATACAGGTGATGTCGCAAAAAGAGATGCAGATGGTTACTTTTATATTGTTGAGCGTGCCAAAGATATGATTATCGCCAGCGGCTTTAATGTTTATCCACGAGAAGTCGAAGAAGTCCTGTTCCAACATCCGGCAATAGCAGAAGCAGCAGTCGCGGGAAGACCTGATGAGTATCGTGGAGAGACTGTTGCCGCCTTCATTGTGCTCAAACCAGGATTTGAGCCTTCTGAAGAGACCAGACAGGATATCATCACCCACTGTAAACACGAACTAACTGCTTACAAGGTTCCGAAAATTCTGGAATTCCGTGAAAACTTGCCCAAATCATTGATCGGTAAAGTTCTGAAAAGGGAGTTGAGAACTCAAGACCCTCAATCTATGTAAGGAGCATACATGTCAACAACTATCAAACCCACAGAACAGGGAACAGCATTCCTGACAACGCCAGTTAGCGAGAGTGCCGATAAAATCTTCACATTGGAGCAACGTGATGAAGAGCAACGCTGGATCGAAGAATCCAGTGCCACCTTTGTAGCTCGCGAAGTCATGCCTAACGTTGATGCTATCGATCGTCAGGAACCTGGCTTACTATCAAGTCTGGTAAAGAAGGCAGGAGAGCAAGGTCTGTTGATGATTGATGTACCAGAGGCCTATGGTGGTGCGGAACTGGGTCTGCTTACCAGTGCCCTGGTAGCCTCAACCCAGCGTGAAGCCTCCTTCAGCGTAGCCTATGGCGCACATACGACTATCGGCACCCTCCCTATCGTCTATTATGGTACTGAGGCCCAGAAGCAGCAGTATCTACCAAACTGGCGACGGGTGAATGGATTGCCGCTTACGCCCTGACCGAGCCAGGAGCAGGCTCCGATGCGATGGGCCTGACAACTCGCGCCGAACTTTCCGCCGATGGCAAATACTATATCCTTAATGGAACCAAGCAATGGATCTCCAACGCAGGTTTTGCCGATCTGATGATTGTCTTCGCTCGCATTGGCAATGAGAAACCCTCTGCCTTTATCGTTAAATCAACATGGCCTGGCGTCTCTACCGGTACCGAAGAGAACAAAATGGGTATCAAGGGTTCCTCAACCCGTCAGGTCTACTTTGAAGATGCCCAGGTTCCTGTTGAGAACTTGCTCGGCGAGATCACAAAGGCTACAAAATCGCCTTCAACATTCTCAATATTGGGCGCTTGAAGCTTGGCGCTGGCACTGTTGGCGGTGCACGTAATGCTCTGGGCCTGGCGGCAACCTATACGACTGAACGTAAAGCCTTTGGGAAGTTCCTGCATCAGTTTGGTATGATTAATAAGAAGCTGGCACGTATGGCTGCTGAAACCTATGCTGCCGAGAGCGAGGTTTTCCGTACGGCAGCGAATATTGCGCAGGCCCAGCATAGTGCAGGCGCAGATACTGAGACTGTTTTCAAAGCCATCGAAGAATATGCGATGGAAGCTTCACTTGCTAAGATAAACGGTAGTGAGGTCCTGGCATTCGCTGTCGATGAGGGTGTACAGATTTTCGGTGGCTATGGCTTTATGCACGAGTCCCCCATTGAGAAGGCATATCGCGATGCACGTATTCAGCGTATCTTTTGAGGGTACTAACGAGATTAATCGTATGGTTGCGGCTGGTACGCTGTTCCGACGTGTCCTATCAGGCAAAATTGGTCTGATGGCAAAGTATCCAGAGATGGAGGCTCGTGTCAAATCTGGTCAGGCTCCCGATCTGGCCGGAGAGGCAGTTCCCGCAGAACTACGCGATGCGGTTAACGCTCTGGAGCAAGCCAAAGAAGTCACGATCTATGCTGCAATGAAGATCGCCATGAAGTATATGCAGGCCCTTGAGCGGGAACAGGAATTTATCGAATACCTGGCAAATCTACTGCTTGATCTGTATGCAGTGGATAGTGCTCTTGCGCGTGCTATACAGGCTGTACGCCGTGGTGACGAGAATAGCGCAGTCCATGTTCGTCTGGCCCAACTTGCCACATGGTTAGCCTTTTCCAGAATGCGCACTAATCTTGAGCAGATCATTATGACCAATCTGGATGAGGATAAAGTAGCCAAAGAGTGGCCCGTTACGTGCCTACCTGGGCGACTACCTGTTCAACGGAGTTGCCGCACAACGCGAACTGGCAACCCTTATCGTTGAAAAGCAGGGTTATCCCCTTTAAGGAAAATTCACCGCAGCGGCAGAGACAAGATATCCGTCAAATTTTTGCATTGAGGGAGAATGGGTCTGACGTAAGGGCGCGGTTTACAAGCCCGCCGTCCCCCATTTTCAGAACATGCCCATTTTCCTGCAAATACCCATCGGGCTTGTAAACCGCGCCCCTACGAGAATAAAAGGAGAAAAATATATATGTCAGAAGCCGTTATTGTCAGTGCGGTACGCACACCTATTGGACGAGCCAACAAAGGCGCTCTCAAAGATGTGCGAGCCGATGATCTGGCCGCTTTCGTGGTGAAAGCCGCAGTCGAGCGTGTCCCACTGCTTGATCGCTCGCTCATTGAAGATATCATCCTGGGTTGTGCTTTCCCGGAAGGGGAGCAGGGCATGAACCTTGCACGTATGGTTGGTGCTCTTGCGGGACTGCCTGAGACAATGGGTGCCACCACAATCAACCGTTTCTGTGCTTCCAGTCTGCAAGCCGTCAACATGGCCGCTCAAAGCATTATGCTTGGCCTGGGTGATGTGGTAATCGCAGGCGGTATTGAGAGTATGTCACGGGTGCCGATGGGTGGCTTCAATCCTAGCTTTAACCCACGCCTCGTCAAGGCGCGTGCCAATGAAAAGACCAGTTCCCCTTATCCACCATGTGAGCTAGAATATGGCTACGCCAGCTATATGCCGATGGGCACTACCGCAGAAAATCTGGCTCGCGAGTATGGCATTAGCCGCGAGGCACAGGATGCCTTTGCGTTACGCAGTCATCAGCGTGCACTTGCCGCTATTGAAAATGGCGTCTTCAAGAGAGAAATTTTCCCTGTACCACTGCCTGATGGTCGTTTGATGGAGGTTGACGAAGGCCCCCGCCGTGACACCTCACTGGAGCGCTTAGCCAGTCTGGAACCCGCCTTTCTCAAGGGGGGAACCGTGACAGCAGGCAACTCCAGTCCGCTCAACGATGGTGCGTCCGCCGTTGTGTTGATGTCAGCGGAAACAGCCCGCAATCTGGGTATCACGCCTCTGGCAAAGGTACGTACGATGGCCGTGGCAGGTGTCAGGCCCGATGTTATGGGGATCGGACCTGTACCTGCTATGCGCAAAGCACTCCAGCGTGCCGGGCTGCAACTGAGTGATATTGATATCATCGAGCTTAACGAAGCATTTGCTGCACAGGCTCTCTCTGTTGTCAAAGTGATGGGTATTGACGAGGAGAAACTTAACCCACATGGTGGCGCGATTGCCCTCGGTCATCCTCTGGGTTGTAGCGGTGCTCGCCTGATTACCACGCTTATCAATGACCTCCAGACCACTGACAAGACGCTGGGCATTGCTACCCTGTGTGTCGGTGGCGGTCAGGGCGTAGCAACAATTATTGAGAGGATGTCATAGCCATGCCATACCAAATTCGTAGAGCTGGCATTCTTGGCGCGGGTGTCATGGGAGCTGCCATTGCAGCACATCTTGCCAATGTTGGCATACCCTGTTTGTTGCTTGACATCGTACCTCCTCACGAGCTGAAAGATCGCAACGTTGTTGCTCGCACGGGCCTGGAGAAGGCACTCAAGGCAAAACCTGCCGCATTCTATAGCAAACGCGCAGCAAAACTGGTCACTGTGGGCAATATCGAGGACGACCTGGAAGAACTCGCCGATGTGGATTGGATTATCGAGGCAGTTGTCGAGCGGCTGGATATCAAGCATGCGCTCTACAATAAGATCGAAATGGTCCTGACTCCTGGCACAATTATCAGTTCTAATACCTCAGGACTGCCCGCCCATATGCTTACAGAAGGGCGTTCTGAAGAGTTCCGCAAACATTTTCTGATCACGCACTTCTTTAACCCGGTACGCTATATGCGTCTGCTAGAACTGACGCCCGACGTTGACACTGATCCCGCCTTGATGCAGTTTATGCAACACTTCTCCACTGAAGTCCTGGGTAAGGGAGTGGTTATATGCAAGGATACACCAAACTTTATTGCGAACCGTATTGGTGCCTATGGCTTTATGTCAACAATTCACCGTGCTCTCAATGAGGGCTACACGGTAAGTGAAGTAGACATGATCCTGGGACCCAACATGGGGCGTCCCAGGTCCGCAGTTTTCCGCACAGCCGATCTCTCCGGCCTGGATACGCTGGTCCATGTTACTGATAATCTCTACAACAATGCACCCCATGATGAGCAACGCGAAGCCTTCCAGATGCCAGCAGTGGTTCGCGAGATGCTTCACCGGGGCATGTTCGGCGAGAAGAGCGGTCAGGGTTTCTATAAGCGCGTCAAGAACTCCGAAGGTGAGTCAACCATTCTCGAACTCAATTTACAGACATTGGAGTATCAGCCCCAACAGAAGGTACGCTATCCTTCCCTCGGAGCCGCACGAAACATCGAAGATCCGACCAAACGTGCACTGACGATCCTGGCAGGTGATGACCGGGCCAGCCAACTGGCAAGAGAGACAACGGCTGACGCCTTGATCTATGCCGCTAATCGTGCTGAAGAGATTGCAGAGAATATTGTTGCCATCGATGAGGCAATGCGTTGGGGCTTCAATTTCACAATGGGCAGTTTCGAGGTCTGGGATATGCTTTTGCAAAATCCTGAAGTTATGCAGCAGGTGTTTGTCGACCAGGAATTGCCAGCACTGGTCCAGCGTGTGATGAGTAAAGAAGCAGGTACGTTCTACACAGGCAGCGTGGGACAGCGTCAGTACTTCGACTTCCATACTGATACCTATAAGCCTGTACCCGTACCGGAGGGCACAATCTCGTTAGCCGCTACCACGGCACAGAACAAGGTTGTACGTGATAATGGCTCCGCCTCCCTGATCGACCTGGGCGATGGTGTGGCCTGTCTCGAATTTCACACCAAGATGAACTCTATCGATGAGGGCATCATTGAAATGCTGCACTATGCAGTTGAAGAGGGATCTAAACAGTTCCGCGCTCTTGTCATAGGAAATGAGGCTGCTGACTTCTCAGCAGGAGCCAACCTCCTCATGGTCTTAATGGGGGCACGCTCAGGCAAGTGGCAGATGCTAGAGAGAGCTATTAACGGGCTACAGCAGGCTCACCAGTTGCTCAAATATAGTCCTATTCCCGTCGTTGCCGCCCCGGCTGGTCGCGCATTAGGTGGTGGCTGCGAAGTAATTCTGCACTGCAACCATGCTCGTGCCCACGCGAAATCCTACATCGGATTGGTTGAAGTAGGCGTTGGCTTAATCCCTGCCGGGGGTGGCTGTAAAGAACTCCTGCTGCGTCAGGGAGCCAGCCTGGAGTCACAGAAGGCTGGCGCGGCGGAGCATTTACACCAGCACGCCGCGCCTTCGAGATTATCGCCGTGGCAACGGTTGCCACAAGCGCGGTAGAAGCCCAGGAACTACGTTTCTTGCGCAAGACGGACGCCATTACAGTCAACCGCGATCTATTGTTACGCGACGCTAAGGCCGATGCACTCAAGCTAGCAGAGGCACAAGCCGCTGGCAAATGGCAACCAGTACAACCACAAATGCTACTCTTGCCAGCAGGCGCTCGTCTGGTACTGGAACAACAGGTAGATAACATGTTGTTAACGAATAAAATCAGTGAACATGACGCGATCATTGGTCGCCATCTGGCAACTGTGCTCACAGGTGGAGAATGTTCGCCGATCACGCCTTTAACGGAACAACAGGTACTTGATCTGGAGCGAGAGGCATTCCTCAGTCTGTGTGGAACGGAGAAGACACAGGAACGCATACAGGCTATTCTGATGACAGGAAAGCCATTGCGCAATTAACACATTCTTACAACACGCACCATTTCAAGAGAAGAGAAAAACGGCCAGGTAGGCCGCCTGGTTCGTTTTCTCTTCTCTTGAAACGCTACTTCTCACATTTCCAAAACATTGTTTAGAAAATAGCTTCACCCGTGTCTGTATCGAAGAGGTAAATCTGTGCGCTATCAACGTGCAACTGCACTTTGTGTCCTGTGCTGACGCGAGCGCGAGGATCAAGGGTGGCAACAATATTTTTGCCACCAGCGTTAAGATAGACCTGTAGCTCGTTACCCAAATTCTCGACGACATCTACGGTAGCATCTATGGTGGAGGATTTACCAGTCCCATTGACGCCTGCAATAGCTGCATCTTCTAGATGAGATGGGCGAATACCAAAAGTGAGATTTTTGCCCGCTGCAGCCTTGGCGCGCTCGAAGTAAAGTGGGGGAACGATAACTTGTCCAACACCTTCGAGCACAATCTTGGCGGCATCTTCTTCGGTGGTAACCTTTGCCCCTGGAAAGAAGTTCATCGATGGTGAACCGATAAAGCCTGCAACAAAGATATTTGAGGGATGATCATATAATTCTTGAGGAGAACCAAGCTGCTGGATAATACCACCGTTGAGGACTGCAATACGGTCACCCATGGTCATAGCTTCACCTGGTCGTGAGTGACGTAGACCACTGTCGTTTGGATACGTTGATGCAGTTTGATGATTTCAGCACGGGTCGCGACACGAAGTTTGGCATCCAGATTCGAGAGCGGCTCGTCCATCAGGAAGACTTGTGCTTCACGAACAATAGCACGACCTAGCGCAACACGCTGGCGCTGTCCGCCGGAGAGTTCTTTGGGTTTGCGCTTCAGCAGTTGCTCCAGGCCAAGAATATCAGCGGCCTCTCCTACACGTTTCTGGATTTCGGTCTTGGGAAAGTGGCGCAGTTTCAGGCCGAAGGCCATGTTATCGAAGACAGTCATATGGGGATAAAGCGCATAGTTCTGGAAAACCATCGCAATATCGCGGTCCTTAGGATCAACACCATTTACCCGACGATCCCCAATAAAAATTTCTCCGTCGCTCGGATCATCCAGACCTGCGACCATGCGCAAACAGGTACTTTTGCCACAACCAGAGGGACCAACCAGGACGAGGAATTCCTTGTCCTTGATATCGATACTGACATCATGGACAACTTCAACTTTGCCAAAGAGCTTGTAGACATGCTCAAATTGGACGCGAGCCATAGAGATAGACTCCTTCTGCTTCCGTAACAGGGGTCACCTGCTACCTTTTCATCTTTCGTAGAAGCTTTTGCTTGGTGCTATCGTTGCACCTGCTCTCAGGTGGGAGTCAACGTAGCTTCTTCACGCCATATTTTGGAATGCTCAATAGTTGATAATCCAACCAATAGACGCTAAAAATGATTATAACATATATGTAAAGGAAATGGTAAGCAAATAGGCTTAAATTCTGCATCACCTCTTTGCTATCTCCATACCATCGGGACATGCTTGCCTCACTTCACACAGATCTCCTCCTGTTCACCATTTGCAGGTTCTCATCTGACAATCACCAACACGTATTGTTACAGAGGCACACAAATGTACTGTCTTCCGAAACAAATGTACTAGTTTCCCTGTCGCCATTGTCTACAGTTTGTCGGGTATAGGCAAAAAGGAGGAGCCGCCTATCTCATATCTAAAAGTACTGTTTCATATATTTTTCGAGCTTTGCTCATTAATATACTTACTTATAAGCGTCATAATGACCCTGCAAAACACATAAATAGCTCCATTACATGCAAATAAGTTACTTTGGGAACAGTGTTTTCGTAACCAGACGCACTGAAATGCCTGTGAAAATGGAGAAAAAAGCAAAACAGCAGGAATAAACATTGGACAAATTTGACATTTTTGTACATACTGATAAAATGTATTGCACATGATGTTCTTACAAACAATACACATTGTATATACATCATCACATTTTTCTCTGTTGTTACAACAACGGAGAAGGACAGATAAGAAACAACAGGCCACGCTTGCTGAGATTAAGAAAGAAGGACAAGGGAAATTATGCTTGGAGCACATGAACAACGTAGTGAAGTAGCACGTTTGTTATCTCAAATTAGTGAAGAGTACGAAGCAGCCCAACGTGGACTCTCTGGACTCTCTTATGGTACCTCTCATCATGAGTTCATTACAGCTCGTATGGAAAACATGGGGCAACTACATAATGAATTGCAAACTATTGTAGGGGACGTGGCCATTGCAATGATTGCCGATCAGTTGAATAATAACCAATAAATATATGTTCACACTTTTTTTCACCATCCTCATTCCCCAACACAAAACACGAGGGCACCTTCTCTCTTCAGGTGCCCTTGTCTCGTTTATCTCAGAGGTCTCTATTACACCAGATTAGCAACCAGCATCGACTCTTCTGCCTGAGGTAACTCGGTATAGGTGTCAAAATAATAGAGTCCTTTGGATAAAGATTTGTTCCATACCCCCGAAACAACATATTCAGTTTCCTCGCTGAGGAATGACTCCTGGTCCAAAGCATTTTGTGTTTCATGTAAAAAACATTGTAGCCAATTTGTTACGTCCTCACTGGAGAGATGAGGCGCACCTTCACAAACAAACCACTCAGCGATCCCTTGCAAATACAAACGGAAATCCATCGGAATCGGAGCACTGCGTATAATACGGTACGTTCTCTCCTGTACATCTTCGTAACCTGCCGAACGCAAATATCCTGCCAGTTTAGAGCCAACCCAACTATCTTCATAAGAGTGCCCATGATCGACACGCTCTAATTCCCAACGCTCACGTGCCTGCAATACTCGTGCTTGTAAATATGGATCAATATTATAAAAGCGCATTGTGCCAAAATCTATATCTTTAATAATCAGACGTCCCCCTTGAGTAAGATAGGGACCCATAGCAGCAAACGTATAGACAGGGTCAGAAAGATACTGGCTAACATTGGCACTAAAGATAATATCGGCCTGTCCAAAATTAATAGGGAGCTGTTCCAATCTTGTACGTTTATATTGTACCTGCCGGCGGTACCATTTATCTGTGCTCCGGTGCTGTGCGGTAATCAGCGCCTCCGCAGAGATGTCGATTCCCAGGATACGCCCCATCGGGCCGATCATCTGTGCAAGCAGTGGTGTCCAAAGGCCAGGGCCACAGCCCGCATCAACAACAAAACTACCTTGTTTGAGCTGGAGATCACGAATTATCTGCTCTCGCTCAAACGACTTACTTTGATGATGTGTCTCTAACCATTCGATTGCGTTCAGTGGGAGTCCACACTCGTTCATATGCACTATATTATTTACTGCCATAAATTTACCTGATCCTTCCAGCCATAAATAATGATATCAAACCCTGTTGAAGAGCACTGAACGCCATCGAATCCAGGGGGCTACGACCCTCTTTAGTGAGGCCGGATTTCCCGAAAAAGATACGTCGTCTTCAAAGGATTTGATATAAAAAGGTATAAAGAATACCTATCGTGATAGAATTCATATTACTTGTATACTACTAAGAAATCAATAGATGTATGACATTGTAGTACTTTCGTATAACATTGTAATAGAAGAGTTGTTACGAAGGACTACTTACCAGAAGGGCTTTGTATTTTCTGGATAAAGATCTTTCTCATGTGTACATGGGCATCTTCTCTCTCACAGAAAATGTTTGAAAAAAGTTGACAATGCGTAAATTATGTACTTTTGCGACTGCTCAATGTGGTATAATGGCCGGCGGAATGCTTTGTAAACGTTGAGTTATCTTCGATGCTACCAGTAAGGAGTGAACAATGGCAAACGGGCAGGATTTGGGTGAGCATCCCAAGAAGAAACGAGGGCGCCCTCCGGGTTCAAAAAAGGCAACAAATCTTTCTAACCAGAAACGCCTATCACAACAACAAAGTCAGAACAATGTCACCGATTTCAACATATCTTTGATGAACGGGACCACCTCAATGCCAACAGGGCAAATGGGGATCAACCAGGAGCCACTGGCATCTTCCTCTGAAAGTGAGGAATTGTCACTGTTTAGTAGCTTCCTACGCCATCTCTTACGAGAGGAACGCTCAGAGATCACGCGTGTTGCCAAAGAGTTAGAAGTCGCTGAAAATACTATCTACCGTTGGATGAACGGCGCTTCCGAACCACGCGTGATGCATCTGAAAAGACTACCAGAAGTACTTCCAGAATATCGGGTAGATCTTATCTCTGCGATTAATCAGACCTTTCCTGGTGTCGTGGATCTGCCTGCACCCGGCATCCACGAGGTTCCTAAAGAAATCTACAACCGTGTCCTGGATCTGGTGGCCACAACATTTGAGGAAGAAACATGCTTCTGGCAGGTTTCCCAAATCCTTTTCGAGCATGCCTTGCTCCATCTGGATGCTGAACACCAGGGATTAGTTATTATATACGCCAGATTGATGCCTCCACATGAAGATGGCATTCATTCCCTATATGAATCCATCTCACACGGTCATGACCCCTGGCCGTTTGTTAGCGAAAGCAGAGCTTACCTGGGAAGTACCTCTCTGGCTGGCACTGCGGCTATGCTACAACGTATGCAGGTTTGGGACGCACAGGAGGGCGAGGATCGTCTCCAGGTTGAAGTGGATGAATTTGAGGCAAGTGCTTGCGCAACTCCAGTCATGCGCAAAGGGCGCATCAGCGGAGTACTGATCGTTTCCAGCATACAATCAGGTTTCTTCTCCGACCCAATGGCCCGCCGCGCCGTTGGTGAATACGCTCTGCTACTCTCAACGGCCATTCAGGAGCACGACTTTTACCCTTGTTCATCTTTGAACCTGCGACCTATGCCCTCTATCAAATGGCAACGGACCCGAATCGCTGAGTCATATGTCCATCGCATCATTACATATGCACGTGTGCATGAAATTGCGCGTGTGGAGGCAGAGTTACGGGTGAGAGACGAAATGGAGCTAGAGTTCGAGAACCTGGGACGACTCTCAGGTGAACAATGTCTGGCAATTTTGGAAAAAGCACATAATGCGGTACAATCACAAGAGAGAAATTTATCTGGACAGAGTTGAGATAGTATATTATGCAAACCCCTGATCAATCATCCGAAGAAATACAGCAACAGCCACTCTACGAGTTTTCAACAGATAACACGTTGCAATCTGCTACGAAAGACTCAGCAGAAGAACATGCATTACAGGAGGGCTTTCCTTCACCATACACTTCCTCTTCCCAGGTACAACCAGAGGAAAAAGGGGCTGCCGATGAACAACTTCCCTCAGCGGAGGCAATACGCCAGGGACTGATATATCCGCCACCTCCTACATTCTACCAGGCTGCACAGGTAGAACCTGCGCGACCTCCTCTTCTTCCACCAGCGCCGATGTATACAGTTCCACCCGGATACGCACCATCGCAACAGGGATACTCCCCAGGCCCATCGCCTGTGGGACAACCTTTTGTCCCCATTCCTCCTCCTGTCAAAAAGTCACGCAGGTGGATCTGGATCGTAGTCAGTGTTCTCAGCATAGCCCTTCTCGCCGCCTGTAGCTTATGTGGCTGGGGAACCTATAACTTTGCCTCTACAACATTCCAACAATTCACCGACTCTACCAATGTTGTCAACAATTATTATGCAGATATCCAGGCCAAAAACTATTCGGCTGCCTATAGCTACCTGGCCCCACAAGGGACAATAAGCGGCTTAACGCTGGACCAGTTTATACAACAAGCCCGGAGTCGAGATGATCACTATGGCCCAGTTCTTACCTATACGCCAGATGCTCCTACTGCGGCTGATCCCAACTCGACGACCGGCCCCGATCTTTCTCATCTCACCATTATTGTAGAGATAGGCCGAAAAAATCTGCAGTACAATGCCTTACTCACTGTGCAACAATTGGGCAACACCTGGAAAATCACCGATTTCGATAGTATCTAACCACTCTGCAATCAGGAAAAAGAATCTCATGAAAAATAGCACAGTGGCCAGAACAAAACTTGTTCTGGCCACTGTGCTATTTTTTCATGAGATTCTTTTATTAGCTATACCCTATACCACCCGCATCAATTCTTCATACATAAATAATTCTGAACCCATTAGAATAACTATACACGAAACTAGCTGATCATCATCGTTGCAACCGGAACTTCACGGTCAACACAGGCCCGCAGGTCCTCACGATAAAAGCGCCAGGTGCTTCCTACCTTATGACCGATCAACTGTCCAGACCACATCAGCCGATAAAGGGTCGAGCGGCTTACTTGCAGGTAACTCATTGCTTCTTTGAAAGTTAAAAGGACATCATCCTGGATCATCTGCACAACCATGAGTTTCTCCTTATAAAATGGTAAATAAGTGCACTTGACACTAACAATGTTGACGAGAAAAGCGTATCACGAGATACAAATATTTGTCTCATTACATATTATAGTAACCAATGGTGATGCTTTTCCAAGTTAAGGAAAAGTTGCGAAATGGTTAATTTTTCAGGTAAACAGGGAAGATATTCACCACATGCCACCCAAACAATGCTCTGAGCTACCAGGCTTTGAGCAATAAAGCATCCAGATCTTCTTCTTTGCAAGAAACGGGGAAGATTGTCATACCTGTTATTTCCTGCAAATGACGCACATTTTCGGTATTCCCCGGATCCGCCATGGCAACCGTGAGATACTGTTGGTCACGACCAACAGGAACACAGCGTAGTTCTTCAGCTAACTGATAGGGGATGAGTCGTTTTAAGCAAGCAGACAACTCTCTTGGTAGATCCAGAAAAGGCACACTCAGTAACCCTGTAGTAGAACCACTTCGCCCAATTTCCTGCCCTGGTGGGGGCATGGTATCCCAAAGATGTCTGGTAATCGCTGGACGGAGTGTGAAACGTCGTGCCACGAGACCCGTATGGTAGAGAAGTTGTTCAACAGAGGTTCGGGGGTTCGGGCAAGTGCCACACCCTATGAGGATGGTTGTTTCACGAGTCAATGGTGGGATCATCGTTTCTGCTTGCAAGAGACTGAGACTACGAGAGACACGCTCCAAAACACTGTACACCCCCGACTCATCAACATGAGGCAAAGCCAGCATCCCTCCTGAATTATCCTGCATCAATATTTGATCATTAGCCCTGATGACACGACGCACATTTGCCAAAATTTGTTCCAGCAGCCCCTGATTGACATGATAGTGACACCGGGGAGAAACAACAGCATCTTCGGAAACCATCTGTGCCTGTTCCACTTGAGAGACATGAAGCAATAAAATACTTAAAGGGGTCGAAGTGGGGAACTAATTCGTCCAGCAGGGTATGTAGTCGATCATTTAAGATCGCGGCAGTGGGTATGAGACTCTCATGGTCTTTCTGTGAAAGATGGTGCAGCGAAGAGAAGGGCAAGCAATGACAGTACTCCAATATTTCAGCTGCCTGATTTTCTGGCTTTAGCTGAACGGTTGAAGCTGCCTGATGTCCCTTCGCAAGAGACAATCCATCCCTTCTTCTCTGACCCATAAAACTCCTTTCTGGGGACTCTCATGCCTTTAGACAGAGAGAGGAAAGAAAAATGCCCGCAGTGCTTTCTTCTCTTATGTTTCCAGGTCGATTGCACGCCTTCAGAGTACACCTGATTATTTTACAAAGATCGCTTTGTTACAAATGATTAAAGAATTATACCTGAATTGGCAGAAAGACAGGATGAATATTCCGTTGTGATATGGTTAAGATGCAAAGAAGCTGGTTAAGAGGAGACAATCTCCCTAAAGAAATGTCCTGCCTGGGCTAGCAGGACATTCACTAGAAAGTCTCTTCAAGACTCAACAGTGATAGGGGCTGCAAAGGTATAGCCAACTCCTGGCACGGTCATGATATACTGCGGGCTATTGGGATCTGGCTCGACCTTCTGGCGCAAGTGACGAATATGTGTCTTCACCAGGCCTGAGTCTCCAGCTTCATCATAACCCCACACACGCTCAATAATCATATCGGTCGTCAAGACCTGACCGGTATGCGTGATCAGTAAATGAAGTAAGCGACTCTCCGTCGGCGTTAACCGAACCTTGGTACTATCTCTGGTCACTTCATGCCGCATTGCGTCTAACGTCACTGGTCCAACCGTAATCGCAGAAGTACCCGAGAGACCCCGCGTGGTGGTGGAACGCCGCATCACAGCTTTGATACGCGCCAGGAGTTGCCGGGGGCTGAAAGGTTTGCGTAAGTAATCGTCTGCGCCCATTTCCAGCCCACGTACTTCGTCGTCTTCGCGATCGTGGGCAGTCAGGATTAAAACCATCGAGTTGGTTTCCGTGCGCATCTGGCGACAGACTTCAAAACCATCGAGCTTGGGCATTTGAATATCAAGAATGACGAGATCTGGTAACGTTTCACGCCAGCGCTTTATGGCTTGCTCTCCATCAAAAGCACGTACCACGTCATACCCATGTCCCTTGAGCCAATAGCTCAGCATGTCTACCATGTCACGATCGTCATCCGCCACCATGATTTTCACTCGTGTTCCTCCTGCGGGCCTATATTACAATACAAAGATGTACCAATGTACAGAGGACAAAACAAACTCATAAACTAATCACTCAACCTTAGTAACGCGATGTCTGTGAAGAGGTAACATCATGATACAATTTGGGCTAGCAATAGTCACGTTTACGGCTACTTTTACTGGAAAGTACTGTTGACACAGTTACATGATACTACCTATCGACACAAAAATGTGACTCAATAGGATATCAGTAAGATACGAGGTGCAAAACTTATGGAACGCGATGCTTTATTAGCCCTGGCACGGCAAGTGGCTCTGAGGGCACATTGCCCCTATTCGCACTTTCGTGTAGGAGCAGCCCTGGTTGCCGAGGAGAAGATCTATGTAGGTGTCAATATCGAGATCTCCAGCTATGGTCTGACACTTTGTGCCGAGCGCTCAGCCCTGGCGGCGGCTCTCTCAGATGGTGCCCGGTCGATTACACAGGTGGCGCTGGCTTGCATCGATACAGCTACCAGTGCTCCACTCAACGAACGTACTCCCTGTGGAGCATGCCGACAATGGCTTGCAGATCTAGCTCCAAATGCGGTAGTATATATTGACGGTATTGAGCGAGATTTCTCCATCGCTGATTTACTCCCTTATGCCTTCGGGCTATAAGGTCAGAAGTAGAGATTAGAGGAATTCCGCTTGGTCCAGCAGCATACACAACCTGTGTACGCTCCAGTTACCTGGACATTTATCTCTGGTAGTACGGTGCTCTAGTGCAACTTATGCAATAAGGCGTTCACTCAGAGGTGCTTGTATGCGGATATGCGCACTCACGCACCACGACCAGCCAAAACAGTGTCAGTCTCTTTTGGCGGTGTCGTGTGATCCTTTGTTTCCTTGCCCTCCCCCTTTCGTTCTACATCCGGCCCATCCGTTCTATGAATCCCAGCCAAACGTCTTTTACAGAACTGCGTACTCCTCCCCCTTCATCACGCTCTATCCTGCGGTTACAACCTGTACAGACCGATGTAGATCCGTGTTCTCTGACATGTTAAAGACTTCACAGTGATCTCTATCTCGGAAGGAGAATGCTATGGCACAGCCTTTCACTCTCGGAATTGAACAAGAGTTTCAGATGGTGGATAAACATACCGGTCAGCTGGCTTCACACATTCACACCATTTTGGAAAAAGGTTTACCCATCTTCGGAGAAAATATTAAAGCAGAAATGTTGCAGTCTGCCGTAGAACTTGTGACGAATGTTTGTCCTACCATTCCTGCAGCACGCATAGAACTACACAAATTGCGTACTGACCTGGCTCGTCTGCTAGAATCAGAGGGTCTTGCTCTCATCAGTGCAGGTACTCATCCAACGGCACATTGGGCCAGCCAGACACGAACAAGCAATAAACGCTACGAAGAACTCGAAGAGGAATATCAAGACGTTGGACGTTCCATCTTAATTTTCGCCTTGCATGTTCACGTCGGACTACCCAAACATGAGATGGCTATTCCTCTCATAAATCAACTACGCACATGGCTACCTCATCTGCTTGCCATTTCAAGCAATTCACCCTTCTGGGCGGGTCGCTTTACTGGCATGAAATCATACCGTGTAGTAGTCTGGAAACGCTTTCCTCGCTCTGGTATCCCCGACCTGTTTAATTCGACGAACGAGTTTGATCACTATGTACAAGATCTCGTAGATACTACTTGCGTGGACAATGGCAAACGCGTCTGGTGGGATATCCGACCGCACCCATTCTTTCCTACCCTTGAGTTTCGCATCTGTGATATGCCCGCAACTTTCGAGGATACTATGGCAATCACGGCCATCTGCCAGGCACTGGTAGCCAAGCTATCATGGCTCTATCAGCGAAATATGACAACATATGTGCTCCCCTCTCGCTATATTGACGAGAACAAATGGTTGGCGTCACGCCATGGGATGGACGCTGAGGTGGTCGATTTTGTCCAGAAACGCCGCTTAAGTATGCGCAAATCTCTTGGCGAGATGCTCGATTTTGTCGATGACGTGATTGATGATCTGGGCAGCAGGCGCGAGATTGACTACGTACGTGAACTGCTTGAGGACCCACGCGGTACCGGAGCAGATCGCCAGATCGCTGTCTATAAAGAGACGGGCAGTACCCAGGCGGTGATCCACTACCTGATGGAGCAGACAATGCAGGGTATAACGTTGGATTCAGATTCGGCTGATACGAACACAACACAACACATTCACCCTCCGCAAGATATCTAACAGAGCATAAGTCACATGGTGGGTTCAGCATACTCCCATTGCGGCTATTCATGACTCTGGTCTATTGCGTTTTGTAGCTTACATGCTTATACTGTATGGTGTCAAGGTGCATATGTATGTACACATATGGACCGTACTCGTATAGCAAATGCATTGCTTAATTCATCCTGCTTACAAAGCAAACGGGGTTACATGTGTATAGAGGATTATTCGGGTAGAGACACAGCGGAAGAACGAAAGCAATTAGACAGACTGGAAAGGGAGGAGAAGCTGTCTGTGCAAGGATTTATTGCCATAAAAGGGACACGTGGTGGCTTACTTTTGACCCTGGAGCCAGACACCCCCTTTGGTGAACTGCTCAAAGCGCTGGCTGATCGCCTTGCAGAGGCCCCGACGTTTTTTCGAGGTGCATCTCTGACAGTAGACACCAGTCGCCGAAACCTGCGTATGAGTGAGCGTTTACAACTCGAAGACCTGCTCGCTCACTATCAGATGTCTGTCACGCCGCTAGAACGAGTGACGGAAACACCTAGAGAGGTTAAGAAGACTATCACACTCCCCTTTACAGAGAGCAATATGACACCAGAGATAGAACCCTCTCAACGTGATTCACGCGAATCCGATGATACGCTCTTCTTACGACGCACCGTCAGGTCAGGGCAAGCTATCCACCATCATAGTAATGTGGTGATTCTTGGTGACGTCAATCCCGGCGCAGAAATTGTTGCAGGCGGGGATATTATCGTATGGGGAGTCTTGCGTGGCATGGTCCATGCCGGCTATCCCGATAACGAAAACTCGCTCGTCTGCTCACTCCAGTTGTCACCAGTACAATTGCGCATCGGTCATTTGCTCTCACGGCCTCCAGAGGGCTTCGAGGCACCACTTCGTCCAGAAGTAGCCTCGATCAGAAATGAGCAAATCGTGGTTGAAACCTGGGTGAGTGGGCGCGCCCCACGCAAATAACGCTGGCTAGAACTTTTTATGTACGACAATTCATGATATACTAACAGGCGAGAGGAGCCAATAACGCAATGTTCTCCTACCGAAGTCTCAACGGTTCTTCATAGGGAGTGTGACATGGATAGCCGGATCATTACGATTACATCAGGTAAAGGTGGTGTTGGCAAAACGACGACGACCGCAAACCTGGGAACAGCTATTGCAATGCAGGGGAAAAAGGTCGCCCTGGTGGATGGAGATATCGGCCTGCGTAACCTCGATGCCGTGCTGGGATTAGAGAACCGCATCGTTTACGATCTGGTTGATGTAGTTGAAGGTCAATGTCGTCTTCGGCAAGCACTGATTAAAGATAAGCGCCTCCCCGAAATGTACCTCCTCCCCGCCGCCCAGACACGCGATAAAAATGCCGTGAATAGTGTGCAGATGGAGCAACTGTGTCAGCAACTTCGCCAGGAATTTGACTTTGTGATCATTGACTCCCCCGCTGGTATTGAACAGGGTTTTCGCAATGCGATAGTTGGCGCAGACGAAATTGTTATTGTGGCAAATCCAGAGATGGCCTCTGTCCGTGACGCCGACCGCATTATTGGCCTGGTAGAGGCCGCTGGAAAGCCTGAGCCGCGCCTGATTCTGAATCGTCTCCGTCCCGAAATGGTACGACGAGGCGATATGATGGATGTAGCGGATGTGCTGGAAGTGTTGGGTATTGATCTCCTTGGTATCGTCCCCGAAGATGAAACGATCATTGTTGCAACCAATAAAGGGGAGCCTGCCGTTTATGAGAAACGTTCTCGTGCCGGACAGTCCTTTATCAATGCCGCACTGCGCATCCTGGGCGAAGAGGTCCCGCTCGATGAGTTCGATGCAGCCCCTTCACTTCTGGAACGGTTACGCCGCTTAGTCGGGTTTGGTCCGGCATTAGCTGGGAAGCAGCAACGCTCTCAGTCCTCCTGAAGGGGAGTATAACAGATGGGTGTTTTTGAGTTTATGGTTGGTCGCAAGAAGCCAACGCCAGGAGAACAGGCAAAGGAACGCTTGAAAGTCGTGCTTGTTCATGATCGCCTGAAGGTCAATCCAGAGTTGCTAGAGATCATTAAGGCCGAACTCCTTTCGGTTATTTCACGCCGTCTGGAAGTAGATGAACAGCATATGCAAGTCAGCTTATCCCGTGAAGGTGGCTCGGATAAATTGCAAACAGATGTCCCGATCAGACGACAAAAAGTGACGTTCGAGTGGGACCCTCCCTCTTATACCCCTTCCTCTCCTTTATCTGCTGTGCTCCATGGGAAAGTCCATGTTCAGGATAGTACAGAAGACAATACATAAATAAAAGAGGCATTGGATCAATTTAGATCCAATGCCTCTTTTATTTATGTATATACAAAACTGCAAATATTTCTATATAATAGTTAAGAATTAGATAGAAAATCCCCTCATTCTTAACTGAATCTCCATGTTTTCATAACCAGGAAGAGACATCCAGGCGTTACACTACGTGCATAGTCGAAAGGATCACATTCCATCGGGACGGATGGAGAACAGGTCGGAAGAAACGAGAAAGTTCTTCAAAGTAGCCAGGGAGAGCTATCCTGTATCGCGATAGTGAAGTGCCGTGTGTGGGCACACCAGGGCAGAATGTTTCTAGCAAACTGCCTCCAGGTGTTATCGGAATGTGCGGAAGGGAAAAGCATCTGCAGTCTAGGTATTATCATGTGGCGAGAACGACACAACTGGACGTATAAGGACAAAATATCCCGTTTATCGGTAGTGTGGGGCTGTGCAATGGGGAATGAAGTGGTTGATGTGCTGGTGGTGCGAGGGAATGTTGTGGGAAGACCAACCATTTCAAAAGGGAAAAGATTGATCTTAGAGTTCAGGAGAGAGTGGCTGTTGTGAGGTGATTGGTTGGGTCGTTACAAGGGGATGGGAAGAGCGTTAATACCTCTATGACGGACAGAGAGCTATTGTTGTGGGATACCTGGAATGTGTTCCACACCAGGTACTGAAGTCTGACCGGTAACTATACCGGCACTTCAGTGTCGCGATCAGGCCAGGACAGGAATATTTCTATCCTGCTGGGGGGTATGGGTGGTGAAAAGGAAAAGTAGAGCCAGTAAAATTAGTAGGAAATTTCGTGTCAGAAGGCGACATTCCAGCAGTGTCAGTACAGCACTCTGGCCTGCTAATACCTGGCACAGCATTGCAACAGGGAAGGCTGCACAAAGGCGGCGGTTCATAATTATGAAGGGAATATGGTGGTCAGGGATGAAGCAGACCTCACACTCGTATTTCTTCTACCCAGTAGTTGCCGTCGCGCTCCTTTTAGGAGGCGCAACGATAGCACTGCTGCTTGTAGACCACTGGTCTATCTTGCTCGTCCTCACAGTTCTCTGGGTGATGACGGCAATAGTAGCTACTCGTCTTTTGTTTAATGATGTCTTCAATATGCTAACCCACTACACATCGCAACAACCACGAATAAATGATGTCTTCAGTATGTTAACCCATTACAAATCACGACAACCACGAATATGGGAGCATGTCCCATCATATCAGCCAACATTACCACAGTTTCCAGAGACACCTATGCCCGCAACTCCTCTTATCAGAGTGTTAGAGACTATCGATCTCTCCTCTACTAATGTTGAACATTTCCTTGCTAGTTTGCCAGAAGAACAATCTCAGTCAGACGTGCCAACCACAACCAATGAACCAGCATAACCATGAGTCATCCCGGTAACTCTTCAGATCTCCTTGCCACCTGCGGTGGCTCGCTCCTGTTTTATGTGTGGTTGTGTTGCCTGTGGAGGAGATTGCGTCGCAATCTCCTCCACAGGCAACACAACCACACATTAAACAACTTGCGAAGCGCCTAAGGCGCTGAGGAAACAGAAAAAGAGACCTGAAGATATCCCTGTGATCACTCATCCGATATCATGAGTGCATCACAGGGATATCTTCTATGACCTTCGGGTAGTTTGATTGACCCTCCCATTCAGGCTAGGTATGATAGCAAACGGTAAATAGCAAAATCGTACCAGTTTTACACGAGGAGGCTGCCGTGAGCAACCAGCAGATTCAGAAGGTCAAAGTCAAACGACTGGCCCATGTCGGTTTATGGGCAACAGATATCCTGGCACAAGCACGGTTCTATCGGCAGGCGTTAGGACTAGATCTGCGCACGATATCTGAGAACTTTGCCCAGAAAGATCTTGAATTAGAAGAGGCCAGCATATTTCTTTCATTGGCAGATGAACATCATTGTTTGGGTTTATTTAACGACACGCGGCCCACTACCAGTAACGGTCGCAAGCCCATACAACGTACACTACTTCACCACCTTTCCTTCGAGCTTGATACGGATGCAGAATTGGCTGCATTGGCCGCTCGCCTGAAATTTTCTGGTACTGATTTGGAGTTAAGACCCCGCGATGGTAATTCAGAACTGGGTGATACTCTCTGGTTTCATGATCCGGACGGTAACCTTATCGAAATCTCAGTATCCCCTGATGATCTTCAGCCATCTTCACCCACTCTCATAAGAGGGCAACGAGGGTTATTGCGTCCCCTTGGTCTACAACACCTTGCACTACGCACGATGCATCTGGAAGAGATGATCGATTTTTATACTGAGGCTCTGGGCTTCGATATCTCTGATTGGCTGCTACGCGAATGTGCCTGGCTACGTTGCAACAATAATCACCATACTCTCATGTTCCTGCCTGGTACTTCTGGTATTGATCACATCGGCTATGCCGTTACTGATGGGCCGGAGCTGCTTCATTGGGCAGATCACCTGGGACAACATCAGGTGCCTGTATTGTGGGGACCAGGACGACACGGCGCAGGCAATGATTTGTTCCTGCGTTTTGCTGACTCCGAAGGCATACATGTCGAACTATCCACCGAAATGCTGCAATATCACGACCATGACGCCACTACACCTCCCCGCCTCTGGCATACCCGCTCGGCTGCCTTTAACCTGTGGGGAATAATGCCCCCCTGGTCACACGAAGAAGTCCAGGTCTAATATGAAAGGATAAGAGGGAGATGTATGCTCTTCGTTCGTTTCCCTCTTTCTCTGGTCTCAAGGCAAAACACTTATTTTTCTACTACAGGGTTGCGGATCACGCCAATACCCTGTACTTCAGCTTCCACTACATCACCAGGTTTGAGGAACTGCGGTGGTACACGCGAAAAACCTACCCCGCTCGGCGTACCTGTTGCGATGATGTCTCCTGGCTCCAACGTCATACCAGCCGAAAGAATGGCAAGTGCTCTGGAAATCGAGAAAATCATCTGGCTCGTGTTCGCGCTCTGCTTAGTCTCACCATTGACACGCAAACTGAGCGCAAGATTATGCGGGTCCGCAATCTCATCAGCAGTTACAATCCAGGGTCCCATCGGACAGGAGCCATCGAGACTCTTGCCCTTAAAGAACTGTTTGTGACTGGCCTGCAAGTCACGGGCGGTAATATCATTGATGACGGTATAGCCAAAAATGTGATCCATGACATCCTCTTCACGGATATTCTTGCCACTCTTCCCGATAATGACCCCCAGTTCAACTTCCCAGTCCATTTCCGTGGAAACTGATGGGTCAATGACAATCTCTCCATAGGGGCTATTGATAGCAGTCGGGGCCTTTGTAAAAAATATGGAAATCTCTGGCGCAACGCCTTTGTGAATGCGAAGCTGTGCCGTCTCCTGAGCATGGCTTCTATAGTTTACTGCCAGACACACCACATTTTTATGAGGACGCGGAATAGGAGCCGCTAAGTGTATCTCGCTAAGTGTATGGGCCGCACCAATATCAGTAAAGGTTTTGACTTCGCTGAAACGCCGTTCAGCTGCTTTACTGAGAATAACCTGTAGAGCTTGCTTGCTCTGCTCATAGTTGTTGATCAAGTCAATCATCTGATCAGGGGCAGTGATTTTGAGTGCTCGCCCCGCCAGATCAACATCCACAACCTCATCGTCACGCACAATGCCAAGGTGTGGCCTGGGAAGGTTTGAAGTAGAAAAGCTGACGAGTTTCACGGATGGCATCTCCTTATATCGCATTTTACTCACGTATTCTACAACATCTTTTAAAGTAACTCTTCAGGTACCCCTCTTGCGCCGCCTTCGGCGGCCTTTGAAAAAAGGGGAATGTGCGAGGACACCTCGCGCTCCGGCAGGGGCAGCTGTCCCCTGCACCCCGCTCTTATTTTGTCGCCCGTGGTGGAGGTTGCGGCGCAACCTCCACCACGGGCGACAAAATAAGAGCGGGCCACCGCAGGTGGCGAGGAAGCTTGAGCAGTTACTTCACTTATTCCATCAGGGCAGCACTCATAACATTAAGAGGCGCTGGCTGACCTGTCCAGAGCGTGAAAGCCAGAGCGCCCTGGTGTAAAAGCATGGATAAGCCGTTGGCAGTGTGTAGACCCATCGCACTCGCCTGACAGAGGAGATGTGTTTGCGTTGGATTATAGATCATGTCATATACAAAAGTGTCAGTATCAAAACGTGAGAGTACTTCCGCAGGGAGAGGACTGACATCTTCATGCATCCCTAATGATGTTGCATTGATGATAATCGTGGCAGGTTGTGGAATCAAAAAATTCGGGTCACTCAAGTTAAAGATTGGATCTTCACAATTTTGCTGTAACTTGTTTGCCAAAAGTTGCGCACGCTCAAAATGACGATTGAGAATTATCAAACGTGACACACCAGCATCAATCAGCCCAAAAGCTGCACCACGTGCGGCTCCGCCCGCTCCAAGCAAGACCACAGTATACCCTTTGAGCGAAATGCTCCCATCACTTTGTCGTACACCGAAGCCGTGCTCTTGTAATGCATGAATCAATCCAGGAGCATCCGTATTATAACCATACAGATAGTCATCTTTGTGAACGATAGTATTCACAGCACCAATACGGATCGCCAGCGGATCAATATAGTCTAATAGTGGTAAGACAGCCTGCTTATGTGGAATTGTTACGTTGGCCCCTAAACAGTTCTCATCACATAATAAGCGCACACGTTCCAGGAGTTGCTCAGCAGGAGTAGGCCACAATTCATAGCGTGCCGTAATACCAAGTGCATCAAGTGCAGCTTGTTGAAAACGTGGTGAATAGGAATGTGCAACTGGGTCTCCAATCAGGCCAACCCGTAAGAGTGAAATCGACTGCCGCTCTTCCTTGGTAATCATCCTAGTACCAGTGTTTCTCTTTTTCCATAGGGTTATCTTAATGCAAGACAGCCCAGTTGACGGTTATATTATACCAAAAATGCTCATAGTTAAGTACATGCCAGGCATATACTACATAAAATAGCATACAATATTCATAACGCCAGTCTATTCCTCAAAGCATATGGTACTATACAATGATCAGATAATATCGATGCATAAGCTAGTGAATGGAGAAGTATAGTATGACTGTTCAACCCCGATTAGCGTCAACCGTCATGTTGCTGCGTGACCTGCCATCTGGGCAACCAGCAATAGAGGTATTTATGGTTCGGCGTGTCGTACAAAGCGAGTTTATGCCGGATATCTATGTCTTTCCAGGCGGCTCTGTTTCGGCAGATGATCGCTTAGCAGAACAGGCTCAGGAGATATGTAGGGACATTGCCATTTCAGAGGTGGACCCACAGCAGCGTACCGCGCTCGGTAGTGGCGTGAGAGCTGCCGCTATCCGTGAACTCTTTGAAGAAGCTAATGTACTCCTTGCCTACGATGGTGATAACATACTTGCCATCAATGAGGTGACAAGGCCACGCTTTGCCAGCTACCGTCAAGCTTTCAATGAGCGCAAAGGCTCCCTCATCGAGTTAGCGCGCAGCGAGCAACTTGTCCTGGCCACTGACCGCCTCGCCTATTTTGCCCATTGGATTACACCAGAGGGCATGCCCAAACGCTTTGACACCCATTTCTTCCTTGCCACTGCTCCCGCAGAACAGGAGGCCATCTATGATCAGCTGGAGACCAGCGAGGGCATCTGGATACAGCCAGCAGAAGCCCTGGCACTCTTCTCGGAAGGCGAAATTCCTATCGCCTTTCCTACGTACCACCAGTTACACGATCTGGCGAATTTCAACAGCGTTGATAAGGTTTTACAGGCCAGCGCAACCCGTTATGTGCCAACATATACGCCTCTCATGGTCTATGAAGACGGTCGGCCCCAGGTATACCTGCCCGAAAATCCTTCATCTGTATGGAAGTTGTGAAGATCTATCATGCAATAAGAGAAAATGATGATGTCAGACTCATATACTATTCTATTAGCCCCTAATCCCTCGCTGATGACGGGACCAGGCACTAATACAATTATCCTGGAGGTAGCTCTACAGGAGCGGCAGTGATCGATCCAGGACATGATGATCCTGAACATCTGGAGGCGATTATCCGTGAAGGGAACGCACGCGGCGGCCTCCGGCACATTCTCATCACGCATGGACACCTGGATCACATCAGAGGTGCCACTACCTTGCGTGAACGTCTAAACATACCCATCTATGCATTCAGTCAGCAAGGAGTGCCAATCGCCGATCAAGAGATCACTGACGGCATGATCTTCTCTGTGGGTGATGATACCTTGCGTGCCATCCATACTCCAGGACATCGCTTTGACCATCTCTGCTACCTGTTAGAGCAACGACAAACCCTCTTTGCAGGTGATCTTGTGGCAGGCATAGGAACTATCGTCATTATTCCACCTGAAGGTGATATGCAGCACTACCTGAATTCACTTCAACGTTACGGGACCTGGAACTTAGCGAGATCGTACCCTCACATGGTCCAGTCATCACTGATCCACAGAGCAAGCTAGCAGAATATATCTCTCATCGTTTGCAACGAGAGCAACAGGTACTTCAAGCCTTGCAAGTTATGTCTACCGAAGCCACTATTTCCGCCCTGGTACAACATATCTATGCCGATGTAGATCCACGACTGCATCGGGTAGCCGCCTGGTCAGTAGAGGCTCACCTGCTGAAATTGGAGCGCGAGAGCAGGGTAACGCGTGTAAGCACAGAGGGTGAGGAGAGATGGAAGCATGTGAGGGAGTGAGTCTTTGTGGTTGCTCTCTATAGATGAGGTAAGATTGTACGCAACGGAAGATGTCATATTGACAGATTTATTGTTCCCAAAAAGCAAAAAGTACGCTACAATCGGCGTGAACATGTATACTTGCAATAACCGCACAAAAGCTGGCGGGAGCTTGACGTCCACAAGAGACACTGCCTGATAACAGCAAACAGGGGACATAACGATGCTGAAAAGCTGGTTAATACAAAACTTCAAGCCCATCCTCGATTCGGGTGAGTTAAAATTAGCTCCCGTCACAGTACTTGCTGGCCGCAATAGCTCCGGCAAGAGTAGCCTCATCCAGTCAATTCTGATGATTGCACAGACGCTAAGCAATCGCGTATTGGATCGGGCTTTACTCCCTAAATGGCCCCATAGTTCAGTTAGGCACCTTTGAGGATATTCTGAGTGAGCAGACCAATTTGCGAACTCTGGTGGTTGGCTTTGAATTAGAAGTGGAAAAAGAGGAACTAAAAGCGTCTGCGAATGCCAGAGTCAGGCAAATGGATAGATAGGACCGTCAAAAGGTCAAATACAAATATTAAATCAGTTAAAGTCACCTCTCAGTTCCGTAGCGCCAGTAGTAACGGTACCAGTACTTCCGCTATTGAAGCATCGAAAGTTAATGTTGAAAGAGTTTCATTGGAAGTAACTGCTTTTTCTTAATAGACAACTGTCCTCAGAGAGGGAAAGCGAGACGTTGCTCGAATTTAGCATAGATATCAAGAAG
>CAWFFV010000038.1:0-6552 GCA_963814985.1 uncultured Chloroflexia bacterium | reverse complement strand
GTTTCTGTTCCTCTAAGAAAGTGTCAGCTTCGCATCACGCATGGAAAAGCAGCAGCCAAGTGTGAGAGCATGCGTCTGCTCGCCGAGAGTTGGATGAAGGCCTCACTGCTCTGAGGTAGCCCCTCATGATCGCGACAGAGCCGACGCCAGCGGGTGATCCAGGCGAAGGTTCTCTCGACCACCCATCTTCTGGGAAGAGGTACAAGAAGCCCGGCCTGGAAGACGACGTTTCTGTTCTGGATTGCGTGAGAGAGGCATCTGAGATAACAAGCGGCGCACGATCTGGATGTTGCACCCCAAATGCTCCTTGACCCATTCAATCAGCATCCCCCAGTAATGGCTCTCTCCCCAGAACAGCTTCAGACGGGGGAACAGTCCTTTGAGTGGCGCGAGCAACTGCTTGGCTCCTGCCAAATCAGAGTCGCTGGCCGCTGTCACCTTCACACTCAAGAGATTACCTTGCGTATCCACCAGAGCATGCCTTTTGCGTCCCCAGATTTTTTTGCCCATGTCGATGCCTTTCTCTGAGCCTCGGACAGCACTCGTTTTAATTGATTGACTATCAATCACAGCCGCGCTGGGCTCTTCGTCTCGTCCTTGCTTTTGTCCCCCCGTAAGCTTCCGCAGGGCTACTAACGCCTGCTCCCCAGATGCCTTGCTTTTGCCACACACGAAAGTAGTCATACGCGGATCCCCAGGCGGGCAAGTCATGGGGCAGCAATCTCCACGGGCAGCCACTTCTCAGGACGTAGAGGATCCCATTCACGATTTCGCGTCGCGTGTATTTGACGTGAATGGCCTCCGGTGAAAGTGCGGGGATCAAAAGGCTCCAAGATTTCCCACTCCGCGTCTGTCAAGTCCGAGGGATACGCTTTCCGGGTTTCCCATCTCTTCTTCTCCATTCTTGTGCTTTTTACAGCTTCCTCTCCTTTCCTCTATCGGCTTGACGATGCGAAACTGACACTCTCTAAGAGGTCAGAGCTGGTGGGGTCCGTTTGTGAGGACATACCTATGCGTTGGAACCATTGGGTGTCGAACTGAAATATGGTGGGTGGGTTTTGCAACATCTGGGTTGTCACTGCAACCGGCTGATCTGTAGCCTGATTGGCGGCAGCATGTAAGGAGATATTGAGTCCCTCCAGTTCCTCGATATGCTCGCACAAGGAGACATTGAACTCCTTCAGTTCCTGAGTATGCTGGCGCAAGGCGTTTGATGCGCGTTGGTGTCGTGCTGTGAGTGCCGCAACGAGAAGGCCACCCAGCGAAAGGGAAACACCTGGATAATGTCCAGCCAGATCATCAAGCTCATGGATCCAGGAGAGGGAATCACGAGGAAATCGAGAAAGATGATGCCCAGGATGAGCATGAGGATGGTGAGAACCATTCCCCAGAAGAGAGCGACAAGGGAGGTGGCAAGCATCAGGAAGGTATTGTTGATAATAAAATGGGGTAGGTGGACCGATCGCATGCCCAGGGTCAGGAGTACGGTGAGAGCAAGGATGGGAAGTACGCTGAGATAGCCCACGCCAGGGTGATGCCAGTCAATCTGTCTATGCGGCGGCATCGGTGGGGGACGCTGGCTCTGTTGGTTGTGAGATGGTTGCTCATTGGGAGACTCCGTATGCTCGAAGCATCGGCTGTCCTTTTTGCGCTCCTGCTTAATACACCCAGGATAGTTTCTGTGAACATTGATCACTCCTTATTTATTATTAAAACATGCTAATATTAGATTGGATTATATAGCTTATTCACAGCAAAAGCAACGTCAGCCATGAATAAGGAAAATGTCTCCTCTTGAAAATATGTCCATTACGGACGTATACTGATGTATATGAAGACGATCAACACACTCACACCCTAACACCGGCGGTGTTCTATATCCTGCTTGCGCTCGCCAGTAGCGAGAAGCATGGCTATGAGATCATGAAGCAGGTCAAACAGGATAGCCATGATCAGGTCAAAATGGGAACCGGCACACTCTATGGCTCACTCAAACGCATGCTGGTCGATGAACTGATCGAGGAAGCTGGCGACAAACCCGATCCCACGCGTGCGGATGAGCGACGTCGCTATTATCGGCTGACCGAACTGGGACGGCGAGCCTTTACGACCGAACTCCAACGCTATACGGAAGTGGTGATGGCCGCCCACAGGCGCAGCCTTCTCCCTAATTTCACGCTGAGGAGCAAGGTCTATGAAACAGATGAGCCATCCCGGTAACTATTCAGGTTGCCCTTTTCCAATTCCTCAGCGCCCACAGGCGCTTCGTAGGGGGTCATCAGTCATCCCGAATTTTTGAAACACAAGTTCAAGGATGACCGAGTAGACGAAAAAAGACCTCCTGAGTTAGACTCTGAGTTCACGAAAAATTCAGAGGAAATCAGGAGGTGCAGGAAGCATCGATGTCGTTAGAGTATGGCATATCAGGAGAAAATCGGCAAGAGGAGATCGAGCAAGATCGGGAGCTGGTGGAGGTGTGGCAGGAGAAAGGTGGATCCGCTTCTAGAGAGGCTGGACGCGTATTTGGATAAGCGGTTGGTACGCACATTGGTAGAAAGTGTGGCAGCAATCCTAGTCTTGAGGAGAATCCCAAACAAGGGCTGCATGTGAGTGAACTCGGTGCCTATATAAAAAATGGGGCACAAGCACCAGCAGGAACAAAAAAGCTAGAAAGACTGCTGCATTCAAAAAAATGGGGAAAAGAGCTCATTGACGAATTTCATTGGGAAAAATCGGTCAAGCGGGTCAAGGAGTTCAAAGAAGCGGGAAAACGAGCATTGTGTATCTGGGATGGCGGTCAGGCATAGAAAAGCCAGAAAGCGAAAAGACCGGAAGGAATCTGTTGCAGTATTGTCGTCAAAAGCAAAAAGGCTCAAAAAGAACCGAAAAGGAGTATGGAATCCACCAGGTGGGAAACCGGTCACTGTGTTAGGATTAGAGTGGAGCGGGCTGCTGATAGCAGGAATGCAAGGGGTCCCAGAAGTAGCAACAATGGAGTACTGGTCAAGAAAAGGGGAGGACGTCCAGAATTCAAGAGAGAAGTGGAAAAACGTCTATTATAGGAAGACATCCCGATATTTTGGGAAAGATGTGGTACATATCTTTGATAGAGGATATGCAGGTGGACCCTGGATAGGAGAGTTAAACCTGCATAAAGTTCCATTTGTGATACGATGGAAAGGAAAGCACCATTTCATCGATGAAACAGGGGAAGAGAAAGCATTATGGACGTTTGCTTGAGGAAAGAGAACATGGGGATATCGAGATGTAGAAGATGGTTCAAAGAAAGGATGGAGCAGAAGGGGCGTGGTTGCGGTGCCAATTTGACATGCAGCATATGCAGGACCGTTGTGGTTAGTCGTTGGGCGTGAAGAAAAAGATCCCTGGTATTTGGTCACCACTCTTGCCAATCAAGAAACGGAAGAGCAAGCATGGGATGTGGTGAAGATGTATTCCCAGAGATCGAAAATAGAAGAAACCTTTCGTTTTAAGAAGAGTGAAATGGGCGTAGAGAGCGTATGCTCGAAGATCGTGGGAAGCACGCGAAAAACTGCTTGCACTGGTGACATTGGCATATACCTATTTACTCTCACTCTGCGATCCTGCGGTTGAACGAATAAAAACTCGGCTTTTACGACAAGGCTGTCACCGAACAGGGAAAGCGATATCAAGAGGTAAGAGTACCGCTTTACCGTATCCGTTGGGCTATCAGCTTCTTATGGCAAAAGATTCATCTTCCACCAATTATTGCATCTTTCCTTCCAACACTCTATTTACTGAACAAGCGTTCGAAAAATTCGGGATGACCCATGGAGGGCGAGCCACCGCAGGTGGTGAGAACACCTGAATAGTTACGCCATCCCGAATTTTTGAAACAAAAGTTCGCACAAGTGAGGGTACAGGGAGCGCAGCATCCCTGTACCCTCACTTGAGAAGCAGCTTGAGAGAAGTCCTGTTGTATATAATTCTAGTTGAAGAGTATTCTGATGGTAAAATCTTTAATGGAAAATATGGTACATTATAACAATACTAACAATAATAGTGAGAAGGAAAGCATACTTTAGCAGGATGCCTGTTCTTCTAGAAAGTGGTTTCTCCCCAGATGTATTTTCCTGGGACATAGCCAGATCTCTTTTTTGTTCCCGCTCTTTGATTTTGAGTTTCGCAAGCTCTTCGGCTTGTCCCGTATTGGGTGGTAGTGATCCCATGAACTTTTTACCTTTCTCTGGAAACAATGCGTCCTTGCAGTCTGTAGCTTTCATTTTACCATATCATACCCTATATCTTCCGCAATAGCCGTAAATTGTGCCAGAGCAGCCTGTAAATCCTCAACGATGCTGGCGGCCAGCACATCTGGCGCTGGCAAGGCATCGGCCCCCTCTAAGCTCTCGTCACGCAACCAGAAGAGATCCAGGCTCAGTTTGTCGCGCTTGAGCAGTTCATCATAGCTAAATGCATGAAAGCGCTCGCTCTCCTGACGCTGGTGACGATTCTCAGGATGGTAACAGGCTACAAAGTCATCCAGATGCTTGCGTGTAAGAGGATTGGTACGCAGGGTAAAGTTCTGGTTAGTGCGCAGATCATACACCCACAGTTTCTCTGTCCAATGCTGAGCGCTGGCAGGCTTCTTATCAAAGAAGAGCACATTGGCTTTGACGCCCTGAGCATAGAAGATACCCGTAGGTAACCGCAAGAGCGTATGCACATCGCACGCTTCCAATAATTTACGTCGCACAATCTCACCCGCACCACCCTCAAAGAGCACATTGTCCGGCACGACAACTGCTGCCCGCCCGTTCGTCTTGAGCAACGTCTTGATATGCTGCACAAAGTTGAGTTGTTTGTTACTGGTGCTGGCCCAGAAATCATTGCGTACGATCACGCTGGCCTCACGTTCCTCACGTCCCTCTTCATTGATAAAGGTGATGCTACTTTTACGCCCAAAGGGAGGATTGGTCAGCACCATGTCAAAGCGTTCCCCAGGATCACTGCGCAGGCTATCGTTCACATGAATGGGACAGGCGTCGTTTTCGTTACCACCAACGCCATGCAGGAAGAGGTTCATTACACAGAGCCGCGCCGTATTGTCTACAATCTCCCAGCCGTGCAGTGCTTCATATTTCAGAAAGCGTTTCTGTTCACGATCGAGTGGTTGATGTGCCACATAATCATGCGCCGTCAACAGAAAACCACCCGTACCGCTGGCCGGATCACAGATGGTCTGTCCCGGCTGTGGACACATCACATCCACAATCGCTTCGATCAGCGGACGCGGCGTAAAGTATTGACCCGCACCACTTTTAGTATCTTCGGCATTCTTTTGTAGTAGCCCCTCATAGGCGTCGCCTTTGACATCGGTATCTAAAATCGTCCAGGTCTCCTGATCAATCAGATCGACAATCAGGCGGCGTAACTTGGCGGGGTCCTGGATCTTATTCTGCGCCTTACGAAAAATAATACCAAGCATACCCGGCTGTTTTGCCAGTTCGCCCAGAATATGACGGTAGTGCGTCTCCAATGCATCCCCATCACGACTTAACAGGCTCTCCCAGTCGTGACCCTGGGGGATACGCGAGGTTTGATTATAGGGTGGCCTGGTGCGCTCATGAGCCATCTTAAGGAAGAGCAGATAGGTAAGTTGCTCAACATAGTCACCATAGGACATACCATCATCACGTAAAAGGTTACAATAATTCCAGAGCCGCTGAACGATTTGTTGCGAATGATTGTTCATGAAAAAATATAACTCCTTACCCTTTTTACTCCCATAACCCGACCTGCTGCATTTCGCTTACATTGATCGCCATCGGCTCTACATCGGCAATATGTGGGGCTGGTCGTGTGCTCACCATGCGTCGTTTACCGACTTTACTGGCGGTGCTTGTCGCCGCTGATTTCCGCTCATCACGCTCCTGGCGTATACGTTCCAGCAGAACACTCGCTGGCTCATCATTGGGATCTTGTGCCACCAGCCGACCCGCAAACGCCTCCTTGAGGATACTCTGCCGCAACCGCTCGGCACGCTTAAGGTTGGCTTCGACGGTTGCTTCTAATGCACTGACGACGGAGAGACGGCGCTCGACTTCGGCAACGATTTGTTCTTGTTCGGCAAGGGGAGGAAGAGGAATGGGCATTTCCTTCAGTGTCTCAATATTGATACCTGTATAAGCAATACCTTTTGTACTTCGCATCATCCAATCTTGAATAGAGGGAGAACCAATAAAAAGAGCTAGACAAGGAGCAAGCGAGGGTAAGGTTAAGGCTATCATTGCCACTTCTCTAGAAATATTGTAACCCGTAAAGTCTGTAGGTACGACACAAACTCCACCCAAAGTACCGCGAACAGTTATTAATATCTCACCACTTTGTAAGAATGTACGCTTATACCCATTGGCAATATGTGATGATATGGATTTGAGACCCTTAAGATCAAATCTCAAATGACGGACATTGCTAGATCTTAAAATTGGTACACCGCCAGAGATTGGATCACCAAGTTTTACAACACCGTATGTAATCGCTCGCCTCTCTTCTGAAAGTTGCTCCATCCCT
>CAWFFV010000037.1:0-9384 GCA_963814985.1 uncultured Chloroflexia bacterium | reverse complement strand
GGTTTTAGTTCAACAAGAAAGTAGCTCAACATTTCTGCAAAATATCCAGACAAGTGTGAACAAACAGCTGCATTCTTATTGATACCTGGCAAGAGAGACTTAAAGAAAAACCAGTCAGTTTGAAAAGGCTGCTAATACTCTCATCAAGTCATTCTGTTTCATGTGCATGTTTTGTAAAGCATGCACATGAAATAGTAACGACCCCTACTATACATAACACAACTACGATTTACAATATCCTGGACTTTTTTAAATTCTTAGAAAGGGAAAAAAGTAGCTCCTCAAGTATCCTCGCGGCATCCGTCATTCCGGTCATGCTGCGAACGACTGTGATCCCACTGTGAGTAGATGTACGACTTTCTGTGATAGCTTCGTGAAACTCCAACACTACACTGTGAAGGTGCTCCAAATCAGACTAAAAAATCTACTGTACATTGACAAGTAAAAGCGATCATCGTAGAGACAAGCCTTTACAGGACCGATGATCCCACTACTGTCAAATATGTCAGTGCTCATAGAAGGAGTAAAACACGATGAATACACTATCCCAAAGTGACCTCAAGACACTCATAGAGAAACATGCTGATCCCTGCATCTCAATTTTTATGCCGACCCATCATCGGGCTGGCGCAGAAATTCAGCAAGACCCCGTGAGACTCAGGAATCAGCTCCGCGAGGCCGAGCGTCGCTTACTGACGAGGGGTATGAGTCTGGAACAGATTGAGGATTTGCTCAAGCCCATTCAGGCTTTAATAGATGACAAAGAGTTCTGGGAACATCCAGTTGATGGGCTTGCCATTCTGCGCTCTCCGCATGACCTGTTTACCTACCAGCTACCAGCCAGTTTAAAAGAGCAGGTGATGATTGCTGATCATTTCTACCTCAAGCCACTCTTACCGTTTCTGACAGAAGATGTGCGCTTTTATATCCTGGCTCTCAGTCAGAATGCTATCCGACTGCTTGAAAATACACGCAACACCGTTGAGGAAGTTGTACTACCAGAATCGGTCCCTACCAGTCTTGACGAGGCGCTTGGGTATAACCAACCCGACAACCAGCTACACTACCATAGCAGTTCAACAGAGATGACTATAAGCAAAGGCGGACACCGGGCGGCGGTGTTCCATGGACAGGGGGTCGGCATTGATGATACTAAAATTAACCTGCTCCACTACTTTCAACAGGTAGATCGAGGATTACATGAGATACTTCACGACGAAAGAGTACCACTAATCCTGACAGGCGTGGAGTATCTCTTACCCATCTATCACGAGGCCAATACCTATCCTCATCTGCTCCCTTCTGGCATTCCGGGTAATCCTGACAAGTTGAGAGCAGAAACATTGCATGAACAAGCCTGGCCCGCCGTAGAACCTTACTTACAAAAAGCGCAACAAGATGCCATCACCCGCTACCGGGAATATACAAATACTGAGCGAGTCTCTAGCAACGTCAGCGAGATTGTGTCAGCCGCCTATTATGGACGTGTTGAGAGCCTGTTCGTGGCAATCGACCAGGAACAATGGGGCACTTTTGAGCCGGAGACACACGCCATCGACGTACACCAGACTCCCCCAGCTTGACGATGAAGAGTTACTGGATTTAGCCGCAAGACAAACGCTTCTTCATGGAGGTGCTGTTTACGCCATCGAGCACACAAAAATGCCTGTCTCCACTCCGTTAGCAGCGATCTATCGCTACTAATGAGCAGAGAATAACTTGTATGGTGCGCGGTTCACAAGCCTGCGTTCTTCATTAACGGCATAATGCAGTCACGGGCTTGTAAACCGCGCCGCCTACGTTAAGCACGTTCCAATAATGCATCGTGTTTGGTATCGTAAGGCATGATGCGGCCCTCTGGCATCAACAACATGGTGTTGGGCTTCAGGTGACGCACAAACTCAATGTCATGGGTGACAGTAACGATGGTGCCATTGTAGTTGCCTAATGCTTCGCCGATGATGTTGCGCGAGATCACATCAAGGTGGGTTGTTGGCTCGTCGAGCACCAGCAGATTTGGCCCATCCAGGACCATTTTTGCCAATGCCAGCCGCGTCTTCTCACCACCGCTGAGGGTGCCTACCTTCTGATACACACGGTCACCGCTGAACAGGAAACGGCCCAGTATCCCTCGAACGCGCCTGGTGTCTTCTGGCCGTACTTCGGTAGCCTCATCGAGAACAGTATTGTCATAGTCCAGTCCCTCATTTTCCTGAGCATAGTAACCCAGGTGTACGCGGTCGCCCATGAGGACATCACCCTTATTAAGCGGTGTTATGCCAAGGAGCGTGCGCAAGAGCGTTGTTTTACCTGCGCCGTTGAGTCCGACAATGACCAGACGTTGTCTCCGCTCGACTTGAAAGCTGATATTGCGAAAGATTTCCTTGCTACCATAGCTCTTTGTCAGATCTTCTGCCATTATGACCAGTTGTCCACTTGGTTGACGTACCGGAAAGTCGATCTTGATCCGTCGGCTGGTCTGTGGCAATTGAGGTTGACTTGTCTGCAAAGTGGCAATGCGTTTGTCTACGGCGACACGCTGACTTACACGTGTGGCACCATAGCCACGCAATTTCTCCGAGGTTTTACGCAAGCGCGCAATTTCACGTTCTTGCTGCTGTTTTGTACGTTCCATTAAGGCCAGGGCGTCACCCGTCACTGTCAGATAGTTCGAGTAAGAGCCACGATACTCCTCAAGTTTGTGGGTAAACTCATTCAGGCGCAACACTTTATTGATGCTACGATCGAGCAGGTCAAGATCATGTGAGATGATCAGAAGTGCTCCGCTATAGCTCTCCAGGAATTCCATCAGCCAGCCTGTGGCCTCCACATCCAGAAAGTTTGTGGGTTCGTCGAGGAGCAGTAGCTCGGGTGATTGAAAGAGGAGACGTACCAGAGCAAGCTTGGTCTTTTGCCCACCACTGAGGGTGCTGACAGAGCGATCCAGCGTTACTCCTCCGATATTAAGCCCTGCAATCAGTTGTTCGCTGCGTGCATCGGCCTCGTAGTATCCCAGACGCTCCAGCGTATCCTGAGCCTGTGCAAAGTGCTCTAAGAGTGTCTCAAGGTTCCCTTCGTTGGCAGACTCTGGCAATCTGAATAGCAAGATTTTCATACGTACGAATAGCTGCATTCAGACCTGTACTACTAAAAATGAAGTCACGTACCGTGCTGCCAGCCGCGACAGGTGTTTCATGCGCCACGTCCTGGGAGAGGTAGCCGTAATGGCGTGGTAACATCACCGTGCCACCATCAACCTCTTGCAGACCTGCAACGATCTTGAGCAATGAACTTTTCCCAGCGCCATTCACGCCAATCAGCCCAGCTTTTTCTCCAGGGGCCACTGTGAATGAGACATCGTCCAATACAAGACGTGGACCATAGGAGAGACGAAGATGATTAACTTGTAACATATTATGATATTTCCTTCAAGTGCTTCCTGTATATATTCGATCATTAATAGTGTTATATGTGCGCCTGGATGTGGCAGGAAGCACATGACATTGCAAAACCTGTAGCAACGAGAGGATCGATGCCCAGCGACATATGTTCTGGGGAATACTGTGACGCGCAGGAAAGTAACATTGTTTCCCTATTTTGGTGATGTGGTTGTCAACTGATACTAGTTCAAAATAGTACCTATCTTCATCCAGGGCATGTCAAGCTTTTAGGCGGCCCAATGTTTATACCCATATGGGCTATTCACTACCCCCTAAAGTACCTCTCCTACACAAGAATTCTTTTCTCCTCGTTAATATACATAGCAATATGACATACTTACACACTTAGAATACAGGTAAGTGCAAATTTATGTATTGCATGTATTTATTTAGCGGAACGGTTTCACTAATCAAGCGAAGAAGGTACAATGCTCGGGTCTTTCTGTCGATTCCTAATGAAGACCTGCAAGTACTCATTGACAAAAGGAATATCTCCAATGTCGTCACATCGAAGAACTATAGTATCGAGTATTTTTATGCGTGGCATTGTCGCAGCAGGTCTGATATGGGCGAGCCCTACCTTCTTTAGTACTCCCAAGCAGGCCCATGCAGCATCAAGCTTGCCATATAATGCAACAGCCAACGGCCCCTACACAGTCAAAGGGAATACGATCGTTGGCGCAAATGGGAAACAGTATATTTTCCACGGTATTGGGCGCGATGGTCTGGAGTACAACTGTTCTGGTGAAGGTCCTCTGGATCAACAGCATCTGGCCTATATGGGTTCAGGTACCAATACGGCAACCGAGACCTATGGGACGCAAATACTGTACGCCTTCCCCCTCTCAGAGGGCTTCTGGCTGAACGGTGCTCCAGGCTATCCCTGTACAGCTACCCAATATCAGGACTTGTCAAACAGACTGTTGACAATTTGACAGCACTCAAGCTAAATGTGATCATTGATTTGCAATGGACCGATGCGGGTGGACAATCGGGACAGGGTGGAGGAGCATGGGCAATGCCTGATACTGATAGTGTGCTCTTCTGGCAACAAATCGCTCCGATTTACAAAACATACTCCAATGTGCTATTTGAACTCTATAACGAGCCACATCCTGGTGGGGCTGGTCTTGCTGGGCAGTTGCCTGCACAATGACCAATGATAGTGGCTCTTCGGAAGATTGTCAGTGCACAAAGACCCTGACCTATCAAAGTGTGGGTATGCAGGCTCTGGTGAACGCTGTACGTAATACTGGGGCAAATAATCTGGTTCTGGTAGCCGGTAGAAGTTGGGGCTATGATCGACCGAAGTCGGCACGATAGCGATCACGGGAGGCAATGTTGTCTACGACACTCACCCCTATCCCTACGCAGGCAAGCTTGCGGCGGATTGGGATAGCTCTTTCGGCAACATCAGTCTGAAATATCCTGTCATTTCTGCTGAAAGTGGCCAGTATGACTGTACTCTGGACTACATTAGCCAGTTATATGACTACTTTGACGCTCATCAGATTAGTTGGGTTGCCTGGGCCTGGGTTGCTAATGGTGATGCCTGCGGCTACCCACAAGTCGTCACTGATTACCAGGGCACACCATCGGCCAGCATGGGCCAATATATTTATCAACGTCTACATAGCTATGCTTATCCCTATAACAACATCGGAACTAGCGACGACGCCAATCCTGGGGGCTAGCTACGATCTCGGTACAGTTACTCTGCACAAGCCTTGCAAGTTGCCGGGATCACACTGGGTAATCCAGTAACCTTTAACAATGTGACTTTCACCTGGCCCAGTCCCCTTCAGGTGTAGTTAATAACCACATTACGCAGGGCCAGATAATGCCGGTCTCTCCTGTAAGTGGTGCGCAAACGCTGGCTTTTCTGGGTTCTGCCACGAATAGCAACGCCAGTGGAACAGCGACCATTACCTATACTGATGGCAGCACACAGAACTTTACACTGGGCATGAGCGATTGGACGCTCGGTGGAGGGAAAGTTCGATGGCTTCGGAATGCTGATTGTGGCAAGTATGCCTTACCGCAATGGGGTCAGTGGTAAACAGAACATCCAGTCCTTCATCTTCTATGCTGGCGTGCCTTTGCTCTCAGGCAAGACTATATCCAATGTGACATTGCCTTCTACGTGATGGGTGGACTGCTCCACATCTTTGCCATTGGCACTTCTGCCTTGGCTTTCTCTTCAGCATACAACAACACTGGAGCCAGCGACGACACCAATACTTTAGCGGCTAACTACGACTCCAGTGGGTACAGTCACTCTGTAGAAGCCTTGCAAACTGCAGGGATCACACCAGGCAACACGGTGACCTTTAACAATGTAGCTTTTACCTGGCCTGGTGCCCTTTCTGGCATAGCTAATAACTATATTGTGCAGGGACAAATCGTTCCGGTTACCCCTGTGAATGGTGCGCAAACTCTGGCATTCCTGGGTTCTGCTACAAATGGCAATACCAGCGGAACAGCGACCATTACCAGTACGGATGGTAGCACACAGAAATTTACACTGGGTATGAGCGATTGGACGCTCGGTGGCGGGAAAGCTTTAACGGCCTTCGGAAATGCGATTGTGGCAAATTGCTTACTGTAATGGGGTCAGCGGTAAGCAAAGCATCCATTCTTTCATATTCTATGCTGGCGTGCCTTTGCTCTCAGGCAAAACGATATCCAGTGTGACATTGCCTTCTATGGTAACAGGTGGACGACTCCACATCTTTGCTATTGGCACTTCTGCCTCGGCTTTCTCTTCAACATACAACAACACTGGAACCAGTGACGACACCAATACTTCAGCGGCTAGCTACGACCCCAGTGGGTTTAGCTACTCTGCACAAGCCTTACAAATAGAGCGACGACAGCTGGAGGGTCCGTTGTCGTTAATGGTGTAACCTTTGCCTGGCCCAACTCCATTAGTGGGACACCCAATAACTACATCGCCCAGGGACAAGTCATTCCGGTTACTCCTGTGAATGGAGCCACCACCCTGGCATTCCTTGGTTCCTCAACGAATGGTGGTGACAGGGAACAGCGAACATTACTTACACTGATGGTAGCACGCAGACTTTTACGCTAGGACTCTCCGATTGGGCTGCATCTTCCCTTTCGTTTGGCAATAGTGTGGCAGTTACAATGCCCTATCGCAATGGAAGCACGGGCAAACAAACTCTTAAAGTTAACATATTCTATGCCAATGTAACGTTGCAAGCAGGCAAGACAGTACAAAGCGTAACCCTACCGACAACGGTAACAGGTGGACAACTCCATGTCTTTAGTATTGGAACGGAATAGTACATTCAAGTTTCCAACTCGAACTATTACCCAGAAACCTCGAAGGGGATAATGCAGAGATGATGCATTCTCCCCTTTTATGTGCGGTTTTGTTGCCGTGGAGGAGATTGCTTCGTAATCTCCTCCACAGGCAACAAAACCACACATAAAAGAACTGCGAAGCGCCTTCGGCGCTTCGGAACAGAATGCTCTTGAAATATTTTTCGTCCAAAGAGAACATTCCCATCTATGATTGCCTTGCTTCCGGTATGTTCTTCACCACCTGATTATAGGTTCTGCATCATCTCAGTTGCCTGTTCTCTTCCGACCAGGGGCTTGAGTTTCTGGTAGCACCTGTCCATGCTTTATATCTCGCATTTATCGTGTGATGAGAAGCAACAGCAGCCAATTGCATCATGTTCTGTAGAGCCTGACATTCTCTTTCTATTTGCGCTCTCAATTGAGCTATTTCACTTCCCGACATTAATATTTCATCCTTTCTTTTGCACCTTCTGTGTCCCATACAAGAAAAATGATGACAACCAGAACATCATTATCGGTCTACGGTCAGGTAAGAGCCATACTCAATACTGCCACGCGATGACACAATCCTTCCCGCTTCCCTCATCTAATGTACCTTGTTTCCCCTTAACGTAGAATGGCGTTAACCCGACTCTTTTTCAACCATTATCCGACCACTACCCGACCATTAAGAAAGGTGATACTCTACCAGAGCGGAGACAGATATGGTAATATCTGTTCAGGTCTATCGCAATTGCTTCGCTGAAGGGTGGTCAGCTAAAAAGGAAAGATAAAAATGGATGGCGGCTAGAAGAAACCGAACGCGATTTTCCGTCGCGAACGACAGTTGCGGGGATGGTCTCAACAGAAAGTTGCAAGGCTGCTAGGAACAAGCGAAGATGCTGTCAGTCGGTGGGAGCGTGGAGAGAGGAAGCGACTTGCCCTTTCTTCCAGGAAAAGTTTTGTATTCTCTATGGAAAATCCGCTGAAGAACTTGGGTTTATTCAACTTTATCTAAACCCATCACTAGCTAGCATTACCTTAGCGACAGATACAAACCAAGTAATAAATGAGAAACTAGACCAAGCTGAAAGCATTATCAATCTCGCCTGGGAAACGTGGTTTGCCTCAAGACCAAAACAGGCTACAAGAGAAACAACAAAACTGCTGCTCAACCTAGAGAGAATGATCTACACACCATTAGCTACTGTACATGTACTTCGTACGAAAGAGCTTGTTATTCGGTGTCATGGACTACTCTGCGCAATTTATCTTGATGCGTTACAAAATGACTCTGCCCTTTACCATTACATCCAGGCGCACAAGTTTGCAGAAGAAATCCATGACACCAATTTAACTGTTACTTACTTTGCTCTCATAGGAGATGTGTTACGACAACAAAACGACAAAACAACCGCCATTAGTTGCATGGAAAATGCCAGGGATCAGGCAGCTAATGCTAACCAAGCAACATTAGGACATATTCTCCAACTTCTTGCCTACGCCTACGGTGACATCGGTAATGAAACTGCCTTTGAGCAAACAATTTCAGAAGCAACGGACCTTCTTTCCTTTACAGGTGAGGGGAGAGACACTGCGAAAAAAGAGTTCATTCCTTTTGAGATTTACGAAATTCGAGGAAAGGCAAATCGCGATCTTGGAAAGCCATTGAAAGCAATTCCTTACCTGGAGCTTGCAGAAAAATCGCTCAATAAAACCGAGGCCGCGACACCACGATGGCAGGCACTCTTAAAAATCAGCAGAGGACAGGCGCTCTGCGATGCTGGCGCAAACATCACAACAGCAGTAGATTTAATAAGTAAGGGTTTTATCCTGGCATACCAATGCCATTCACCACATCAAATGAACCGGGTACGCAAATTTTTGAGAAATTTAGAGAATAATCCTTTACAAAACCATCCTGGAGTGCAAGACCTTAAAAACCTTCTATATGAAACATATATGTGCACGGAGAATAGCACACTATAGGCTAAAGGAGACTACTTTCATGTCAGATCAAGCAGCAGGCGTTCTGGTCACAGTAGATATCGTTATTCCTCGTCTTTCACCCTCTGGCTTCTGGATGGGAAGTGGTACTGATCCAACGAAAAAAACAGCCCTATCAAGGCTCGTGGGCACTTCCTGGGGGTCATCTAAACACAGATGACTCATCGTTAGAAATTGCGGCTCAACGTGAAGCGAAAGAGGAAACTGGTCTTCATATACCTTTACATCTTTTCAGGCAAATACAAACTTATGATGATTTTGAAGATCGACGCGGAAAGTATGTTTGCTTACTCTATGTTCTCTCGGAGCCACTCAGCCCAGAAGCCAGAATAGAGGCTGGAGATGACGCTTCTGGCGTACAATGGTACCCGGTACAAAATTTGCAGAATCTTCCTGATCTAGCATTCAACCATATCAGGCTTCTTCGCGTGGCCCTACGCCAGTTGTTCACCTCATCTTACCATAGCTCTCTGGGGATGCAAGAAATAGACGCTTGCCAGTGCGAAATAGAAAGGTCTCCTGGTTTGCGTTGCTCAAATACAGCCTATTGGCGCTACAATGGGATTGCAATTTGTCCAGGAGATATTCAGTTCGTGGCGCAAAAGGGTGAGAGGAACTGCTAATGACAGAT
>CAWFFV010000036.1:0-9582 GCA_963814985.1 uncultured Chloroflexia bacterium | reverse complement strand
CACCTGGATATCCTCATACAATTCATAAGTCGTTTTACTCCAAATTTGATCGAGCAGGGGGATATCCAGGCAACACGCTTTCCCCGTCTATTATGATAGAGTTGGTTTCAGGCTCATCATCCAGATTGGCTGGTTTACCTTTGCGACGAGAAAACTCTTGCCTATGAATTTGGAGATCCCAATGTACCTCTGGATATTACCAATCCTTCTGTGCTGCAATTTATGGTGCAAACCTGGATTCATCCAGCTTTTGCTCATGGGTATGATGGTATTGCTTTTGATAATGTCAACCTGGATAACACGGCATCGCAGGGTCGTTGTGGTATCTGGACGACTGATTTGCAAGGTTCGAAGGTGTGGAAGTATCTGTATGGAGATGCCCAGAGCATTCATGGACCCGCGTATACTAACACTATCGTAAATTGGGCAAAATTTATGTATGGTGTTATTCATAACAATCAAGCCGCAGCAACAATGGAAATGAATTTCTGTCCTGACAACGGAGGTGTCACCTCGCAGTCACTTGCATTCAACGAACAACTACTTCCTTATACGGACCTCGCGTTTAGTGAAGGTGCGTATACTTATGGTCCAAATGGCTATACCACTGATGCTAACTGGCAACTGGAGGCAGGTTTTTCTCGTGATATTGCAGCACAGGAGAAAGGGCAACTCCTGGTCTTTAGCTTTGATTATCAGAATTTAACCCAGGAGCAGAAACAGTGGGTGGTAGCAAATTACCTTCTGGTAAAGGGATCTCACAGCTATGTCTACATTGCAAGAAGTTCGAATAGTGGATCAAATTATGGTTACCTTAACCTCATTCCTGAGTATACTGCAAAAGTAGGCCATCCCACCAGTGATATGTATCAATCTCAGAATGTCTACATGAGAGATTTTTCTAACGGAAAAACTATTGTAAATCCTTCTTCGTCAGCGTCGTTTACTGTTACACTTCCCACTGGTGTCTATAAGGATTTGTATGGCAATACTATCACTCAGCCCTTCGTACTCAAGGGGCCGTCCGGTATTGCTCTGCTGAAAATTTAAGAGTAACTACTCAGATCTGCTCGCCACTGCAGGTGGCAAGCTCTGAGTTTTGTCTGGGTGTGGCGGGTTCGCGTCGCAAACCTGCCACACCCAGACAAATGATCTTGCGAAGCGCCATAGGCGTTGAGAAATTTTGAACTGTATCTCAAATTTTAAATATATAAATATGAATAAGAAATAATGGTATTTTAATACTAGCAAAGCATACTATAGATGACCATTTGCGTTAATAATAGTAACTGTTCAGGTGTGTTTAAATCCTGGTCTTATTTTGGAGGTAGCGTGAGACAGTGGAGTGTGATGATCACTGTGGTGATCTTTGTGTTGGTTGGAAGTGTAATGGTTGTGCTCTTTGCCCCAGGTTTGCTGCTTTCGCATGCAAATAGTCTTCCTCGATTGAGTACGCAGGCAACGAAGACGACAAGTAATGTGATTATGAGTGAGAATGCCCAATCAGGTACGAGTAAATGGAAAATTCCTGTACAGAGAGAGGCGTCCATACAAATACAGGCTTACGCAGATGCAACTTCTGTATCGGTAGGAAAAACGATAACGTTCTATGTCAGTACGGAGTATGAAGGTGTACGCTATTCAGTAGATATTTACCGAATGGGCTGGTATGGTGGAAGTGGTGGGAGATTGATGGCCTTGACGGTGACCTTAACAGGGCATGCACAAGGTTATTATAACCTGGATACACAAACCTTAGTTGATTGTCATTCATGCCGTATAAACAGCAAGGTGGGCCTTGTTGAGGCAAATTGGCAACCTTCCTATACGATCGAGGTGCCACCTGACTGGGTGACGGGTGTCTACCTGGCTAAATTTACGGAGCAGCAGCATGGCTTAGAAACCTATGTACCGTTTGATGTTCTTGGCAATGCACACTCACAATATGTGGTCTGCACCGCTGATACAACCTATGCTGCATACAATGACTGGGGAGGAGTCAGCCTCTACGATGCGGATAGCAGTGCCCATATAGGAGAAAAGGCTGCCCTACCACGAGGTCAGGAAGTATCGTTTGACCGACCCTATACCTCAGGACAGGGGGCGAGTCAGGTACTTGTGTATGAGATAAATGCGATTTGTTGGATGGAGAGTCAGGGCTATGATCTATCATATATCAGTAGTGTCGATTTACATACAAATCCTGGACAGTTACTACAACACCGGGCCTATCTCTCAATTGGCCATGATGAATATTGGACCAAAGAGATGCGTGATGGCGTAGAATATGCGCGTGATCAGGGTGTGAACCTGGCTTTTTTGGGAGCGGATACAGCCTATTGGCAGATGCGTTTTGGGCCAGATAGTGCTGGTAAGCCGAATAGAACTATTACCTGTTATAAAGTGTCATCGGACGATGGTACACTTGCGGCAGATCCGTTCTATGGTAAGGATAATACTCGTGTAACAGCCCTCTGGCGTGATCCAGTGCTTCACCGTCCTGAAAATGCTTTGATCGGTATCATGTATTCTAATCTGACCCATCAACAGTGGGGCTTTTCATGGCAGGTTAGTTCCCAGACAAAAAGCACTCTTTTGAGTGGAACTGACCTGAGATGGGGCGCGCAGTATGGTTGTGACTTTGTGGGGTATGAGTGGGATCGCGTCTTCGATAATGGATCTACGCCCTCAGGGTTACAGGTTATAGGTATGTCTCCTACCGTAACTAATGACAATAAGCCCGACTTCAGCAATACTACCTATTATATTGCTCCATCAGGTGCCTTCGTTTTTGCTACAGGCTCTATCTACTGGGCTATCAGCCTTGATAATTATCGACTTCATACGGATAGCTCCTGCACTGGGAAGAGCCTGATTGTACCTGGCATGGCAAAATTACCGGCAAATGTGATGAATGAGCTGGCTGTTCGTCATACATCACATTAGACAAAGTGAGACATCAACTGCAATGCTTTCACATGATGAGGGTTCCATACAAAAGCATTGCAGACGGTTACTTTACTTAGCCGCCGTCTCTGCAAATTCGACGGCTTCTTTGTAGTAAGAGAGTGGGGCATAGAGGAACTCTACATATGCATCTACAGCCTCATGGGCTAATGCCTGAAGAGCAGCTTGTTGTTTCTCGGTTTGCTCAACTAATTCCCTGGTTAAGGTACGGGTGCTCAGGGTATTCTTCTTGAGTACTTCGATTCCTTTGACGAAAATACTTTGGGCTAAGTGTACATTCTGTTCTTGTATCGCAACAGCATTGTCTGTGATTGCCTGATTTGCTTCCTGGAAAGACTTTGTCAGACTCCATGTCGCGTCGTTGATCGTGTTGTTGATCATTGTTATTTCCTTTCCTTTTTGCCTGGCCCTTGTTTCAGACACATGATATTGCTCATGTGGTTTTGTGCTTGAGCAACTTTCGACTCAAATGTCTCTTTCTGCCCAATAGGTTATCAATATACATCTCTATGCTTCGAACTGTGTCTATGCTTACTGACAAGCATCATTAATTAACACTTATATGCATTTTACACATAGATGCGATATTTGTCAAGGGGGTAGAGCCTGAGATCTGGTACTTTTATTCTGTTTAATGTGTTTCTTTGACGCGAATGCGTTGAAAATCTTCGATGCTGGCAATCTTCAAAATCTCGACAGTGTAGTCTTGTGTCTTCCATTTCTTAATTCCTCTTGCCAAACATGCCTCAACTTCTGGACGTGTATGGGCCTCCACTACACCTGTTGCTGTCGTAGGCGTATACTGAGGATGTGTGATGCGATAAGTAATATAGTATTTCATTGTACCCTCCTTTAAAGAATATCACGCTTTTTATCTGTCTTCTACACCGTTTTTCTCCTGATTAGTACTATTGGAGCCACTACTCTATCCGAATACGGTGAAAGATGTGATGTATTAGTAGGAGTGTCTCTGTGGTAACAAACAGTTGTGCTTGACATCGTACATCTTCCATGCTATAAGTAAACTATCGCCAAACGATAGTGTATTTATGTGATTACTTTACTGTTGTGCAATGCACTGGAAAATGGCGGTTCTGCTCTCTCGCAATTGGCTTCAGCATTGAGAACTGCCGAGTGCCATTTTCATTCGCAGCACCCTTCCTGAAAACGTTGTTGCATGGTTCATCTCTCAGTGAAAGGTGGGAACTTCAATGGCTCAATATGTTTCTCAAGTAGGTCGTGAACATGTCGAACCTGTAGTGAGTACTATAGCGAGTCCGATTCCGCTTGGGATGAGCGCTCTGGCATTCACCACTGCCATTCTTGGCGCTAGCTATGCGGGCTTTATTGTTCCTTCTGACCGTGTGGGTATCAATCTCGCTGTTGGGGCCGCTCTTTTCTATGGTAGTATTGTTCAGCTTCTTGCAGGCATGTGGGAGTTTAGGAAAGATAACACTCTTGCGGCGACTATCTTCTCCTCGTATGGCGGCTTTTTGGGCTTTTGGTGTCACCTTTCTCCCTGGAGTTGGAATTTATGATACGCTGGTCATTACAGGCGCTCTCCGTCCAGCGCTTGGTCTCTTCTTCTTGTGTTGGACGCTTTTTACTGGCTGTGCTGCTTTGGGGTCTCTCAGGACCAATATTGCGCTCCTCGTCGTCCTCGGCCTCTTGTTTTTGACCTATCTCTTCCTGGCTATTGGAGAATTGACAGGAGGCAATACTGCTAGCTTTATGGTTGGTGGTTGGCTGGGCATTATATGTGGGCTGGTGGCCTGGTATTATGCACTCGCTGGGATGCTCGCCTCTGCCAATGGTCCACCGTTCCAGTTGCCGGTAGGCCAGCTTGGGTGATAGTGCAAGCCATCTCACAGACTTGTGGAATTTGAGAAACTCACGAAAGAACCGTGAGATTTGGGTTTTGCTGGTCACATTGCAACCTTGTGAGTCAGCCGAAGAAAAGGACATCCTCCCTCTTCGGCTGACTCATATCTATTAGCAAATGCCGTGAGTCATCCTGGTAACTATTCAGGTCCCTTTTTCTGATTCCTCAGCGCCTACGGCGCTTCGCAGGTTGTTTTATGTGGGTTGCGTGTTTGCGCCGCAAACACGCAACCCACATAAAACAAGAGCGAGCCACCGCAGGACCCCGACGCTCATCGAGAAGCCCCTGAACGCCGGACACGCAACCCACATAAAACAAGAGCGAGCACACCGCAGGACCCCGACGCTCATCGAGAAGCCCCTGAACGCCGGACACGCAACCCACATAAAACAAGAGCGAGCCACCGCAGGACCCCGACGCTCATCGAGAAGCCCCTGAACGCCGGACACGCAACCCACATAAAACAAGAGCGAGCCACCGCAGGACCCCGACGCTCATCGAGAAGCCCCTGAACGCCGGACACGCAACCCACATAAAACAAGAGCGAGCCACCGCAGGACCCCGACGCTCATCGAGAAGCCCCTGAACGCCGGACACGCAACCCACATAAAACAAGAGCGAGCCACCGCAGGAAGGTAGGAAGCAGACCTGGGAAGTCATCCTCTCTTTTGACTAGCTTACACTCAATGACACATTATCAACATACATGTATGTATAGTAAGCGTAACCATTAGAGTTCTCATGATCCAGGAACTGAATTCCGATGGTTTGTCCGGCGTAAGATGACAGATCAAACGACAACAGAATCCAGGCGTTATCATCGGTCGTATCCACGAAAAGCTGCTGAATAACGTTGCCGTTGCTATCGACAACATCTGCCTCCTGCCAGGCATAGGTGCCAGAGTCATTGCTGGCAGGCCAGTAGTAGAAGCTGAGCGTAGCGGTTTGTGCACTGGCCGGAATAGTGACCAGTTGATAGGCCGTGGAGTCACCTTGTTGTCCACTACTCAATCCCAACTTTAGTGAATAGCTGCCAGTTTGTGCCTGTACTGTTGTACGTGCTGGCAGAGCTGTTCCTCCATAGACCCAAAGGTTACTACTCGTCTCAAAGCTGCTATCCTGAATAAGATTGCCGTTTGGTGATGATGTGGGTGTATTAGTGGGTGTGGGCTGGTTGGTAGGTGTAGGTACAACGGGTGGTTTGGTAGGGACAAGTGCAGGTGGGTTAGTAGGAGTAGGTACAACAGGTGAGTTGGTAGGAGTAGGTACAACAGGTGAGTTGGTAGGAGCAGGTGTGTAAACGTTTGCAATACCCTGTCCTCGGTTATTCATATTGGGATTAGAGCCAAGAATGGCATGGAGCTGAGGGGCCATATCACGAGAGAGAAAGAGCAATGAGGAAGCCAATAGAACCATGACAGCGGTCATAGATATGATGGCATAGCGATAAGCCTGGAGCCAACGAGAGATGTTTTCTAACACGTCTTACCCTCCTTCCTTGAATAGAGTACACGTCTGACTCTTGTGACACTCTACAAAATTGCAGATATATGTCATTGCCTGTCATTTTGGAATAGAACGTATAGGAATTAATCGTCACCAGAGCCGTTGATGTTCTCCTTATTAATTAGCCATATCTTCCGGCTTGAAGACTCAGGTATGCATGGGTGAGGAGAGCCATTGGCACATTGATGGACATATCTCCCTTTTTCTAGTATATATTCATTCAGGTGGTTTTGTCTAGTTTTTGCGTCTTTGTCCTTATAATATTACCAGGATACTATGCTATCATAGGTCCCAACAAATGAGTCATCCCGAACTTTTCCGGGACATGAAATGCCCTTTTTACCTATTTGGCAAGCGGGAGTGCAGAGGGCGGCAGCCTTCTGCCGGGGTTCGGGGTGCCCCCGAAAAACATCTTTTTCCTTCTTTTGCTCGCCGCTTGCGGCGGAGAGAGAGGAAAAAGAAGCTATTGGGGACACCAGGGTTTGGCAACCCGCAAGCCCCGGCAGGGAAACCCTGCACCCCCGGTTTTGGGAACTTTTTCAAAAGTTCGGGATGACTCATTCCCTGTTGGATGGATTTAGCGGCCTGCAACGTGAAGTTTCTCAACCTGCGGGATAATCTCCGTCGCAAGTAATTCAAAAACTTCGGGGTTAGTTGGATCTGGTAAACCGAGAATCACATGATCAATGCCCAGTTCTGCCAATCCTGCAAAATGTTCGACTGCTGCAGCGGGAGAGAGCGTTCCATTGCCTCCGTTGCGTGAAATGTTGACCATATCCAGTGCTGTTTTCTCAATTTGTTCGTAAGGACGACCAATTTTCTGGCAATGCTCACGAAGAATATCGAATTTACGCTGCATCTCGTCCTTGCCTAGATAGGCAAAAAGATTACAGGCATCAGCATACTGGGCAACCAGTCGTAGCGTCTTGCGCTCACCTGAACCGCCAATTAAGATTGGTGGATGAGGTCGCTGAATTGACTGTGGAGAATTAAGGGTACGTGCTAGCTGGTAGTATTTGCCCTGATAGGGTTTATCTTCGCCGGACCACATCTGATGGGCAATTTGTAGTGTCTCTTCCAACCGCTCAAACCGTTCTGCTAGTGGAGGATAGGGAACGCCTAAACCAAGGTGCTCTTCTTCATACCAGGCAGTTCCTATGCCAAAATAGCTGCGCCCTTGCGAGAGAACATCAAGCGTTGTGGCCGTTTTCAGTAAAATGCCTGGATGTCGATACGTTACACCCGTCACCAATGTACCAAGTTTGATTTGTTGTGTACGTCCTGCTGCAAAGGCCAGCGCGCTCCAACTTTCCAGCATTTCTAACTCAGAGGGTCCGATAAACTGAAGTTGGAAAAAGTGATCCATGACCCAGAGGCTGTATAAACCTGCTTTATCAGCGTTTTCAGCAATACGTCCAAAAGTTTCACCTATTTGCGTTGGGCCTCCAGCCCATGTGAAATTGGCAACTTGTAATCCTAAGCGCATCTGTAATTTTCCCTTCTGTTTCGCCTTTAATGGCTCCCTCTACGGTACGCGTACCTGTGGGCCACTGGGTCGATTGTAGACCTGATTATTGTAGAGTTAGCACAGTTCTGAAACGCGTTTTATTTGACATCATGCGCTCATACGCTTCACTCACGCGCTCTAGCGGAAATGTCTCGATCATGGGAAGGGCATGGCGAAGCGCGCTAAAGCTCAGTGTCTCTTCGGAATCCTTCGCTGTCCCAGATGCCCACCCTTGAATGGAGCGTCTACCCGTAATGAGTAAGGGCAGGTAGAGCTCTGTTGGGTCGCTGGGTGCTGCGACAACGAGCAGTTGACCATTCGTTCCTATCCCGTTGAGGATCGAAGCGAACGTTTTGCCACTTGTTGCTGTTGCGAGAACCACGCGTGCACCGCCCATACGCGAGAGTTCCTGGGCAGGGTCGCTGGTTTCGCTATCGATGTAGTCATCTGCGCCTAGCCCGTGAGCCAATGGCTTCTTGTCCTGCCCACGCGATATGGCAACGGTCCTGAAACCCAGTTTGTTGGCGAATTGGATTCCGAGATGTCCAAGGCCACCAATACCTAGTACGGCCACAAGATCTCCCGGTTTGGCAACACTATGGCGTAGTGCATTAAAGGTGGTAACACCCGCACAAAGCAATGGTGCTGCTTCGGCTGCCTTGAGTTCATCTGGGATAAGGGCAAGAGCCTCTTGCGGGGCCACCATGTACTCGGCGTATCCTCCATCATAGGAAACTCCGGTGATCCGGGCATTTTCGCAATTGATGAAGTCTCCCTGACGACAAGGGGGACAAACAAAACAGTGTCCTCCATGCCAGCCGACGCCAACGCGCTGACCAACGCGCCAGGAACGAACACCTGTACCAACTGCATCAATAACACCTGCTACCTCGTGACCTGGAATACGAGGGTATTCGACTGGTAGGAATCCACCTTCTTTTACAACAGCATCGCTGTGGCAGATACCGCAGGCTTCCACTTTAATGCGTACCTGACCGGCTTGAGGTTCAGGAATAGGCAGGTTGACCAATTCAAAATTGCCACCTGCGCGAGGCACCCGCGCAGCTTTCATCGTAGGCATTTTACTCTCCTTAGACGTTTCTTTGCCGTTCGTTATTTCAACTCTTTGGCAATCTCCCCGTTCTGAGCAGCAATCTGCTCCGCCAGTTCCAGGTTGCCATTGAGACGCGCATCCCAGTACGCCACCTTCCCACTCAGATATCGTTGTCGGATAGTGAGCTGCCGGATTTCCTCCGCGACTTTTTCGGCGTACGCCAAAAAGAGCGATTTTTGCTCGGCGGCGGCTTCATCACCCTGCTCCCACATCCGTAAGTATCGCCGCATGTCGTTCAGGGAAAAGCCACTTGCGCGCAGACACGCAAACGCCTCCACTATCTGTACGGTATCCGCGCTATAGCGTCGATGGCCGCTGCTCTTCTCACGTGGAATTGACTCGATGAGCCCAATCTTCTCGTAGTAGCGCAGCGTATATTCGCTCATGCCGCTCTGGGCGGCCATTTGCTTAATGGTTAAGGTTGCTTCTGGTTTCGTTGTAGTAATATCACGTGACATGTCCCTAGTATAAAATACTTAGAGCGCTCTAAGTCAAGAGGTCTTCAAGAAGTTGTGGATCGGATGCGCTCTGCCATCGCCGTGAGGGTTGGTTCCGGCCGGAGATCCAATTCCTTAGAGGATCAGATTGCTTGCCCATACCTGAACG
>CAWFFV010000035.1:0-7662 GCA_963814985.1 uncultured Chloroflexia bacterium | reverse complement strand
TACCTACAGATCCGCGCACAATTCACAAGTCGTTTTATACGAAATTTGATAGAGCCAGTGGATATCCAAGGTAACACATCTTTTCCTGTCTATTATGATAAAAGCTGGTTTCTGGCTCATCATCCAAACTGGCTAGTTTACCTTTGTGATAAGAAAACTCTTGCCTATGAATTTGGAGATCCCAACGTACCTCTGGATATTACAAACCCTTCTGTGCTGCAATTTATGCTGCAAAATTGGATCTATCCAGCTTTTGCTTATCGAGTATGATGGTATTGCTTTTGACAATGTCAACCTGGATAACACTGCATCGCAGGGTCGCTGTGGCGTCTGGATGACCGATTCGCATGGTTCAAAGGTGTGGAAGTATCTGTATGGAGATGCTCAAAGCATTCATGGACCTGTGTATGCTAAGACTGTCGTAAATTGGGCAAAGTTTATGTATAGTGCTGTTCATAACTATCAGGCCAGAGCAACAATGGAAATGAATTTCTGTCCTGACAACGGAGGCGTCACCTCGCAGTCGCTTGCATTCAATGAACAACTGCTCCCTTATACGGACCTCGCGTTTAGTGAAGGTGCGTATACTGATGGTCCAAATGGCTATACCACTGATGGCAACTGGCAACTGGAAGCAGGTTTTTCTCATGATATTGCCGTACAGAAGAAGGGGCAACTCCTGGTCTTTAACTTTGATTATCACAATCTAACCCGGGAGCAGAAACAGTGGGTGGTAGCAAACTACCTTCTGGTGAAAGGAGCTCACAGCTATGTCTACATTGCAAGAAGTTCGAATAGTGGATCAAATTATGGTTACCTGAAATCTCATTCCTGAGTATAATGCAAACGTAGGCCATGCCACAAGTGGGATGTATCAATCTCAAAATGTCTACATGAGAGATTTTTCTAACGGAAAAACTATCGTAAATCCTTCTTCGTCGGCGTCGTATACTGTTACGCTGCCTGCTGGTGTCTATAAGGATTTATACGGTAATACTATCACTCAGCCCTTTGTGCTCAAGGGGCCATCCGGTATTGCGCTGCTGAAAGTTTAAGAGTAACTACTCAGGTTTGCTTGCTGCCTGCGGTGGCTCGCTCTTGTTTCATGAGTCATCCCGGTAACTATTCAGGTGTTCTCACCACCTGCGGTGACTCGCCCTCGTTTTGTTGGCAGCGGCAGGGTTTGCGCCGCAAACCCTGCCGCTGCCAACAAAACCTACGAAGCGCCTGTGGTGGCACTGAGGAATCTGGAAAAGGGGACCTGAATAGTTACCGGAATGACTCATGAATGGCCTGCGAAGCGCCATCGGCGCTGAGGAATCTGGAACTGGGGGGCTGAGTAGTTACGTTTACGACCAGAACATTTTACCCTTCTTACAGGTAATAACTGATAAGATTATCGTTAAATAGGCGATACAGTAATTTGAATTACATCTACTATTTCAAATATATAAATATATAAAATAATGGTATTTTAATGCTAGCAAAGCATACTATAGATGACTATTTACGTTAATAATGGTAACTGTTCAGATGTTTTTAAATCCTAGTCTTAATTTGGAGGTAGTGTGAGACAGTGGAGTGTGGTGATCACTGTAGTGGTCTTTGCGTTGGTTGGAAGTATAATGGTTGTTCTCTTTGCCCCAGGTTTGCAGCTTTCGCATGCAAATAGTCCTGTTCGATTGAGCACACAAGCAACGAAGACGACAAGTAATGTGATTATGAGTGAGAATGCCCAATTGGGTACAAGTAAGTGGGAAATTCCCGTACAGAGGGAGGCCTCTATACAAATACAGGCTTATGCAGGTGCAACTTCTGTGGCAGTAGGACAAACGATAACGTTCTATGTCAGTACGGAGTATGAAGGCGTACAATATTCAGTAGATATCTACCGAATGGGATGGTATGGTGGAAGTGGTGGGAGGTTGATGGCCTTGACGGTGACCTTGACAGGGCATGCACAAGGTTATTATAACCTGGATACACAAACCTTAGTTGATTGTCATTCATGCAGTATAAACCACAAGGTGGGCCTTGTTGAGGCAAATTGGCAACCTTCCTACACGGTCGAAGTGCCACCTGACTGGGTGACAGGTGTTTACCTGGCTAAATTTACGGAGCTGCAGCATGGCTTAGAAACTTATGTACCGTTTGATGTTCTTGGCAATACACACTCACAATATGTGGTCTGCACCGCCGATACAACCTATGCTGCATACAATGACTGGGGGGGATTAGTCTCTACGATGCAGATAGCAGTGCCCATATAGGAGAAAATGCAGCCCTACCACGAGGTCAGGAGGTATCGTTTGATCGACCCTATACCTCAGGACAGGGGTCGAGTCAGGTACTTGTATATGAAATAAATGCAATTCGTTGGATGGAGAGACAGGGCTATGATCTCTCCTATATCAGTAGCGTCGATTTACATACAAATCCTGGACAGCTACTACAACACCGGGCCTATCTCTCAATTGGTCATGATGAATATTGGACAAAAGAGATGCGCGATGGTGTAGAATATGCGCGTGATCAGGGTGTAAATCTGGCTTTTTTGGGAGCGGATGCTGCCTATTGGCAAATGCGTTTTGGGCCAGATAGTGCTGGTAAGCCGAATAGAACCATTATCTGTTATAAAGTGTCATCAGACGATGGTACACTCGCGTCAGATCCGTTCTATGGTAAGGATAATACTCGTGTAACAGCCCTCTGGCGGGATCCCGTTCTTCACCGTCCTGAGAATGCTCTGATCGGTATTATGTATTCTAATCTGACCCATCAACAGTGGGGCTTTTCATGGCAGATCAGTTCCCAGACAAAAAGCTCTCTTTTGAGTGGAACTGACCTGAGAAGGGGAGCGCAGTATGGTTGTGACTTTGTGGGATATGAATGGGATCGCGTCTTCGATAATGGATTTACGCCTTCAGGGTTACAGGTTATAGGTACGTCTCCCACAGTAACGAATAACAATAAGCCCGACTTCAGCAATACTACCTATTATATTGCTCCATCAGGCGCTTTCGTTTTTGCTACAGGCTCTATCTACTGGGCTATCAGCCTTGATAATTATCGACTTCATACGGATAGCTCCTGCACTGGGAAAGAGCCAGGTTGTACCTGGCATGGCAAAATTATTGGCAAATGTGATGGATGAGCTGGCTGTTCGTCATACGTCACTTTAGGCAAAGTGAGACATGAACTGCAATGCTTTCACATGATGAGGGTTTCCATATGAAAGCATTGCAGACGGTTACTTTACTTAGCCGCTGTCTCTGCAAATTCGACGGCCTCTTTGTAGTAAGAGAGTGGGGCATAGAGGAACTCTACGTATGCATCTACAGCCTCATGGGCTAATGCCTGAAGAGCAGCTTGTTGTTTCTCGGTTTGCTCAACTAATTCCCTGGTTAAGGTACGGGTGCTCAGAGTATTCTTCTTGAGTACTTCGATCCCTTTGACGAAAATACTTTGGGCTAAGTGTACATTCTGTTCTTGTATCGCAACAGCATTGTCTGTGATTGCCTGATTTGCTTCCTGGAAAGACTTTGCTCAGACTCCATGTCGCGTCGTTGATCGTGTTGTTGATCATTGTTATTTCCTTTCCTTTCCTTTTGCCTGGCCCTTCGTTTCAGACACATGATATTGCTCATGTGGTTTTGTGCTTGAGCAACCTTCGACTCAAATGTCTCTTCTGCCCAATAAGTTATCAATATACATCTCTATGCTTCGAACTGTGTCTATGCTTACTGTAGTATCCATTAATTAACACTCACATGCATTTTACACATAGATGCGATATTTGTCAAGGGGTATCCTGAGATTTGGTACTTTTATTCTGTTAGTGTGTTCCTTCGACGCGAATGCGTTGAAAATCTTCGATGCTGGCAAATTCTCTTTAAAATCTCGACAGCGTAGTCTTGTGTCTTCCATTTCTTAATCCCTCTTGCCTGAATGGGCTTCTTCAACTTCTGGAATCCACGGGCTCTGACTACACCTGTCGCTGTCGTAGGGGTATACTGAGGATGTGTGATGCGATAAGTAATATAATATTTCATTGTACCCTCCTTTAAAGAATATCACGCTTTTTATCTGTCTTCTACACTGTTTTTCTCCTAATTGGTACTATTGGAGCCACTGCTCTATCCGAATACGGTGAAAATGTGATGTATTAGTAGGAGTGTCTCTTTGGTAACGAACAGTTGCGCTTGACATCATGCATCTTCCATGCTATAAATAGACTATCGCCAAACGATAGTGTATTTATGTGATTACTTTACTGTTGTGCAATGCACTGGGAGATTAAACTTTTGCTCTCTCTGCATTGGTTTTCCTCGGCATCGAGTGGTGCCCAGTGCCATTTTCAGTCACTGCACCCTTCCTGAAAATATTGTTGCATGGTTCATCTCTCAGTGAAAGGTGGAGATTCCAACCTGTATCACTATGTTTCTCAAGTAGGTCGTGAACATGTCGAACCTGTAGTGAGTACTATAGCGAGTCCGATTTGCTTGGGATGAGCGCTCTGGCGTTCACCACTGCCATTCTTGGCGCTAGCTATGCGGGCTTTTATTGTTCCTTCTCACGGTGTGGGCATCAATCTCGCTGTTGGAGCTGCTCTTTTCTATGGTAAGGTATTGTTCAAACTCTCGTAGGGCTGCCTGAGTTTAGGAAACAGAACACTCTTGCAGCGACTATCTTCTCCGCCTATGGCTTTTTCGGGAGCTTTTGGTGTCACCTTTCTCCCTGGAGTTGGATCTATGCATACGTGGTTCATTTGGAGGGTGCACTCCGCTCTGCGCTCTGATTCTTTCTTCTTGTGTTGGACGATTTTTACTGCGGTGCTGTTTTTGGGTACTTTAGGACCAATATTGCGCTCCTCGTCGTCCTCGGCCTCTTGTTTTTGACCTATCTTCTTCCTGGCTATTGGAGAATTGGCAGGAGGTAATACTGCTAGCTTTATGGTTGGTCGTGGCTGGGCATTATATGCGGGCTGGTGGCCTGGTACTATGCACTTGCAGGGGTCTGCCTCTGCCAATGGCCCACCATTCCAATTGCTGGTAGGCCAGCTTGGGGTGATTGCGAGCCATCTCACTTACTTGTGGAGACTCCACTTGTGTGAGAAATTCACGAAGGAACCGTGAGATTTGGGTTTTGCTGGTCACACGCAATCTGTGAGCTCAGCCGAAGAAGGAGAACATCCCTCCTCCTCTTCGGCTAACTCATACCTATTAGCAAAAGCGCTCTCTGCGAAAGGTCAGTACCTACCGGAAGATCCCTTAGAATGTTTCTTATGCGGATGTGCCGAGGTGAGATACTATGACGGTCAGAAGTTCTTGTGTCTTAAAATGGCTCGTAAGGTAGCCTTTTGCTCCTGGCTGAGGCGCCCTTTAAAGGCGCTCCATCACACTTTATCGCGACTGGTAAACACGACGATTACTGTATTACTAAACTGCGGTTTTGCTTTCAGACGGCGTGCAACTTCATAGCCATCCAACTTTGGAAGAACAATATCGAGCATAATGAGATCAGGCACGTATGATTGGGGTTTAGCCAGCCAGCCCATAGCCTCCATGCGATCCTCAAAGCTTCAGACTTTGAAGTTTTTTCTGTGCAGGCATGCTTCAACGATTTTGCGCACTGTTTGAGAGTCATCAATAATGAGAATGAATTTGTCCTGCGGATCTGGTTGAAACGGCTGGTGATAGCTGAGAGGCTTGAAGTATTTTTTGTGGTTTGCGGTTTGGTTGAAGATATGACATGTGAAGGATCTGATGGTATCCATTGCTGAGTATGAGAGGTTGCTTGTGAAGTACTGCTGTGGAAGTTGCACCTGCCGAGGAAATGTGGGCTGTATGTTTGCATCTGGTGAGGTGCCTCCTGCCGCCAGACCAACTCTAGATTTTCGCATTCCACGTATCTCCGGAATTATTGCTGGGCACCTTTTTACTTGTTCCCTTTTAGATATGTCGTTCATGTCTTCCTCTAACAAGAAACAAGAGCCAGATACGAGCATTTACTCATAGAATAGCTCCACGGTGCCCATGTTTTGATACGTGCTGATGCGTCCAGACGATGCTAGACGAATTAAAACGTCCAGCATAAGTATACAACGAAATTGTAAAATATGTGTTATCCAAAACTGTGTATATGTGTGCCGGGGTCAATAAGATGCGATTACCCGTAACTACTCAGGCCCCTTTTTGGGATTTCTCCAGCGTCGCGACTCCTTCGCTTATGCTTTATTGTCAGTGGAGTTTGCGCCGCAAACTCTGTACCGACAAAGAAAGAAGAGCCAGCCACCGCAGGTGGGGAGCAGATCTGGGAAGTGATCCTCTCTTTTGCCTAGCTTGACATTTAATTACACATCATTAAACATACATATATGTATAGTAAGCGTAACCATTAGAGTTCTCATGATCCGGAGGAAACCGAATTCCGAAACAATGGTTTGTCCCACGGAAGATGACAGATCAAACGACAACAGAATCCAGCCGTTATCATCGGTCGTATCCACGAAAAGCTGCTGAATAATGTTGCCGTTGCTATCGACAATATCTGCCTCCTGCCAGGCATAGGTGCCAGAGTCATTGCTGGCAGGCCAGTAGTAGAAGCTGAGCGTAGCGGTTTTGCCGTCCTGCTCCGGTTAACCACCAGTTTGATAGGCTGTGGAGCTACCTTGTTGTCCGCTACTCAATCCCAACTTTAATGAATAGCTACCAGTTTGTGTTCTCTACCGTTGCAAACGCGCTGGTGGAGCTGTTCCTCCATAGACCCAAAGGTTACGGCTCGCTCCAAAGCTGCTATCCTGAATAAGATTGCCATCTGGTGATGATGTGGGTGTATCAGTGGGTGCGGGCTGGTTGGTAGGTGTAGGTGAACGGTAGGGTCCGGGAGGAGTAGGTGTAATGGGTGGTTTGGAGTAGGCGTAGGTATAACAGGTGGGTTAGTAGGTGTAGGTACAGGTGGGGTTGAAGTAGGAGCAGGTGTGTAAACGTTTGCAATACCCTGTCCTCGGTTATTCACATTGGGATTAGGGCCAAGAATGGCATGGAGCTGAGGGGCCATATCACGAGAGAGAAAGAGCAATGAGGAAGCCAGTGTAACGATGACAGCGGTCATAGATATGATGGCGTAACGATAAGCCTGGAGCCAACGAGAGATGTTTTTCGCAGCACGTTTACTTCCTTCCTTGAATATAAGACACGTTTCGGTTTTGGTGCACTCTTAAAATTGCAGATATGTGTCATTGTTGTCATTTTGGAATAGAACGTATAGGAATTAATCGTCACCAGGGCCGTTGATGTTCTCCTTATTAATCAGCCATATCTTCCGGCTTGAAGACTCAGGTATGAATGGGTGAGGAGAGCCATTGGCACATTGATGGACATATCTCCCTTTTTCTAGTATATATTCATTCAGGTGGTTTTGTCTAGCTTTTGCGTCTTTGTCCTTATAATATTACTATTACTATTATGTAAATCTAATATGGTGTTTCTTCTTCCTCCTGTACCTTCTTAATCAGCTTTTAATGGTTCCTTTGTGTTCTATTGGTAGCTCTCTTTGAGGCCGAGGCACTACATAAAGCTACGATGGTTGTAGCTTACATGAGGATCGTCACAAAAGTGTCACAAGGAATGCCACCGAAGATGCCGATGATAGACATCAATG